>CAYZZI010000029.1:0-4906 GCA_964482795.1 uncultured Klebsiella sp.
ACCGCCTCGAAGCCCGAGATTTCGCCCAGCATGTACTGCAACTCATGCATCAAGCGCAACGCGCCTTGTGACAAAGCGGCCGGCTGGAGCGGGTGCACCGTGGCCAACCCGGCCATGCGGGCGGCTTCTTCGTTGATTTTGGGGTTGTACTTCATCGTGCACGAGCCGAGTGGGTACATGGTCGTGTCGATACACATGTTGCGCTGTGAGATGCGCGTGAAGTGGCGGATGACCTCGGTCTCGCTCAATTCGGGCAACTCGTTGAGGTCGTCGCTACGGAGCAGGTTGCTCGGCAACGCCGTCTCGGGTACGTCACAGGCCGGCAAGCTGACGCCAATGCGCCCGGGTGCGGCCAATTCAAATATGGGTGGTTCAAATGTATTCATCGTTACCCTTCATCTTCTGGTGTCAATAACGGGTTATCGTTCTCGAGATTCGTCAACCAACGGGTCACTTGGGCCCAGTGCAGATGGGCGCGGTCACGGTCGTTGCGCCGGGCATAGGCGCCGGCTTTGGTCATGGCCCACACGATATGCTCGGCTTGCAAGGCACTTTCGCGCAGTTGGTCCATCGGGCGTTGGGCGCTTTCGTCATAGGCCTCGCCGTAGCCAACCCGCAACGAAAACCACTCAGCGCCGCCGAATCGATCAAGCAGTCGCACATGTTCGGCCGCCGGGCGCCCGCCAAAGGCACTGCTCCACGACGTCAACTGCCGCACCTGCAGACTTTTGCCGACGCGCTCAACCAGCACACTCTGCGGATCAATGTCGCCACAAATCAGCACGGCTGGCCCACTCACCTGCCCACTCAGCGCCACCAACAGCGTGTACATCTCGTTGATGTCGCTGGCACTGGCGATGCCGGCTTCTTGCAGGCGCATGCCACTCTCTTGAAAGCGCGCCAGCAGGTGGGCCTGAGCAGCGTCGAAGCGCGCGGCTCCTGCCAAGTTGCCGTGGTGTTCGCATGCCATCAGATGCAATCTACTCACCATGCTGCCGAGTTGACGGCCGACGGCATACGCCTGATCGTGATTGAGCCGGCCAGCCAGATTGGCTAGCGGCTGCCCCTGTGGGGCATCGACAATCACGGCCGGCTGGCCGGTGATGCGCCCGTGCGGGTCGGCCGCCCACAGCTGTGGGATGCCGCTTTCGCCGTGAAGCATCTGCAACGCCTGCACCACAGTCTGGGCATGGGCGGCCTGACGGTAGAACCAGATGCTCAATTGCGTCTGGTTGCCCAGCGTCACAATCAGCTGTTGCTGGTCAATGCGGCCAATCTGATGCTCCGGCAGGAGCGTTGTCATGAGTTGTCGCACTGCGTCGATCTGCGTCATACCGGCGTCTATCCTGTATCTGTTAGGCCAAGGCCTTGAGTTGGGCGGCGAAGTTGTCGATGTCGGCGCGGTCGTTCATCTCGGTGGCCGCCACCAACATGTGGTTGGCGAGGTGCGGGTAATCCTGCCCGAGATCGTAGCCGCCGATGATGCCCACCTCTGCCAAGCGTTGATTGATTTGATCGACCGGCTTGGGGCACTTGACCACAAACTCGCGGAAGAACGGCCCGCGATCGAGCACCTGATACCCACTCAGCGCCCCGATTTGTGTGGCGGCGTAGTGCGTGTTCTGGTAGGTCAACGTGGCAACTTGACGTAACCCTTGGCGTCCCATCAACGACATGTACACGGCTGCGGCGAGTGCCATCAAGCCCTGGTTGGTACAAATGTTGCTGGTGGCGCGTTCGCGGCGGATATCCTGCTCGCGGGCGCGCAGCGTCATCACATAGGCCATGGCGCCGTTGACGTCGCGGGTTAGGCCGACGATGCGGCCGGCGATTTTGTGGACAAACTGCTTGCGCGTGGTGAAGATGCCCAAGTACGGCCCACCGAAGTTGAGCCCGATGCCCAGTGGTTGCCCCTCGGCCGTGCCGATGTCGGCGCCGACGTCGTTGGGGGTCTGGAAGAGGGCCAAGGCAATCGGGTCGAAGTGGTGTACCAACAGTGCCCCAGCCGCATGCACGGCCTCGGCCACCGGCTTGAGGTCGTGAATCGTACCGAAGAAATCCGGGCTCTGGATCATCACGGCGGCCGTGTTGCTGTCAACCAGCTTGAGCACGTCGCCAATCGAAGCCTCGAGATTCTCGTCGCCGACCACCTCGATGCCGCTACCAATCAACAATGTGCGGATGACGCGGCGGTAGTGCGGGTGAATGCTCGGGGCGATGACCACCTTGCGGCGGTTTTTGAGCACGTTAATTGCCATCACGGCGGCCTCGGCCATGGCGGTGGCGCCGTCGTAGTGCGAGGCGTTGGCCACATCCATGCCGGTCAGGCTACACATCAAGCTCTGATACTCGAAGATGGCCTGCAACGTGCCTTGGCTGACCTCGGGCTGGTATGGCGTATAGGCCGTATAAAACTCCGAACGGCGCAAGATCTGGTCGACCGCGCTGGGCACGAAGTGGTTATACGCACCTGCGCCCAAAAAGATGCTGTGGCTGTGGGAACCGGCGTTTTGGCTGGCCATGCGGCTCAGCTCGCGCCGCACCTCGAGCTCGGAGAGCGACTTGGGCAGATTGAGCGTGGGGAAGCGCACGTCGCCCGGGATTGCCTCAAACAAATCGGCGACGGTGTTGACGCCAATCGCCTGAAGCATCTCGGCGCGCTCGCTATCAGTTATCGAAATAAAATGTGACATCGTCGCGCTTTCTTAGTGCTTAATCGAATCCACGAATGCGGCGTAGGCGGCAGCGTCGAGCAACTCACCCTGGTCGCCACTCAACTTAATCTTGATCAACCAACCGTTGCCGTAGGGGTCGGTGTTGACCAAATCGGTCTGCTCGGTGGCAGCCGTGTTGACCTCAATCACCTCGCCGCCGGCCGGCACATACAGGTCTGACGAGGCCTTGACAGACTCGACGGCGCCGAAGGCGGCCCCAGCCGCAAAGCTGGCGCCCACATCGGGCAACTCGACATAGACCACGTCGCCGAGTGAGTCTTGAGCGTAGTCCGAGATGCCGATGATGGCGGTATCGCCTTCGATCTTGATCCACTCGTGTGACTTGATGTACTTGAGCTCACTGGGTGTCTTGAATGACATGGGTACGATTCCTTTCATCACGAACAATTACACGATGACCATATGCACAAAAACACACGCTCCCACGTCGTTATGGGCGCTTGTAGCGAGATTGATAGAACGGGTATTTGACCACCACGGCGCGCACAGGCTTGTCGCGGATAATCACGTCGAACTCGCCGCCTTCGACGGCGTAGGCGCGCTCCACTAAGGCCAAGCCGAGTGGTTTGCCCAGCGTCGGTGACGGCATGCCGGTGGTGACATGGCCGATGCGCTCGCCGGTGACAGCCTGCACCGGGTAGTCGCCACGGGCAATGCCCTTGCCAGTCACCTCGAAGGCCACCAGGCGCCGGCTGAAGTTGCTCTTGAGGTCGGTCAAGGCCTGACTACCGACGAATTCGCCTTTGCTGAGCTTGACTGCCCAGCCGAGACGCGCCTCGTACGGGTTAATGGTGTCGCTGAGTTCGTGGCCATAGAGCGCCAAACACGGCTCGAAGCGCAAGCTGTCGCGTGCGCCGAGCCCACATGCCGTGGCGCCACTGCTAATCAAGGCCTGCCAGATGGCCGAGGCGTCGTCGTTGCTACTAAACACCTCAAAGCCGTCCTCGCCGGTGTAACCGGTGCGGGCCACGATGATTGACTTGCCATCGAACGTGGCATTGCTGACGCCGTGGAACGGCAAATCGACGGCCAGTTGGCCGATGTGGCGTTGCAACACGGCCTCAGCCTGTGGCCCTTGCAGGGCAATCAACGCAGTGCGGTCTGAGGCGTTCTCGAGGGTGACGGTGTAGCTGCCGACGAACTGGTTGATCCACGCCCAGTCTTTGGCGATGTTCGAGGCATTGACGACCAGCAGGTAGCGATTGACGTCGAGGTGATAAATGAACAGGTCGTCGACGACGCCGCCGTCGGGGCGACAGAAGAGGGCATAACCGGCCTGGCCGATACCGAGTTGGCTGACATCGGCGGTAGTGACATACTGCAAAAAGGCCAGGGCATCGGGGCCAGTCACCCAAAACTCGCCCATGTGACTGACATCGAAGATGCCGGCGCGCTCGCGCACTGCGCGGTGTTCGTCGATGATGCCGGTGTACTGCACGGGCATCTCCCAGCCACCAAACTCGACCATGCGCGCATTCAGGCGTATGTGGTCGTCGTACAGCGTGGTGCGCAAGAGTGGGGTACTCATAGACTTGCTCACTTTCCACAACAAAACAAAAAACTCCACCTGCGACGCAGTGGAGCAACATCGTATGGGGAGTGGCGCAAGAGACTGCACACACCGGCACCAGATGACGTCGCTCCATGACGCACGAATGCGTCAAGTGCCACGTAACTCTGTCCGTTGACCTGAGAGTTGCCCTGCGGGTAGCAGGTTGCTCCGTCGGTGCCGTGAGGCTCTCCAGAGGGTCGTCGGAATACCGTTTGGCTGACCTGAGAGATTCATCGGGCGTGGGCAACGCACGATTTGCTCCTTCGGTGTCGGTGATGGTGCACCGCACTCTCCGGTACTCGTCATTCGACGATATGAATGTTTATACAGGGAGTATACCATTTTTTTGGGGAATGAAAAAAGAAAAGCCCGAGACAGCCATGTATTCCCATAAATTGAAAGCGGCGCATCGCGATGCACCGGAAATGGATACCCACGGATTGGTATCACGTATGATGATGCGTGGGAAATGGATGCCCACGGATTGGTATCACGTATGATGATGCGTGGGAAATGGATACCCACGGATTGGTATCACGTATAATGATGCGCCGGAAATGGATGCCCACGGATTGGTATCACGTATGATGATGCGTGGGAAATGGATACCCACGGATTG
>CAYZZI010000029.1:5006-36325 GCA_964482795.1 uncultured Klebsiella sp.
CGTATGATGATGCGTGGGAAATGGATACCCACGGATTGGTATCACGTATGATGATCATGATGTATCGGATAATCGCGTGTTTGACGCCGTGGTGTGCTATCATACATGCGATAAATTGAAGTACACGCATTCGTACCGAGTGCTGGGGATTGCACATGCAACCAAGTGATCAACGCGACGCCGATCGCCAATTTCTTGAACTCAGTGTCATGCAAGTGGCGCCTATACCTGCCGCACCTGCGCAACCAACACGTTATGTGCGTGAGCTGATTGAGCTGGTCGTGTTTGTGGTCTTGCTCTTCTTTTTGGTGCGTGGTGTCTTGCAAAACTTCGTCATCGAGGGCATCAGCATGGAGCCCACGCTGCACCAAAACCAATTCATCTTGGTCAACAAACTTGCCTATACACATTTTGATCTGAACGCACCGATGCGCTTGGCCGATCCCACGCTGCCGCCCCAGATAGTCTATCCATTTGGCATGCCCAAATACGGTGATATCGTGGTATTTGAATACCCGAACGATATCACCAAGGATTACATCAAGCGGATTATCGGTTTGCCCGGTGACGAGGTCTCAATCCGGGACGGCGTCGTGTTTGTGAATGGCCAACAACTGGCCGAGCCGTATTTGCAGGGAGCACCGACCTACTGCCAGAGTTACGACGTGTGTGCCAATCAATCGGTGATTGTGGCTCAGGATACGTTCTTTGTCATGGGTGACAACCGTGAGAATAGTAGTGACTCGCGTGAATGGGGTTTGTTGCCAGTTGATCGCATGATTGGGCAGGCCTGGGTCGTCTATTGGCCAAGTAACGAGATAAGTCTCATCCCCCACTTTGATTCAATGCCGTTTGCGAGCCAACGCTAACAGATGGCGAGTGAGAGTCCTATGCATGTTGCCATCAATGCGCATTTGCTAGCCCACACGGCCAACTTCCGTCGAGCTGGTGTGTCGCACTACGTCGAGTCGTTGCTTGCGCACCTCGGCGAGATTGATACGATCAATCGGTATACGATTTATACCACCAAAGGTGTTGATGGGCCGGCTTTGGGTTTGCCGGTCAACTTCACTGTACGGCCGAGCCGGCTCAACACGATTAATCCGCGTATTCGTATCCCGTGGGAGCAATTGATTGCGCCGGTGTTGCTAGCCAAAGACAGGGCGGATTTGTACCATGGCGTGTTAAATGTGATGCCGTTGTTGGCGCAAGTGCCGTCGGTGGTGACGATTCATGATTTGAGTCCGCTGCTGTTCCCGCAGACGTTTCGGCGCATCAATCGCATGTACACCACGTGGGCGATACGGGTGTCTGCCAAGCGCGCAGCTCATATTTTTACGGTGTCTGAGCATGCCAAGCGCGAGATTGTGACGCATTTGGGCGTTGATGCGAGTCGAGTGACGGTGACCTACAACGCGTGTGATGCGCGTTTTGTGCCGGTCAGCGAAAGCGAGCTAGCGGCGTTTCGACAACGGCGTGGCTTACCAGCGCGATTCTTGTTCTATTTAGGCACGCTCGAGCCGCGCAAAAACATCCCACGCTTGTTGGATGCCTATGCTCAAGTTGCCAAGACACACGATGTGCCGTTGCTGATTGGTGGGGGCAAAGGTTGGCTGTATGAGCCGATTTTGGCACAGGCGGAGCGCTTGCAGCTCGGTGACAAGCTCAAATTTGTCGGGTATATCCCCCAAGAAGAGCAGCATTTGTGGTATGGGGCGGCGAGTGCGTTCGTATTTCCGTCGTTGTATGAGGGCTTTGGCATGCCGCCGCTCGAGGCGATGGCCTGTGGCACGCCGGTGATCGCGAGTAACGCCAGTTGTTTGCCCGAGATTGTGGGCGACGCGGCGGTACAGGTTGATCCGCATGATGTTGATGCGTTGGCCGAGGCAATGCGCCGCGTGCTCGACGATGCGGATTTGCGGGCAGATTTGCGCCAGCGCGGGCTGGCCCAGGCGGCACGTTTTTCGTGGTTTGAGACGGCCCGGCGCACCCAAGCGGTCTATCAGCGTATGGCGCGTCGTTGACAGTCAGGGATGGTCGGGTATAATACCGTTGTACGCGAGTTTGTGTAGCGGCGAAGGAGAACAACGTCATGAGCCTTGGTGTACCCGAGCTAATTATTATTTTGGTCATCATCATCCTGCTGTTCGGCGCAAGCCGCATCACCGGTATCGCCTCAGCGTTGGGCGGGAGCATCAGTGCCTTCCGCAAGGCGGTCAAGGATGAGGACAAAGACAAAGACGAGAACAAGTCCGCATAGTTGGTGGAGTGTCGGGCGACATGAGTGGATGCCCGGCTCGGTGCCTTAATGCCAGCGCCGCATGCGCTGGCATTTTTATCAAGATTATGGGTGGTATGACCGAAGATTATTTTGATCAGGCGACGATTTTTTTGCAGGCAGGGACCGGTGGCGATGGTATGGCAACCATGCGTCGCGAGAAGTTCATCCCTCGCGGTGGTCCTGATGGTGGTGATGGCGGGCGTGGTGGGCATATTTATTTGCAGGCCGATCCAAGCATCAATACGCTGTTGCAGTTCCGTCAGAAGGATCGTTTTCAAGCCGAGTCGGGGAGCAATGGTGGTACGGCACGGCGGCACGGGCGTGATGGTCATGATGTGATTATCAAAGTGCCACTAGGGACACAGGCTAAGGCGACGATTGAGGGCAAGTCGTATACGATTGACCTCGTTGCTGCCGGCCAAAAGCTATTAGCGGCGCGTGGTGGCAAGGGTGGTCTCGGTAACTTGCATTTCACCACATCAACCAATCAAGCACCGCGGATTGCCGAACTCGGTGAACCCGGTCAAAAAGTTGCGCTTCAGCTTGAGTTGAAGTTGCTTGCCGACGTGGGTCTTGTCGGTTTTCCCAATGCGGGTAAGTCGTCGTTAATTGCGGCGATTAGTGCGGCTCGCCCCAAAATCGCCAATTATCCATTTACCACTTTACAGCCCAATTTAGGTGTGGTGGCCTATGGTGATGATACGTTCGTGGTTGCTGATATCCCTGGTCTCGTCGAAGGTGCGCACCGTGGTGTTGGTTTGGGGCACAACTTTTTGCGCCACATTGAACGGACGCGCGTGTTGATTCACGTGGTGGACTTGGCGGCTATTGATGAGCGTGATCCGTGGCAGGATTATCAGCGCATCAACGAAGAGCTGATTCACTATCGACCAGAGTTGGCAGAGCGACCGCAGATTATTGCACTCAACAAAATCGACATTCCGGATGCACAGGTGTATCTTGATGAGTATTTGCCCAAGTTCAAAGCGGAGGGACGCCCGGTCTTTGTGATATCGGCGGCGGCGCGGACGGGCCTTGAGCCACTGATTCGTCAGGTGGTTGCGTTGCTTGCCACACAACCCTCGATGATTGACCGAACACCCCGTACTGAGGTGCTTGAGTGGCCGTTGCCGGATGCCGATGAATACCGCTTTACGGTGACGCCAGAGGGCAACGGATTCCGCGTACGCGGTCGACGCATTGAGCGGTTGGTATCGATGACGAATTTTGCCCAGTCTGAGTCGCTCGCGCGTCTGCAACGTGTGCTTGAGGCGACAGGAATTTCGGCTGAATTATTAAAACAAGGCATCGAAATAGGGCAGACTGTGTACATTGAGAAGGCATCACTTACGTGGACAGAGGATTATGTGCCATAATGGGGGCACATCATCACCGTTTGAATGTTCAGGAGCGTTGAGGTGACCGCAACCCCTCCTTTACGTACATCACAACGTCGTTGGTATACAGACGCGTCATGGTATGGGCTCTTTGCGTTGGACAGTCTGGTCATCTTGATTAGTGTGGCGCTGGCCTACGCGTTGCGCTACTTGGTCGTCTGGCCGGGCTTCGTTGGCGAACTTGTGCGTGAAGTGCCGAGTGAATTCTACGTGACGTGGAGTGCATTTATCCCGATCGGTATCCTATTGCTCTTGTTGATTCAAGTGCAATTCGGCATCCGCGGGATGTACCGACTTCCCGTGAATGCCGGTTTAACTGCGCATCTGCGTATCATCTTCAATAGCACTACCACGGCAGCCGCATTGCTGGTTGTTATCGTCTTTTTGTATCGCCCTCTCTACTACTCACGGTTGGTCATCGCCTTCGCTTTCGTGTTGGTGGTGCTGTTACTTGGATTAGTCCGTCTAGTGATTGTCCTGGTTCGTCGTGTGCGGTGGTCGCGCGGGATTGATCGAGAGCGTTATCTGGTCATTGGCGGTGGCGACGTCAGTCGTGCCGTGATGACTGGGATTGTGGCACGTCCACATCTCGGCTATGCATTAGTGGGCTATTTGGCCGACCATGATCACCAAAACGGCGATCAACCAGGTGTACAGCCGTTGCATTTCCATTATTTGGGCTCCATTGACGATCTCAAGAGTGTGTTACGCGAACACATGATTGATCATGTAATCATCGCGCTACCAATTGGTGAGCATCATCGACTGCCGAGCATCGTTGACGTGTGTCGTGCACATGATGTTGACTTTCGCATGGTTCCCGATCTTCTTGAGTTGAGTTTTGATCGTGTTGACATCGCAGAATTTGACGGGCTCCCGCTGATTGGTCTGCGCGAGGTCTCTATTCGTGGATTCAACATGGTAATCAAGCGAATGATGGACATCATCATCACGCTCATCGTGGCACCATTCGTGCTTGTCATTTGGGCGGTCGTGATGGTTGCAATAAAGCTCGACTCGCCGGGGCCGGTGTTGTTTGCGCAGACGCGTGTCGGAACGAACGGCAAGCATTTCAAAGTCTATAAGTTCCGCACCATGGTGGTTGATGCCGAACAAATGAAAGCCGAATTGGCAGAACAGAACGAAGCTGATGGTCCGATATTTAAGATACGCAACGATCCGCGTTTGACGCGTGTTGGACGACTGTTGCGGCGTACCAGCCTCGACGAGATTCCTCAGCTTTGGAACATTGTTATCGGTCAAATGAGTTGGGTGGGGCCACGTCCAGCAACCCCCGATGAAGTTGCCAAATATCAGCCATGGCATTTACGGCGCCTCGCCGCCAAACCTGGATTAACCGGGTTGTGGCAGGTCTCTGGTCGCAGTGATACCACGTTCGAAGAGATGGTGCGGCTTGATATTTATTACGTCGAACACTGGTCGTTTTTGATGGATTTACGCATCATGGCCCAAACCATTCCGACGGTTCTTTCGGGGCGTGGTGCCTATTAAAAGTATTGACATAAGGATTTATTATGCGCGTGTTAATCACGGGTGGAGCAGGGTTTCTCGGGTCGCATTTGAGCGATCGATTTTTGGCGGAGGGTCATACCGTCATCGCCATGGATAATCTGATTACCGGTAATGCTGACAACATCGCCCATTTGTTTGGTCACGAGCGCTTTCGCTTCATGAAGCACGACGTGACTGATTATATCTACGTTGATGGTCCACTCGACGCTGTACTCCACTTTGCCTCACCTGCCTCACCGGTTGACTACCTTGAGCTCCCGATTCAGACGCTCAAAGTCGGTGCACTGGGTACGCACAAAGCACTTGGGCTTGCCAAAGAGAAGAAGGCGAGATTTTTGTTGGCTTCAACCTCAGAAGTCTACGGCGATCCGCAAATCCACCCGCAATCAGAGAGCTACTACGGTCACGTCAACCCAATTGGCCCACGAGGCGTCTATGACGAGGCCAAACGCTTTGCTGAGGCGATGACGATGGCTTACCATCGTTCACACGGCGTTGCGACGCGCATTGTGCGCATCTTTAACACGTATGGGCCGCGGATGCGTTTGCGTGATGGGCGCGTGGTGCCCAACTTCATTCAACAGGCGTTGCGTGGTGAGCCGTTGACCGTTTATGGCGATGGCAGTCAAACTCGCTCGTTCCAGTATGTGAATGATTTGGTTGAGGGCGTCTACCGGTTGTTGTTGAGCGATCAGGTTGAGCCGGTCAACATCGGTAATCCCCAAGAGCGCACGATTTTGCAGTTTGCCGAGGTCATCAATGAGTTGACCGGCAACACGGCGGGAATTGTGCGGCGCGACATGCGCACCCAAGATGACCCACAGGTGCGACAACCCGATATTACGCGTGCTCGCACAGTCTTAGGTTGGGAGCCGCGGATTGATGTGTATGAGGGGTTGAATCGGACAATTCCTTGGTTCCGCCAAGAGTTACAAAAGCGTGGGGAGCTGGCGTGATGCGGGCCGGGACCTGGCCAGTTACGCCGGTCTTGATGTGTGCAATTGCCTATGCAGTTGCCGCAGTGCCGATGCAGGATTATCTGATGCTTGGTGGCGTCAGTCATTCGCAGTTGGCCACACTCGGGCTTGTCATCGGGTTGTTGGTTCATTGGCGGTTGCATCCATGGCATCAATGGCGTACGGATGACACCGCGTTGATGCGTCTGTTGGTCGTGGCGGCGTTGACATTGTCCGCCGCATTCACACTCTACGACTGGCGTGAGTCGGTGGCCGAGATTCGTCGTTGGGGTGTGGCACTCCTGGTTGGATTTCTCGTGTATGCCGTACCACGCAGCTGGCGTGAGGTGCGTCTGCTTGTGTGGGTGCTGCTACTTGCACCATGTGGTGCGGCGCTGTTTGCTGTCTATCAGAGTGTGTTGGGGATTGGTCCTGCCGCATTTGGCATTGCAGGAACGCCCTTTACGCGTTCGTTCGGTACGATTGGTCAACCAAACTCGTTTGCCGGCTATCTCAACGGCGCATGGCCGTTAATGCTTGCCGTGACGATTTGGGCGTGGCAATCGGCGTGGCGCTTCCGCTGGCTCATGGTATTCATGCTCGGTGTGACCTGGTGCGCACTGGTATTGTCGTTCTCGCGTGGCGGGTGGTTAGGGGCCACTGCTGGGTTATTGATCATGGCCTGGTTGATTGGTGGATGGTGGCGTCGCGTCGCGATTACCGTGGTTGCCGTGGTTGTCATCGTGTTAGCCGGCGGCTGGCAGCTGATTCCCGCACCACTGGGGCCGCGTTTGGGCAGTGCGAGTCAAATCGTGACGGCGCCCGATATTCCACGCGACGAGGCTCAGCAACGCCCTGACGTCTATGCGGCCGTTGAGCGGGCTGCACAGTTCAAGGCTGGCTGGTTCATGTGGCAACAAGCGCCGCTCACCGGGATTGGCGTAGGGAACTACTCCAACGCCTATGTGGACGTTGCGTATAATACATGGTGGATATCTCGTGGTCATGCACACAACGCCTACATGCAGATAGCCGCTGAGCAGGGTGTGATTGGCTTGTTGGCCTATCTCGGATTGTGGTGGGTGCAATGGCGCCGGACGGTGGCAGTGGTTCAGCACACGGGTTTGGTACGGTGGCTCGCCATTGGTGCCTGTGGTAGTCTGGTGGCAGTGGCCGCACACGAATGTTTTGAGTATCTACAGGTCCACTATTTGCCGGTACATGTGGCAGCAGTGGTTGCGTTGGCAGGTGTGGCACCGCATGTGGTGTCATCCGAAGGGGAGCGGCTATGACCTATTTGGTCACCGGTGGTGCGGGATTCATCGGCAGTCATGTCGTGGATGCCTTGTTGGCGCAAGGTCAACAGGTGGTTGCATTTGATAACTTCAACGACTATTATGATCCGGCGCGCAAGCGACGGCATTTGTTGACGGCCATCGATCACCCACGCTTCAATCTTGTCGAAGGTGATATTCGTGATAGAGATGCACTCGCGCGTCTTTTTGAGGAGTATCGTCCAACGCACATCGCCCACCTAGCCGCCATGGCAGGACCGCGCTATTCGGTGCAACATCCGTTGCTCTACGAAGAAGTCAACGTGCGTGCCACCATGCACGTCCTTGATTTGGCACGTCAATATGCCGTCAGAGGATTAGCACTCGCCTCAACATCGTCGGTGTATGGCGCCTTACCCACGCCGTGGCACGAATCACAAAGTGCTGATCGCCCCTTGTCGCCGTATGCGGCCACCAAACGGGCCGCCGAATTATTAGCGTATACTTACCATTATCAATATGGCGTGCCGACGCGGGTGCTACGCTTTTTTACGGTTTATGGTCCGCGTGGTCGCCCCGATATGACGCCGAGTTTGTTTGTTGACAAGATGCGTCATGGGTTGCCGGTGACGCTGTTTAATGGTGGTGAGGGCGTCTACCGCGATTGGACATACGTTGCGGATATCGTGGCCGGGGTGATTGCCGCCCTCCATGACCACACACCGTTTGATGTGTACAACCTAGGCAACTCATCACCTGTTGAGCTTATCGTTTTTGTGCGTTTGCTTGAGCAAATTACTGGACTCACAGCCATCATCGACAATCAACCGCTCCCGGCTGCCGATCCACCACGAACATTTGCTAATATCACCAAAGCACAGGAGCAGCTTGGATTTCAACCGCAAACGCCACTCGAGGTCGGGTTGGCGCATTTTTGGGAATGGTATCGTGGCGAATATGGATGCTAATAAGTCGGCTGGGACAGAAGAGGGTGGATTTTCATTAGTGGATGCCTTGCGACGACCACGTACGTGGGTTTCGTTTGCACTGGCCATCATGTTGATTTTCTTTATTTTTCGCAGTCTTGATGTCAGTGTGGCTGAGACGCTGGCCGTGATGCGCCAAACAGATATCGCGTTTCTCTTTTTGGCCCTGGGCATTTTCTATTTGACCTTCCCTCTCCGTGCCATGCGTTGGCGCATGCTGCTGGAGAATTCCGATATTGCCCCAGTCGCTGCACGTGCGAGTTGGGCCTCTCTCCCGGCGTTGATGGAGTATATTTACTTGTCGTGGTTTGTGAATGTAATTGTGCCGGCCAAGTTAGGCGACGTGTATCGCGGGTATCTCCTCAAACACAACGGCAAAGTCTCGTTTTCGTCAACGATTGGCACCATCTTTGCTGAGCGCTTGCTTGACATGCTCGGGTTATTTACCTTCTTGACCATCTCTGGTTTGACACTCTTTGGCACGCATCTGCCCGACGAGATGCAGTGGTTGTTCGTCGTCGGCGCCGTCCTTGTGGCCGTGATTGTTGTCGGATTAGCCAGTTTACGTTGGCTTGGACCCTTCTTGGTCCGTTTTGTTCCCGAACGCCTCAAGGCGCGCTATCAACGCTTCTCGGTGTCGGCGCTTAAGTCGTTCCAGCCGCGCATTTTGCCGAATTTAATTGGCTTGACCATGTTGGTTTGGTTGCTCGAGGGGTGCCGACTCTACTTCGTGATTGAGTCGATGCACCGCCTCGGCGTTGATTTACCACTGGCACTTGTTGTCTTTGTGTCGTTGGCGTCATCGCTGTTGACGGTGGTGCCCTTTACACCGGCCGGCCTCGGTCTAGTCGAGGGGGCAGTGACTGCCGTGCTCGTGACCGTGGTGATGATGGATAGCCATGTGGCATTGGCCGTCACGTTACTTGATCGCCTCATCAACTTTTGGAGTATTATCGTTTTCGGATTGATTCTGTATCTGGTGAGTAAGCGCCGATGACGACTCGTGTGGCCATCGATTATACGGCGGGCGCATGGCAAGGCGCAGGAATCGGTCGTTATACGCGAGAGTTGGTGCGTCACGTCATGCAGCGTGCATCGGCCGACTACGAGTTTGTGTTGGTGTATGCAGCGGGTTGGCCAGGGACGCAGGTGCCGTATCAACACGAAATCACCGCGTTGATGCAGCTCCGCCCTGAGACGCGCTGTGTGGCCATTCCGTTGCCGTCTCGGCGCTTGACACAGGTGTGGCACCGACTCAAGGTGCCGTTGCGCCTTGAATGGCTGACTGGTCCTATTGACATCGTGCATGCGCCCGATTTTGTGTTGCCACCAACCGCCAAGCCGGGTCTGGTGACGATTCATGATTTGTCATATCTCGTGCATCCTGAGTGTGCGGTGCCAGGAGTGGCGCGCTACCTGCGCGAGGCAGTCCCTCCATCAATTGCTCGTGCTGATGCCATATTTGCCGATTCTATGGCGACCAAAAACGACGTTGTTCGTCTGCTCGGCGTCGACGCCGCCGACGTTGAGGTCGTCTACGCTGCGGTGTCATCGCGCTTTCATCCGATGGACGAGACCATGATTGCGTCGATTCGCCTAAAGTACGATTTGCCGACACGGTTTGTGTTGACGGGCGGCACGCTAGAACCGCGCAAAAACTATGTACGCTTGTTTGAGGCGTACGCACGGGCACGGCAGACGCGCGATGATGTGCCGCCATTGGTCGTATTTGGTCGGCGTGGGTGGATGTACGAAGAGATTATTGCCGCACCTGCACGGCTCGGTGTAGCCGATCAGATTCGCTTTGTCGATTTCATAGATGACAACGACCTACCTGCGTTGTATAATTTAGCGTGGGCGTTTGTCTATCCTTCCATTTATGAAGGATTTGGTCTACCACCACTCGAGGCGCTGGCGTGCGGTACGCCGACGCTAGTATCGAATGTGTCGAGCTTGCCCGAGGTAGTTGGTCCTGCTGCCATTCAAGTTGCTCCTGATGATATGACCGCAATGGCAACAGGGTTACTTCGTTTGCTCTTTGATGAAGACCTGCGTGCAAGGTTGCGCCAGGCTGGGCCAGTGCAGGCCAAGACATTTACTTGGGAGGCGGCAGCCCAGCAAGTGCTCCGCCAATACGCTCGCCTCGCTTCGATGCGCGAGCACACGCAGTAAGGATCTGGCATTACATGGCACCACATAGTAATCATCCCACTCCCGGAGTCATGCTTGAGGCCCAAGATGGACGCGATCGATTGGCCCTTGGCCTGTCAAAACATCTTTCCCCGTTTAGTTCACTCGTCGCCGGTCACGTTCTTGCCGCAATTGCTGTCGGCGATGCACGTGTTGGGTGGGCTTGGTCCGTCTTGTCGTTGATTATTCAGTTATTACCTGCGATGACGCTCTACCGCATTCGCATGCGCCAAGGTCGCTATAGCGATCCCGATATGTCACGTCGTTCAGATCGTAACGAGATGTATGTCGTCGGTGGAATTTCGTTGTTGACTTCTGTGGTAGTATTGTACCTGGCCAATGCCCCCGCACCCGTACTTGCTCTGGCAGTCAGTTATACGGTGATTGCTGTAGCAAGTGGTGTTGTCAACATGTGGTGGAAAATCAGTATGCACGCTTCGGCGATAGCTGCAGTGGCGACCCTTGCAACGATGCAATCGCGCAGCCTCGGAGCCGTCATGTGGGTGCTAGTCGTCGCAGTCTTTTGGGCCCGGTTGCACACGCGCAACCACACGCTGGGTCAGGTGATTGCCGGGAGCATCCTTGCCACGACGGTGGTCTTTGGGGTCTTTCGCTATATCGTTGTCTCGCTACCATAGCATAGAGGAGAAGTTGCTGTGACCAAAGTCAAAATTACAAAGGGTAAGTACAATCACCTGTTAGCCTGTTCAGATGACCACGGCGTGATTGCCGCTGCCGCTGCTGACCAGCGTGGTTCGTTGCAAAAGGCCATCGCCAAGGCCCGCGGTGCCGATGGCAAGGCGACGTCACAAGATTTGAGCAACTTCAAGACGAGTGTCACTCGTATCTTGACCCAGCACTCAAGTGCCATCTTGATGGACCCCGAGTATGGTATGGACGCCATCAAGGCCCGCAAAGCAGGCTCAGGTGTGCTCGTCTCATACGAAAAGACCGGCTACGACGCCAGCGTCAAAGGCCGTTTACCCGACTTGTTGCCCGAGTGGAGCGTCAAGCGTATCGTTGAGCTTGGTGGCAACGGCGTCAAGATTTTGCTCTACTATAATCCGTTCGACGATGTCAAAATCAACACGATTAAGCATGCGTTCATCGAGCGCGTCGGCGCCGAGTGTGCCGCCAACGATATCCCCTTCTTCCTTGAGCCATTGGCCTACGACGACGAACTCGGCGACGAGAAGGGCTTTGCGTTTGCCAAGGTCAAGCCCAAGTACGTGACTGCCTACATGCAGGAGTTCTCGAAGCCCCGCTATGGCGTCGATATCCTCAAGGTCGAAGTGCCGGTCAACATTGCCCACGTTGAGGGCACCCGTGCGTTTAACGGGCAAAAGGCCTACTCAATCAGCGAGACGATGAACTTCTTCCGCGAGGCCGGTGAGGCCGCCAGCAAGCCGTTCATCTACTTGAGCGCCGGCGTGACCGATGAGATCTTCCGTGAGACGCTCGAGATTGCCGCCGAGGCCGGCACGCAGTTCTCTGGCGTGTTGTGTGGTCGTGCCACCTGGCAAGACGGCATTCCCGTCTATGCCACCAAGGGTACGGATGCCCTTGATGCATGGTTGCTCGACCGCGGCGTTGCGAACGTCAAGGCGCTCAACGAGGTGTTGGCCAAGGGTGCCAAGCCGTGGTGGGACTTCTACGGCGGCAAGAGCAACATCGAGGTCGTCGATCAGGTCATTAGCTAGTTTCTGGCGTTTGTCATGCGGGAGAGGATGCAATCCATCATCTCCCGCATTTGTGTATTGTGAGGGCGTGTGTCGGCAGCGTTTCGTGATGTACTGTTGTCAGGTGTGTATAACGTGCGCGATTTGGGCGGGTTGCCGTGTCGTGATGGCAGTCTGACTCGTCGTGGTGTCTTCTTGCGTGGTGATTCACCACATTGGTTGACGATACCTGCGCGCGAACAGTTGCTTGCGCAATATCATGTCCAGACAGTGATTGATTTGCGCTCAACGCGCGAAACTGTCCAACATCCGAGCCCGTTTGACCATGATGCCCGCATAACATACGTGGCTGTACCACTCCAAACTACTGGCGTACGCATGTTTGACTTGCGCCAAATTACCCAACTCCACCTGTACTATCAACATCTGATACGCACGGCTCATGCACCGCTCCGCCGTGTATTTGAGACCCTCGCAGATGCGCCTGCGACGACGTACTTTCATTGCCGTATCGGCAAAGATCGGACAGGTATTGTGACGGCCATGTTGCTCGATCTCGTTGGTGTGTCTGCTGATGTGATTATTGACGACTATCTCCAGACCACCACAAATATTGTGCCGCTCATCGCCCAATATGCCCATGAGCGTCCGTTTTTTATTCGAAAATCGCTCTACGAAGGGTTATTTGAGGCCCGCGCCGAAACCATGCAACGCACGCTTTTCTATCTCCAACAACGCTACGGTAGTGTTGATGGCTACATGCAACATATCGGGGTGAGTGCCCACCACATCGCTCGCTTGCGCGCCAAACTCAGAGCGTAAGGCGTGCTATCCCATTGCGTGGCACTATCATATGCCGCAGTGGAGCGCACTCGTGTGCAACACCTTGAGTGGCTCGCCACGCGCAAACGCCTGCCCCTGCGCGACCTGTCGGCTTTTGTGGTCGAATGCAGTGACTAACTCGTCGAGCCCAGCATCATCAAATTGTGCGTGATAACTGCGCAAGGCGGCGACTTTTTGCGGCCAAGTAGACGTAATGTCGACAATCACATTCGGTTCCCGCGTAAAATAAAACGCAATCCCCGCTATGTGATGCGATTGATACGCTGCATCAACGGTCGGATCCGACGAGGCAATGCGCGTCAATCCGGCAAACATCACCGCCTCACTGACGGCGAGTCCCGTCTGGATGTGGTCGCGATGCCCCTCGTACGTCAACCACGGGTCACACGTCATGACGAAGTCCGGTTTGATGCGGCGAATGTGCATGAGGATGTCGCGCCGCACCGCAAAGTAGTCGTATGCGCCGGCATCGGGGTAGTCGAGCCAGTGTTGTTGGGTGATACCGATGTGTGACGCCGCCGCAAATTGATCACGTTTGAGCGCAATGCGTGCCTCATCGTCGGTAGCAAAACCATCAACGACGCCCATGAGGTCGTTGGTCACCGTCACGTAAATAACCTCGCACCCCTGGGCCGTCAAACGCGCAATCGTGCCGGCAGCGGCGATATCGTTGTCGTCGTAGTGTGGCTGTATGCACAGCACACGTGTGGCGGCAAACAAATCAGGAATCGGCAAGATGGTATCAATCATGACTGTCTTTCTTTGTGTGATTACAACAGAATGGCGTGACCGCTCCGCGCACTAGCAAACGCCGCATCAACGATGTGCATGTTCGTCAGCCCCTCACTGGCCCCAGGCACCGGCGTCGTGCCGCTACGGACGCACTCCACAAAGTAGGCCAACTGTGCGTCGTAGAGCTCTTGAGGACAATGTGCAGGCCGTGGGAAGACGAAGCCAGCCTCGGTCGTGATGACGTCAGAACGGTCGTGATTGGGCAACACGGTGCGCGTGGGGAAGATTTGGCCGAATCCGTGGGTGCCGTACACCTTGGTGGCCGCCTCAGGCCCATCCATGTGTGGATGCCACCAACCCGACTCAATCACGGAGGTGGTGCCGTTGGTCCACTCGATCATCACAATCGCCGTGTCGTCGACGTCGTAGGTGCCGTAGTGCGTGCCGATTTTGGCGTACACAGAGCGTGGTAATGGGTCGCCCAACAAAAAGCGTACCGTGTCAATGGCGTGAATGCCCATGTCGGCCAAGGCGCCACCACCGGCAAATTGCTGCTGCGTAAACCACCCACTTGGCCCCCAATGCGTGTGGATGCCGTATCCGGTGGTGCGCACAATCTGTCCCAATGATGCCATGCGTTGCTTGAGCCATAACACATCGGCGTCGAAGCGCCAGCAATGCGCCACCATCAATGTGGCGCCCGTCTCATCTGCGACGCGCTGCATCTGCTGCGCCTCGTGGGCATTCATAGCCATCGGCTTTTCGACCATGACATGGATGCCGGCGCGCAGGGCCGCTACGGCCTGTGGCGCATGCAGATAATTGGGGGTGGCGATGACTAAGGCGTCGACACAACGTGCGGCGATGAGGTCATCGAGTGCGGTGAACTGATGGGGTATGGCAAATTGAGCGGCAAATGCGGCCATCGACGATGTCTGGTGATTGACGACGGCGTTCAGTGTCAGACCGAGGTTTTGGGCGGCCTGAGCATGTACTTTGCTGATATATCCGGTGCCAGCGAATCCGATGCGCATGGTGCTTTCTCCTTAGCTAGCGAACGTGGGCAATCCCGAATGGGAGCTGATGTTGCGCGCAGTAGGCGGGGAGCAAATCGAGTGTTTGACTGATGATGTGTGGTGGAATTTTGTGCAGGGGGATGTGACACGCCTCAAGCGCATGTCGTAGTGGCGCAGTGTCTTGTCCCTGTCGTTCGGCCATAATCATGATGCCCGGTCCGACGAGGTCGCCGTGTAACAACCCGTGGCCTACACTGTTTTCAACGGCATAGGCAAAATAGTGCTCACTGCCCTCTTCGGGGCGAGAATGACCAATCTGATGACAGAGTTGTACTTCGAGCGCCAACATGTCAAAGAGTGTTTTGAGTGCACCATGATCGCCAGCACCTGCCCCAGGAGCGCACGCTATGGTGTGTCTTAGGATGGCCTGTGCCATGTCATCCGCCCAAGCGACGAACTGCATGTTGGCTGGATTGCGTCCCTGTGTTTCTGCAAAGCGCCAGTCCCAGCTACCAGTAGCAATCGACAGCACATCGGTGACGCCCGCTGCCCGTAGATGAGCTGGTGCCGCAGCAATCACGTGTAGATCCAGAATGAGGGTGTCAGGTGCTTTGGTGGGGATGTAGTAGACGCATCCATCGCGACGAATGCCTGATGCAGGTGTCAAGAAGGCATCAACGGTCAGTGCCGTTGGAATGCAAATCAACGGGAGGTTGTAGGTATGTGCCACATACTTGGCAGTGTCAACGGATAAGCCACCACCGATGGCGTAGACAACCTCTATCTCGTCCATGGGGCAGTGTGTTGCGTACTCCTGCCACGCGGCAATCGTCGCCTCGCTACTCATGAGCAGGTGTGGATGGCGTAACCCGGCGAGTTGTGCCGATACGGCCTGCCAGGCCGGTGGCGACGTCACGACCAGGGCACGGCGTGACTCCTCTATCTGAGTGATGCGGTGTTGGTGTACAACCGGTAGATGTGGTATCGAAAACATGACCACCTCGTCATATGTGAAGATGTATGTTGCAATGGGGTATCTCTTCATAGCATACATGGGACGCCATAAAAATTCAATTACGTACGTCGTCAATATAGACAAATGCCGCTCTATCGTGTACTATCAAGCTAATTCCCAAACAACCTAACATTCAATTTATGACCTGGGTATGCGGTTTCCTACGAGGCACGGTGTGTTCGTGGAGTAAGAGGAGGTACCAAATGCGTACGATTCGATGGCGAATCCTCATGGTCTCCCTTGTCTGGCTACTCGTTTTATCGGCGTGTGGTGCAGGGGGTAATGCTGGTGGTGAACAGTCCACAACCGAAGGTAGTGATGGACCCGTCAAGGTGACGATTTTTGTGGGATTCGGTACGGGCACCGATCCACAGCAGGTTACTGCCCAAGAGGCACTGGCGAAGCGGTTCAACGATTCACACACGGACATCCAAATTGAGTTCATGATTGTACCGTATGACGAGGCCACTGAGCGCTATTTGGCCATGGTCTCTGGTGGTAATGCGCCACAATTGGTCGGCCCGATGGGTATTTCAACGATTGCGCAATTTATTGACCAATGGGAGGACATTACCCCGTACGTCGCCAAAGACGGCTACAGCTTGGATGACTTTTATGGACCAGCGGTAACGCTGAACAAATATCCCACGGTGAATGCCGGGTTGCCTTTAGGCCTGTTTCCGTCATTCATCTTCTACAACAAAGATGCTTTTGATGCGGCGGGTATCGCATACCCACCCGCAGATTATGGCGACAAAAACTGGGATATCAACACGATGCGCACCAACGCGATTCAGTTAACACTTGATGGCAATGGTAATAACGCCACGAGTGCTGATTTTGATCCGGCAAATATCGTGCAGTGGGGATACGCCGATACGTGGACGGACTTCCGTGGCATGATGACCATGTTTGGTGCATCGAGCATTGGCCGTCCAACCAGTGACGATTACAAGACGGCCCAAGTCAACTCGTCCGAGTGGTTGTACGGCGCAAAATGGGTGCACGACGGCGTGCACAAAGACCACTTTATGCCTGATGCCGCCGGTCAAGGCGCCATTGATGCTGATTCAGGCGACCCGTTTGGCGGTGGTCATGTGGCCATGTGGTACAGCCACACGTGGTACATGTCTGAAGGGTTAACGGAGGTCCCCTTTAAGTGGGACATCGCACCACTTTTCCACAACCAAAAAGGTGAGCGCATTGCCCGCGTGCATGCCGACCTCTTTGCCATTCCCAAGACTGCCAAAAACAAAGACCAGGCGTGGGAAGTCATGAAGTGGTTGGTCTCACCCGAGCAAATCGTCGAGGTGTGTAAAATCTACGGGTGTTTGCCGGCGCGCAAGTCGACCGAGGCGCAATTCCTCGAGTCGCTCAAGACCCGCTTCCCCGGCATCAATCATGCAGTCATCTTTGAGGCCATCTCGTACCTCGATGACCCCAATCACGAGTCATACGTACCGGATGGGAGCAAAGTCGGCGACGTACTCAACAATTCGTTGACGACCATCTACACGGATCCCGAAGTCGATGTCGAAGCACTCCTGACCACGACCAACGAGGATGTCCAGACCATCTTGGATGAGTACTGGGCCAATCAGTAGCAACTCGCCGAGACAAACGATATGCCGTGTGGTGCATCCATACGGCATATCGCTGTTTCTGTGATTGTCTTGTGTGCAACGAGGAGATTATACATGGCCAATCAGAGTAAATCGCGCCGTACGCTGGCCTGGCGAGAGGCGCGATCCGGATATTTGTTCATCGTTCCTTGGGTGATTGGATTTGTGGTGTTCACAGTGGGACCAATGGTCTCATCGCTCTATTTTTCGTTCACCGAGTACAACATCATTGAGCCGCCTAAGTGGGTCGGGCTCGACAATTACGCCCGCATTTTTTCCGGCATACCGGAGTTTTTGATGAGTGGCGATGTGCGCCAACTCAAAGACCCCATATTCTGGAAGTCCATGCAGGTCACGCTCTATTTTGCCATGCTCGCCTTGCCGCTCAATCTGGTGATGAGTTTTGCACTGGCGATTCTCCTCAATCAAAAAATCTTCGGTCTGCATATCTGGCGTTCCATCTACTTTTTGCCGTCCATTATATCGGGCGTAGCTGTCACGTTGCTGTGGGTGCGCATTCTTAATCCACGTATGGGTATTCTCAACTCCTTTTTGCGCGATATTGGCATCCAATCGCCGCCGGGCTGGTTACAGGATCCAGATTGGGCCATTCCCGCACTCGTCATCATGGGCTTGTGGGGAGTGGGTGGCTCCATGATTATCTACTTGGCTGGTTTGCAGGGTATTCCCACTGACTTGTATGATGCCGTCAAAGTCGATGGTGCAAACGTGTGGCAGTCATTCTGGAACGTCACGTTCCCGATGATGACGCCCGTACTTTTTTATAATCTTGTGCTCGGACTCATTACCACGTTTCAGTACTTCACGGAGGTGTATGTGGCTACCGGTGGATCGGGTGGGCCACAACGGGCAACCATGTTCTACAACCTCTATCTCTATCAGAACGCATTTCGCTATTTCGATATGGGGTATGCCTCAACGATGGCGTGGTTTCTCTTTTTGATTGTGTTAGCCCTGACAGCGTTAATATTTCGGTCGTCAGAGGCGTGGGTATATTACGAAGGTCAATTGAAGGGACGGTAGCATATGCAAGCCATACGCCCCATGTTTCGTCGACTGCGTGAAAGTATGAGTGCGATTGAGATGGCCATGGCAGGAATAACCACGTTACTCCTTGCTGCCGGTGCGGCCATTATTATGATTCCGCTGGCGTTTATGATTTCGACATCACTCAAAGACCCTGGTCAGATTCGCTCAGACGGGAACTCGCTCATCCCCCGCGTGCCACAGATGGTCGAGGTCAATGGCGAGCGTTCCATGCTGTATGAGGTGACAACCGAGTCTGGTGTGCAACAGATGGCGATGCTCAAAAAAGCTCCTGGTGGGATGGCGAATTTTGTGGACCCAGCCCGTCCCGACAAGGTGTACACGTTGCCGTTGGCCGAACAAACCGCGTTGTACCAGCTCGAAATTCACTGGAGTAACTACAGCGAAGCACTCGAATCAATGCCGTTTTTTCAATATCTCATAAACACCCTACTGGTGACGTTTTTGGGCATGGCCGGCATGCTTTTTTCGAGTTCGTTGGTGGCCTACGGGTTCAGTCGGTTTCGTGCACGATGGCTCGATGTACTCTTCTTGTTGTTGTTGTCAACCATCATGCTTCCGTCGCAGGTGCGCTTAATTCCGCTGTACGTCTTCTTCCAAAATCTTGGCTGGGTCAACACGTTGTTACCACTGATTGTGCCGCAGTTTTTTGCGAATGCGTACGACGTCTTCTTGCTCCGTCAGTTCATGATGACCATTCCCCTCGAACTCGATGATGCGGCGCGGATTGATGGGGCGAATCCGGTGCAAATTTTGCTCTACATCATCTTGCCACAGGCACGTCCTGCATTGGTGTCAGTCGGCATCTTTCACTTTTTGTATGCGTGGAATGACTTTTATGAGCCGTTGATTTTTCTGCATACCAAAGATAAATGGACGCTCGCTGTGGGTCTCCAAACCTTTGATGCACTCTATACCATCAACACACACTTAATCATGGCAGTGTCGCTGTTGATGATTTTGCCTCCGATTATTCTCTTCTTTGTCTCCCAGCGCATCTTCACGCAAGGGGTGGTTTTTAGTGGTGTCAAAGGCTAATTCGATGATTGTTGCTGAATTTGGACAATTTGTATGAAATTCAGCAAATCGGTGTACAATAGGCGTGTCCCGAAGTACACATATCGTTAAACGACCAAGGAGCGGTCAATGAAGACAGAGTCGATTCGTTGGGGAATTCTGGGGACAGGCCGTATTGCCGGCGTGTTCGCTGATGGTTTGCCGGCGCAAGCCGATGCTACGTTGGTGGCAGTTGGTTCACGTACGGCCGAGTCAGCCCAACGTTTTGCCAGCAAGTACAACATACCACGTGTACATGCCAGCTATGAGGCCTTGGCCAACGACCCTGAGGTCGATGCAATTTATGTGGCGACCCCACATACTGGCCACATGGAAGAGACGTTGCGGTGTATCGCCGCCGGCAAAGCCGTCTTGTGCGAAAAGCCGTTTGCCGTCAACGCCAAACAGGCAGCCCAGATGATTGCAGCCGCCAAAGCTGCCAATGTGCCATTGATGGAGGCCATGTGGACGCGCTTTTTGCCCTCCATTCGCAAAGTGGTCAGTCTCATCAACGAAGGCGCGATCGGTGATGTGCGCATGATTCAGTCTGACTTTGGTTTCCGCACCGAAGTGAATCCGAGTGGCCGTCTGTTTGATCGCAATTTGGCGGGTGGCGGTTTGCTCGATGTCGGCGTCTACTGCGTCTCGCTCTCTGTCATGCTGATGGGAGAGGCCAAAAGTGCCACCGGCGTGGCCGAAATCGGCTCCACCGGCATTGATGAACAAGCTGCTGCTGTCATGGGCTTCGATAACGGCCGTATCGCCTACTTCTCAACCGGTGTGCGTACTAGTACCCCGTGGGAGGCGACCATTCTGGGCACCGATGGCTGGATTCGTATCGAGTCGCCGTGGTTTGTCGCCAAGAAGATTACCCTGCACAAGGGTGGCAAGAGCGAGACCATCGAGGTGCCGTTTGAGGGCAACGGCTACCACTACGAGGCTGCCGAGATTGGCCGTTTGCTTCGTTCCGGCAAGATTGAGAGCGACATCATGTCGTGGACTGATACCATGCACACCATGGAGGCCATGGATCGCATTCGTGCCGTGTGGGGTCTAAAGTACCCAATGGAATAAATCACCCGTCTCGTGGTGATGTGTGTATGGCGTCATGCCGCTGGTTCCTGCGGCCTTGAATGTGTATATCGTGGTAATTAAGGAGATTTCCCATGCAGTACGGCAAAATCCCTGGTGTTGCACAGCCGGTGTCACGCTTGGTGCAAGGTAGCATCATGATTAACTCGGCAAGTATTCCTGAGTGTTTTTACTTGCTCGACGCGATTTTGGAGATGGGGTGCAATACGTTTGATACGGCGCACGTCTACGGCAGTGGCGACAACGAGCGCACCTTTGGGCGTTGGTTGCGCGAACGCGGCAATCGCAACAAGGTCAACATCATCGGCAAGGGTGCCCACCATAGCGGCGACCGCAAGCGTGTCACGCCATGGGACATCACCAGCGACATCTATGACTCGTTGGCGCGTTTCAAAGTCGACCACATCGACATCTACTTGCTCCACCGCGATGATCCAGCAGTGCCCGTTGGTCCCATCGTTGAGACCTTGAACGAACATCTCAAGGCGGGGCGCATCTTGTCGTACGGCGGTTCAAACTGGAGCCATCAGCGTGTAGCTGAGGCCAACGAGTATGCCGCCAAGCACGGGCTTGCCCCGTTTGTGGCGAGCAGCCCCAACTTTGCGCTTGCCGTGCAGCAGAAAGAGCCGTGGGAGGGGTGTATCAGTATCAGTGGTGATAATGGTGTGGCCTCGCGCGAGTACTACCAGAAGCTGAACATGCCGCTCTTTACGTGGTCAAGTTTGGCCGGTGGTTTCTTCTCGGGTCGCTTGCGCCGCGATAACATCGAGACGTTCGAGACATACCTCGACAAGTTGGCCGTCGAGGTCTACGCCAACGATGACAACTTTAAGCGTCTCGATCGCGTGCAGCAGTTGGCCGAGGAGAAGGGGTTGACTATCCCACAAATCGCCACCGCCTACGTGATGAGCTATCCGCTCAACATCTTCGCCTTGGTTGGCTGTCAGACTGCCGATGAGTTCAAAGCCAATATGCAGGCTAGCGAGATTCGTCTGAGTGCCGCCGAAATGGCGTGGCTTGAGCTCAAGAGCGACACCCGATAGGTGATTTGTGCCGTTGAGAACGGGGGGACCGCTTGTCGGCCCCCCGTTTTGTTGTTTGCACGTGTTGGCAAATTGTGATAACTTTTGCAAAGGGATGTTTTAGTTGACGGACAAAGACACGATGAAGTATTCGTTTCTGTGGCGCCTCATGGTACTCCTGTTAGCCACGTCTGTGATAGTGGGGTGTGGGAGTAGTGGACTCGCCGATGTAAACCAGTCAGAACCTAATCAATCGACACCACAAGCACCAACGGCTATCCCAACTGCTGTCATCAATGAACGCGTGTCCGAAGGTGTCACGCTCAATTCGTTCAATATGGCCGGCTTAAATCGTGATCAACTCCGCGAAATTTTGGCCACGTATACACTTCCGTCACGCGTCATCGAGATTGATGCAGGAGCCCTCCAAGAGCGCATTGTCTTCAAAGGACTCAAAATCGACGAAGAAGCGACCAGCGATCGCCTCCTGCGTGCCGAGCCAAATAGTCAAATCGAGCCAGTGATGCGCATTGATGCCAATGAAGTGCGCAGCCAACTCGTCCTGCTCAATGAAAAAGTCCGCGCGCTCACGACTGGGCCGGCTACCATTGTCGCTGGTGACACGGCGTATGTACGCCAATTTCGGGCGATTCAAGGGCAGTCAATTGACTTAGATGCGGCTGAGTTGTTGGTGATTGATGCACTTGATGGCAACCAAAAAGCACTCGAACTGCCGATTATCACCGATCCAGAACGCGTCAATCCAACTGCCGAACAACTCCAACAGGCCGTCAATGAGATGGCCGACAATTGGCCGGGTGTAGTTGGTATTTACGTCTATGACATTGATAATGATACGGTCGTAGCCACACGAAATGAAATGAGCGTCTTTTCGGGCGCAAGTGTGATGAAAGTCGCCATTCTGTTGAACGCCTATGCCAACGTGGCATCCTTTGATGACGAAGTCAAAGAATGGATGCGGCAGATGATCGTTGTCAGCGACAACATCGCTGCGAATCGCATTTTGGCCATCTCTGTGGGTGGGTTGAGTACTGAGGATGCCTATCGTGGTACGCAGCTCATGAATGAAATGTTCAAGAAACTAGGGCTTCAATTTACATACCAGAATTTACCGTATGAAGCCCGTGATTACTTGATTGGCCTGCTCAATTATGACATTGCTCGAGGTCCTAAAATTGAAGGTCCACCGCCACATACGGACGCTGATCCGATGTTGCGTACCACACCAGCTGAGATGTCAACGGTCTTTCTTGAAATGTATCGCTGTAGTCAGGGTTCTGGTGTACTCCTTGAGCTCTACCCAGAGACGCTCACCGCCGAGCGCTGTGGCGAGATGATTACGCTGATGAAGCGCAACGGCGACTTTACGCGCATGATGTCCGGTTTGCCCGAGGGGACCGTCGCAGCGCGCAAAAGTGGTTGGATTGAGGATATGCAGGCTGACGTGGGCATTGTGACGACGCCATCTGGGCGCAACTTTTTGATGGCAATTTATGTGTATCGCCCCATCACTGCGGAGGTCGGTAATTTGCCAGATGAAGTCGCTGCTGAGGCGATTGGTGGATTTGCGCGCTTAATCTACAGCGCCTTTGAGCCGCTCGAATAGTGTGATATAACGTACACGTCATATTGTTGTCATCTCAGTGACTTGACAAATGTGGCATTTTGCGAGTATGTTTGATATGTGTGATAAGGCATGATAATGCTGATTTCGCATATTGATACAGTATGTAGTACATCCGCTTGAGTGTTGTGACGTCAGATGTGCTACCAATGGAGAGATACATGCAGAGTAGTTGGCTTCGAGTTGTTGTGGTCATGATGGCGCTGGTCATGGTGTTGATTCCGTTTGGTGTGAGTGCACAAGAGGCACCGCCCATCTCTGATGGTGCCCAAAACGACAATCCATCCGCTCCAGTACCAACCCAGGCTCCCCCAGCTTTCCAACAAGGATATGCTCCGACGTACACAATTCGTGCAACCCGCGAGGGCCTGGTGGGTTATCGTACCGCAAACGGCTATCGCATTCCTGAGCGTGCGTGGTTTGTG
Source organism: uncultured Klebsiella sp. (assembly GCA_964482795.1). Classification (GTDB taxonomy): domain Bacteria; phylum Chloroflexota; class Chloroflexia; order Chloroflexales; family Roseiflexaceae; genus UBA965. The sequence continues at coordinate 28,839 of CAYZZI010000029.1, forward strand.
GCCTTGCCATCATGGAAGGTGTTGTCGAGCCAGGGTGGTAACGAGTTCCAAGTTCGTGTGACCTATCAAGACAAAAGCATCATCTTGCCGGTGTGGGATGTCGGTCCTTGGAACACCAACGACGAGTACTGGACACCAGAGCGCCGCTTCTACCGCGACTTGCCCGTCGGCATGCCGATGGCTCAAGCTGCGGTCGACTTCGGCTACAACGGTGGTCTTGACATGTTCGGCCGCAAAATCACCATCGGTAACGGTATCGACATTGCTGATGGCGCCTTCTGGGATGGCCTTGGTATGCGTTCGAATGACTGGGTACGTGTCACTTACTTGTGGATGGGTCTTGATCCAGGTCCACAAGGTATCGCCGATTCAGCTACCGCCAATGCCGCATATCCACCCGGCACGGTCATCATTGACAACATGGGTGGCAACTACACCAGTGCTGCCAAAGTTGAATGGTACGAAGAATTCTGTGGTCTTAACGGCACACATCAGTGGACATACGGCACGAACAACCCTGAATGGGGTGAGAATACGGCCACATGGAATACCGAGCTCAACCAATTCGGCTACTACGAAGTCATGGCTTTCATTCCACCGTGTGGCAAGAGTGCAACGCGCGCTGCCATCTATCGTGTCGGCCTGAATGGCACCGAGCGCGAAGTATGGGTTGATCAAGCGATTCAGGGCGGGCGTTGGGCTTCGTTGGGCGTGTATAACATGTCCCCCGGTCCGGCCAGTGTTCGCTTGACGGACGTGACGGGTGACAGCGGCGGTAGTGTGCGCTTTGACTCCGTCATGTGGGTGCCACGCTACGATTCGATGGCACCGGTATCGTGGATCAAAGAAATCAAGCCCATGGACGGCGGGGCGTATTACGTCGAATGGGGTGGTATCGATGATGTCAGCGGTATCATGTCGTTTGACGTGCAGTACCGCAACGTGAATGGTGGCGAGTGGACGAATTGGCAGATGGGTACCGGCGCCAGCGCCGCCCTCTTCTCGCCTCCCAGCAGTGGCACGTTCGAGTTCCGCACCCGTGCACGCGACTGGATGAGCAAAGAAGGTACCTGGGACCAAGACCCAATCACCATGAAAAGTGTTGTGGTACCATAAGCATAGCGGTAGTGAGCAACGGGGCCGTCAACGACGGCCCCGTTTTTGATTGAAGTGAGAGTATTGCTGACGCATGAACTATCTGATTGATGGACATAATCTGATTGGCAGTATGCCCAATATCAGTTTGAGCGATCATAATGATGAGTTCAAGTTAGTCTTTTTGTTGCGCAAAATTGCCGTAAGCAAAAAGAATCGCCAAATCGTGGTGGTGTTTGATCGTGGCGTCTATGGTCACCAACAACAACTCAACGGCTACGGCGTGACATGCCATTTTGCCTTATCCCCCGAAGATGCCGATACGCAAATCATCCGACGGATTAAACAACTGCCACAACCCAAGCAGTGGGCCTTGGTGACCGCAGATCGACGCATCATTGATGTGGCGCATCAGTACGGTGTGCGGCATATGCCTAATCAGCTATTTGTGTCGCAATTGCTACGCAAAGAGAACCCGACTGCCGAAATTCACGAAGAGAAGCCAGAAGTGCCGCTTTCTGCTTTGCAAATTGAACAATGGCGGGTAGAATTGAATTTGCCCGTAGAGGTCAGTGATGAGCAGCTTCTCATCCAAGAGAGTCTGCGCGATTTGACCACCAAGAAACGCAAGAAATAACACACCGAACCGAGGATAGCACGAACATATGCCTGTCTATTTAATTGATCAAAATCGCCCAAATGTATTTGGGACTCCCATCGCACATATCGACGATATCACGTTAGCGCGTTACCACGCTGCCATCTATGATGGGTGTGAGTTTGGGTGTGATTACTGCACGGGGTGGAGTAAATCAATGCGCTCGTTGACCGAGAGCGTGCGCATGATGCCCAATATTGCAATTCGTGCCAAAGAAGAGTTGGCCGTGATGCATCGCGATGACGTCATTGGGCTGACTGCTGATAGTGACCCATATCAACCTGCCGAACCCACCTACCGACGCACTCATCATGTCCTGCAAATGTGTGTTGAGGCGCAACATCCAGTGGTCATCATGACCAAAAGTCCATTAGTACTCCAAGACATTGATTTGATACAACAACTCCATCACGATCGTTTTGCTATGGTGATTGTGACCATCATTTCACATAATGTTGATGTGCAATCGCGGTTCGAACACAAATCACCGAGTACCGATGAGCGACTTGCACTTGTGCGCCAACTCAAGAAGTATGATATTCCGGTGGGAGTTGCGCTCCAACCGTTGATTCCCTACGTCAATGATACCGATTATGCGCTGAAGCGACTGCTACAGATGATACGTGATGCTGGGGCCGATTTTGTCTATTGGGACTATCTGACCATCGTGAATTCGCGTCACTACCAACGTATCAACGAGTCATTGGTGTGGATGGGGAACTATCCGCCGTCGTATTTGCGTGATTTGTACGGCACCGACAACGTGATTAACCGTGCATATCGTCAAGAGCGCAATCAAATGCTGCTTCAGCTCTGTGATTCATTTCAGATACCGATTCGTTTGCCGTTCAGCTACTTCTCGCAACGCTTTCCGGTGGAGCGTGCAGTTGCGTTTTTGCTGGCGCAGCATGCCAGTCGTGATGAGTTGATGGGACGTGATGTGCTCGCAGTCCAAGGGCGTGACCTCGCACAACGCGTGCTCGCCGGTGATTGGCCGCTCGATTTACTCCAAAAACACCCAAGCTATCCGGTCTTTCAGCCGTTGCTCGGGCACACACCTAGCGCGTAATCATGGCGGTTATATCCGTATGGCTATGGTATAATTCTTCTCAATTGACGGCGTAGATGTGGGGTAATCTACATGGCAGGAGATGGGCAAATCATGAAGCAATGGCTAGGCGCTGCACTCCTCTCAGTGACGCTTACCGCCTGCGGTGATATTGGTGACGTGTCGCTCTTACCGCGCGAGACGGTACCCGCACTGCTCTATATTACGCCGGCGCCGACGTTAGACGTCGATGCGACGGTGACCGCCTACGCACAGGCGATTATTCCGTCGCCGACGCCGAGTGGCATGTATGTCATTAAGTCCGGTGATACGTTGAGTGCCATCGCTGCTGACTTTGGCTCAACGGTCGAAGAGATTATGACCTTGAACAATATCACCAATCCTGAGACCATTCAGGTTGGGCAAACCATCATCATTCCGTCGCTGGTGGATCGCACACCCCTCCCTGCGCCCACATTTGGTCCGCTTGATACGCCGACCATCGAACCAACTGCCACCCCCGTGCCTGTGGTTGATGTGACTGCTACCCCTACTTCATGAGAATGCCGATGGTGCTCTCCCCCACCGTTCAGTTAGTTTTGATGGGGCCACCGGGTGCAGGTAAAAGCACGGTGGCACACGCATTGGCCGATCGAATTCCTGTGAGTGTGGTTTCCACAGGTGTCTTGTTGCGTGCCGAAATTGCCACTGGGTCGCAACTAGGGCGCGAGATTGCCTCGGCCATCGACCACGGGAATTATGTGAGTGATGCCCTCATCAATCAGGTGTTGATACAACATCTTGCACAACTCTCACCGACCAAGGGACTCATTCTTGATGGGTATCCGCGCACCTTGCTTCAAGCCCAGTATCTCCCCGAGTTGTTGGCGATGCATGGTCGTACGTTGACGCGCGTCGTTGAACTTGATGTGCCAGACAATGAGTTGATACGGCGCTTGAGTGGACGGCGCATGTGTGTGTCGGCACACGGTACGTTCCCGGTGCACGTTGATGATCCTGCCTCGTTGGCCGAATGTGCTGCACACGGGGGCACCCTCCATACGCGACCCGATGATGAGGCCGATGTGGTGCGTCATCGGATTGCGCTCTACGATGCGGCCACAGAACCGCTGATTACGTTCTACCAACACCAAGGAATGGTACTGCGGGTCGACGGTAATGCGCCTGCCGATGTGATTGCGCAACGCGTGGTGGAGTCGCTGTGATGCAGTCGTCTTTACGCATCTTGATTGTTGCAGCCGAAATGACGCCATTTGTCAAGACTGGCGGTCTCGCCGATGTGATTGGTGCCCTTCCACGGGCACTCATCGATGCTGGCCATGATGTGCGTATCGTGATTCCACGGTATGGTTGGATTGACCGTCAGCAATTTGACCTGACGATGCACCATGAGGTGCTTCCAGTTCCCCTTAATGACACGGTAGAACACGCACAACTCTTTCATACACGGTTGCACAATATCACTGTCTGGTTCATCGATTACCCGGCATTTTTTGATCGTGATGGCGTCTCCATGTATGACGACGATGACCATCGCTTCATCTTCTTCTGTCGTGCTGCGCTCGAAAGTTGTCGTCAGCTTGAATGGCAACCTGATGTCATTCACTGCCATGATTGGCATGCGGCAATTATCCCCAATTGGTTACGTACCACCTTGGTCGATGACCCGTTTTTTGCACATACGGCATCGCTTCTGACCATTCATAATCTGGCGTTTCAAGGGGTATTTGGGCATCGTGTCCTCGAAATAGCCGGAGTTCCTGCACTAGATTTTGCCGTCAATGAATCCATAGACGCCCGGAACTCGGTTGCACTACTTGGTCGTGGTATCTACTTTGCGGATATCATCAACACCGTGAGTCCAAGTTATGCCAATGAAATCCTTGAACCTGCAGCTGGTGCCGGGTTACATGATGTGCTCCGCACTCGCCATGATCGGCTGTACGGCGTGTTGAATGGTATCGATGGTGCCGTGTATAATCCGTCCTCTGATGCACTGATTGCTGCCACGTATACCCTCGATGATTTGACTGGGAAAGCGCTGTGTAAATCAGCATTGCAACGTGAGCTCGGCCTGACCGTTGATGCGCAGGTGCCTCTGTTAAGCGTGATTGCACGCTTGACGAACCTCAAAGGCTACGACCTGATTGATGAAATCATCGAGCCGCTGTTGCAACAACACCCCGTGCAATTGGTGGTGATGGGCACCGGCCAACAACGCTTTCACTCACGGTTGAATGAACTGCGAGCGCGGTATCCTCAGCAAATCGCCTTCCGCTTGACGTTCGACGAGGCGCTTGCGCACCGGATTATCGCTGGTGCGGATCTCTTTCTGATGCCTTCACGTGTAGAGCCATGTGGTACCGGCCAAATGATTGCCATGCGCTATGGGACCGTGCCGGTCGTACGGGCTACCGGTGGCCTGCGCGATACGGTGACAAACTATCATGCACCGAGTAATTATGGCACCGGATTTATTTTTGATGACGCTACGTCACAGGCACTTCGTGACGCCATTGAACGAGCGTTGGCGGTCTATGTCGATGCCCCCCAATGGCGCATGTTGATGATGCGTGGCATGCTGAGTGATTTTACGTGGCAAGTGGCTGCACAACGCTACGTGGATCTATATCGACGAGCAATTGCTGCTCGTCACCACTCGTGATACTGAAAGGAACTACGATGTCCGTGTATCGTGAAAAAGCCGATCAAGCCAGCGCGCTCCTCCATGAATTTGACCTAGACTGCTGGTTGACCTTTGTCCGTGAAACCGTCGTCTCACCCGACCCTGGCATCGAACTCGCCATCGGCAGCGATGTGACCTGGCCCTCGGCCTTCATCTTCACCCGCGATGGCCGTCGTATCGCCATCGTCGGCCGCTATGATGTACCTGGCGTGGCGAGCTATGGCGTCTGTACCGAGATTATCAGCTACGATGCTGGGATCCGTGAGCAGTTGGTCAAAACCTTGACCGCAATTAACCCAAGCAAAATCGGCCTCAACTACAGCCAAGACGACAAGACGTCAGATGGCTTGACCGTCGGCATGTACTTGATGCTCCAAGAGCTCCTCAAAGGCACGCCGTACGTCGAGCGCCTCGTCAGCGCTGGCCCGCTTTTGAGTGCGCTCCGTGCCCGCAAAACCGATGGCGAAGTCGCCCTCATCAAGGCGGCCATCGACACCACCGAAGATATCGTCGATTTGATTACTGCCCAGATTCAGGTCGGCAAGAGCGAGAAAGACATCGGCGACTTCGTCCATGCCGAGTTTAAGCGTCGTGGCTTGCCCTCAGCCTGGTCGTGGGACGGTTGCCCCATCGTCAACAGCGGCCCCAACTCGGCCGTCGGCCACGGTGTGCCCAGCGCCGACATCAAAATCGAGCCCGGCCACATCGTACACATCGACCTCGGCGTGCAACAAGAGGGCTACTGCTCAGACATTCAACGCCTGTGGTATGTGCGTCGCCCCGGCGAAACCGGCCTGCCCCCCGAGATTCAACGCGCCTTCGACACGGTACGCCAAGCCATCCGCGAGGGTGCCAAAGCGTTGCGCCCCGGCGTCAAAGGGCATGAGGTCGATCAAGTGGCCCGCGACGTGATTGTCGACGCCGGTTACCCCGAGTACATGCACGCCTTCGGCCATGGCCTCGGCAAGGCGTGTCACGACGGTGGCCCGTTGCTTGGCCCACGCTGGGAGCGCTATGGTAATACGCCTGACATGCTGATTGAAGTGGGCAACATCTACACGCTCGAGCTGGGTATCGAGACGTCAGCCGGCTATGTGGGTCTCGAAGAGGATGTGCTCGTGACCGAGAACGGTGTCGTCTTCCTCTCCAAAGAACAAACCGAAGTCCGCATGATCTGATGCGTGGATCACGACGCGCCGAGGGGTAATCCCCTCGGCGCGTTTTTTGTTTGTGGGTGATGTGGGCGTGGTATCGGGTGATGCGGGTGATGTATCGGGTGGGGTATGGACGGTGTAGGTGTGGTGTGCGGTATGTGATGATGTGGGTGATACGGGCGCCCTTTCGGACGCCCTTACGACTGTGGTGCCTCTAACCCTGGGTATGGGCATCCCTGCGTAGCGGCAAGACACGTCCTTGCCGCACCATCACGTAGGCGGATGGCCGTGCAATCTGCGCGAGAGTACCAATCGGGGGCGCAGCCCGTCAATGAGACTGCACGCCGGGAGGGATCAATGGGAGCGCAGGTGGAATGGCATGTTACACCCCACGTTCGTCATTGCATGGGCATCCGCCGGATGAGGTGATGGGGTTCCCAGGCAAATGTGGGCGGATGGCCGTGCAATCTGGGGCCAACCGGGGGGGGCGGAGCCCGTCAATGAGACTGCACGCCGGGAGGGATCAATGGGAGCGCAGGTGCATAGGCCGGCATGCAGTGACGTTGGGGTGGTGACCAATCGGGGGGCGGAGCCTGCACGGAGACTGTACGCCGGGAGGGATCAATGGGAGCGCAGGTGGAATGGCTGGCATGTAGTGACGTCCTACACCCCCACGCAGTGACGTGTGAGGTTGGACTGTAGAGCAAATGTACACATAACATAGAATAAATGTGTGATTTAGGTGCATGGGAATGCAGAAAACCGGGTGCTATACTGTGCTCGTAACGACTCCGCACTACGGGTACGTACCCCACTTTCGCCAAC
>CAYZZI010000029.1:36425-39807 GCA_964482795.1 uncultured Klebsiella sp.
TATACTGTGCTCGTAACGACTCCGCACTACGGGTACGTACCCCACTTTCGCCAACGTCTTTCGGCATGGTAGTGCACAGTAAAGACTACGGAGGCTACTATGAATGCAGTGTTGCGTGCATTGCGGGGGGTCGTGTTCACCCTGCGTCTTGCCATACCAAAGATTGGTGCTGGCTGGATGTTTGCCTTGTTGACGAGTAATTTCAACCGTATTTCGATTTATGAATTAGGTGTTGCTGCGGCCGTCATCACTACGATGATTGGTATGCACCACTTTTTATCGCCGTTTCAGGTGGTGATTGGGCGTTTGGCTGATCGATACCCGATTATGGGCTACCGCCGCACGCCGTATTTCTTACTTGGCGGGTTGTTGTCGAGCACGGCGTTCGTCTTCTTGCCGGGTGTGGCCCAAGCGATGGGCCAAGGGCAGGGCTGGGCGTTTGTGGCCGGGTTCGGTTTGTTGTTCTTGTTTGGTGTGGGTATTGCGGCCACTGGTGATTCGCATCACTCGTTGATTGCCGAGGTCACGACGCCTGAGCGCCGTGGCATCATCGTGGCAGTGGTCTGGACATTCACGATTATCAGTGCCATTGCGGCGGCGATTGTCATCAAAGCCAACATGGGTGGTGAGTTCCAGTTATCACAGATGCAAGCGCTCTATCAGTTAACGCCGCTGGTGGTGTTCATCGCCGCATTGCCGATTTTCGGTCTCGAAAAGAAGCGTTCGTCGGTAGAGCTGAAAGCCTTGGCTGCCAGCTCTGTGGCTGCGGGCGTATCACCGTTCAAGTCGCTCGGTGTGGCGTTTGATTTGCTCAAGACCAATGCGCAGGTACGGGCCTTTTTTGGCTTCGTCTTCTTCTCGATTTTGGGTATCTTCTTACAGGATGCCATCCTCGAGGTCTATGGTGCTGAGGTCTTCGGCATGTCGATTGCCGAGACATCGTCGTTCAATGCGACCTGGGGTGGCGGTGTGTTGGGCGGCATGATTGTGATGGGTATCTTGAGTAGCGTAACCCGCATCCACAAGAAGACCATCGGTGTGATTGGTGGTCTGGGCACAGCGTTCGGTCTAGGCATCTTGACGCTTTCGGCCATGATGGGCATGCGCGAGTTGCTCAATCCCGCCTTGTTGACGATGGGCGTCTTTACCGGGTTCTACAATGTCGGCGCCTTGTCGATGATGATGGATATGACGGTCGAAGGATCGACTGGCTTGTACATGGGCATGTGGGGTATGGCGCAGGCGTTCGGCACAGGCGCGGCCTCGTTCCTCAGCGGTACGCTCAAAACCATCTTGATTGAGACGGGGTTGTTTGCGCCGGCCTCAGGCTACATGATGATCTTCGGGCTTGAAGTGGTGTTGATGATCGTGGGCGTGGCGGTGCTACGTGCGGTCGACATCCAAGAGTTCAAGTCATTGACCCGCAGCGATTTGACCTTGGCCATGGAAAACGGTTCGACTGCCTAGTGTGATGACGAGGGGGCTACGATGGCCAAGTTCGACTTTCAGCATGTGGCAAGTAACTACGACGACATCCACGTGCACGCACCCGAGGTGTCACAGGCGATTGGTGCCTATTTAGTACAGCGGGTGGGAGCTGGTCGACGCATCCTCGAAATCGGTATCGGCACTGGGCGCATTGCGCGCCCGGTGCTTGATCACGGATGCGAGGTGGTCGGCTTTGATATTTCGCAGGGCATGTTGGCCGTGGCTCAAAAGCGCCAGATTCACAATCTTTTGATTGCCGACATGATGACGTTGCCGTTCGCGGATGCCAGCTTCGATGCCACGCTGGCCGTACACGTGCTCCACCATGCGCCCGATTGGCGCGTGGCCTTACGCGAGGCGGTGCGGGTGCTCAAGCCGGGTGGGCTGTTCATTGAGGGGCGCGATTGGAACGACCCAGCCTCGTGTGCCATGCGCATGCGCCACAAAATGCGCGAAGTGATTATGCAGTTGTCGCCGGGGATTCGCCCGCCAGGCGCCGGTGCCGCCAAGCAACAGTTCTTGGCCGAACACGGCGGCGTCACTCATGCCGAAGAGGTCGCCACGAGTTGGCAGGCCATCACGTCGCCGGCGCAGGTGCTGGCCGGCATGTATGCCCGCAACGACTCCGAGACCTGGGCGATTGACAGTGAGTTGCTCAATGCCACGCTGGTGCATGTCGAGGCCTGGGCGCGCGCTGAGTGGCCCGATTTTGAGACGCCGGTGCCGTTTGAGCGCCGGTTTATGGTGAGCATCACCGAGATTCATCATCCGTCAGCGCAGCCCGAGCAGTCGCTGGCCGTATAGCTTTTTGTGCAAAAGAAGGATGCGTAGTATGACGCACGAAACGACGAATAGCGCCAAGCAACATCAGGTATTCCCTTTTAGTGCGATTGTCGGCCAAGCCGAGCTCAAACTGGCCTTGATCCTCAACGTCATCGACCCCTCGATTGGTGGGGTGATGATTATGGGGCATCGTGGTACGGCCAAAAGTACGGCGGTGCGCGCCTTGGCCAGCATGTTGCCCCACGTCAAAATGACGGCTGGCTGCCCGTACAACTGCGACCCGAGCCACCCATCGCCGATTTGCCCGCATTGTGCGGGGCAGAGCAAAGGCAAAGCGGTGACGCAGGCGGTGCCGGTGGTCGATTTGCCACTCGGTGCCACTGAGGATCGGGTTGTCGGTGCGCTCGACATCGAACGCGCCTTGGTCGATGGGGTGCAGGCCTTTGCGCCGGGGTTGCTGGCCCGGGCCAATCGCGGCTTTTTGTACATCGACGAGGTCAACCTGCTCGAGGATCACTTGGTCGACTTGTTGCTCGACGTGGCCACCTCGGGCGTCAATCTGGTCGAGCGCGAGGGGATGAGCGTGCGCCACCCGGCCCGGTTTGTGCTGGTGGGTAGTGGCAACCCAGAGGAGGGCGATTTGCGTCCGCAGTTGCTCGACCGCTTTGGGTTGCATGCGCGCATCACCACGATTACCGATATCCACGAGCGTGTCGAAATCGTGCGGCGCCGCCGGGCCTACGACCTTGACCCGGCCGGCTTTGTGGCGCAGTGGGACAAAGAGCAACAGAAGTTGGCCCGGCGCATCAAGGCCGCCCAAAAGCTCTTGCCCGACGTTGCGGTCCACGATTCGGCCTTGTATGCGGCGGCCGAGCTGTGCGCCTTGTTGGCCATCGACGGCCACCGTGGCGAGCTGACGCTGACGCGGGCTGCAGGGGCGCTGGCCGCCTATGAGAAGCGCACCGAGGCCAAGGCCGATGACGTGTTGCGGGTGGCCAATTTGGCCTTGCGCCACCGTCTGCGCAAAGACCCACTCGAGAGCGCCGGCGACGAACAACGCATCGCCCGGGCCATCGCCGATATCAAGGCCCATGGCTTGGTGGCCGCGTAG
>CAYZZI010000030.1:0-39286 GCA_964482795.1 uncultured Klebsiella sp.
AGACAAATTGTGCACCGCACAATCCCGCCCGACGCAACCACATCTCTAGGAGCATCACCTACCCTCTCAGACGCTCATTCGCACAAATCTGTGCAGCCAATGCTTTCAATTGATCAATTGCCGTTGGATGCGGATTCCACAATCCAATGGCACCGTCACCATTCCAGCGCGGAATAATATGCACATGGTAATGAAACACGGTTTGTCCGGCCGCAGCACCGTTGTTTTGAATAATATTCAGTCCATCCGGTTGCAGTACATCTCGAATTGCATTGGCAACTCGTTGCGTTGTTTTTGCTACTGCTACTAATGAAACCTCATCCAGCTCATACAGATTGGCTATTTCAGCCTTACAAATCACGAGTGTATGACCACGTGATGCGGGAGCGATGTCCATAAACGCATACGTGTGCACATCTTCATAGATTTTGACGGATGGAATTTCACCTTGTACGATCCGACTAAAAATTGTAGCCATCATCGACTCCTTGTCATATACGTGCGCAATCGCGATAAATCCCACGTATTTATCACGGACTCTGGTGATGCACCACCACGCCGTGCAGTCGTTACACCCTGATGGATCCATGCATGGTTAGCCGTCGCATGCGCATCGCTATTAATACTAATCACACCACCGCGACGGACGACATCGCGCACCAAATCACCATCAATATCAAGGCGATCAGGGCCAGCATTCACTTCAAGCGCTACCCCGTGGCGGACTGCTGCATCGATGACTGCGTCCATATCAACAGGTGCGCCGAGGCGCCCACCCAAAATGCGCCCGCGCGGATGGCCAATAATATCAACGGCTGGATGCTGAATTGCGCGCATAATCCGTTGTGTGGCTACTTCGGGCGTTTGCCGTAGATGAATATGTGGCGACGCAATAACAATGTCGAGCTCATGCAAGATGGCATCAGGGAGCGCCAAACTGCCATCGACTAATATATCCACCTCAACACCTGCCAGAATATGAAAGTCAACGCCTGCGGTTGCATATGTGGCATTAATCGCATCAATCTCGGCACGTTGTTGTCGCAACCGCTTCACATCTAGACCATTTGTCACACCTATTAAGGCACCGTGATCCGTAATCGCGATATGTCGATACCCATATGCACGTGCTGATTCAGCCATGGTGCGAATGTCAGCACTACCATCGCTCCACGTGGTATGCATATGCAAATCACTCACCATGTCATGGTGCGTAACCAACGTACCTGGCAGAGGATATGCGATATCTTCATCAGCGTGATACCATTCGCGGATTTCTGGAGGAATCCACGCTAAGTCAAGCGCAGTGTAAATTGCCTCTTCATCAACAAGATTCGTCACACGTCCATCACGTAGTACGCCATGCATCGTCAGTTCGTAGTCACGTTGTTGTGCACGCTGTTGTATCCACGTACTGTGTTGATGACTGCCCGTGCTGAGCAACAGCGCAGCGCCCCATGCTGATGGTTCAACCACGACCACATCAAGCCCCATCCCATTGGGTAGCACTGCAGTAAGTCGTTGCTGATCGATCTGGGCCCGCATCCACAACTTCATCGCATACAGCTGATGCAACACGGTATCAGGTTGATCACTCATTACCACCAAGTCCAAATCCCCGATTGTCGTTTGACCACGACGGAGACTACCAGCCCATGACACCCGTATAACGTGATTCAGATGCGCAATCTCATGTTGGATGCGTAATCCCGATTCCCAAGCATGTAACAGCAACGTGCGCACCTCACGATCGGACACCGCAGCAATCCCATCGCGAATACCGGCCAACGTTCGTTCCCCGATACCCTTGATTTGCATCAATCGCCCTTGGTCGAGCGCGTGTTGTAAGTCTGTCAGCCCAGCAATACCAAGCTCGTTATAGAGACGCCCCGCAGTGCGCGGTCCAATGTGTGGAACTCGTAACAATTCACGGACACCCGCAGGCATTCGCTCTTGCAGCCGCGAGTAGTACTCGACATCGCCAGTCACAAAAAGTTCGGCGACTTTTTCGGCCATCCCTTTGCTCAACCCGTCGATTTTTTGTAAACGATCACGCTGGAACACATCGTACAAGGGCATTTCAACGGCTTGCAACGCCTGACTTGCACGCCGATAGGCGAGAATGCGAAAGCGATCTTCGCCGAGAATTTCCATCAAATCGGCGATGGCATCGAATAATTCGTAGACGTCTTTGTTGGTGAATTGTGACTCAGTCATGTAGTGTACATACAAAAATACCGATGAACAGTATCGAGTGTAGCACTATTTTGACTTAGCCATACAACAGATCAACGCATGCCGAACTCTTCGCTCACAATCTGCTGCGTGGGCACACCACGCGCACGCCACTGCGACCGCAAGCTCCGCATCATCGGCAACGGTCCACACACAAATATCGTCGTTGCAGGGTTAATTGCATGCCCAGTTATTTGCTCAATTTCTGCGGCCGTCAACACTCCTTCGTGAATATGCACGGTGATGTGTGGTGATTGGGCGACCAATTCGGTTATTTCTTTGGCATAAATCGCCTCTTCACGCTGACGCACCGCCCAAATAAGATTGAGTGTCGTAGCACGTGGTTGACGCACCTCAGCCTGCAACAGACTCAAGAACGGCGTAATTCCAATCCCACCAGCCACCCAAATCTGCGCACCACCCGGTTGACCTTGCTGGCCAAACACACCGTGTGGACCATACACGACCACGTAATCGCCAACCTGTAGCTCCGGTAAACGTCGCGTGTAGTCACCTACCGCTTTGGCCGAGATACGAATGGTAGAATCATCAATAATCTGTGAAATCGAAAACGGGTGTAACTCGGCTGGTAAGCCAGCGCCACTGTTCGTGACACCAAAGAAGATAAATTGTCCCCCCTTGGCCGAAAATGGTTTTTCGAGGCGCATGATGACTTCGGTCACCCGTTGCTCGTGCTTCACGTCTACAATCTGACCACGCGCATGTGACGCCTGCGTTCGATACAAAAACACGGCATAGACCCACGCATACCCGCCAACTGCGGTCATCAACGCAATATACCAATCAAGTTGTGCAACAAGTGCATGGGCACCACCCAACACGTAGGCGATGCCCATGTATTTATGCGATTCGAGCCATGATTGGTACGGCATTTGGAGCCACAACGTCATGATGACGAGACCTGTGACTATCATCAGACCAAACATACCGAGCGTATACGACAAATCAATGCCAGGCACCGTATAGGCCACCAGTGTGCGTAAATCGGGGATAGCTTGAATAAACAACACACATAGATGCAAGACCAACAACGTCAGTGCACTTTTACCGACAAATGCATGCAATCGATAGACCTTGTCGAGTCCACCACTGAAGACTTCAACCCAACGCCAACGCGTCGCTAAAATGAAATTGACACAAAAAAAGAGCATCCCCCAAAATCCCAAGGAGGTGCCCAATTCATAGAGTGGATCATTTGTATCAGCAGCAAAAAACCATGCCCCTTTGTCAATACGATACATCACAGCATCAATAATATTCATAATCGAATTCACGATAATGACTGCAGTCAAACCATATACGACACGCACTGTCCACGGCCACATACGTATGTGCTGGATAATTGGCATACGACCAAACACGCAATCCTCCTGTGTGCTATAGCGCTTTTATGATGCAAAAATATGAGGACATAATTTCACTATACACGCATCATCTAAACATACTCTAAGGCGTTGATGAGCAAAAACGGTGTGTTAATTCATAGTTTAGGCAGTACAAATACCATGTATGTGGCACAGAAAACGTTTCTTTGCACCACACAAAACACCCCGTGACACAATGCGGTCACGGGGTGATAATGCACTAGGATGAATCAAATCAAGCGTTGTTGCTCGCCTTTCGGGCCTGGCGGATTTAAATGGTCAGGGATTACCATACCGAGGTGTTCGTAGGCACGGCGCGTAACGACGCGACCACGTGGAGTTCGTTGAATCATGCCGAGTTGGAGCAAAAACGGCTCATAGACATCCTCAACGGCATCAACTTCTTCGGCGAGCGCCGCTGCAAGCGTCGACAAGCCGACCGGCCCACCACCAAACAGCTCTATCACCGTCCGCAACAAGCGGCGATCGTTTTCGTCAAGCCCCAAAAAATCAACCTCAAGATTGGTCAAGGCGATAGAAGCCACCTCTTGAGTGACGACGCCATTCGCCACCACCTGCGCATAGTCACGCACACGTCGGAGCAAACGATTGACGATACGTGGCGTACCACGACCACGTTTGGCTATCTCGAGCGAACCCTCAGGGGTCATCGCTACACCCAAAATCGCCCCAGCGCGGAGCACAATGTCATTGAGGGCGGGCACCGAATAAAACTCCATGCGCTGCACCAGCCCAAAGCGATCGCGCAACGGCGATGTCAACAGGGCCAGACGCGTGGTGGCACCGATGACAGTGAATTTGGGCAGAGAGAGGCGCAAATTCCGGGCGCCCGGGCCTTTGCCGACCACGATGTCAAGGGCGAAATCCTCCATGGCGGGATAGAGCACCTCTTCGATGGCGCGATTGAGACGATGAATCTCGTCGATGAACAAAACATCACCGGGTTGCAAGTTGGTCAAGATTGCCGCCAAATCCCCTTGGCGTTCGATGGCGGGACCCGAGGTAATTTTGATTTGCACGCCCATTTCGTTGGCGAGAATCATGGCCAAGCTGGTTTTGCCGAGCCCAGGTGGCCCGTACAACAGGGTGTGGTCGAGCGGCTCACTCCGACCACGTGCGGCATCAATGCTGATTTTCAGTTGATCGACGACTTTTTCTTGGCCAATAAACTCAGAAAGCTTGCGCGGTCGCAGGCTCTTTTCATCGTATTGTTCATCATCCGAGGCGTTCGGAGTCACAATCCGTGGCGGATCGGACATAGCGCCCTCCTCACAATGCAGTGGATTACTACTACTATACTACGTTTATTCGTATATACCATTATTGTACGAGATATGCCCCCAAAAAGACCAATCCGAGCATACGACACATGCGCCCCAAAAAGACTGCAACCCCAAATAACCAAAACGGCACGCCAAATGCTCCTGCCGCAATTCCGGCCACGTCAAACAACGGATTAGGCGGCGCTGCCAAGGCAAATAACGCAACAAACGATCGAAGTGGATGCGTCATCTGCGCTGATACCCAGCGCGACATACGCGTATCTTGAAAGGCGTGACGTCCGGCACGCCCTACCATGTACCCACTAATCTCGCCAACCACCGATCCTGCACCTGCAGCCACGGCAATGCTGATGAGTGTACGCACGTCAGTCGTTTGTTCGGCGATGCGAACGATAATGGGAATATACGGAACGGGCACGACAATAGTAGCTGTGGCGACCGCAGTCAGTCCAAAGACTCCCGGAATCGCATATGCAGCAAGACGTGTGTAGTCAATCGGCAAAAAATAAAAACCGACATTGACAACAACCAAGAGAATGGTCATCACAAACAGCGCAGGCCAACGTGCTGCCACTACGACCTCTGGTGGCGTTGATGCCACCACACCTTAAGCACCCAGCGTATCGAGATTGCCAGAAGAATGGCACTCATCAGAATACCGGCTACCGACCAATTCAACCACGCATCACCATATGGCTGATATTCCATTCCATCAATCGGAGCCGCCATAGATGGTTCGATTGTCATGTCGCCAGACACTTGATACGTTGAGTCGGCCGACAGTACTTGTTCACTTATTATCGCGTCCTGCTCTTTGTTCACTTCAGCATCGTTAGTCAGTGATGTCGATTCGGATTCAGGGGCACTTTCTGGCGCAGCAGCACTCATTGGTGCCGATTCTGCGACGCGCACATTGTCAGCAGGAGCTTCGCCAAGCATGGCAGGTTCAGCCATAGGCGCTCCCATCATGGTCATCTCTGCGGAGGGAACAGTAGTAGCCCCTATCAAGCGTTGCACCAACACGACAACAACCACCAAACTGGCCATCGCACTCATCACCGGGGTAAAAACACCACCAGGTGGCAAAATAAACCACCAACGCCAGCCACGGGCACGCCGTAACGTGGTTTCGTCAAGACGAAACGAACGCGGTACATGCACCGTAGGAAGTTCTGCTAATTCATCACGAATGAGCACCAAATCATGATACGCTTCGCGCAACGCATCGTCAGTCGTCAATCGCTGACGAAGTGCAGTTGCGGCTGTGGTAGTCAGGGCACCATCAAGCAGTGCAGTCAAAAGGACCATATCCTCTTCACTTATATGATGCAGCTGCCCCATTATTCCCCCTGATTGGTTTGTTCAGAAGTAAGACGTCGCACATGTGGCAAGAGTTCCGCTGCGTACAATAACTCACGCAGACGCATACGTGCGCGATTCAACCGCGATTTCACCGTCCCGATGTTAATACCGGTAATTTCGGCAATTTCTTGGTAGGATAGTCCTTCAATGTCGCTGAGCACAATCACTTCACGTTGTTCAGCAGGAATGGTAAACAACGCAGTGGCAATGGTCTGTTGCATCTCGCGACGCAACAACTGCTCTTCGGGACCAGCTGCAGTATCAGCAATCTGGAGTGCCGGCGCATCATCGTCATCATTGGTCATGTCTAGCGACACACTCGGACGTCGTTTTTGGCTACGCAACACGTCACGACACGCATTGGCAACAATCCGCATTAACCACGGACGAAACTCACCACGCAAGCTCGGCAAATGCCGATACGCCGAAATAAACGCATCTTGTGCCACGTCCGCAGCATGATCAGCATCACCGAGCATACGCAGACACAACCCGTAGGCCCGCGCTTGATAGCGGTCTACAAGTCGATTAAAGCTCTCTGAATCACCGTTGAGCGCTGCCTGTACCAGATGCTGATCGTCGTGTTCGTACATTGTGTTACCCACTGAAGCAGATTACGCGTGCCAACGTTGCCGGTGTTCAACATCAACCATAAATGCTCGTTGCTGTTTATCATAGACGTGTCGCTGAATCAACACATCTCGCGCAGTGATTTCAAGTGTGTTATAGGCATACGTATGGCGTTCTCGTGACTTACCACGACGCGACGTACTTGTACCAGATTGACAAATTAGTGTTCCTCGTGCAAGCTCTGGCATCATATCGCGTGTATGTCCCACATACGAAAGATGCAGATGACCAGACAATACCAAATCAATCGCACATTCATCTAGCAATGCTGCCACTTGGTCGGAGTTACGCATGCGTGCGCGCTTTTTGACTCCGGGTGGATTTACCAACTGATGATGCATGACGACCACACGTCGATTACCGTCAGGTATTTGTGCCACGGTGCGTCTGAGATGTGCTTGTTGGGCTGCATTCACATAGCCACTATCAATACACCATCCATGCGCAGAGACGAGACCGACCACACTTACACCTGGCAAATGTACGACTGGCATCAAATCAGTACTAATATGCTGACGATAGAAGAAATACGGATCGAACAAACGCTTGTACACGTGGTACAGTGGCACATCATGATTCCCAGGCACCACGAACCGCGGTTCAGGCGTTTGTGACAACCATGTGGTAATGGTCTGCCACTGCTCTACAAAATCGGCACGTTGTACAAAATCACCCGATACCACAAACAAATCAGGCGCATAGCGCTGCGCATCTTGTAGGACGATGTCGGCAATAGCGGCATCAAATGGTGGACCGGCATGCAAATCCGAACAATGGAACACACGGATGGTCATGCCTCATCCTTTGTCGTCGCCTGAGGCTGTCGTGCCTTCTCCCACGCCAAACGCACAATAGCTGCCAACACTACGACTCCACCAACCATTACCGTTGTCACAAATAGATACTTGATAACGCTTAATGCAACTTCCATCTTTTCCTCAACAAGGTGTATTGTTCGCGCGTGTGACACGTCCATGTGCGATGCGAATACAGAACAATGCTATCAAATTGTAGCATACCCGACCGATTACACAGCAATAATTCGGTATTATGTGATAATAGATGAGTTCTCCGTGTCGAGACTAGCGTAGGTAATAAAGGAACACGTTATGCGGCGCATCGCGTATTGTAGTCCCATCAATCCCGTACATTCTGGGATTTCTGATTACAGCGAAGAGTTACTTCCATATCTTGGACAATACGCTGATATCACGGTATACATCGATCACGGCATGACACCAACCAATCTGGATCTCTCCACACACGTACGTGTGCGCTCACTGACACACCTCATCGCAGATCACGCCCAACATCCATACGATGCTATTTTGTATCACATGGGCAATAGCCCGGCACACTTTCAAATATGGGATGTTGCACAACAATTACCCGGTGTGGTTGTACTCCATGATTTGGTACTTCATCATTTTATGTTGCAATACCATGCCGTCCATCGTCGCAATATAGCTGCATATACACAACTCGCAACCCACTATTATGCTGATGCCGGTAGCACTATCGCCGAACGCATGCTCCAAGGAGTGTTTGACGATAGCGTCTTTCAGATGCCGCTCTGTCAGCCTGTACTCAATACCGCACAGCTAGTGATAAGTCATAGTCACTATGTTGCGGATGCAATCGCTACGCTTCGTCCTGATTGCAAACGTGCGGTTGTGCCGATGGGTGTCCCCGTACTCCCGGTCATTGATCCCGCTCCACTACGCGATCAACTGCATCTTGGCGACGATGCATTTATTATTGCGTCGTTTGGACACGTCAACCCGTACAAACGCGTTGACCAGGTTCTTCGTACCATCCGTACGCTACGACGTGCCGGTATTAATGCGCATTACATTATCGTCGGGAGTGTCTCACCAAATTTTGCTCTTGACGCGTTGGTACGCCGAACCGGCACACAAGGTGCAGTACATGTCACAGGATATGCGTCTGCGACAGACTTTGCATTGTACGTCGCAGTTGCCGATGTATGTATTAATTTGCGGCATCCAACAGCAGGTGAGACATCGGCAAGCCTGTTACGCCTATTGGCAGCGGCCAAACCCACCGTTATCACAGCAAGTGGTTCGTTCCTCGAAATCCCGCGCCATGCCGCCATTCATATTCCACTTGATCAGAGTGAAGGTGCAATGCTGACCGCTAGCACCTTTTTGTTGCATCAACATCCGCAAGTACGCCATACACTCGGTCACAATGCACGAACATTTGTCCAACAAGGTCATACTCTGGCAGATTCAGCGAACGCATATATGCACACCCTTGCAGACCACTTTGGTTGGGAGACTCCGGTCATCACTCGTGCACCACTATGGAACGTTGAACCGGTGTTACCAAACCAATTCAGCGCATTACCACGGCCGCTCACGCACCACAGTGCCACCATACGCACAGCACCATCAACCGTAACGAATCATGACACCATTCTGCCATATGCCAGTCAACGTATTGCCCAACTCATCAAAGGGTTATGGAAGCACTAGAACGCTAACGGCTCAACACCATTTTGGTTAATTCTTGATTGCTCATTGTCACATGCGCATTGCGTGGTAACCAGAGTCCATCACTCGTCTGCACCATGGACTTCATACTAAATCGCACATCCGGAACGGTAATTCCTTTGGCTTGATAGCGTGGATTGGTGGTGGCCACAATCGACAATTGTGCCCCACTGGTCGGATCGATGTATTTCTGCAAGGTCGCTTTGGCCTGCCGGAGCATATCAGCCGGAATATCACTTTCTTGGAGAATCATATGCCGGAGCACTTTGGGTACACGCGATACAGCCATGAGCTGCATACTACCGCTCTCAGTTGAGTGCTTAATTGAGACGTGTGATTGACCACCTTTGAGCGCAACCCAGGGATCTCCAAGCAAAATGAACTCAATCAACGTTTTCATGTCAACGTCATCCAAAAACCCCTGGCGGTCGTACATGGTCTGTGCAAACTCGAGGCGCGCAAAATGCAAGGCCATGCCGACCGGCAACCCGAGCGCCATGTGATGCGTCAGTCGTTCAAACAACAAATCGGCACCGAGTAGCGGTGTTTGAGCGCTTCCATAGGCATTCACAGTCGCTCCCACAAATGCCAGTGCACCGTTGGCTAACGCCCGTAACGGGATGGAATTCTCGATGGTACGCCCAAGAAGCTCCGCACCATAACACGCTTCACTCAACAAAATCGTGCCACCGACTGTTGATCCGCTCATGTGGTCAGGTGTAATTGCAATAGGAAGTGCTGATGCGGCGCCCCAACTATTCGCTGATTGTCCGTAGAAGTGTGGCATGCCTGATGCACCATGCAAATTAATGTAGAGCACCTCACGACCGGATAACATGCGCTTGTTGACTTGATGGTGATCAAGTGGTGGTGACGTGAGAAGTGTGGCATCAGCATGCAAATTGCGCAGAATCTCTTGTGACGGAATCTGCCATACCTCTGCGGCAATGCCACGCGCCAAATCATCACCCTGCGCATTGCGAATGCGCAACCACGCACCCAAATCAAAACCGAGACGCCCCTCATGGCGTGCTGCTGCATGATAGTTCGTCATCGTCTGCAGAATGGTCAACAGCAGTGTCGGATCGTTATCATCACCTGTTGGGATGCGTGCCACAATGCGTTGTGGAATCAAAAATCCAGAATCATCACAGGCGTACGGATTATCCGACAAGAGGACTTTTTCATCATCTGGGATCGGATTATGCAGTCGATGGAATGGTATACAATCATCGCCACCAATCAACAGCAACGTGGCAATCTCCAGTCCACGACTTTGGACACGTTCAGCAAAGATACGCACCATGTCACGAATGGCCATGGCATCGGTCTCAACCGGATGGTGCACACGAATATCACCGATTGTCAAATCAACCGGATCGTCAATGTAGCCAGCACAGACCGTCATACCTTGTTGCCGCAATACCTGACTGAGGAGTCGCAAACTTTGATCAATCTGCTTGCTCGCCGACATTCCAAAGCGGCGTACCAGAGCGGTACGATTGGCAAGCAACATATGCACTTGGCCATCAAATACTTTGGCATCGGCTCCCCGACGGTGCATCATCGAACCGAGTGTTGTGCCAGGCGTGGTCGGCACCGCAGGAGATGACGACTGAACGGGCTTTGCATCACCCTTTGCCAGGGCAAGTTGCTCTTGTTCGAACATCGGTGCAACCTGTACCAAGAACTCTGTAAGACCGACAATATCCTGATCCCAGCCCACCATCGGTTGCTCTGGTAATTCCCATGGGGTACGCTGTGGCGCCAAAAAGAGACGTGTATAGCTCCCATCGGGATCCATGGCGTGAATTAACTCGAATGTCGCATCAAGCACATCGGGAGCCGTGCTCAAGCGGGCACGCAAAATCAACAATGGGAGTTGTGGTTGCGGTTCAAAATCGTGATGCGAAAGCAATCGACGTGCCTCATCAACACGACCTGATTGCCGCAGTGATTCGATGTAATACCACTGCAAGTCATCGCGTGAACTCGATGCTTGGATGCTTTTGGCAAGCTCAACCGCAGCCATGTCGGCCATACCACGCCGTAAATAAATCACACCGAGTGCCAGTGGCAACGATGCAGCGGCCTCACTTGGAACACCACCTTCTTGCAATGGTTGATTCAATATTGAGCGTTGCATGGTGGCCATCCCTGCTTGGACACGTCCAAGTTGGGTGAGCGCAGTAGCGAGCCCTGCCCACGCACTGCTGTCCGTTGCATTTCGTTTCAGTAACAACTGAAAATGTGGAAGTGCTAGCCCTGGTTTGTTGCTCAATAATAAGATGCGTGCCATCAACATGCTTGGTGCGAGCGCCTCTGGACAACGCCGCATCAACGCTTGGGCACCACGCCACGCCTGCTGATACGCACCCGCCTGAATAGCAGCTTCACATGCGCGCCGTACCCAGGCAAACGGAATAATGTCGGGCAATCGTGGATCCGCGGACGGCGTCGACCATGGACTTGACGCACGTAACGATAGATCGAGACCAGGGAGAACTGAGCTATCCCACATCTCGTATTTCCGCTGTTCCATAACCCAACTCCTCAACATTCATAAACGCCACTGAACAACTGCTCAGCCTGCGGCACTATTTCTCTTTGACTCGTGAACGGTCGCCAATTTGCTTACGCCAGAAGCTCAGTGGACCGAGGCGCGCTATCATCTGCTGTGCCTCTTTGAGACTTGGATCCAATTTATGTGCTTGTTGGAAGGCCCACAGCGCTTTACGGTCATCCTTGTACTTATGCTGTATGCGTCCTAACGCCATAAATCCCTGCGCATTTTGCCCATCAAGGCGTACAGCTTGTTCTGCTGCTTCAATGGCTTCAGCACGCAAATTCAATTTGCTTGCAATATCAGCAAACAGCAGGAGTTGTTCGACATCTGCAGGCAGATGCGTCATCATTTGCACGAGAAGCTCACGCGCTTCATCGGTACGCTTCAGGGCATTCAAGACTTCTGCCAATGCAATGCGATGAGCAACCACATGTGCCTCAACATACATGGCCAAGCGCAGATGCTCAAAGGCATCTTCCCATTCTGCACGTTTTATGGCGATTTTGGCCAAGCCAGCGTGGGCCTCCACACAATTACGGTCATGGCTAATTGCTGCCATAAACGATTTGTGAGCTTCCACATCATTTCCCATGGTCATGTACGCTTGGCCGATGCGGGCCAAGGCTGCCACATTAAATGCATCAATCGCCAACGCACTCTGATAGTCTTCGATGGCACTTGCATACATGTGTTGCGCCATGTTGACATCACCCAACGTCAGATATCGTTCCACATCATTACTAAAGATAATTGGGGCTTTAATCGGTGGTTGAGCGGGTTCATCTGGCGATTCTGCCACATCGACCACAATCTGGTGATCCTGAATGACCGGCAATGCCACACGCTCATCGAATACCACCGCCTCTTTCTCACTCGCTTTTTCTTTGGTGGGATACTTGGATTCGAACTTCGTTAATGCGCGCGTGTAGGTTGCTTTGTCATTGCCATACCGAACTGCATCCTTATATGCACGATGAGCGCCGTCACGGTTACCAACATTCTCGTAGTGTGCGGCGAGTTCTAAGTGCCAATCTGGATTATTCGGATTGCGTTCAATGGCTTGTTCAAGATTGGTAATTGCATCTTGCACGCGCCCAATCAACACCAATAAGCGCGAGAGCGCATAGAGTGGTGCCGTCCGTTTGGGATCAACATTGCTCGCACTGAGATAGGCACTGCGCGCATTGTCAAACATCCCCAACTGCATACATGCATCACCGAGCAACATATGCCAATCAACCATATCACCCTTCAAGGTGATTGCAGCAATCACCGATGCGCGTGCCTCACGCGTTCGTGCTGTTTGCATGTAGAGCTGTGCCAACTCGTAGTGATGCTCAGCATTATTGGGCTCATACCGAGTGGCACGCTGTGCTGCGCTAATAGCACGATCAACACGTCCATCCGCCAGATATGCGTTGCGCAACATGGCACTTAATGCGCCACTGTCTGGCACTAACTCCTGTGCTTGCTCCAGTGCCACAATCGCCTCTTTGACGCGATCAACGCGCATCAACAATCGGCCATACCACTGCTGCACCCCTGCATGTGCCGGCAGTGCCGTCGCAGCGATTTTGAGCGCAGATTCTGCTGCGCTAATATCACCTGCCATGAACGCAATGCGTCCATAGGTGTACTGGTCGTAGACAGAGAGTGGTGCACCAGCCAACACATAGCGCATATCCTCGAGCGCTTCAGCATAGCGTTCTAAGAACGCCAACGACATTGCTCGACGTTGGCGGATGTGCGCGGCGAGGTCATTCTGCGCAATCATGCTTGCATCCACCGCATCACCACTCAATGGGCGTGGATCAACATCTCCTTGCAACGCAGCCGCCGCATCAAATGAATCAACCGCTTCATCGTGCCGTGCTAGCATTTGCAGAGCCACACCGCGCTCAAAAATGCCACGGGGATAGTCGCCCTCAATCATCAACGCACGTTCAAACGACTGCAATGCTGCCATCACCTTGATTTGTTGGTCTGATGTGTTACGCGTAAAGGCATCAAGATCACGAGGCAATGGCACTTGTTGTCTCAGTGCCATGCCCAAACACAGGTGATAGACAGCTATCCCATCGTTCGCATCAACAGCCCGCGTAAATACTTGTGCAGCCTCATCAAAGTAATCGTTGTCAATTAAGAGAATGCCATACGCAAGTGCGGATGGTCCATATTCACGATCGAGTTCGTGTGCTTTGCGTGCGGCATTCAGCGCATTGGTGAATTCTCCTTTTGCACGGAGCACACGAGACAAGACACGCCAGTATTCACTAATATCGCCTTGGAGCGCCACGGCTTGTTTGGCGAGCGTCTCCGCTTCATCCATTTGGTGTTTGGCCAACATCACCTCTGCAAGCCCTGAGATGGCATCTGCACCAGTTGGATGCTTTGCAATCACGTAGCGTAACTCTTGTTCGGCTGCATCGTACTCTTCGGCTTGTAACAACAGCACACCGAAGCGATACACCAGACTGACATCGTTCGGAGCGAGTTCAACTGCACGCTCCATGCACTGTGCGGCGTGCACCGCATCATTGGCACGTTCGTAGTCTTCGGCAAATGTCACCCACCAATCGGCTCGATGATCGTTGCTCCGCAACGCCACAATCATGTGAGGAATCACCTCACGGAAACGACCTAACTCGCGCAAGACCGCCGCTAATTGGTAGCGCGCTTCTCCGTGCGTAGAATGATGTTTTACGGCACGCTCAGCTGCTTCAAGTGCACGTGGGAGATTTTGTTGGCGTTGCATGATTTGTGACATCAAAATCAATGCATCCACATCATTTGCATCACGACGCAATGCCTCAATCACATCATCGGCCGCTTGCTCTGGGTTATTCTGGTTAAGCTGCAACTCTGCGCGTTTGCGCCACAACGCAGGG
The DNA here is from genome assembly GCA_964482795.1 of uncultured Klebsiella sp. Lineage (GTDB taxonomy): Bacteria > Chloroflexota > Chloroflexia > Chloroflexales > Roseiflexaceae > UBA965. The sequence goes on from CAYZZI010000030.1 coordinate 14,887, forward strand.
TGATCGATTGCCTCTTCAAGGGCACGATCTATCTCGGCTATGGCCTCATGATGGCGACCACGTGCAACATGTACATCGGCCAAATCCGCACGCCAATGATGGGCACTTGGACGCTTTTGCAAGGCTTTTTCAAAGGCAACAATCGCATGTTTGCTCTGACCAATCGCCAAATACGAACGCCCAAGTGTATGATAGTACTCCGCATTGCCACTCAGTTCAACGGCTTTTTGCAACGCAGACACGGCATCATTATGTGACCCAATGTGGTGCAAGAGCGAGCCCAGCATGTACTGCCACGCTGCGTTGTTTGGACGCTTCTGGACTGCTTTGCGATAACTGCTGACCGCAGCCGAACGCAAATCAAGACCCAACAGCGCTTCGCCGAGCAATGCATGATTTTCGCCGTTTTCTCCATCATACTCAACTGCTTGTTCCGCACATTCACGCGCCTCTGACCAACGCGCACTCTTGGCGTAGGCCTTGCTCATCTGCGCATATGTCTGAGCCATGACCGGTTTGGTCGTGCTTTTGCTCTGCGGTGCACTACGTTCGATATCAAGTGCCTGTTGGAATTCAATAATCGCCGCCTCAGGGACGCCCATGGCCGTAAGCACTTCACCAAAGCGCATGTGGTGCATTGCCGACTTGGGCATCAAGCTGACAAGTCGTTGTGCCGCATCAGCAGCCTGTGACAAATCATTGAAGTGCAGTGCCACATCGCGCAAACCCGCAAGGACACCCTCGTTCGTCGCATCGAGTGCATACGCCCGCTGATAGAGTTCGTGCGCCTCACCCATGCGATTCAATGCGCGCAATGCATCCGCCGCAATCACCAACGCATTCACCGAATTGGATTCGAGTCCCAACGCTTGTTGAGCGATTTGCCACGCCTGGGTAAAGAGCCCCTGATCATACATAAACTTACTGTGCGCACACTGCACATCAATCCGTTGTGGTGCAAGGCGCGTCGCGTTCTGGAAGAGCTCTGTGGCTTCGTCCACTCGATTTGTGTGTACGGCCAACTGAGCCAGCTGCACTATTGCATCAATATTGCTCGCATCAATGGTGTGCGCTTTGTGCGCAAGTTCGTAGGCCTCATCGTAGCGGTGCTGCGACGCCAACGTATTGCTGTATGCAAGCAGGGTTTCGATGGAGTCTGGTTTGTGTTGTAGTGACTGCACAAAACTTGAGATGGCCTCAGCAATACGCCCCGCTCCAGCCAACGCTTGACCGAGTGCGGTCAGTACAAATGGATTCGTGGCAATATCAACGATACGCTGTAAGGCAAAGAGTGACTTTGACCATTTGCGTTCAGCGATGTGTAACTGAGCCACCGCCAACCATGTCTGTTCATCATGACGATTTTGCCAGACCGCTTTCGAGAGATACTGACGCGCACGAGGGCGTTCGCCACGCGCTAACGCAACCTGTGCTGCGGTGCGCAACAAGGTGGGGTTCGTACCATGATGAATCAACCCACGCTGCACGATGGCCTCACCTTGGTCTAACAGACCAAGGCGCTTGTACACCGCAACTGCGTCAACCAGCAACTCTATGTTATCTCCATCAATGCCGATGGCCTTGTTATACGCATCAGTGGCTTCGCGGTAACGCCCCACCTCTACCAACGATTTGGCCATAGCGTGGATGTACGTACTGTCATACGGGGCTAATGCCATCGCACGGCGATAGGTGGTCAAGGCTCCGTCGTAATCACCACGGCTCCAGAGCAATCCAGCCAAATCGCCGTGGAGTGCCGCTTCGTTTGGTCGTTGAATTAAGCCTTTGCTGACAACCTGAACGGCTTCATCGTTTTGGCCACACTGTTGTAACAATCGCGCCAGCGCACGTTGAGCATCAATGTTGTGTGGTGAGAGTTCAATGGCCTTGTGATAGGCGGCAATCGCCGCATCAACCTCGCCATGTTGCTGACTGATTTCACCGAGCTCGATGTAGAGTCGGTCATCGTGTGGTTGCAATTCAACGGCGCGTTGAGCCGCCACCCATGCACCAGCACTATCACCGTTTGCCATGCGCACGCGCGCAAGTACTGCATGCGTATTTGCATCAAATGGTGCATGTTGAAGCGCTTTTTCAACAAATGATTTGGCCGTGGCATGTTCATGGCGACGCAGACTCGTACGAGCGAGCGCCACCAAGATATCTGGGTGATCTCCAACACTCTTGACGGCACCCTGGAGAAGTTCATGCGCTTCATTCACGCGCCCCAGCGTTTCAAGCACCTGACTTTTGGCACGGTATAATGCCGGATCATCATGTACATCACGCATTGCCTCGTTATAGGCATCAAGAGCTGCAGTGTAGTCCTGCTGACGCATATACAGGTTGCCCAACTCTTTGGCCACTGTGGCACCATGCTGTCGATACGTGCGCAAGAGACTTTTGAGTGAGCCTGTGGCTGCATCAAGTGAGCCCATTTTGCCGTAGGCGACTGCGAGTTGGGTCCGACTATGCAAATCATCGGGCTGTAGACGTGCCACATATTCATATGCCTGCACCGCAGCAGGCCAATCTTCTTGACGCATGGCCAATTCAGCAATACGCCGAATCACCGTACTGTCATTGCGCTGATCGCCAGTGATGCCTTCGAGTTGTTGACGCGCTTGGGTAAACGCGCCTTCGGCCTGCATTATTTCCGCAATCTCCATGCGTGTCGACGCACTTGTGGCTCCTGCTGACTGCAACAGTGACTTGACCTGTGACGCATGAGGACCATGAATAATTGATTTCACTGCCGGGCGTGTCATACCTAACTCAAGAAGACGTTTGATCACGTGTGGACGTTGCTCAGCGAGATCGAGCGCAACAGCCAAGGCATCATCATCACCAGCAATTTGTGTGACTGTCCAATCAGAAGGATTTTTTTGTAACCAAATACGGGCGCGGACCGCAGAGCGCACCATCGCATGCCGGTACGATACCAACTGCTGTTCATAATCAAACTGCATCAACCCAGCACTCATTAACGCTTGGAGCGCAACCACATCAGCGTCGTTCGCTGGTGCACCCAACATTTGATGAGCAATCACTGCGTTGCTACTAATGGCCGTATGCAATTGCTGCACCACGTCTACGAGCGCCCAATCGTCATTTGAATCGGCAAAATGGCTGTGGAGTTTGACTAAAAGCTGTTCTGCGCTCTGCCCATCCGCATTCAACCGATTGAATATGTGCCCAAACCATTCCCACAACCAACCGCTCCGAATGACAATGTCTGTTGGTGTCTTGGATTGATGATACGCATCAATCAACGCATCAAGCCAGCGTGGACGTCCAGCTAATGACACGACGGTGTCATCTTTTGCTAGTGTGTCCGCAAATGCATCACTACAATGGGTACGCACATATGCGATGACGTCAGCCGGTGCTACCGGTCGAATTGCCCGAATCTCGGCACTGGCAAACCATGACCGAAAAAGCGATACCGCCTCGCTCCGACAACTTAAGACCCAGCGCGCTTGCGATCCTAGGGTGTTCATCACCGACGATAAATGCGAGAGTGCCATCAGTTGTACATCGTGCGGTAGCTGTTCTAAACCGTCAACAAGGACGACCAATGAGCGATTCGCTAGCTCACGCCATGATGGTGGTGCACCACAACCATACATGGACTGTATGGTTTGTTCGAGTGAATCAACATATTGCCGCAAGTCAATATAGATTGGCAGATACGCCGTGCTCTTTTGCTTGATGGCACGGGTATCGCTCATCGCAGACTCAGCCAGTTGTTGAGCCAACTGCACCATCATTGTTGTCTTGCCTGAACCAGCTGGTCCAATCAACAACAACCGCGAATGTTGCTCAAATGCTTGCCGAACCGTGGTCGGTTGCTGACGTCCACGATCGTTGGTGATTGGGTGTACCGTAAGCGACAATGTACCGCGTCCCGTCTGCGAGACTGGTAAATCATGTACTGCGGCAAGATATGTTTTTATCCACGTGGCCACATCGCTCATAGGTAACTTTTCAATTCAGCCATTGTGTCATCTTGACACAACTCATGCGTGTCCCCCAGAGTCCCTATTGGCATACACGGTGACATGGAGCGTTCACTTCCATGTCACCGTGCACTACTCTCACGCAACCACCTGAGCGGTCCGACAAAACCGTACGACCATATCCGCAAAAATCATCATGATGCGCTGCACACCCTCGTCATCAACTGCACCGTGCACCAGCAACGCATAGTTCTGTGACGCATGATGGACCAACGGCACGACCAAAACACCACGTGCATGATCGGTAATCATCTGTTGATCGACGACTGCCTCGTGAATGTAGCCAACTTGTTCGAATGTGAGTGAGCCGACCAGATCCACCTCTTCGGGGGTCTGCCATTGCGCCTCAACTCCACCCTCACGCGTCAAGCGCACCATCGCCATCCCCTGTAACCCCAACACATCCACCAGGTGCCGACTTGCCTCAACTTGCGTCACCGTTGGTTCACTCTGGCCCGTCATTCGCCACAACACCATCATCGCTTGTTGATCGCGCTCACGTCGCTCACTGTCCATCAATGTGGCACTGCGCAAGCGCACCAAGACCAACAGTTGCGCTAAGGCGTCGTGTTGCATGTAGTCCAACATGGCCGGATGGCGGTGAACCATCAGATGGCATCGCTCAACCCCGTGTGATGAACTAATCACGAGGTAATCATCACTCTTCCCATAGTTGGGCAGTGATTCACCATCCATGTAGAATTCAACCGACGTCCCTGCGATATTTTGAGCTAACTCGCGCGCCATTTGCATGAGCTCTTGATTTGTGCGCGCGTCAACCACACTCAAACTACTTCGCTGCCACGCTACAAAGCGATCTGCATTTGGCACCGCCTTCATCGTGGGCAACATCGTTTGATTCACACCGGTATACAAACAAGTGACGGCGCTCGTCAACATGTTGCTCATCCACGCCACAGCAATCCCAACCACAAACTGCGCTAACAACACCACCATCCACCCATCACTTACCACTGGCGCATCAGCCATTCCAACTAATAACAAGGTGATGATGCCGATACAGGTTGCTGCCACACTATCGCGGAACCCTCCGTGGAGTGCTCCGAGTGGAATCAGAATCAACGTTAAGCCGATTATTGGACTCACCACGCCACCCGTCACCGTGATCAACAACGCAACCACTGCGCCATCTACCGCTAAACGGACACCGTAGGGCATCACCATTCGATGCACCATGACTAACATCACTAACGACATGACCAGTGCCACGATAATGCCAATTTGCTGACTTACCGTGCTTCCAACTAATGCACTCAGTCCTACAGCAATCAACAAACCGCGCGTCACTACAATTGCTTGCCCCAAAATATCCTGTAAGCGCTGCTCCAACTGCATCAATCGCGTTGGTGGTAACTCACTTATCACCTGTGGTAATCGCCACGACACACCACTACTGATTATTGGCTGATATGGTACGTACATCACTCACCTCTCATCGTTGGTGACTTTTATCTTAAGATTACAATTAGATTACAGACTTGTGATGATGAGTATACGATGAATGATGACAAATGTCAAGTAGTTTGTAATCTTTCTGTAATTTTTACATAGTAAAACAGATAGTAATGATTAATTTTTAATTTCAAATATAGTGTTTATGCATTACAAAGCGAAATACACAACCATATCATAATCCCCCCTCTGCGGTGTACCACTAGGGCACTATCCAGAGGGGGGATTATAACAGTGCGAATGCAGGGATGTGACTAAATTAGGAAGCGCGCCGATCTAAGATTTCGCTTGGTTCAAGCACATCTTGATTGACCGAATCGGGAAGCGGGGGCATTCCACGTTGACACCCGGCGGGGAGTGGCGTTGGACCAGTCACGCCAAAATACGCTTGCATGATTTGGGTGACCGCAGGCACGGCGATTGTTGACGATCCGTCATTCATATCACCACTTCCCTCACTCAAGAAGACCACTTGAATCTGTGGATTATCATAGGGTGCAAATCCCATAAACCACGAATGGCTTTGGCGCACGATCCCGGTAGTACCATTTGGATAGCGCACCGTGATTTCGGGACCAAACTCAGCGGTACCAGTTTTGCCGGCAATTGAAAGACCCGAGCACTCTTGGCGTGCAGACACATTAAAGCCTTCAACCACCGATCGACGCATTCCAATGCGCGAGACTTCATAGAATGCCGGATTGAAGTCAAGTGTGCGAATGAGCTCTGGCTCGATTTCTTGGATAATTCGACCATCAGGAGCCACAATGGCTTTGACGATTTGCGGGCGATAGATTTTTCCGTTATTGGCAATCGCCGCACCTGCCATGGCGAGTTGTAGTGGCGTTGCCTCTAAGTTCCCTTGGCCAATCGATGCATTGTATGTATCACCGGTAGTCCATGCAGCACGCAAAGCCTGTTGCTTCCACCCAGGTGTTGGTACACGACCCGGTTGCTCACCAAACATTTTCACTCCAGTGGGTTGCCCAAAACCAAACTTTGTCAGACCATCAGCGAGCTTATTAATTTGTAGTCCCTGCGGAATAGTCTGTTCGTTGACATTCAGATTAACCACGCCCTCCTTATTGCCGCCGGCCACCGTCATAAAGAAGATGTTGGACGAACGCATCAGGGCTTCGGTCACATCGATCCACCCATTGTCACGTGGGACGGCGTTCACAAATCGGTAGAAGCGGTCTTCGACGTATTGGTCTTTGAGAATTAACTCACCAGGATCGCGAATCCTAGTCGTTGGCAAGATGATTTGTTCTTGGAGGGCGATAACCGCATCAAATTGTTTGAGCGTTGACCCAGGTGGATACTGCCCTGAAATGACACGGTTTGTCAGGGGTGCCAATCGTTGATTTTCGGCACGTTGTGCCGGTGGCGGATTCAACAATGCGACTAGCTCATCAGAACGACTCGCATCCACCCAGATGTTATTATCATACGCCGGCCAACTTGTCATGGCCAAGATGCGCCCGGTGTTGACCTCGATGACCACAGCGGCACCACTCTGCATAGGCAGGTAACTGCGTTTGTAGGAAGTCTCGTCGGTAATACTCACTCGACGACGCTCGGCTTCTCGAATCCAGTTGCGCATAATTTGCTCGACCTGACGTTGAAACTCAATGTCAATCGTCAAAATCAAGCTATCACCGTCACGGGTGGGTTGCACAACTTGCGAATCGCGGACAGGACGTCCCAAATTATCAACCAACACGGCCTCAATCCCCATTTGGCCGCGCATCTGTTCTTCATAACTGGCTTCGATACCACTTTTCCCAATTTGATCACTATTCAGATACCGGGGAATACCCAACTCAAATGGGTTGATTTTTTTCTGCAAAATACCACACTCGACCGAATTACCAATCGAGTCAAGCAGACCAGCCACCCACGACCGTGCGGGATTTTGGCGGACCAACTCACAAGAACCGACACGACCAATATACCCCAACACATGCGAAATAGACTGGACGTCACTACTCAATGGGTAGCGTCGACGATAGTCTTGTTCGATGACCACGCCCGGCAAATTCGCCGTATTCTCCTTCAAAACCATGGCCACCGTACGTGGTACATCGCGCATCACGATGATGGTTTGGTAGCGTGGTGTATCGCTGGTACGGACCAATTGCTCAATCGGGTTTTCTAATTTTAACGTGCGCGTAAACTGTTCACTCAATCGCAACGCATCAACCACTGACGAGGGCAAAACATCGCCAGTTAACCAGGTGCGAACGGCAACATCGTCGATTTGGGTGGTAATCTCCTCACCAAAGACACGCATGAGGTCGTTACGAAGTTCTGGGCGTTGATTGACCTGCATCGCCGGAGAAATCACCAGTGTACCGGTAATCTCGAGTGCACTACTCAAATCGGCCAACGCACTATCAACATCGCGCAACAACGCAGCATCGTCACTTTCAATTGGAGAATTCCAGCGTGGCACATACCGCACAATCGGCGCATGCCGTTCGACAATTTGTGTGGCACCAAACATATGTTCCGGATTAACAGTAATCTGGAGAGGCAACACCTGTTCGTTTTTTACGAAGCGCTCTAGTGATTCTTCACCAAGTGTGGTCTGCAACGCATCACGAAGCACTTTGTCGTTATCAAGCACAATCGCAGGTGAGATTGTCAGTGTATTTGTAATGCCGAGGACTTGACTGAGTTGTGCAAACACCTGTGTCCGAGCCACCGATCCTTCAGGTGGCAAATCACTCACCTGAATAGCCACCGTGTAAATCGGCATATTCTCAGCCAATAGTGTTTTGCCGTCACTGGCATAAATTTCACCGCGAATAGGGCGAATCGGCACATATCGCGTCGTATTCACCGATGTCGAATACCGGTAACGATCTGCATCGGTGTCAACCATTTGTATTTGATACAGACGTGCACTCAATACGACAAAAATCAAGAGCACGATGAATTTTGGTAAAAACATCCGCATCGTTCACCTCACCCTACTTGCGCCAACATTGCGCTAATACACGTCAATTGGAACCTCACCGCGACGAATCGAACGTAACCAACGCAACATCAAAAATACCGGCAACGCAGGCACCAACAGCACGAGCAACTCAGGGATAAACACCACCACGCCATATTCAACCAAACTAAAACCACTAATCAACAACCACATAAAAATCATATTTACGAGATGATATACGACACCACCAAGCAGGACAGCTGCTACCGGGAGAATCCATTTTTCACTGGTGATACGGGCCAGAAGCACATAGACCACCATCATGGCAATTAACAACTGTGCGGCATGCCATCCCAACCATATCCCACCGAGCACATCAAGCATGAGTCCGCCATAAAATGCCCACCGTGCCATGTGACTGAATGGTTCAATCAATACTTGGAGAACAACTAACAAGAGCATGATATTGACTGGCACACCAAAGAGCGATGGAACGAGCAGTCGTTGCACCAACAAAATCATGACGATAAAGATGGTGATGCGGATTTCAAACCAAATATTCTCTTCTACTTTACGTCGCTTTGTATTATCCATACGTAGTTCACCATTTCAGGATCAATAAACGGCTGAATATCAGCGACCTTATTCCGCCCATCAAGGCGTACTTCTTTGACGATCCCAACAGGAATATCAGAGGGAATAGCAGAGTTTGGCAGAGATGGTCCAAACAGACGCGTCAATCCGGCAGTCACCACGGTATCGCCGACCGCAACATCTCCGTCACGCTCGATTTCAAACATGCGCAGGAGTCCATCACGTGGAAGCGTCCCACGCACAATGCCACGTACCACCGTATCGCCACGGAAGACCTGCACACTCACAGAACTACTATAATCGCTGACCAAAAGTAAATTTGCGTTCCGCGGCCCGACCTCGTCAACGACGGCAATTAATGCGGGGGGACTACTTTGTTGGCGACTAATCACCGCCATTCCAACTTGGACGCCATCTTCACTGCCGACACCAACAATGGCGATGCGTCGTCCATCGGCCAACGACTGTACGCCGATTTCACTGCCGATGAGTCTCCATGGATAACTTTGTTCGATACGGAGCTGTTCACGAAGGCGTCGATTCTCGAGTTCGAGTTTGGGAATTCGGATAATTTGGGCTTTGAGATCGCTATTTTCTTTTGCCAGGGCGTCGCGTTCCTCAGCAATTCGTTGCAGGTCAAGCGGTCCTGAAAACAACGCAGTAATCCGCTGATTGACCTGCTGGATTTGCCCCATCACCGGCATAATCTGACTGGAGATTGCACTCCGTACTGGCGTCAATATGCCTTGGTGATCAAGCAAAAAGAAGAGCAGAGCCAAGAACAAAAACAGCCCAAATGCCGCCGAGTTGCGCCATCCACCACCACCCGATCGGAATGACGAACGGTCACGCATACCCACACACCTCGTCTACAACAACTGTGTACAGTCTAACCACGATTTAGTACTTCACGCGACGAGTACGTTGTGTGGCCATCAAAATATCACGATACACAGGATTTTGGAATTCTTCGACCATTTTGCCGGCACCACGTGCCACACACGAAAGTGGATTTTCTGCGACGTAGACTGGCATGCGCGTCTCGGCAGCAATACGACGATCAAGCCCACGCAACAACGCACCACCACCGGCCAACACGATACCATGCTCCATCACATCGGCCAATAACTCAGGTGGCGTCTCTTCGATGGCAGAGCGGATATCGGCCAAAATGGTGTTAATAGGGCCAACAATACCCTCGCGTAGCTCAACACTCGATACTTCAACCGACTTAGGTAAGCCGGTCAGCATGTCACGCCCGCGGAGGACAACTTTGAGTTCTTCATCAAGGGGATAGGCGCTCCCGGCAGCCACCTTCGCACGCTCGGCCATGCGCTCGCCGATGTGCAAATTATACTCACGTCGTGCAAACTCAATGATAGCTTCGTCTATTTCGTCGCCCGCCGTACGAATGGAGTGATTCACCACGATGCCACCCAACGAGATCACCGCAACTTCGGTGGTACCACCGCCAATGTCAATAATCATCGAACCAATCGGTTCATCAACGGGCAACCCAGCACCGATAGCAGCGGCCATTGGCTCTTCGACGACGTACGCTTCACGCGCGTTGGCGTTCAGCGCCGCATCACGGGCAGCACGCATCTCTACTTGCGTCACGCCAGACGGCACACCGATGACGACACGCGGTCGTGGTGCAATCAACCCAAGCGAACGCTCATGCGCTTTTTCGATGAAGTGTTTAATCATTTTTTCAACCACTTCAAAGTCTGCAATCACACCATCTTTGAGTGGTCGCACAGCGATAATGTTCGAAGGGGTCTTGCCGACCATGGCTTTGGCATCAGCACCAACCGCAATGACGTCTTTGGTTTTGCTGTCAATCGCCACGACAGAGGGTTCACTGATGACAATACCACGACCTCGCACATGCACGAGGGTATTCGCAGTACCCAGGTCAATGCCGAGATCACGGCCAAATGCGCCCAACACTATGTTTAGTGGATTCGTAAATGCCACGTGATACCCCTCTTACTGTGCGCAACCGCACTCACACACCGTACACAACCATTATTATACCGCATGCCGGTGGAGCGAACCGCCCGCATGAATTCCCTCAAGCCAGAATCGACGTACGCACCCCTACTGCTCCTCAAATACCGCCTTAACACGAAACATTCCTTGATTCGTGTCGGCGCTGTTTTTGAGCGCATCAGCACGTGGCAATGAATCACGATTGGCGTCTTCACGGAGCGCATTAACCAAATCAGTCACTTGTGCAGTTGGTTCAACACCCTGCACATCAACAGCCTGCAACGCACTCACATGTTCCAAAATACGTGACAACTGATGTTGCATCGCATCTATCTCTGAATCACTTAGACGCAATCGCGCCAAATCGGCGACGCGCATCACTTCAGCACGAGTTAATGACATTGTGCACCCCAGTATCTATTGCGACAGGTTCCATCACATCATAGCAGAATTTAGGATGCCACGGTATCGCGGCACCTAGCAACTACCCATCTGATACTGTCGGCGTCGGTGTCGGGGTACTTGTCACCACCACTGTCGGAGTACTTGTTGCCGATAACGCCGGGGTTACCGTTGGTGATAACGCCGGGGTTGCCGTTGGCGTGTTCGTTGCTATCTCTTCTGCGCTTGCCGTGGCTGTGCCGGCACTCGCCCCATCTTCGACCGACGGCGCCGGGACAATTTGCCGCAAATTCACACTCATAATCAGACTTTCACGCTGGATGTCTGCCGGCAACAGGACCTGTACTTGGCGCGCAGGTTGTGTACCATCCCACTCCCCAACACTCACGAACGCCTGAACCAACCCTATGGTGTTACGACGCAACGCCTCAGGCGCGACAAGTACATCAAGAATATATAGATTGGGCTCCGTCACAAAGACATATCCCTCAGGAACATCACGAATTTCAATCGGCACAAGCAGGCGAATCCGCGTATCACGCGCGATCGGGGCAATCTCAACACGCACCTGCGCCGTGGTACTTGTTGTATCGACCAGCGACACATTGTTCAGCTCAAGTTGCACCGTTTGCGTAATCGACTCGCGTAGTCCATCGACCGAGATGACATCCGTATCAATACTCACCGTCTCCGAGATTGTCTGTACATCACCCTGGATGGCCACCGTGGCCGGATCTGCAACCACCGCAGTAATCTCATAACCGGATGCCACCACACCGACTAAATTGGGCTTGATGACCACCGAGCGAATGCCGAATTTTGGTTGCACACTAATCACCACGTCAACTTGCGATGGTGATGCTTCAACCCCAAATACCTGTTCACCTTGCATATTCACAGGAACAACCAGCACACTCTCGGTAGAGCCCATTTGCGACGCGTTATACGCAAAGCGCAAACGTACGCCCTCTACCTGATTCATCAACGTTTGTGGTCCCGATACGGTAACTTCGATCGCAGGATCAGCCAACTGCGCCGAACGATTATACACTGCATCCGAACTGATACCGGTTGTCTCAATGACCGGGACAAAAACCTTACTGATGACTTCCTCTAGGCGTAATGTCACCACCTGTTGATCATCGCTGATTTCGGAACGAAAATAACCCCACTCAGGGAGCCATGCTAATTGCACAGGGAATTGATGTTCACCAGGACCAACCTCCGCTGCATCCACATAAAATGTCACACCCTCAGCCGGAAGTTGCATGAAAGCGCTCTGTGCCGCAAAGATGCGTGCCTCAATGACCGGCAGGGTTGTCTGACGCCGACCCGTCTCGTCTACCACCACTAGGTTACTTGCGAGATTCCGTACCACCAACGTGCCAGATTTGACCTGACTGTTGGTTGGATTGGCACGGACAAACAAGAACGCCCACAGACTCAACGATATAACAAATGCGATAACCGTAATTCCCCAACGCGGCAGACGATTCATACGCTCGCTCCTGACTTCTGGGGAGCACGCTTACCTGCGTTCATCAACAAAGTAGTAACTTCCTCGACGATTCGTTGCTCATTTAACTGACTATGTAGCATGCCGTCGTATGCAAGAGAAATCGTCCCCGTCTCTTCAGAAACAACCACAACAACTGCGTCCGTGCGCTCAGTAAGACCTCGTGCTGCACGGTGACGCGTACCGTAGCGCCGGACGCTTGTCATGTCTTCACTAATCGGCAACATGACGTTCGCTGCAATCACCCGTGTTCCACGAATGACCACTGCCATGTCGTGAAGCGGCGTACTCGGATAAAAAATCGTCGCCAACAGTGGTTGCGATACCTCAGCATCTAATTTCACGCCACCATCAATATAATCTTGCAGACTATGCTTGTTTTCAAAAACAATTAACGCGCCCGTTCCTTGTTGTGAAAGCGTCGCCGCAGTGCGTGCCACTGTTTGAATGACGGCAAGTCGCCCCGCATCAATCGCGTCACTCTGCCGTTCCCAAAAGCGCAATCGTCTAAACTGGCCGATATTCTCCGGACGACCTAGTGATTCCAACAGTCGCCGAAGCTCCGATTGAAAGACCACAGGTATGGCAACCACCACAGCCGGTTGTACGATATTGCTGATAATCCAACCAACCATGGTCAACTGTAACACTTCGCTGATGACATATACGACGACGATAATCACAATGCCGAGTACTAACCGCGGTGCACGTGATCCCTCAATTGAACGCCAAATAATATAGATAATCAACGTAACTGCAAACACGTCAAACCACGCACCAAATCCACTAATGAATGGATTGAGTGCCTGAATCATGCGTCCTAGATTATCGGTGAATTCGTTCATACCACTCCACGCGATCCATCATGTTGATGAATGTATTACATATTGTAGTTGAGATATGTTCAGCACACAACATCCCAGCACGCGCCGGGCATTGCGGATGATGGGCACATGCTGCAGCTTACGCCTTGCGTGAACGTGCGCCTTTTCGTCGCTGACCTAACGGAATGCGCCGATAATCATCACCATCCATAATGATGAACTCATCGCAAATCGATCGGTCACTCATACGCGAAAAAATGCGTGGCTCTATCTCTTCGGGTCGTCGATTACTTGTAATCACCGTGGGCAACCGCCCATTGTACCGATGATTAATGATTTGGAAGAGCTTTTCACGCGCCCACGGTGTCGTATTCTCGGTCCCCAAATCATCAAGGATTAATACGGCAGCATCACGAATCATCTCAAACCGCTGGTCGTATTGAATTTCACTTGAAGGACCAAATGTCGAACGCAAGTGATCCAGTAAATCGGGGACCACCGCAAATAACACCCGATAGTGCTGTTTGAGCAATTCATTTGCAATAGCGCTGGCCAAATGCGTCTTACCAACACCATAATTGCCGAACAAAACCAACCAGCCACTTGGACGTTGGGCAAATTCAACCGCACGATGAAATGCGCGCTTGACACCGCGCATTTCAGTATCGAACGTTTCAAAGGTTTTGTCCTGGAATGCGGCCAAATTGCTCATTTGGAGGAGTTCGGCCGCTTGACGCTGTTCACGTTCGGCCAGCTTACACCGACAAGGAATGAGCATACCAAAGCGTGGATGCCCGAAGGGCACCGATTCTTTGTAGTAGCCAACTCCACCACAATTAGGACATCGGTTCGAGGTCACTTGTATCACTCCCTCGGCGGAACAAATCGCCGTACGCACCGCTCACATATCGCTCGGCGTCAATGGCCGACTGTTCACTAGCTGTCGAATGCGCTTGTCTGTCACCGCGGCCTTGGCTTGACCAACGGTGTAGAATTTTTGCGACATAGCGCCACGAACGCACATTCGCCACAACCGCTTCGCGCATGGCCTCCTCAATCCACCCGTGTGGGTATCGTTGAGCAGCAAGGTGCAATTCTGCGACGATGAACGGTGTGACCACCCCAAGGTGTTGTTCATACAGCGTCACCAACGATGGTGCATCTTTGACGACTGCTGGTTCATCCACCGTTGCCACATCATGCGTCTCAGCCCATGTCTCATTTGCAGCAGTACGGACCAAATACCAATTAATCGCACGTCCATGCTTGTCCGCTTGTACCACATGCAACAGTGACCCACGTCGTACCGCAGCCGCTAACCCCTCAGCTAACACATCCTCCACGGTACTATGCGGCGCAACCACGGTTAAACTCTGACGGATGAGCGGATCAGTCACCAGCGTATCCCAACTCACACGACGCGGTTGACTCCGTTGTTGGACGACCAATGCACACAGATGCAGTGTCACTTTTAATTCGATAATGTTTGTGATGTGCACCAAGTACCGTTCAACAAAGTCTGGCGGTAATGGGACGAGCCCTTGACGCACTGTCGATCCGGCGGCCATCGGTTAGTACCCTTCGGGTGTACGATAGGTCAAATCAGAGAAACGGGTTGTTGCCGGGTCAAAGCGCATGTTAACCACCCCGACCGGACCATTACGATGCTTCGCAATATGAATCTCAGCGATACCTTTTTTGTCGCTCTCTTTATTGTACAACTCATCACGATAAATGAACATCACAATATCCGCATCTTGCTCAATCGAGCCAGATTCACGCAGGTCACTCAACATCGGTACATGGCTTTGGCGCCCCTCAACTGCGCGTGACAATTGCGACAATGCGATGACCGGTACATTTAACTCACGTGCGAGCGCTTTGAGCCCCCGCGAAATTTCACCGACCTCTTGCACGCGGTTCTCTTTGCCACGGCCTGACATCAACTGCAAGTAGTCGATGATGATCAAGTCACACCCTTGCTGTGACTGCAATCGTCGCGCTTTACTGCGTAATTCCATGATGCTAATGCCCGGCGTGTCTTCGATGTAAACAGGAGCCTGTGCGAGGCGTCCCATCGCATCAAACACGACTTTCAGTTGTTGGTCGGGGACTTGGCCCAAACGCAAACGATGTGTGTCTATCTGCGTTTCCATTGAGATGAGGCGTTGTACTAGCTGTTCACGACCCATTTCCAAACTAAACACAGCCACCGTGTTGGCATAATACATTGCCACATTATAGGCAATACTCATCGCAAACGATGTCTTGCCGGTACCAGGACGTGCCGCCAAAATAATCAGGTCAGAGCGTTGCAAACCACCGGTAATCTGATCAAAATCACGATACCCGGTCTGCACACCCATGACTTCGCCACGATGCTCCTGCAGATAATTGAGCTGTTCATAATAGGCATCAACCACCTGTGAGATATGCACAAAGTCTTGGGAGGTACGCTTTTGCGCAATTTCAAATAACAGCGCTTCTGCTTTGTCGATTGTCTCATCGATTTCGTTTTGTTCGTCATACCCTAATGCGGCAATTTGGGCACCCGTGTTGATGAGTCGTCGCAAAATAGCCGTACGTTCAACTGCGCGTGCATAAAACTCAATGTGATATGACGTCGGGACCGTCTCGACCAATTCACTCAAATAGACAACACCACCAATAAGCTCCAGATGACCGCGACGACGCAACTCCTCGGCAACCGTGCGAGTATCAGGGGGCACCCGATTATTAAAACACTGCACCATCGCCTCGTATATTTGTCCATGACGCTCTAAATAGAAATACTCTGTTTTGAGCCACGACGCAACTGCCGCTAGCGCATCACGATTTAGCAAAATCGAGCCGAGTGTGGCACGCTCTGCATCAATATTATTGGGGAGCGTTGGTTGTGTCATGATGCGTCAACCCCTTGTAGATGGAAGTGAGACTGTGGCATCGGTAACAAATGTACCACCACAGCCTCACTATGAGAACTTGTACGTGCTCGGCCACACCAAAAACTTAGGCGTCGCCCTCGGCAGCGTTGACAACAACCTTGACCTCGGCAATCACGCCAGTCATGACGCGATAATGCACTAAGAAGTCACCAATGCGCTTGATTGGTTCGTCAAGCTCGATGCGACGGCGATCAATCTCGACGCCTAACGCAGCATGCAGCTTGTCAGCAATGTCACTGGCCGTTACCGAACCAAACAAGCGGTCGTTCTCACCGACACGCTCAACAAACGTCAAGGTCACACCAGCCATGCGCTGTGCTAATACCTGTGCCTCTTGACGCATGACAGCCTCGCGCTTGCGCTGTGCTGACAAACGCTCTTCGGCCTGCTTAATTGCGCCACGAGTCGCAATGACCGCCATGCCTTGAGGCAACAAATAATTACGTCCATACCCACCGGATACTTCTTTGATGTCACCGGCTACGCCAAGATGCTCGACATCCTTGGTTAGCAATACCTTCATCTTCGTCGCCACAATCGGCTCCTTAATCGGTCACGCAACACCGTGCATTTGTTACGTCTGTGTCGCATGCATGTGGGCGCATCGCACCCGTTACAAAACGTGCTTATGACATACTACCACAGCGCTGGGCAAGGGTCAAACCATTTTTGCACTGAGTTACGGAGTTGTCATCTCGTCACGGCCACAACGGATGTCGCATCAACCATGCAATCTGCGTGTCATACGATGGCATATCGTCGGCCCCATCTAACAGCGCATCATGCAGTGCCTGCAACAACCGCCCGATGACCACTCCTCTGGGTAGACCCAAATCGACCAAGTCATCACCACGTACCACCATCGGCACCATTGTCGCATGTGCAGTATCGGCACGTTGCACCAGCACTGCTAACTGCGGCTCAAGGACGGCCACATGCGTCAGCAGAAGTCGATCAAATGGGCGGAGATATGCTACCACCTGGCTCGGTGGGCGCTGACACAACCAACGCCACCACCGTCGCGTTTGTCGTAATTTCACGATGCCCCTCAGTGGCTTAGGGGACTCGTGCCAGCGTGCCATAAACTGCATCAGCGGTGCCAACGGGGCAGACCACAACACAGCAATCATGCGCCAAGCGCTGGGGATCTGATGCACATGCGGCGAAAGCCGATGCATGAACACCGGGTCGATTTGGTTGAGTACCCCCCACCGGCGCAATAACGCCCACACAACATGTGGCTGCGCTTCATCAAGAATGCGCTGTATCTCGTTCATCCATCGCTGGCGTGATACGTGCCTGATTACATGCGCTTCAACCGCCCATCGAATCGCCTGACGCGTCGTTCCATCCATGTGCAGTTGCAACCGCGCCATGAATCGCGCTAACCGCACCAGTCGGGTCGGATCATCGATTAAACTCAGCGGATGCAGAATGCGTGCACGACGATGCGCCAAGTCATCACGACCAGCAAACGGATCATACAACGGCATAGACTGGTCTGGTTGATAGGCGATGGCCATCGCATTAATAGTCAAATCACGCCGGCCCAAATCACTCACGATAGACGTGGTCGGATGAACCACCGGTAGTGCGCCAGGATGTGCGTATGTTTCTGTACGCAACGGCACGATATCAATTGACGCAATGCCCGTCGCCGAGATAACATGCGCCGGCATAGCGAGCGTTGCAGTGTCGAAGAGACTGCGTTGGAGAATCGTCGTCACTAATTGCTGTGCAATGGCAGGACCAATCATCGCCATATCACCGTTCATCGCTACGTCCAAATCGGTGATAGGCTCTGATTGCAACACGCTACGCACTGCCCCACCCACCACAAAGAGTTGTGCGTTGTGCTGCCGTGCAATCGCCGCAATCTGAGCCAGCACATCGGCAAGGGCATCTGGCAACGACTGTCGGACATGCAACCACGCAATCTCATCACACGCATCAGTCTCAACCACGGCATAGGCATACCCAGCCGCGACGCGCATAATACGACTGGTCGGCGTATACACCGACATACGTCGCGTCGGCAACTGCCGTACACAGCGTGCCAGCGACATCTCACCAAATCCAAGTGCAACTGCATGGGTAAGCGTGGCCTCATCAACAACACCAATCAGCACACCGCGTGCATCAGTAACACATGCCACGCCCTGCACCGGTATGGCCATGCGTGCCTCGACAATTGTACACGGGAGCTGTAACGTGGTCGTGATTTTCATCGCGCGCGTGTGCGCGTCATTTGATGTGACATGCGCATATTGTGTGTGCATATCATGTATGCTACCATTGAATTGCATCTTCTTCATTCACCATGCTATAATAGAATGCTATATTGTTTGTTTGGTATGATCGAACAACGAAGGGGAGTGTAGGCATGGAGGGCAAGCAAATTTCCTTTGGCACCACTGGGTTCGAGGAGCTTCTTGAACAACTCCGTGATGCGGGCGAACCACAAGATATTGCGTGGTTAGCAGAACGCTACATTGAGATCCTACGCGCACAGGCTCAAACGGAGGAACAAGAATGACCATTCAGCTCCCGTTCTTAGGGACGCCTGCCGAGCGTGCATTGGCAGAGCAAATACATGAAGTACTGCGCCTGCAAGCGAGCTTTTATGCCAAAGAGGCGCCTATTCGGCAGTCACTCAAAAATATCGTAAGCTACTTTGTGACGCGGCGTGGCAGTGACGAAACAATCGTCACCCAAGAGATTGTGGCTGCGCTCAACGCTAATCAAGACATATTTGCACAGACGATTACGGATGACGACGAGGTTGTCATTACCACGAGCGTACACGGCAAATATGTCCCTCTTGCATTCGACCGTGCGCACAGTTTGGCTAACCGCCTGTATGAGCCAGAGAACCCATTGCCCGTTGATGATATCAGCGTGGTCTTTACCACCAATCGTCCAACGGTGCCAACCATTGAACCCGTCTACATCTCCGACTACTGGTTGCACGGTGCAACGAGCAGCGAGACCCCCACAATTGACGACACGGCGGACGCGGCGCAGACCGTCGTTGATGCGTCCATACCCGATGACATCATTATCGGGAGTCAACCCAAAGTCAAAACCGTTAATCCGCGCGATGCGATGCGCATTAACTTGCCACAGGGGATTAGCATTGACTTGGCTCAACCAACCCCGACTATCATGCAACAGCACGGCGATGCAATCATCTCGGCCTTACGTGGCACCATCGACAAGGACACCCTCAAGCGAATTGCTGTGTTCGGCAACCAAGTAGCGCTCGAACGCGACGTACGCACATTCAGCAAAAACGAAATCCGCCAAATTACCGACTACATCGAGAATGAAGTCAGTAATCCCGTCACGGACAGTGATATTTTGCAGAACGTGATTCGTGTCAGCAACCGTGCAGTCGATTTCGAACGGCAGCGATTCGCCCTCAACTTTCGCCTCCTCAAAGATCTCGAATTTGTCGGCGTGAATGGGGCAAATTTGTGGGCAACACGCAAGCTCCTTGACAAAATTGGCGCCAACAAGCGGATCAAAGCGGCTGACATGGGGGCACTCGTCCTGCACCTCGAAGAGGGCTTCGATGACAGTGTCAACGTAGTCTCTGCAGAAAGCATTCAAGCCAAGGGTAGTGTGGACCATACGCTCACCTACTTTGAGTGGGAGTACGGCATCCTGCCATTGACGAAGGCGTTGGCTGCCGTGTTGCCAGAGCCCGTAATTAATCGTCAAAGTGCCGCAGTGGTGACATTTGATGTGCCACAGGCGAACTACTCGTTCGGCATTAACGTACGCTTCCCGGCTGGTGCACGTGGCGGTTGGCTCCAGGGGTTTGATGAATTCTTTCAGACAATTCTGGTGCCCGGTGCACTCATCACCATCAGCCGTACCAATCAACCAAATGTCATTAACATCAGTTACGGCGAAGCCGATGATCGCATCGAATCGCTGTTGGTCGTCGAAGAAGGCAAGAAGAAGAGCAAGTTCATCTTTGCGGAGCGTACCTTCAACTGTATCGTCGACGATGACATACTACCCACGATCAGCAATGTAGGGCGCATTCGTCGCATCAAGTTCTTCGAGCTCGGCGAGCGCAAAAATATGGACGCCTTGATTGAGGCTATTTTCGTCGGATTCGGCGAAAAAGCAGGTACAAAGCAAGAGCCACTCTACCAAATTGAATTTGAACAGCTCTTCAACCTGTTGACCATTTATCGCAGTGTCTCCCGTAATTATCTGCTCCACATCTTGCACGAACACGCCGAATGTCGTCTGGTCAATAGTGCGGCTGGCCTCTGGGAGTGCAAGGTCGACATCGCCGTCCCTGAGCGTGGCAACACCAGCTTCGGGTATGATGATGACGAAGACGAGGAATGACGCACACCAACGCCTGATTCAACACTTCAACGAGGGGCTGAGCATGCGCTCATCCCCTCGTTATTATCCTGTATCAAGGATGCGCGTAAGGGACCTGTATGGCAACACCAACCACCTTGACGGCCACACTTCAAGAACTCCGTCAACCACAACACGTCAATCGAGCACGACTCAAAGTCCTTACTGATTTACGTGAACGCGACCACGCTGTCTTCTGGCACGACTGGCAATTAATCCCTCGCGAGGCACGTGTGCGCATCATCACGTTGATGAATGAAATCAGCGAAGAAAATCTCGAACTCGACTTCCGTCCTATCATGCGTTGGGCACTTGAAGATGACGACGCTGAAGTACGCCGTCGTGCCATTGATGGCCTCAGCGAAGAAGAGCATCCACGCATCATCGAACCACTCATGCACTGCCTGATGCATGATCCCGACGACGGCGTGCGGAGCACGGCGGCGATGAGCTTGGGGCGCTTTACCATACTCGCCGCCGTCGATGAACTCAGTCCCACACACACGGAACGATTGCTGATCGCGCTCAATCATGCGCTGCTACAGCACCTCGACAAACCAGACGTCTACCGGCGCATCCTTGAAAGCCTTGGCCCTGTTGCCGATGAGCACATTCGTACTCGAATAAGCCAGGCCTGGCAAAGTACGCACTCCGCACTCCGCGAAAGTGCACTCGTTGCCATGGGACGTAGTCAAGACAACAGCTGGCTACCGATTATCCGTGCTGCGCTCGATGACGGCCATGCTGCCATTCGCTATGAAGCAGCCCGTGCAGCCGGCGAATATGCGGACCAAGCCGCAATGCTTGTGCCCCTACTCATCAACCTGACGCTCGAAGACGACATCGAAGTGGCCGGGGCAGCCATCTGGGCACTCGGGCAAATCGGCGATGAGCGCTCGGTGCGCGCCCTCAAGCAACTCAGTAAATCGCGCGATCAGGCAAAACGCGACGCTGCCCTGACTGCACTTGACGAAAACGACGGCAATGATGAGCTATTCGGCAACATCAACCCGTTTGGTGACGATGGCGATGATGACGACGACGATCGCGACAACTAACGTTCCAAAGGGATACTCCTATGCACTATGCAAATTATCAGGACATCACGCGACCATACGACCTCGTATGTTTGTCCCCACACCTTGACGATGCTGCTCTTTCGTGTGCCGGTGAGCTCCTCGCTGCACGCCACGCCGGTTTGCACACACTCGTCATTACCGTGTGCACATCAATTCCACCAGTAAGTGCCACGTACAGCGCACTCGCCGTCGAGTTTCACCGTGAATGGGGTCTCGACGAGGCACAGGCGGTTACGACGCGACTCGGCGAGGATGGCCGAGCCATGGCGATTTTGGGCGTTGATGACGTCTGGCTCAACCTCGATGACGCCATTTATCGGATGCCACACCACTACAACAGTCGTGAGACGCTCTTTGCCATGCCACACCCCACTGACGGGCTGGCGGACCAGCTCAGCCAAATCCTACGCGAACTGATGCCCATCCTTGGCCAGGCACGGTGGCTCATCCCCGCTGGAGTGGGCATGCATGTCGACCATCTCAACGTCTTTGCGGCTGCCCGGGCCGTATTGACACCTGCTACAATCAGCTTGTACGAAGAGGTACCCTACGCACTAACACCAGAGTGGATTACCCAGCGTCAGCAGATGCTCAACAGTACGATCGAACTCGTGCCCATGGGGCCATACATCGCTGCCAAAATTGCCGCTATTCACTGTTATGCAAGTCAAATGGATGCGTTATTCGGCGATGGAAATACCATGCCCGCACAAATTACTGAATATCATCGTCACCTCGGTCATGGCACTCCGGTCGAGCGTCGTTATCGGTTGATACACTAATTCGAGAAGCATATGAGCAACTTTCCCGCCATCAAATTACTTTCACCCGGTGCATCGGTGTGGGATAAGTTTTGTAATGAACACGAACATGGCCATCTGCTTCAAAGCAGTCGCTGGGGCCTTCTCAAACAACAAACTGGTTGGGACGCACATCGCCTCATCGTCAGCGATGATGAGCGCATTCGTGCAGGTGCCCAAGTCCTCGTTCAAAAACGGCTTGGCATCGCCATGTGCTATGTGCCACGTGGCCCGCTCTTTTGCGATGACCTCATCATTAATCACGCCCTAGTCGCCGCAATAAACCGCTACGCCAGTGATCAGAACGCCATCGCAGTGCGGTACGAGCCATTTGTCACCCATGAACACCAACGCACCGCTCTATTCGACAAGGCACTCACCTACACCGAACACAGCATCGGCGAGAGTATTCAACCACAACATACCGTCATCACGCGCCTGATTGACACCGACACTGGTAAAGCATTCACCGATCAACAACTTCTTGCGTCATTTAGTAAGGGGCATCGCGCCGACATCAAAAAAGCCGAGCGCGACGGCGTCACCATTCGCTATGGTCGCGGTACGGTCGATATTGCCACATTTAGTCAGCTGATGAAAGAAACCGGCGCACGGGCAAATTTTGCGGTGCATGCGCAGACGTACTATCAACACGTATGGGATTTGTTTGGCACCATCGATCATGGCACGCTGATTTTGGCCGATTACCAAGGCCAAACGATTGCTGGTGCATTAATTGTTGGTGGATCCGGCACCGTCAACTACTTGTATGGTGGATCGCGTGCCGAGGCGTTTGCGCACGGCGCCAATCACCTGATTCAATGGAGTGCGTTACGGTGGGCGCGCGATCACGGCTATGCCCAATACGACTTTTGGGGCATCCCCTACCGCAAAGACGAGGCACCAGCGCAGACCGAGCAGACCAGCATGGCCGGCCTGATTCGCTTCAAAAAGGGCTTTGGTGGTGATGAAGTCACATTCATGCCCGCCTATACACATATTCTCAAACCAACCCTCTACAACATCGCCAAATCGCGCTTTTCGATTTAAACACGACACAAGGACGCACTGATGGCATCTTCACTCACCGAACAACTCGCCGAGGCCCAGCGCCTGCAGGCCTACTACCAACGCGAACTCGAGCGCCAGCGCGGCATGAACGCCGAGTTACGCAAGGCCGTCGCCGAGATGGCCCGCACCTTCCAAGAGACCCTGGCTGAGTCCGTCCACGCCGCCGAAACCGGCGATCTCGCCGAGGTCCGCCGTATCGCCTACGCCAATCGCAACGCCTGGCAGGCCTATCTCCAACAAATCGTGCAGGCCGCGGCGAAGAGTAGCTCGTCTTCAGAAAATGAATAAGCGCAGGGCCAATGCCCTGCGCTCATTCTCCCTAAATAGCAACCTAATTCATCCGTCTGCGCCGACG
>CAYZZI010000031.1:0-39072 GCA_964482795.1 uncultured Klebsiella sp.
TGGGCAGTGGTTGCGACTGGGACGAGGGCAAGGTGGGCAGTGGTTGCGACTGGGACGAGGGCAAGGTGGGCAGTGGTTGCGACTGGGATGTAGGCAGCGGTTGCGACTGGGATGATGCTATCGAAGGTGCCGTGGTTGGCGTGCTCGCTGATTGGGTCGTCGTTGAAAATGCGTGTTTTGACATTGACCCAGTGCCGAAGCTGGCACTAGCCACTGATTTCCGCACTTGACGGATGGGCGAACTAATAGTCACACTGAGTGGATACAGATCGGTATGAAGCGGTGAGCGACGAAGTTTTTGATGTGTTACCAAATAGCGCATATCCGTGGGATTATCATGACTTATCTGCACATGATAGTAGTTCACATGCACAATAATTGCTGCCAAGAATATGCTGTGAGACCACCATGAAGTCGCAAAAAAGAGATTACCGCTATACGTGCCATAAAAGGACATGGCCGGATAAGCGCACAAAAGTACCACATTAAACCAGCGGAGTGTGCGAAAGTTGGTGCGAAATGAATCAGGTAAACGGCTCTGCTTTTGGATGAGACTGCTATGCTTTATGTCCCAGTAAATAGCACCCTGCAAAAACATAAACGTCATGATGATGATGTTGTAAACCATCATCTGCCATTCAAAAATCATTAACTGTGTTATCACAATAATCAGGATTGTAGGTATGGAAATGATGTTCCATATCTCCAAATTGCGCAAATAGCGCAAGCGCCCGATTAATCGTTCACGCATCATGATTCTACCTCAATGACGACTTACTCAATCGAAATACCATATAGGATGACGACTCCATTCATGCCATCGGCAACTGGGTCAAGTCGGAACTGTACTAATCGAGATGGCTTGTTCGGTAAGGCGTGTAAATCAATTGTATAAGAGTGTCGCCCTGCCTGCAATTCCCAGCCAATCGAAAGCGCTTCACTGAATATGTTCATTGTATCACTGACAAACAACTGTGCATACATGTCTGCACTGTCGCGCACTTCAATTTCGATGGTCATGTATCTGGGGAGAGGAATGTTCAGGATAGGCGAGGTGAGATTTGGGTCGAGACCCGCACGAAACATCCAAGGGAGTTGTCGTTGCATGATCTCCATGTTCATCGTCTGCCACCCAAGAAGTGGCATCGTATCTGTTCGCCACATGCCCGTTGCTAGTTGTTTAGCTGGTGCATTGATCTGCAAATGCTCAGGCACGGTTTTTGGCATCTTCATCGGTTGCATGACCGGCATGAGTTGTTGAAAACAGCTCTTGACTGCTGTTGCGGTAAGTCCGAATCGTTTTTGCATGGTGTCAGTCGGCATCAGGAAGTCACTTGCAACAATAATTCGGGCACCAGCACGTTGACTGCGATCGATAGCGCGTTGGAGTTCGTCACATGCCATCTGCCAATTACCCATCTGAGCCATGGTTGCATTAATAGACATAAAGTGTTCGCGTTGATGATAAAACGGCATGTATAATTCTTGCAGTCCGTCAGGAATGAGCAACAAATCATTTACGGTACTTTGCGTTGCTACTGCGCGCGCAATATCGCGTTGCAGGTCGTTTTGGGCGTTACCACGAAAGTCAATTGCTGCATAATTCGTGTAAAAAGTACATGCCGCAAGCACAATGAACCCTCGGATGCTCCACCCCCATGGCGTAGTATGACGGAGTGGCGCAATCAGTGCCATAATAAACAGCGGAGTGACAGCAATCCAAAATTCAATGTTGTCTGGCTCCCACCACGTAAAGAAACCGACGTACACAATGATCCAACTCCAACACCACCTATGCCATGCGTCAAAGGTAATCGTGCGTTTGTGCAGTTGCCAGATGCTTAGCATCAACGTGATGACCCCAATCAGCGTGCCGTATGACCAGGCGATTGTCTGACTTATCCCATCAACGACGTCATCAATGGTGGCTTGGCCGCCCCACCAACCGGTGATTGCATATTGAAAGAGCCAGCGTTGCGCAGATGACCAGTCGGTGAATCCACTAACTACGAACATCACATATGCATATGCGACACCAACAACGGTTACGGCACTCACGCCGCTAATCACCCAACCAATGCGATGATCGGGGTTGTGACGAATGTCGTAGATCATGGCAATGAGCAGCGGAACGACGAGTAGTGCATTTGTTTGATGAAAGAGTACGGCACCAGCAATACTCAGGCCAAGACCAAATTGCCATTGCCAACGATGTGGCATTGGCTGATCTAGAAACCAGATGATGCAGAGCAAAAACAACGCAGCAACGGTGTAGACCTCTACTTCAATGGCATAGTACCAGTAGGCATATGAAACGCTCAACGCAATTCCGGCAATCAGTGCTAGGTCGATGCGTTGATATCGACGAAGGATGATTGCTGTAAAAACCCCTGCCCCGAGTCCACCTGCAATTGCGTTTGCGTGTTGCAATGCGTGTTCTGCACTGCCACCGAGGATAGCGACCATGAGTGCTCCGAATGGCCCATACGCCAGATGATGCGGATGGAACAGTTCGTTCCAAGGTTTGCGCATGACATCGAGGATGTACGAAAGTGCGTCAAACGTATGCACATCGGTGCGTGTCACCCAGTACAACGCGGTTACTAGGAGACTCACACTTACCGGTATGATGCGCTTGCTACTCATGGTTGTACCTCCGCGCCAATGAATTGCACGCCAAGAGACCGACCATCATTAATCGTTGCATCAAGCTCTGCGGGTATCCATGCTGGTGTTTCGATGCGCACCAACAATGTGTCAGTATCACTGCGTGGTACTGTTGTCATCAGAAATGCATACGGTTGCATGCTATCATCAACGTTTTGGCACTGTGGCGCAGACCACACAGGCTGTTGATCGCTCCACGGTAATGGCTGCCCTGCAGTACTCACACATACCGTTGGTTGTGTATCGTCTGGGCGTGTCCCTGATGCCATACGTAAGACAATCGTGCTCGGGGATGATGGTAACGGTAAACGGATGACGGCTGACCCGGTTGTCCATGCAAACCTCCGTTGTTTGATGCGTTCGTGTGGATAAAAGCCATTCACTTGTGCGGCGGTGTCATGTGCATCAATACTGCGTGGTAGCGGGGCACTACCGGCAACGAGCTCATAGTGTTGATACGAAATGTTCAATGAGTCAACTAATGCAGGCTTTTGATTGCGCAGTTGGGTGAACTCCGGCAACTTGCTACTGACATCGCCACGTTTGACAAAATGCATATCTGGGAACCACAAAGCACCGTTTGCGCCGAGGAGAAAGTGGATGGCGCGACCTTGCGACATCCAATGCAGAAAGAGCTGTCGGAGGTCCTGACCATAACGCTCCGGGTATTCACTGCGCAATCCGAATGCAGCACGGTCATGGATGGCGATGAGCGGAAGTGCCAACACATCCGCGGCATCGCGTGCCTGTATGTAATTCGGTGACCCACCACGGATGATGGTGATGTCTTGTGATTGTTGGGTGGCAGCAATGGTTGCTACCGTGGCAAATGAACCGCGCAATTCTGGTATTTGCACGACTGGTCTAATTGTTGCCACCAAAAAGAGCAGTGCTGCTCCTCCCAGGCTAAGTGCCATGAATTTGCGCCACCATGGCGTGCCCCAGATTTCGTAGAGTGCATATGCGGCAAAAAGGGCAAACCCGGGATAGACGTTGGGTAAATAACGGCGCATGATGTAGATGTACGTTTGACTACTCGTCCCGTAACTCAACTCGATGAAAATGAACGCCGTAGCCAACGTAACAGCCATGAATAACCAGTCGTGTCGCCCGACTCCGCGCCAGAGCCAGATTGCTAAGCCGGCAAGTGCCAACCCAACACCAAGTGGTGAAATGTACCATCCTACACGCACAAGATTAGCCTTGGAGTTGGCATACAAATCGCGCAACGGAGCGGCTTCGTACGTGTCGCCGCGCACGAGTGCAACAAATTGTTGTATCCCTTGAACTACTACATCAGGAAATGTGGGAGGAGCAATTGGCGCACCAACGTAACTTTGAAGTGCTAAACAACTTCCAGTAGGTGTGCGTAGTTGCGTGGTCGATAGACATTGTGGTAGTGCGGGCAACATGTCAACGGAGAGTATTTGCGGGCGTACTACGTATGCATAGAGGCCAGCGAAGATTATCGTCACCGCAGCTACTCTACTTAGACGCATGTACCACGGCTTTAGTGCTGTGAGTTGTGCCAATATAGGCGTACGGTATCGCCGTAACCAGATGAGTAATACGATGATGAGTGCAACCGCTCCGAATTCAGCAATTATTCGGCCAATCTGCCAAGGTGCATCTGGGATGCTCTGATCGGGGCAGGGTTGTGCGGTCAACGGAGAACAAGGTCGAAGTAAAAACGTGCGTTGGAGCGCAGGTGTTAGCAGTGGGAAGACCAACAATGCACTCAGTGCGGTGTCTTGTAGTCGGGCAAAGAATGTATCAATGAAATATCCGCGTGATATGGTCAAGAGGTGGAGTATGCCGTGACTTGCCGTAATCACGAATGCGCCGATGACCCAGCGCATTGAACGATCGATGTCATCGCGAAACCAACGCCAAACTAACCACCCCACAAACGGGATGACCACAAACACAAAGTCCAGACGTGCAAGGATCATCTGCCCAATCGCTGCACCAGCTATTAGGCTGGTCATCAGTGTGTCATGACGCTGTGGTATGGTGCGCATGGCCAAGCCATAAATGGCCGCAAAAAAGAGCCACTGAGCTGTCGTCTCGGACATCGGGTAACGACTAAACCACACATGGACACCATTCAAGGTGATAAATGCCATTGCGAGGACGCCAACCCACGGTGATTTGAGTGCACGACCTGCCATGCCGATGCTCCAAGCGCCAACAACGCCTGCTAACCCGGTCGCGAGCAGACCGAGCTGAACACCAAAAATCGCACTCATGAGGCCTATCCATGCTGGAAATAAATGGAGAAATTGTGGTGTGTAGAAGCCGTTCGATGCACCATCATCAAAAATGAACAAACCAGCAAGTCGCATTCGTGATGCCATGAAGCGATCAGCTGATTGAACGCCCAACAGGTTACTCCACCCTTGTGCAGCTCCTGCGTCCGTGACGCGTCGTTGGGCAAGGTCTGCTAATACGGCATCCTGCTGCACAATGCTTCCGGTTCGTGCAATCATGAATCCGGTGTTTGCATAGACGCCAGCATCGCGACCACCAATGATGACCTCACTCGGCGTGCCGTTTAGCCACACCGAGATTCCGATCAATAACGCAAATGCTATCACCAGCGGTCGTTCGTGTGGTTCGATGTGGCGTGGAATCCACGAATTGATGTCGTGACCACGCATCGTCCAAATGGCCCAACCGATCGGGAGCAATACGATGACGGCATGGAGCGCAATATGAAAGATGCCAAGTGCAGCTAAGCCCACGGCAACTCCCCCATTGAGTAACATGCCTACTATGGTTGATTGGTAGATTAAATCGAGCGGATGATGTACGCCACGCAGTCGAACTGCAATGGGATAACCACTCAAAAAGATAACAATGAGTGCACCACACAAAACAACAACTGACACGCGCTACCTCTGTATCCCCGAACATGTATTGGTACGTATGATAGCATGCAACATGACGTGCATGGAGAACACACATTCAGTCATTCATGCATGAATTCGTCAATGAATTGTGGAAGAATGGATGAATATCGATCAAATACGGTTGTTACTACTTGACAATCGTATTCAATACCTCCTATATTGACAAAATGGACGTACATGATTCATCGGCGCACCGCCCTTCTGTGTGATTTGTAGTGGATGAGGAATTTTCATGCCAGATAAATTGGTGATCGTCGAATCGCCGGCCAAAGCCAAAACAATTGAAAAATATCTTGGGAAAGGGTACCGCGTTTTAGCATCTGTTGGTCATGTCCGTGACCTGCCCGAAAAAAGTGAAGGAATCGACGTTGATAATAACTTCACACCTACCTATGAAATCATGGAAGACAAAGAACACGTTGTAGCTCAGTTGCGGAGCAATGCACGCACTGCGGACGCTGTTTACATGGCAACTGACCCGGATCGTGAAGGCGAAGCGATTGCCTGGCATATTGTACAGGCCATCAATATCCCCAAAAAAACACCCGTTCATCGTGTCACCTTTACAGAAATTACACCGAACGCCGTCAAACAAGCCATCGATAACCCACGTACCATTGATATGGCGCTAGTCGATGCGCAACAAGCACGGCGCGTCCTGGATCGTCTCGTTGGCTATCGCTTGTCACGTGTGCTATGGAACAAAGTGCGCCGTGGGCTCTCTGCAGGTCGTGTGCAGTCCGTGGCAGTGCGACTCGTGGTGGAACGAGAACGTGAGATTTTGGCCTTCAAAGCGCAAGAATATTGGACAATCGAAGCCGATTTGTTGCAGAAGAAGGCGAACGCCACACCCTTTCGCGCTAACTTGATTGAGGTGAATGGACGTAAACTCGATAAGTTTGATATTGGTAATCAGGCGGCTGCTGAAGCAATCGTTGCTGATTTGCAGGGCGCATCCTGGCAAGTGAGTTCAGTCAAACGTGCCGATAAACGGCGCAACGCCGCCCCGCCATTTACAACGAGCACGATGCAGCAAGAAGCATCACGCAAACTCGGGTTTTCTGCCAAGAAGACCATGATGCTCGCACAGCAACTCTACGAAGGAATTGATCTCGGCGGCAGCGATGGTACGGTTGGTCTAATAACGTATATGCGTACAGATAGTGTGAATGTGGCGCGTGAGGCCCAAGAAGAAGCACGTGCATTCATCGGGCAAAAGTACGGCGCTGAAGCCGTCCCTGCGAAGCCAAACGCGTATACAACCAAGGCGCGCGGTGCCCAAGAGGCACACGAAGCGGTGCGACCTACCTCAGCACGACGACAACCCGCTGACGTGAAAAATAAACTATCACATGATCAATTCCGTCTCTACGACTTAATCTGGAAGCGCTTTATAGCGAGTCAAATGGCTCCGGCCGTGTTCGACAGCATGACTGTCGATATTGCCGCAGGAGTCACCATGGCCACGCCTGCACCGTACACGTTCCGAGCGACGGGTCAAGTACTCAAGGTGCCCGGATTTTTGGCAGTCTATAACGTGAGCCTCGATGATGGTGAAGAAGATGAAGATGGTGAACGACGTCTGCCTATGCTTGATGTCAACGAGTCGCTTGACTTGCATAAATTGACGCCGAATCAACACTTCACAGAGCCACCTCCGAGATACAGCGATGCGAGTCTCATCAAAGAACTCGAAAAGCGTGGGATTGGTCGCCCATCCACCTACTCGCCAACAATTGCAACGATTGTTGACCGAAAGTATGTCGAGCAGGAGAACCAACGCTTCAAGCCGACCACCTTGGGCATGACCGTCAACGATTTGTTGGTCAAAGATTTTACGAGCATGGTGGAGTACGATTTTACGTCAGACATGGAAAAACGTCTTGATGCAATTGCCGATGGTGATCAGCCGTGGGTGCCCGTCATCGCAGAGTTTTATGATGTGCTGAACGGCCTGATTTCGAAAACACCACAAGATCGACCTGATACGAACATCGGGCTGCCGTGTCCAAAATGTGAAAGTGGTATGCTCCAAGTTCGATTTGGGCGTACCGGTGAATTTATTGGTTGTAATCGGTATCCTGAGTGTTCGTTTACGAGCGACTTCAAACGAAATGCATTGGGTAATGTCGAGCTAGTCTCACGCGATGCGCAGATTGACACCACACCAGTACCTGATGTGACCTGTGACCTGTGTGGCGGCCCGATGATTCTCAGACGCGGTCGTTTTGGTAATTTCTTGGCGTGTACACGCTATCCGGAGTGTAAAGGTACCCGCAAAATTGGTCGCGATGGTAAACCAATTGCACCACCAACCGTCACTGATGTGACCTGCCCGCACTGTAAACAAGGCAAGTTGCTTGAGCGCAAGGGCGCATTTGGCAGGCCATTCTATGGTTGTCAGCGCTACCCCGACTGCACCTATCTTGTTAACGATCTGGCTGAAGTTGATGCCTATGATTCGGCGACGTATGTGGCAAAGCCGGCTAAAGGACGATCAAATAAATCTTCGAATGGGGCTAAGGCGTCTGCCAAACAATCATCATCAACGCGTGAGCGTACGTCTCGCATCACTACGCCACGCAAGAGTGCAACAAAGAGCTCTACAAAGACTGCGTCACGGTCTGCAAAGCGTGGCACGTCAACCACTGCAAAGCGAACAACAACGGCAACAAAATCCTCGACCACAAAGCGTGCCTCACCAAAATCAACAACGAAATCGGCGTCCACCACAAAGCGCACCACATCAACACGCGTATCCGCCAAAAAGCGCTCCTAAGAATTCATCCATGACGGAGGAAGCGCCGGCATCAAAGATGCCGGCGCTAAGTTGTACTGCGTACCTTTTGTGCTCCAACAAACGGTATGAGCAGTGTCAAATCTTGACGTCATCAGGAGAGCACAATGTCTGATCAAATCCACCGAATCGTAACTGGGATGGTCTGGGGCGTGATGCTAGTTGGTGCAGGCATGATCGCCTGGCAATTGATTACACCGGCCACTGCATCACAAGAACCCATACTCGTGACTGCTCCAACGGTGTATGACCATGACAAACATGAAGATACATCCACTGAGCAACAGGATGAAGCAGCGGTACAACAAGTGTTTTACATAACTGGAGCAGTCAAATCACCCGGTGTATATGCTTTTGCGTCGGCGCATGATGTGCGTGTGGTCGACGTTGTACTGCGTGCCGGTGGGTTGAACGCTGATGCTGATGCCACGGCGATTAATCTGGCAGCAACCGTGGCTGATGCAACGCACGTGCATGTGCCAAGTCGTGTGGATGGGGTCGCACCACCTACTCCAGCTGACACACCGATGCAATCTGCATCAGATTTGATCAATCTCAATACGGCTACGGTTGATGAATTGACGGAACTCCCCGGCGTTGGGCCAGCACTTGCCCAACGGATTATTGATTTTCGCGAACAACACGGGCCGTTCTCGTCACTTGAAGACCTTGATGCGGTGAGTGGTGTGGGGCCAACATTGTTGGCGAATATTGGTGAGTACGTTGAGTATTAATGTGATGAAAGCAGCAGAAATACGTTATGATTAAAGGTGAATATAAGGAGAGATGCATGCCATTTACCCAACAACGCATGACACGTATTGTGGCCACTATTGGGCCGGCGTGTGAATCAGATACGCAGTTAGACGCACTTATAGCGGCCGGCATCAACGTCGCACGCATGAACTTTTCTCATGGGACGCATGCGGACCATGCACGACGGATTACTGCAGTTCGTGCAGCCGCACAACGCGCCCAACGGCCGGTGGCAATTTTGCAGGATTTGCAAGGCCCCAAGATTCGCACCGGATTGCTTAAAGGTGGACAGTCGGTCATGCTTCAGGCTGGGCAACCGCTTCAAATCACGATTAACCCGATTGAAGGTGATGCAACGATTGTCTCAACTACCTACACGCATATTGTGAACGACGTGGTCGTTGGTGATCGCATTTTGGTCAGTGATGGACTGATTGAATTGCAAGTCCAAGGGGTGACGGCCGATACGGTGCATACGCTGGTGATTGCCGGTGGTGAATTACGGCAGAATCAGGGCATCAATTTACCTGGTGTGGCGGTGAGCATCCCAGCGTTGACCGATAAAGATCGCGAAGACCTGCTGTTTGGATTGTCACAAGGTGTAGATTATGTGGCACTCTCGTTTGTTCGTCGTGCTGCCGATATGCAACTTATTCGGGACGTTATAGCGCCAACACATCACCGTGTTGGTGTAATTGCTAAAATCGAAAAACCTGAAGCACTCGAGGATCTTGATGGCATTCTTGCGTTGTGCGATGGAGTCATGGTTGCACGTGGCGACTTGGGCGTCGAAATGCCTCCCGAGCAGGTGCCACTCGCCCAAAAACGCATCATCGAGGCGGCAAATTATCGTGGTATTCCCGTCATCACTGCCACACAGATGCTCGATTCGATGATTCGTAATCCACGCCCGACGCGTGCCGAGGCCAGCGATGTTGCCAATGCAATCATCGATGGAAGTGATGCAGTGATGTTGAGTGGCGAGACTGCCACCGGTGCATGGCCGGTTGAAGCGGTACAGATGATGCACCGGATTGCATTAACAAGTGAGCGGAGTGGCCGTAGCGGGGATGTGGGAGCCCCTATTCCCACTGTGCGTGCGCCCGATGACGCCACTGCCATGGCTATGAGCGATGCGGCATGTGCCATTGCCGATGCCATTAACGCCGAGGCGATTGTGGCGTTTACGATGAGTGGGCTGACTGCACGTCTGGTTGCACGCCGCAGACCACATGTGCGAATCATTGCAGTCTCTCCGGAGCAACGAACCATCAACCAGTTGTCACTGGTATGGGGCATTCATGCGTATCGTGTACGCGCAGTCAATCGTCTTGATGATCTCATTGAACTCCTGCGACATTCGTTGATTGCTCAAGGCGTGTTACGCCCAGGTGCACTGATTGTGTTGGTGGGCGGTCATCCGATTGCCACCGGTGGTACAACGAATTTTGTGAAAGCGACGCTCTTGTGACCTGTATATCATGTGTGCACCGTTGGGTGACTGGTGTTTCTCTGAGTGTGGTGATATTGTTATCGACGTTGACGACACCAATAATGGCCGCGTCACCAATTACGCCTGTTGCTGCACTCGTCTTCGTCGATGAAACAGGGGTAATGGTCTTGCATGTCGACCTCGGCGATGCGCGATCAATGCATGAGACGTGGCGTGCTCCTGCACCACTGCGCCTTCGTGCACTCGACGCCTCACCACTACCAGGATTAGTTCAGTCATTACAACGACCTGCGGTGCGTGATGAATATTTGCTCCTAAACGGTGAACCCACACCACAGCCACAGCCCACGAGTACACCGTATGTGCCGCGAAGCGCCATCCCGTTTATGCTCGGTGATGTGAATGCCGATGCTGTTGACGTCCACATTCCGGCCGATAGCAGCAGTACTGGCCACCGTTTTGTTGAGGTCACATGTGTCGAGTGTCCATCTGATTGGGCACAACAAGTGCTGTCCCAATTGCCTGATGCGGCGCCCATCGTGGTCGTGGCACCGTTTGTTGCCCAAATGGATGGAGCCTGGCGTATTTCGGCGACTGCAGTCACGACAGATGGGCGCATTGACCAGATGGCGGATGCGCGAGCGACTCTTTTCGAGCGGCTGGCATCACAACCTATCGGTAACGTGGAAATGACTGCACAACGTGAGATGCGCGATTCGCCCCGGGTAGAATACGACTACATCGATGGTCGTTCACGGTTGCTCCGAGTGGTGATTTGTCTTGTCGCTGTGCTCTTTCTCAGCGTATCGTCATTCTATCTTTCAATTGCCGTGATGCGTCGTATGCATGCTGCCGTCGGTTATAACCCGAACGATGGCAAATAGACATGTTGTACTATAATTCGTAGTACTTGGGTAAATACACTGTTCCAATAAATCAGAGGTATTCATGAGGCGTTTGCGTGAACAACGTATCATCATCATATTCTTGGTGAGCTTGTTCGTAATT
Organism: uncultured Klebsiella sp.; assembly: GCA_964482795.1. Classification (GTDB taxonomy): domain Bacteria; phylum Chloroflexota; class Chloroflexia; order Chloroflexales; family Roseiflexaceae; genus UBA965. The sequence continues at coordinate 11,594 of CAYZZI010000031.1, forward strand.
GATTGGCGTATGGTCGCTGATGCATTTTCGCCACTGCACATTTTTGCATTTACGCAAAGACAACATGATACACGGACGCTGCGTACGAGCGACACGCCGTTACCGCTGACTGATACGCCTGCGTCTACTTATACTGCAACCATCACCGTAACACGTACAGCAACCGCTTCATCAACGCCGACCATGAGTCGTACGGCGACACGGACACGAACTCCTTCTAAGACTGGCACGCCCTCCAACACTGCAACACGCACCATCACGCCAACCGCAACACGTAGTGTGGGATCACGCGTGCCAGCTGGAATCATGGGTCTTGTTGGTCGTGATCCGTTTTATGAGGTCATCAACGGGCAAGTGAATACGCGCGCGCAATTGACCATGGGACAAATGATGAAGTCCATTGGGGTGCGTTGGGTGCGTCTTGACATGCGCATTCCGCTCACAATAGGGGCCACTCAGGCACAAATTGATGCAGCAATAAGTCAATACGACTACTTCATTAATACGGTAGCACCCGCTAATAATTTAAAGGTGCTCTTGTTATTGAACTTTGATCTTATTATGGGCGTTAATGCGAATCAAATAGCGGTCGGACCTTTCCGTACACACCCTCAATATGGACCAGGGTACAACGCATATATGACTGAGTGGATGTTTCGTGCGCAACGAGTAGTGATGCGCTACGGCAAGAAAATCCACGCAATAGAGGTCCTCAATGAGGCAAATAGATTGGCGCGATATACCCCATCTGGCCCAATCCACAACGGAATACCGCCAGAGCATTGGGCACAATTGATTACCACGCTGTACCGCAGTTGTAATGGTACTCGACTAGGAGATTATTGTCGTGCGACGCCGATTATCCTTGGTGGATTACATCCGCGGGGTACTGTGGCTCATGGGAGCGTTCCAGCTCGCACAGATATGGAGTATTTAGCGGCAATCTATGCCTCAAAATCATTTACAACAGCCTTTGCACAGCTTAAACGCTGGCCACTCGATGCAGTAGGGTATCACCCATACCCCTGGGAACTCCGCCAAATCGGCGTTACCACCATGACGGCAGCATTTGATCGTCTTCGTGCACAGCTCAATGCATTGAACGACCCGTTACGACCGGTATGGGTAACAGAAATCGGTTATAACGTTGCGTATGCACGACAATCCGAAGCAGGTCAAGCTGAATTCTTGGCAAATGTGTATCGAACGTTATCCACACGCAAGCTTGCGGATGGGAATCGAGAAATTGGTGTGATATTTTGGTTTAAGTACGAAGATTTTCCTCCGGCATCAGGTGCAGAAGCGCAACAATGGGGGTTGGTTACCATTCCTTTTTCTGCAGGGCCTTGTCCAGAAGGATTCTGCTATCGGCGTAATGGCTTGCCCAGTTACTATAGGAAGTCATGGTATATCTATCGCGATCTAACGATGCCGTGATGAATTGCATGTCTGTCGTATACACAAACCCCATCTAGGCACGGTGTCTAGATGGGGTACATCATTCATAGAAAGGCGGCGCGAGAACGAATCTAGTGCGAAAGGCGCCGCCTATCAATGCATACGCAACGATAAATAATCTGGATGTACGAGATTATGGCAGTGATGTTGCGTTTGTTTGGCGCCATTCAGCAACCACATATTTGATGGCGTTCACATAACGTGGAACGTCGTTTTCGAAGGCAGGAGCATATACCGGCAAAATGCCTTCAACTGTCGCTAATCCACGCCATTGAACGTATTCAACGGCAATGAGTCGATACCAGTCATAAATGCCTGTTCGCCAATCTGCATAATCACGAAAACGCCCATAGCACGTGCGATATCCCGCACAAATAATATTGCCCACGTTGTGCGTGGTGGTGCCATCTGGTTTGATACCAGCCCACTCAGGGTTGGTTCCGTATCCAGACTCATGCATAAAAAATGCCAGAGCGTAGATTGGGTCGATGCCGTATTGTAGACCAGCTTCGATCCAAATTTGTCCAGTACCCTGTGCCGGTGAGTTGTGTGTACGCAAAATAGCGTCAATCTGGTCTGCCGATATTGTTGGTGCCCCTAGTATTGAGCTTTCGCCAGGAGGTATGATAATCGGCTTCGCCACGGGTGCTGCTGTTGGTTCGGGCAGTTGTATGCCGATGATTTGGGCCACGGCGCGCAAACTGGTATTTGGTGAATATTCACTCACGAAGGATTGATTTGGGTTCGACTGCGCCATACTGACGACCAACCATACGATGATTGCTATCAATATAATCCAAAAGAGATTTGTTCCCGCCGTATAAATCACAGAAGAATGTGGGTTCAACAGACCATAATAATCGTCTTCTTCGATTGTGTAGCGAGGAGGAGCGATGCGTTTTGTTTGGCTCGTACCAGTATTGCGTCGTAAACTCCCTGTGCCGGTTTGTAGCGTTGCCGTGTTCTCGGTCTGACGCTTTATGGCACCGGTTGAGTGTAGTGTTGCAGTATTCCCGCTTGATCGGGTGGTCGAAATGCTCCCGGTTACGCGCGGTGAGCTGAATGTGCCTGTCTCGCGGAGCGCTGTTCGCATGCTATTCGTCTGCGCTCGTGGTGACGCATTGAGCGTATTGGCTGCAGTTGAACGGGTGTTTTGGGGTGTGTTCATCGCACCAGTGGTTCGCTTTACGTTGATACCGCTGGTGGTGCGTGAAGCGGGGATTGTGCCTGTTTTGCGCAGTGTGGATGCAGGTGCCGTATTGGTTGCATGTCGATCTGCAGGCGTTTTTGTGTTGCCTGGTCGTCCTAACAAGGTTTCTAGTAATTCCATGTCGCTCTTTTTCTTTTGTTGCTTGTTTAATTTATCATTCATACGTAATCAATGGTAAATCATAAAAGAGCGAATGTCAAGCCGTGGCATGTCTGTATCGTGTGGCATAGTAAGATTATACACCCATGCGACAGTGTGCTGATTGAACTTGATGATGACGATGGAATTATACAGAATGACCACGGCCAACGAGCCACGGGTGGAGTGGTGTTGTTGCAAGCCAGGCGATGACCGCTGGTACGGGGAGTGGGCCACGTTCGGTGATGAGGGCTGAGATGTGAGCGATGGGGGTACGATCGAGCTCAACATCAGCTGTAATGGCAGTTGAAACGCGTTCGTCGCTGAGGAGTGGTTGTACCGGTTCGGTGTAAAAGGCATTTGGGAGGAACTTTTCGCTGGTGCAAAATGCATAAAAAGGCACGAATGCTTGTTGTGCTGCATGAGCCACCTGTGCTGTGCCATGAGAATTTATGAGACCTTGCGCATCAAGGGTATCGGCACCAACTACGACGGCGTCATGGTTAGCAAGCTGTGCGTAGGAAGATGCGAGTGGCAAAGAAGTTACCTCAAGCCCAATTGCGGCAATGCGTTCGCACAGCGCAGCATGCGTTACGGAGTTGCCATCATCAACGCATGTGATGTCGATTTTTTGGCCACTGCGAAGTGCATGTTGTAACGCATATTGTACGGTTGTACTATATCCATGAATCATGATTCGTCGGCATGGCGCAAGCACACTTAAACTGTGAGCTGCTGAGTCAAACACGCGTTGCGTCAATTGATGGCGGTAGGTATCTATGACGTGTTGTGTAGTTTCGCGGAGTTCGGTTGGAGTATCTGCAGATTCGAGCGCCCACAGAAGGGTATTAAGCAAGTTTACTAGTGAACCGATGGAGTGGCGCTCTTTGATGATTTGCCACCCGGTACGAAAGATTTCGCGGCGAAAAGTGTCAGGCGAGGCTGCTTGTCCGGTACTTGCACGTTGAACGAGTACATCGGCAGCACGCAATGCCACTTGGGATGCACCATATCGTTGTTCTAGAATCATAGTATCTCGCTGTGACGAAGCATGTGTATAGATGGTAATTTACATGCGATGGAATAAATCTGCTATTTCATCATTGAAGTGCAATAATAGTATAGCAGATGTGCGGCTTTTGTACTATACCGTATTGGCTCATACGATGCTCATACTGTGTTCATATACAATTTATGCAGGCAGTTCACAATAGTGATGGTACATGGTAATACACACACTTCATGTGATGTTTTGGAGGTCGTGCATGGGTCGTCTCAATAACATAGTTATCATCAGTATTCTGCTCATCACTCTGTTGGGTGGTGCTATTCTTGGGGCGGTGGCTGGCGCTGGAGCTGCAGTCTTCATAACACAGCGTCAACTTCGTCAAGCCGTTGATTCGGCGGTTTCACAGGCGTTACCCGTTTCGACGATTGCACAGCAAACGCCTGAGTCGACGCGTCTCCCACTGCCAACTGCAGTACCTGCTACTCCATCTGATCAAGCGGTTGTCCCAGCAAGTGGTCCATCGAGCGGCATGGACGTGCCAACGGTGGTCGCAAAAGTCTCACCTGCAGTTGTAACTGTAATCAACCGGCTCAGCACGGGAATCAATAGCACAGATACTGCGGGAAGTGGCTCCGGTGCAATTATTAGTCCAGACGGATACGTCATTACAAACCATCACGTTATCGAAGGTTACAGTGAGATTGAGGTGGTGTTGTTTGATGGGAGTATTCGCCGTGCGACGTTGGTCGGTGATGATCCATTGATGGATCTTGCGTTGTTGAAGATAGATGGTGCTGTGCCAGGATATTTGACACTCGGTAACTCTGATGCACTTCGCCAGGGCGAGACAGTCATCGCAATTGGAAGCCCACTTGGCGAATTTAAAAATAGCGTTACCGTTGGAGTTGTAAGTGCATTGCATCGCTCATTGAGCGCCGACGTGCCTGAAGATTTGATTCAAACAGATGCTGCCATAAATAGTGGCAATAGTGGTGGCCCATTGCTCAATATGCAAGGTGAAATAGTCGGCATTAATACACTCGTCTACCGCGATCAAGGTATGGGTTCCGCGCGCATTGAAGGACTTGGGTTTGCAGTGCCTTCAAATATTGCGCGTCGTGTGAGTGAGCAAATCATAGCAACTGGTGAAGTGCAGTATCCGTTTTTGGGAATTACGTACGGTATGATAAATGCGGATATCGCCATTCAAAACGACTTGCAGGTACAACAGGGCGCATTTGTGACCTCGGTCAGTGATGGATATCCTGCTGCAAATGCTGGGATTAGAGCCGGCGATGTCATCGTGGCCATCGATGGTATCAAACTTGGGCAGCAAGCATCGTTGCGCGGGGTCCTGTTGCAGTATAAGCCGAACGATGTCGTCAAAGTGAACGTGTTACGCGGAACAGAAGAGTTGGAGTTCGAAATAACCCTGGCATTGCGTCCACGCGAATAAAATCGTCTGCGGAGCCTATCACCCTGGTCAATCAGACCAGGGTGATTTTGTATGTACAATGGAGCCACGATTAGATAAGAGATAGATGCATGCAAAGAGACCATCAAACGATAGCGCTTGCTGACGCAGTTGCACCACTTGTTCTCACACTCGATATTGGTACAAGTTCGGTGCGCTTATTATGTTTTGATGCATTGGTACGACATGTTGACACTGTTGATGCACGCCAAAGCATAGATGTCACATCGATGGCGTCAGGTGCAGCTGAATTGGATGCAAGCGAGTTATTAGCATTATGTGCGTCGTTGTTTGATACGGTAGGCCATCAAATAGCTACGCGCGTTGAAGATGTCGCTGCAGTTGCTGTTGCGACCATGGCAACGACCATGGTCGGAGTTGATGCACAAGGAATGCCAGTTGGACCATTGCGCACGTATGCAGACACCCAAAGTGATGCGAGTGCTGATTGGCTTCGTAGCGCGCATGATGAGCAACACGTTCATGAACGCACCGGATGTTTCATACGCCCGAACTACTGGCCTGCGCGCATACACTGGTTACAAACGCAACAACGCGATGAATGGCAACGTGCATGTTTTTGGATGACTTTTTCAGAGTTTCTTGAGTATCGGTGGTTGGGGATACGGCGTGTGACGCCAAGCAATGCTGCATGGACCGGATTGCTCAATCGTACATCATTACAGTGGGATCAGGCATGGTTAGCCGATTTGAACCTATCTGTTGATACCTTGGCTTCTGTGGTGGACGTCAATCAACCACATTACGGCGTCGTACCAGCGATGGCGCAACGCTGGCCTTGGCTTGCACGTGTTCGCTGGTTTGGTGCGGTCGGTGATGGTGCGGCGGCAAACGTCGGCAGTGGATGCGTGAATGCGGATGCGTTAGCACTTACGGTGGGTACAACTGGTGCACTCCGTGTGGCAATACCCGGCTTTCCCCAACCACCGGCCGGATTGTGGTGCTATCGTATCGATGGTGCGACCGCACTGGTAGGGGGTGCCACTAGCGAGGGCGGTAATATTTATCACTGGATCCGCGAAACGTTGCATTTTGATAATGCTGATGATGCTGCCATCGAAGCGAAGATTGCACATATGACACCAGATAGTCACGGGTTGACCATATTACCACTTTGGGCGGGCGAGCGCAGTCCGGGTTGGGCAGGAGCTGCCAAGGCGACTATTCATGGGTTGCATCTAGGGACAACAGCGCACGACATATTGCGTGCATCCCTAGAAAGCATTGCTTTGCGCTTTGGTCTGATTGCTCAACGATTGCCGGCCACGCAACGTGTGATTGCGAGTGGTGGCGCGTTGTTGCGCTCACCAACATGGTTGCAAATGTGTGCGGACGTATTAGGACGGCCGGTGCAAACATCTACGGTCATTGAGACGACTGCGCGTGGTGTGGCCATGCTCGCTCTGCGGAGCATGGGCGTCATTCGTGCACTCGACGAGGTGCCTCAGATCCTTGGTCAGACATACAATCCAGATCAGCAGGCTCATCATCGTTACATGCAGGCACAACGCCGACAGGTAGCATTGTATGGGCAGCTTATTCAAGGTTAAACTACTGAAAAAAGTGATACACTAGCAGTATTCGCCGGGTACGGTTGGTTTTCAACATCTGCGCATGCGCGCTATGATTGAGGGTTTTATGCAACTCACTGTGTTTTATGATTTTTTGTGTCCGTTTGCGTGGCGTGCCACCCGTTGGCTAAATCAGGTTGTTGTGCAGCGACCGTCTGTTTCAATTACATGGCGCTATTTTTCACTCGAACAGGTTAACGCACCTGTTGATTCACAGTGGGTTCTATGGGAGCAGCCAGATGACTACGCACCACTGCGTGAAGGATGGTCATCCTATCGTGGATTACATGCATTTTGGGCTGCAGAAGCGGTCCGCCGGCAAGGGGATGATGTGGCAAATCGCTTTCGTACGGCCGTGTTTGATGCACGTCATGCACACAAACAAGACATAACAAATCGTGCGACACTTGCGACACTTGCTGCAGAATGCGGCGTTGCGATGGAGCGATTTACACGTGATGTGCATGATCGTTCACTGCTTGAGACGCTCAAAATTGACCACGAATATGCCAAGAAGACATATGATTGTTTCGGCGTGCCTACGCTGTGCTTCGATGAGAAAAATGCTGTCTACGTCAAGTTGAGTGAAATTGTCGATGAGGTCGAAGTATTGCCACTCTTCGATGAAATTTCGCATACATTTGTTCACCGACCGTATGTTGTTGAATTGAAGCGTCCTAACCCGTAAGTTAAAGGCGACTGCATGACCATCGAAATTGTGCCAATAACTGATCTTCAAGGTTGCGCCGATTTACAAGCTGTTCACCATATTATCTGGTCAAACAGCGGCGACGAGATCATTCCCACACATGTGTTAATTACTTGGGCAACGAGTGAGTGTGTGCTCTTAGGGGCATATGATCGCAGTCGGCGCGAACATCACGGAATGGTCGGCTTTGCATTAGGGTGGTACGGTCTGACGAGTCATATGCCGGCCATACTCAAGTACTGTAGCCACATCGTAGGTGTTCTGCCCGAATATCGTGGTCGTGACATCGGGTTGCAGCTCAAATTGGCACAACGTAACACCTTATTGGCACATGGACGCACGAATCTTATGACGTGGACGTATGATCCATTAGCTACTGTCAATGGAAGTTTCAACATTCATCGGCTTGGTGCGACATGTACCACGTACAAGCGAGATGTCTATGGTGAAATGACCGATGCGCTGAATGCAGGTGCACCAAGCGATCGATTTCAGGTTGATTGGTGGTTGGATAGTGACCGTGTCAACGCGCACCTGGCTCAACACTATCCACAATGGCATTACGATGAAATGTTATTTCCTGTTACAGTCTCTTCGAATCGTCCACATATCGTGCAAATGCCTGATTGGCGCGGAGCGGCAGTGGCTATTCCATTACCCGAACAGCTCGGGTTATTACGGACACACGATAAGCAACGATTGCTTGAGTGGCGTTTGATGCAACGGACAATGTTCGAAGCGGCGTTTGCGTCGTCGTATCGTGTGGTAGATTGTATTCACATTGACAGTCGAGGCTGGCACTATATACTGCAACCGCGTACAGAATAGGAGATGGCGATGCGTATTGAACGAGTTGAGATTCGGCGGATCCACTTGCCGTATGTCTCTCCATTTGAGACGAGCGGTTGGCGCGAAGAAGGCACCCATGCAGTACTCGTCCGTTTGGATGCTGATGGGATAACAGGGTGGGGTGAAAGTCCAGTTGGACCAGCGCCATGGTACAACGAAGAGACAAGTGATACGGTGATGCTTATGATGCGTGACATACTCGTACCGCGTCTGTTCGATCATGACATTCACGAACCCACGGATATTCAACAGATATTTGCGCCGGTACGCGCCAATCGTATGGCTCAAGCTGGTATCGAGTTTGCAGTGTGGGACTGGTTTGGACATGCACGGCAACAGAGTTTGAAGCAGATGCTTGGTGGCGAGCGCGACAAAGTCAGCGTTGGAGTAAGTGTTGGTATTCAATCGTCCATTGACCAGCTACTGAAGGTTGTGGATGGGTATGTCTCTGCAGGATATTCGCGCATAAAGCTCAAAATCAAGCCGGGTTGGGATATTGAGCCCACCCGAGCGGTACGTGAGGCATGGCCATCGATTTTGTTACAGGTAGATGCCAATAGCATTTATACACTCGACCATGCAGCGCATTTAGCGCAGTTAGATGAATTTGGTTTGTTGCTGATTGAACAGCCACTTGCACATGACGATATCTTTGATCATGCGAAGTTGCAACGGGTTATTCGCACACCCATTTGTCTGGACGAAAGCATTGTATCTCCGGAGCATGCACGCTGGGCTATTGAGCTTCGAGCATGTGGTGTCATCAATATCAAACCGGCTCGCGTTGGTGGATTTGCAGCATCGCAACAAATCCATGATATGGCCAAAGCAGCCGACATTCCGGTTTGGTGTGGTGGCATGCTCGAGACCGGTATTGGGCGTGCTGCGAATGTTGCGTTGGCGAGTCTGCCGAACTTTGTATTACCCGGTGACATCAGTGCAAATGCACGCTATTATGCACGCGATGTCGTGTTGAATCCATTTGAGTTAAATAGTGATAGTACCCTGACCGTGCCAAATGCGATTGGTAGTGGTGCGTTGCTCGATCTGGACTTTATTGAGTCAATCACCACGCAAAAGGTGGTTTTGACCAAATGACCATCAATATCCTTGTAATCAATGGCCTTCCTGGTGTTGGCAAGACGACCACAGCCACTGCGCTTGCCGAACAGCTGTGTTGGCCGTTGATGACGAAGGATGTATTCAAAGAATCGCTCTTTGATTCGCTGGGGTGGAGTGATCGAGCCTGGTCAAAGCGGTTGAGTCGTGCGAGCATGGATTTGCTGTTTGTCTGGTTGGAAAGCGAGCTACGCGCGCGCCGTTCTTGTGTGGTTGAATCGAATTTTGAATCTGACCGTGATTCACCGAGATTCATGGCATTGGCGGCGCAGTACGACGTATGTTTTGTTCAAGTGCATGTCGTCTGTGCAGGCGAGATTCTCTGGCAACGACATCTCCAACGTGGAATGGACGGTAGTCGTCACCCTGGTCATCAAGAAGGTGAAGTTGCGCAAGAACTACGTGAACGATTGCTCCGTGGTAGTGAACCAGCGCTTACGCTGCCCGGTGCATATATTGCATTAGATACTTCAGATTTTAAAAACGTCAATTATAACAACGTCTATCATGCTGTATTACAAGGGTTTAATGATGGACCAACACGTACATGATAATTCTTCTCGGGGTGACTCGATTTGGCTGCTAACAACACTTGGCCAACTTACGCTTGCGGGAGCACCGCCACCTCCTGCAATGATGAGTCATGCGGCATGGAGCGTCCTGGCGTATCTTGCCTTTGTACCTGCACATCAACCAATATTACGTGAACGCATTCAGCTTGAGCTCTTTGACGAGGTAAATCAAGGTGCTCACATGCTACGGAATGCCATATATATCCTGCGCAAATGGCTCGGTGATGCAATTCAGGTGACCCGTTCACATATTGCTCTAGCTGACCATGTGACGATTTCTGCAGATGCGGTGGCTTTTTTGGCGGACACTGCACCTGATGCTTCAAATACAATGCGTGTACGTGCCATTGCCCGTTATGGTGGTATGTTTTTGATTAAACCACAATATGGTTGGGCGCGCGAAATGGCAAATCATATACATGAACGATACGTATCAACGCTTCAGCAGTTACTCGAATCTGATGCATCTCAGGGTCGCTCACGTTGGCTTCTGGCGTATGCGCATACCTTTGCCAAAGAGCGTGAATGGGATGTAACCGCCCATGAACGGTATATCCAGCTCTTAGTAGCAGATGGACGTCAATACCAAGCGCGTCAACAAATATCGGTGGCACGTCGAGCCATTGATGAACTACCTAACAACTGGGCGGAACGCATGGAGCGCCTAGTTGAACAGTCCGGACAACATGTGCATATAACTCCGCAACGCATGTGCTTGGAACGCATTGACCACTTCGACCAGATTACACTGCCAAGTCGGGTTGCCATGCACGATTATTTGGATGTGATTTGGCATAAACACACTACAGGCGCTGCGCAATTTGTGGTACTCCGTGGGGTAAGTGGTAGTGGCAAAACTCAGCTGTTACGTGATTTTCAACGGCATCGTGTGGACATTCGCACTGTGTGGTTTGGGCGCTCGATTGGTGGAAGTAACGAGGATTCGGTGTATCACCGGTTGATGTCTGTCATACTGCATGATGTGTCTTTGCGCAATGAAGTCATGCACATTTATGAGCAACTTACCCCTGCACAACGAAAAGTATTGGCTGCATCGTTTGCATCGTCGAAGCTCACCGGTGATGCCCACGTGTCGTACGCACAGCGACGCGATGCCTTAATCAGTGGGTTTGTGCGTTTCATTCATGACAAACCACTGTTGCTTTTTGTTGATGATGCTCCGGTAAGTATGATCAATGAACTACATGCAATCGCTACTATTCATCCTCAGTTGATGGTGATTGTAACGACAGAACACGCAGTTGAAAGTGTACCTGTTACGCAACTCGAGGTACCTGCAATTTCGAGTGTTGATGTGTCAGTGATTTTGCATGCACTTTTTGGTGCAGATGTGCCGCAAACCGTGCAAGATGCCTTGAAAGCGTATTCACACACGTTGTATCAACTACGGACAACCATTCAATATATAGTTACAAACAAATTGCTGAATTGGCATGAACATGATGGTAAGTGGCAGTTTGTCAGTGATTCTCTACGAGAATTGACATTTACATGGTCGCTGACTCCGCCGGCGCTCGAGTTACTCCAGTTACTTGCAATCATCGATGGGCCAATATCGGTCGATGCTTTGGTAGCGCGTCAGTGGGGAGTGCGTCGTCACATTAAAGCGTTCCTCCGCGAGCTTGAAGCACAACGACTTGTTATGGTGCACGAACAAACGGTTCGGATTGCACATGCGGTGATCCTGCAACGTGTCATTGCTGACTTGACATATGATCAACGTTGGCGACTTCATCAACTTGCGTTGAAGATAACAACTGGTATTGCAAAAGTCAATCATGCACTGTTTGTGGGCGATAGTGCGACTGCACAAACAATTCTGCACGATGTCGCTGATACTGCGTGGCGCCAAGGAGATGTGCATATGTTGCGCCAGGCATATCGGTTGATGCAACAATTACCGCAGAACGACACTGATGTTGCATGGCTCCAGTCCGTAAATGCAGTACGCATGGGACGCTTTGGTGCCGAACCATCAGAAGTACGACGTGCCGTTGACCGATTGACACAACTGAGTGGTCATTCATCTCAACGAACCTATGAAGCATTAATTGGCGGAGGGATATCATTGCGCTGGGCTGGATATCCACGTGAATCAATTGATATTCTGTTACGTGTATATGACGACGCACGTCGGAACGGTCTGCCGCGCATCGTTTTTGCGGCTGCTCATGCACTTACGTTTGCATATGTGGATTGTGGTGAAGTGTCCAAAAGCGTGGAGATGCTGTCAGCCATGCGGGCGCCCAAAACGAATATTCTAAGTCAAGTCATCATCGCACTGACACAGAGTTATGTGTATGCGAGAATCGGCGATTTTGAGCGAGCTGATGCGGCGTTTCATTCGATAAACCGGTATAAAAAAATCTTGACCACACGTACCGTTGCATTGCTCGAATATCATGCCGGCGTCATATCGTTCGCTAAACAGCAACACACACGCACGCTTGCACAGTTATATAACGTCTACAACACCATGTTCGATGTCGGTGATATGGTCACCAATTTAATGGCTGGTGCAATTCTCTGTCTTGATCTGGTGCGTTTTGGTCGAATCAACGAGGCTGAGCATCTCGTACAAACGGTCATTGAGCGTGCAACAACGCTCAAGTTGCTCCGCCAACGACACATGGCAGTGTTTGGTTATTTGCATCTTCTGGCACACAACTGTAAGTGGTTTGAGGCTCGAGAATTAGCCGAACAGTGTGTCGAAGAAGCGCATTCAGCGGGATTACTCGAATACGAGGCTGCCTTTGTGGCGTTCATTCTGCGTGCCTCGTATGAACTGAATGATCGTAAGCAGCACGCGCTGTTGAGGTTCCACGAAGTTCATGACCGCATGCATGATCCATATGCGTTTACTTGGTATCACGAGTTAGCATGGTTTTACTTGGTAGAAGGAAACAAACAGGAGGCACTCCGCTGGGCATTGTTGGCAGAAACCAAAGTGCATCTTGCGACGACGCACGCCGTACTGCCGGTGTCAATCATTGCAGTGGTTGCAACTGTCTTGCAATGGTGTAATCACCGCCAATACTTGACAACACGCAATCGTGGTGTGGATTTGTTGATTCTGCATTTACACGATATTTCTGCGCCATATGCACGTGCGGATTTTGTGCGGAACACGCGTGGGTTAATGGATCTCGTGGGTGTTAGTTCACTCTCGACGGGTAATGTGGTCGTCTTGTTACCGGCAAATGATGCGCCCCGCGGACGACGCCTCAAAGAGAACGAATTAGTTCCTGTCATCTGGTCTGGTGATGTTCTCCGCAATCAAACGTTGTCATTAACAGAAAAAATTCAACTCCTTGCAACTGCGGCGGAGGATCAAGGGGCTACCGTGATGGTGCGTGACTTGGCCAAGGTGTTATTTGTGCACGAACGAACCATCTTACGTGCAGTTGCACAAGCCGCAGACCAAGGCATTCTAATCCGCACCTATCGGCCACGACGTGTTCATTCCTAAGTGCAATGTCATCTGAGCAATATTAATAATTTACGCCTCAATGATGAAGTTTTACTATAATTCGGCTGAAGTGTGATTAATTACCTATGCTACATGACTCGTCACGCCATGTGTACATGGTAGTTTTTGCATCCACTCAAATGCTCAAGAAGTGTACGTAAAATTGCCAAAGGAGACTCTCATGAAGGTTGCATTCCGCATGCTCGTTATATTTGTGCTAGCACTCGGAAGTTTAACAGGGTGTGCAGGCGCATTAAGTAGCTTGACAAATTCTTCTGAATCAGCAGAATCACCAGCAGCCCCGGTAGCTCCTGCAGTGCCAGATGCTCCAGCTGCTCCTGCTACCAGTGACAATCCTCCAGTTGCGGAGAATGAACTGCCTGTTGCAAAGCCCAAAGAAGAAGAGAAGTCGAGTAATTCATCGTTAAATGATGTGATTGATGCTACTGTGCGCATCGGTGTGCTTGATACCGCATGGCAAGAGGTTGGACATGGTTCAGGCTCAATTATAGATTCTCGTGGTTTGATTTTGACGAATTACCACGTCATCGGCGATAACGAAACGAATCAGTTTTACAATGCAGACGGCATTTCGTACATCTATGTCACCCTTGATCCGCGTGATCCACCAAAATTACAGTTTATTGCCCAAGTGGTGGATGCAGACGCTGGGCGTGATTTAGCCGTGTTGCGCATCATTGCAACCACAAATGGTGAACCACCAGCCGATTGTTTGAGTCTACCGACTGTGACAATAAACATGGATCAACAGGTTGAAATCGGTCAGAAAGTAACATCGGTTGGTTATTCGGGCGTTGGCGGCGAAACGGTTTCCATCGCCAGTGGTCAAGTTGTCGGCTTCGAAGAAGTATCCATGAGTTCAACCAGTTCACGGACGTTTGAGGCAATCAAGTATGATGCCTCAGATTCACGAGGTTCGTCTGGTGGTCCAGTTATCAACGAGGATAACGAGCAGGTTGCCGTGGTATTTGCAGGAATGTCCGATAATGCAGATTCACTCGGGTATGCACGACCAGTCACACTCGCCGAAGATTTGATTGCATCTGCAAAGTTGGTGCGCATTCCTGGATGTAATGGTGCAGAAGCGGCAAAGTTGGTTGGACCGCAAGAGGTGCAAGCGTCGACCAACGAAAACAACAATACATCGAATTCAAGTGGCAATCAAGCGGAACCACAGATGTTTGATGTCACGGGCTATGTCTTTGATCGCAACACAAATCAACCAATTGCGAATGCGTCAATTGTCATCCTTAAACCGGGTTTTACTTGGGATTCAATAGATTACGACCGATTTGCAGACTATATATGGGCGTCAGCGCAAACCGATGCCAACGGTGAGTATGTCTTATCAGTGACCGAAGAAATGGTCTCTACTAAGACAGGTGTTGGATTTTATGCCGACGGATATCGAGCGTATTTGAGTGACGATGTCTTGATGATAGACTTTTATGACGGAGATGCGGATCGATGGGTTGATTTGAGCTTTGAGCCGCAAGAGTAGCTCATAATTATCAACGCCGTCAGCACTTGGTAGGCCAAGTGCTGACGGCGTTTTGCGTGATTTATGCGATTCCACCGCGGACGACGTGATTTTCGAGGGTGCCAATCTCAGCAATGGTGATGCGTACAACGTCACCGTGCTCAAGTGTAAAATCGTCGCCTGGGACGATGCCAGTACCGGTCATTAATAATACCCCTTCAGGAAAGAGATTGTCACGCCCTAGATATTCAACC
This sequence comes from uncultured Klebsiella sp., assembly GCA_964482795.1. Taxonomy (GTDB): domain Bacteria; phylum Chloroflexota; class Chloroflexia; order Chloroflexales; family Roseiflexaceae; genus UBA965. The sequence continues at coordinate 26,969 of CAYZZI010000031.1, forward strand.
AGGTCGACATAATTGCGAACTATTTTACTTGTGTTCACAACACCTGAAAACATCAACGTACCGAAACGGTGAATTTGCACGTGGATATCGAGATTTTTAGCATCAGCAATGTGATCACTGAGCGCAATCATTGGGCCGAGTGCACAGCTACGTGCATACATCTTAGCTTGAGGCAGGTAGAGTGGGTTCTCACCTTCAATGTCGCGTGAACTCATGTCGTTACCCACCGTGTAGCCGACAATCTCGAGAGAAGGATTAATGACCAGTGTCAACTCGGGTTCTGGAACATTCCATGAGGCGTCACCGCGGATAGCAACGGCGTCGTTAGGACCTACTGCGCGATTCGGCGTCGCCTTGAAGAATATTTCGGGACGTGCAGCCGTATAGACGCGATCATATATGCCACTTTTGGCTGATTCTTCCTCACGGGCGACACGACTGCGCTCGTATGTTACACCAGCTGCCCAGATTTCTTGTTCGTCAGTTGGTCGAAGCATTGTGAAATCATGTGCTGCACCAATTGGTGTAGTCCCATGCAGTGCTTGACGTAATGCGCTTCCTACATCATTACGCCCGACGGTCCAACGCAAAAACGCGCTGATATTTGGAAAACGTGCTGTGATATCAAACAGTTGTCCGTGGTCAACAAAGCCGATTCGCACCTGTTGTTGGGCGTTCAAAAATCGACAAATGTGCATCACTAATCCTCTTTCATTACACTATGCGATGTGTTGCATGACACTATGTTTGTGTGATTCACTACATCGGAATTACTGAATCACGGGGATGCGTGAGACATCAGGATCGGTAAAAAGATCGAGCTCATCACGGCTTTTGGTCGAAAACTCAGAGACAATGCATCCTTCAGGTCCTGCTTGAAACCAATGCTTGATATTCGGTAAGAGTGTATATTGCTCTCCTGGGCGTAGGATTATTTCGTGCCATACGGTAAAGTACTGAGCGCGATGCGCAGGTGGGTTACCGCGAGGGTTTGGTGTTGGTGGACCTTCTACATACAAATAGACTTCCCCTTGACGACACCGGAATGTCTCTTCTTTGCCGGGATCAGTCCCAACAGGAGGATGTTGATGCTCAACAAACAGTTGATGGGGAAACAACACGAGCTCTTTGGCACAGCATCGTTCAGTATTTACGTAGGTGATTAGCTGAAGTCCAATCGTTTCAATCTCTCCGAGTCCACAGTCTGCAATCTCAATCGATTCCAATTCCGCCGTAGTTAAGACGATTCCCGCACTAGCGAGTTTGGCGGCGGTGCGTCGGCGCAAGTCGGCTACGTGCGCGTGAGTCAATGCGGGCATGCGGAGCCTCCATCAAAAGCGTAACGCGAACAAATTAATATCGTGGGCGGTGTGGCCATGCTCTGCCAAGTCAGCGAGAATTTCACCGATGACCGGTGTGAACTTAAAGCCATGCCCTGAACATGGTGATGCCAATACGACATTCGTATGTTGCGGATGGAGTGCAATCACGAAATGCTCGTCGGGCGTGAGCGTGTACATGCAAGTAGTAAAATCGCGTAACGGACCGGTCAACGCAGGAATCCGTGATGCCAGAAGCGCTTGGAGTTGCGCCACATCATCGTTGTGGAGGCTTCGATCTATGGAGTCTGGAGTGCAAGCCTGTCCAACGGTATGAATGGCTACTTTGATGCCTTCAATACCGCGCTGATGAGGAAATCCATAGAACGAAATGTTGTTTCCACAGTCCCATATATAAATGGGGAAATGAGGCTCTTCGAACGGTGCACATCCGCCAATTGGGTCAAACCAAAGTAACACGCGTCGTTCAACACGCAGGGGTAAGCCTAGATCGCGCATCAGCTCGGGTGCCCATGCCCCAGGACTCAGTATGAGATGATCGGCATGGTAGACGCCTTTGTCTGTTGTCACAGTGACGCCATCATGCTGTGCATGCCAGGTGAGAACAGTCTCGTTGTATTGTAGTTTTGCGCCATGGAGCGCGGCGCATGCAAGGTGTGTGCGCACAGCGGCCTCGGGAACTACGTAACCAGCGTTGTGCTCAGCGACTCCAATATCGTCATCTGCGGGTGTGAATGCCGGATACCGTCGTCGAATCTCGCTAGCATCGAGAATTTCGTGGGGCAGATCATGCTGACGTACACTGGCAAGCGTGCCTTGAATCACTGCGCTGTCTGGATGGCCAATCATGATGCCGCCTGTCAAGTGCAGGAGGTCTTCATCGGTCTGGCCAGCAAGTTCATGCCAAAGTGTGAACGCACGTTTGAGTAGTGGCACATAGGCAGGGTCTTCAAAATATGCTTGCCGGATAATGCGTGAATGCCCATGACTCGAACCATGCGCATGCGCTGGTCCAAAGCGGTCTATGCCTAACACGGCATGTCCTCTTTGTGCGAGATGGTATGCTGCAGCGCTGCCCATGCCACCAAGTCCAACGATAATCGTATGGTAGTGCATAAAACTCTCCAACAGCTCCGTTAAGAAGGCGATACACTGAGTTTTTGGCATCGTGGGCACGTGCCAAATAGTTCAAGTAAGTGGTCAACAATCTTGTAGCCCGTTTGGTGCTCAAGCTGTACGATCATGGTGTCTAGTCCGCATTCGGCAAAGTCTGCAATGCTACCACACCGCGTACAGACTACTCGATGTGCGTGACTATCTGGACTAATAATGTAGCGATGACATTCATCAATGCCATGTATGCGTTGCATAACGCCGATATCTGTCATCAGTTTGAGTGTGCGAAAGAGACTAGCATCTCCGAGCGGTGTGCCGTGTTGCCTGAGTGTGGCTTCGAGTTCTGCGGCACTAAACGAGCCTGTATAGGTGCTCGCTGCCATGAGAACGGCGAGCCGCGGTGCGGTCATTTTGTAACCAGCTGTGCTCAGTCGTTGGAGTGCGTGTTGCACCATCTCTGAGGAGTTGTGCGGCAATTGGCTCATAGGGACTCCTTTTTGAGCCAGTGAATAATGTGTGGCATGGTCACATCGAACCCACCACGAAACATGTTGTGATCGGTGCCGTCAACCTGCACGTAGCGATGACCATGCGCTGCGAACGCCTTCGCAATACTGAGTTGTGCTGCCACGGGGATAACTGTGGCGGCTGGTGCCGCGACCAAACAGCACGTTGGTGTAGACAGAGACGCCAGTGAATTCGTCATATCCCAACTCCCACTTTGAGTGAAGAGTCCATCAACGGCCTCACGGCGACATTGTGTGAGTGCCTCAGCTTTCCACACAACATCACACCGGTGCCAGACTTTATGACGTGCGGTGAGCCAGGGTGTTGTTTGATGCGGAGCATCACCAACACCTTCGGCGTAGCGCTCAACAACTGTGTGCCCATACTCCGGACTCATTTGCACGAGTGGGTCGATGAGTGTGATGCGAGCGGCCGGTAATAACCCTGCGAGGTATACCGCAGTTGCGCCACCCCATGAGTGTCCGATAATGCTTGGTTCTTTAATGCCCAATGCCGCAATGGCAGTGGCAATATGTCGTGCAATGCTTGGTATGTCGTGCGTGCCAATCACGTTGCTTTCACCATGACCTGGCATGTCGAACGCAATCACGGTGTATCCGAGGTTTGCGATGACTGGAGCTACGCGCCACCACGCCCGTGCACTACTTGTGATGCCGTGGAGTAACACTGCGTATGTTGCACCGTCACCCCACTGCAAATAGCTTACGACACGATTTTGTACGACTACTTGGGCACGAGTTGGCGTGAGTCCGGCATCACAACTAACCATAGAATTGCACCGTTCAAATGATGATGAATCTGACGTGTATTATACCGAGTTGCCCACGCACGTGTAATGTGCGCGGCGCATTGAGCACATGTTGGCACGATTAAGCCATTGCAGCCACGACGACTTGTCGGAGTGTCTCAATACCATGCCAGCGATCACCAGGGCGATCGTAGACCAGTGTGAGCGGGCCGGCACTCTGGTACTTGCGCACCTCTGCCAAGCATGCTTGGACCTGTGCTGGTTGAATATTGCCGTTATCGTCGTACGATGCTTTGACATGCACTGAGACCGCTTTATGAGCAACCTGGGCGAAGTCAGATACGCGCGTCTCACTGGGAAAGTTACCGATGTCGGCACATCCACCATGCCCCAACGCCTCATGCAGTGCCAACCAATTTGCTGGTGTTGATGCCGTGGCTTTGAAGTTTTCAGTGATTACCGTGACGCCACGCGCCTTGGCGTGCTGTTGGAGTTGTACAAGCGCAGTGGCTGCACGGCGAAGGGCATCGACGTCGGTTGCTGGTGCTTCACCACCAACCACACGGACATGACTCGCACCAATCCAGGCTGCAACATCAATCCACTTAGCGATTTGCGTGATATCGCGCGAGCGGGCTTCCGGGTCGGCCTGACTTATATCATAGGCGTCAATCAAGACGCTGAATACTTCTATGCCCGACTCGGCAGCCTTTGCTTTTAACTGCAACAAATAGTCCGGTGTGATCTGCGCAATATGGAAGTGGCAGATCTCTATCGTGCCAATCCCAGCAGCCTTCACACGGGCCGGCATATCGAGAAGCGACAATGAACCGTCGTGCAAGTACGGATGAATACTCCAAGTTGTAAGTGATATGCGTGGCATGGCTAGATGATTTCTAAGTAGTCGCGATCCGGTAACGGCGCGAATGGTGCGGTTGGCAATGTCTGATACCAGTAGGCGACCGACGAAATGTCATCTTGGAGTGGTAAGTAGCGACCATCACTGCGCCAACCCAACGCCTGTATGGTGACGCGCAAGTCCTGTGTAAAGCGGATTGGGTCCATGATGTGCCAGCGATACATGCCGAAGCGCGTTTGCGATTGGTACGTGCCATCTGGGCGGAGGACTTGTGGTAATCCCGCATATGGCGTGGTGAATTCACGATACCCACCGTTGCTTGGCCCCACATCAAAATTGTATGAGCCACAGAAGTAATCTTCGGTACCAGTGCCACAAATAGTGGGGAATTGACCGTCCCCGTCCATGAAGAACTTGATTTCACCCTCACCCCACCAGCCACTATTGTTGACGCCCCAAGCCATGTACGTACCGACATAATGACCGCGCCCACGTATTCCGTCGACTATGGTGTGGTCAGTCATGTAAGGAAGGGGATTACTACGGCGATAGTGCGCATGGAAGTAGGCGCAATCCTCAGGTACTTCGGTTAACGTGTAGTTGATTTGGTAATAGAGCGTGACTTCTTTTTCGGAGATATTGGTCACTGTCATGCGACAACGAGAGCGGAATGGCATCTCCCAGTAGCAGTTAAATGCGCTGCCAGGGTTGACACACACTGCCAATGAACTGACTTGTGCGTATTTGCCCCAGCCACAAGCAAAGAAGTCACCTAATGGACACTCCACAGACGGGGTTGGTTGGTCGTCCCAGTATATGCGGAGTATTTGAAGGCGAAAATTGCCGGTTGGGGTCAGCCAAATCTGTTGTATTGCACCCATTCCGTCAATATTGGCGATTTCGCGCGTCTCACCAGCGGCAATCCGGATTGATGGTGATACCTTCCAACCTTGGCCCATACCACGCGCGTGTGGTGCGCCTGTGCCCTCGGTTGCCATTCCTCCGCGTCCCTTTGCCCCATCGTAATTTTCTGGGCTGATGGAACGTGTTTCTGCATTAGAAAGCCGCGAAAGATTGCCTAAGTGCATGCCCAATCCATTAAATCCTGCCATTGTGTTCCTCCTTGAACAATTCAACGTGCGATCGCCGTGGTAGCTCTATTCTAGCAGATGTCGCTCATGTTCTTTTAAGTTGTCATGACGCTAATGTTGACGTATACTAGGTGTTACCCCCTCCCCAGGGGGGTGGGGTATCTGAAAGGAGTTGTATGAGTCAGCATCAGGAGCAAGTGACCCAACGTCTGCGCACCATTGAGGGCCATGTTCGTGGCATCCAGAAAATGGTAGACCAGGATGTCTACTGCATTGATATTTTGAAACAAATAGATGCAGTGCAGAAGGCGCTTGATCAAGTCGGTAAACTCGTGCTTGATCAGCATTTGCATGGCTGTGTGACAACGGCAATTCGGAATGATGACCCAAATGAGCGAGAACGTGTAATTGGTGAGTTGATGCAAGTATTTGCAGAACGGAGGAAGTGACATGGATACGATCGAATTACCAGTAGCTGGTGTGACCTGTGGTGGTTGTGCAAGCCGCGTTACCAAGGCGTTGATGGCTGTGAATGGGGTGAATCAAGTGGAAGTCAGTGATGATCGTAGCAAAGTCACGATTGCTGGTGCAAAGTTGACGCGTCCGGAGTTGGTAGCAGCAATTCAGTCAGCTGGGTATCAGGTGCCAGATACGTTGACTATTTCATTGGGTGAGAGTGGGCCAAAGTGCTGTTAAGTGCGCCCAGGGGGCAGATATGACAACAACAAATCAATCACTCGAGTTTGCGGTAACTGGAATGACCTGTGCCAGCTGTGTCATGCGTGTCGAAAAGGTATTGCGTAAGATAGACGGCGTAGCAAACGCATCTGTCAATCTTGCCGATGAACATGCACAAATTGATGCAAGCCCTACGGTGTTGCCACACGCCATTGCGGCAGTAGAAAAAGCAGGATATGGTGTGATTCGCGAGCAAGTTGAATTACCCATTACAGGGATGACGTGCGCCAGCTGTTCGGCACGTGTCGAAAAGGCTATTCGCAAAGTTCCCGGTGTTCTTGCGGTGCATGTAAACCTCGGTGATGATCGTGCGACCGTGGATTATTTGCCCATGATCAGTACCGTTGAGACGATTACTTCAGCGGTCGAGAAGGCTGGATATGGCGTGATTCCGGTTGCACAAACCAGCGATGCAGCTGACATGGAAGCCGATGCTCGCGCTGCCGAGTTGGCGACACGCAGGCGACGACTGATTGTGTCGATGATCTTTGCTGTGCCGTTGTTTGCTATTTCAATGTCGAAGGATTTTGGTTTGATTGCTCCGTGGCCAATTGGTAGTGCGGTTGAGATGGTTGCGCAAAACGACATCTCTCATATGCACATGATGCCAGCCGCTACCGACGCATTAAACTGGCTCTTCCTCGTATTGGCAATCCCCATCCAAACATATGCCGCGCTCGATTTTTATCGCCATGCGTGGAGTGCGTTGCGGGCACGAACCGCAAACATGGACACACTGATTGTGCTCGGTTCGAGTGCTGCATTCTGGTACAGCGTTTGGTTGTTGGTAAGTGGTGGCGTCGGTCACGTTTATTTTGAGACTGCTGGTACCATCATTGCCTTGATTTTGGTGGGCAAGTATCTTGAATCACGTGCAAGGAGCCAGGCTAGTCAAGCGGTGCGCACACTTATCGGCTTGCAGCCCAAAGTTACTCGCATTCTGCGCGCAGGTGAAATCGTTGAAATCCCGACGAATCAGGTGCGACGTGGTGAGATAGTGGTTGTGCGCCCTGGCGAACGTGTTCCAGTCGATGGCAGTATTCTGGTCGGTGATACGTCAATCGATGAAAGCATGTTGACCGGTGAGAGTATGCCTGTGGTGCGTCAACCTGGAGCACGTGTCATCGGTGCTTCCATTAATTTGACAGGAGAAATTCAGCTTCGTGCTGAGGCAGTTGGCAGCGATAGTGTATTGGCCCAGTTGATTCGATTGGTGCGACAGGCGCAAGGAAGTCGCGCGCCAGTTCAACAACTGGTTGACCGTATATCGGCAGTATTTGTTCCCATCATCATTGTCATCGCAGTTGTGACGTTTGGTGTTTGGTGGTTAATCGGCGGGCAAACGCCGACGAATGCGATGATGTTTGCGGTGGCCGTACTTGTCATCGCTTGTCCATGTGCGCTTGGGTTGGCCACACCAACAGCCATCATGGTGGGGAGTGGTGTTGGTGCACAGAAAGGCATTCTCATTAAGGGAGCGGCAGCACTTGAACGCTTGGCACACGTGACCACGGTTGCCTTTGACAAAACCGGCACTATTACTGAAGGTGCGCCAACAGTTACGAATGCTGAGGAAAATCCGGAGGTATTGGCGATTGCTGCCTCGGTTGCACAAGGGAGTAATCATCCATTGTCGGTCGCTATCGTTCGAGCCGCTCAAAAAGTCGGAATCACAATTGCGCCGGCGCAACAGCGTCACGACTTGGTCGGACGTGGTGCGTCAGCAGTCTTAGATGGCGATACAGTGATTATTGGCAATCAAGCGGCAATGATCGAGTCGAGTGTCGACCTTCGTATGTTTGTGAATCGAATTCACGAACTTCAAGAGGCTGGTCAAAGTATCGTGATTGTGGCGCGTGGTGGCAAAGCGCTCGGTGTACTTGGACTGAGTGACCGTGCACGTGTGGAGGCAGATCAAGCGGTGCACGATTTACACAGCATGAATGTCCGTACCGTGATGATTTCGGGCGACAACAAGGCGACAGCAGATGTCATCGCAGGTCATGTGGGCATTGATGAAGTCATCGCTGAAGTGCTACCTGCACAAAAAGTTGATGCCGTGACTACGCTGCAACACCGCGGTGTAGTGGCGATGGTGGGTGATGGTATTAACGATGCACCAGCATTGGCCAAAGCAGATGTTGGCATTGCCATGGGCAGTGGGACAGATGTTGCGATTGAAACAGCAGATGTCATCATGATGCGATCCGATTTGACCATGATTGGACAAGCAATCCGACTCGGCAAGGCAACTCTGCGGACTATCCGATGGAACTTGTTCTGGGCATTCGCCTATAACGTTATTGGAATTCCGATTGCCGCTGGGCTGCTGTATCCGTGGTGGGGTATTCAACTCAGTCCGATTGTGGCTGCTGCAGCAATGGCATTCAGCTCGATTTTCGTGGTTACGAATTCGTTGCGACTACGCAACGCGTTGCAATAGGCGAGATATTCATGGGTGTCATGCATCACGACGAAAAAGTGATTGATGATGTGTTAGTGGCAAATTTGCTTAACGCACAGTTTCCTCAGTGGTCAGCCTTACCCCGTTCGGCGGTTAAGTCAGCGGGCACTGACAATGCACTTTTTCGACTTGGTGATGACATGGTGATACGTCTTCCGCGTGTTGCATGGGCAACAGGGCAAGGAGCAAAAGAGCATCGTTGGTTGCCGGAATTAGCTCCTCATCTGACGACGACCATATCACAACCAATTGCGCTTGGTGCGCCTACTTCTGCATACCCGTGGCAGTGGAGCATCCAGCGTTGGATTGAAGGTGTGAATGCGATTGATGAGGATGTCCACGATGACTTGGAGTTTGCGACGAACATCGGTCGTTTTGTACGTGAGTTCCATGCGGTTACTGTGCCAGGTGGGCCACGTGCAGGAGCGCACAACTTTGGTCGTGGCACACCACTAGCAGATCGTAACGAGGCTACTCTGGCTGCCATTGATGCCTCCACAGGTTATGTGGATGCGCGATTCGTCCGTGATGCATGGCTCTATGCACTGAATTTGCCGGTATACCGGGGTGATGGTGTTTGGGTACACGGTGACTTAGCGCCAGGGAATATTCTGGTACATCGTGGTCAACTTGCAGCAGTGATTGACTTTGGGGCGTTAGGAATTGGTGACCCAGCCGTTGATATGATGATTGCCTGGAACTACCTGTCTCCACGGGCGCGACAATGCTTTCGCCAAGTGGTGGCGGTGGATGAGAATACCTGGCTGCGAGGCCAAGCGTGGGCACTTACCGTGGCAATCATTCAATTGCCGTATTACTACAACACAAATCGCACAATCCGAGATGTAGCGCTCTCCACAATAGATGCGGTGCTCAGTGATGGTGCGCTTCGGTAATAGGAAAGAAGGAAACAATGCGATTTCGATGGATGCTTGTATGTGTGGCGCTGGTTGTGACTGCATGTGGTGGCACGCAAAACGCACCTGCTGCAGATGCACCAACTGATGGTGCATCAACGTTGCATGAGATGCCCGATCACTCTGCACATGCCATGGGTGAAGATGGACCATATGATGCGCGGTTTATCGATAGTATGATAATTCATCATCGCGGTGCTGTTGAGATGGCGCAGGAGGCTTTAGAAAAGGCCGAACGCCCCGAGTTAAAACAGATGGCACAGGCGATTATCGATGCGCAAAACGAAGAAATTGCCAAAATGCGTGCGTGGCGTGAAGAATGGTACCCAGGTGAAGGTATCAGCACCGGTATTGGTATGGATATGGGTGCCATGGTGGTACCAGATGACGCGAACGTGCCCTATGATGTGCGTTGGAGTGAGGCGATGATCGAACATCATCTCGGTGCAGTTGAGATGGCCAAAGATGCGCTGGAGAAGTCAAGTCGCGAAGAAATCAAAGAACTCGCACGAACGATTATCCAGACCCAAGAGGCCGAAATTGCCCAAATGCGCGTCTGGATTCCATAGCGCTAGTCAGCGCAATCGCAACCAACAGCCCCGTGCGCACATGTTGTGCCACGGGGTTATTGTTTGCGCCCAGTGAAGTGTTGCATCGTGGCATAAATGCCGAACCATTTACCGACAACGACATCAAACCAGCGGACTGGGAGAATACCTTTGACAAATGGGAGTATGTTGACAATCCATGGCATGCGCAGAAAGATGGCATCACGTTGTATTGCGCCGATAATTTGCTGGACGACATGCTCAGGTGTGAGAATTGGGATAATTCGTGACTGGACCCCATCGAACATGCCCGTGTTAATGTAGTATGGCATCACCGTGGTGACTTTGATGGGGCTTTGCGCCTGTTCGAGTTCGATGCGGAGTGAATCAGACCACCCAGTGATGGCCCATTTGCTGGCCACATAGACCGACATGCGTGGATTGGATAGAAGTCCGGCTGCCGAGGCAATGTTGACGATGTGACCGCGTTGGCGTTGATGCATGCCGGGTATTAATTTGTGCGCAATAATCATCGGTGCTACGGCATTGATCGCCATTTCGCGTGCGATTTGTCCGTCGGCGTACTCGGCAAACGGCTTGCCGACGACAATGCCGGCGTTATTGACCAAGATGTCGACGGTGATGCCTGAATCATGCATGGCTACAATAGTTGCATCGACTTGGGTTGTATCGGTAATATCGACGTGATACCCAGTCACTGTCATGCCAGTTTGTTGGAGAGCAGTTACGGCGTTGTCGAGTTGGGTTCGGTTGATATCCCAGATGACGAGATGACCGATATTGCGTGTGCCGAGGTGTTGGCCAAGCAGGTAGCCGATCCCCGAGGCGCCGCCGGTGATGAGTACGGTTGCGTGAGTGAGTTGACTCATGGGGTGCGTCCTTTAGTTATACAAAAAACGTAGGCGCGATTACTATATCACGCCTACGTTGCTTCTGTACTGTTTGGGAAGGTTATGCGTCGATGAATATTTCGTCGATGATATATCCCTCCCACTCCTCGTGGGGTTTGACGCCTAACATGTGAGCCAGATTTGGTGCGGTCTCCATGAGTGAGACGGGGTACGAGATGGTGTGATTGGGTTTGATGCGTGGACCGACGGCTATCCATGGAATAGTCATGTCTTCGGCGCAATCAGTGCCGTGATTACGATCGTGGCCACCGTGATCAGCTTGAACGATAAAGTGCGTATCAACGGGCATGGCGGCAACGAGCTCACCGAGCAGTGTGTCAACGTGTTTGCACTGGTGCAGGTAGCCAGGCTCCATCCACCCATATGCGTGGCCTGCGGTATCAACTGAACCGTAGTAGACAAAGACGAAATCGTAGCGGTTGCTTTTGAGGACGCGTACTGCCTCAGCGTGCATCTCGTCGTCATAATCGGGTGCCATCGGTGGTTCGTGGTACCAGCTGTAGACGAGGTGCTCGGGGCGATTGAGATCGCGCAACGGCTCCCAGTTATGGACAAATGCGCTCTTCTTGCCGGCAGCCCGGGCTACTTCGACGAAGCCGGGAACAGGACGTGCCATCGGAACGAAGTGATTCGTGGTGATGCCATGCCGGCTCGGTGGTACAGAATGGAAAATACTTGTGTGACACGGGAGTGTGACACTGGGCATGACACTCTGTGCGGTCATGGTGCTTGCACCACGGCTCATCAGGGTGCGCAACGTCGTGCAGTTCGCGACATCAATTGCGTCGGGGCGCAAGCCATCAATCATGACAAACACTACCAT
>CAYZZI010000032.1:0-37154 GCA_964482795.1 uncultured Klebsiella sp.
ACCACCCCATCAGGTCTGCAATACCGCGACGAAGTTGTCGGCACCGGCGATTCACCCAAGGCTGGCCAGCAGGTGACCGTACACTACACCGGTACGTTGACCAACGGCAAGAAGTTCGATAGCTCACGCGATCGCAAACAGCCGTTCACGTTCATCATTGGCGTAGGTCAGGTCATCAAGGGTTGGGACGAAGGTGTTCTGTCAATGAAAGTTGGCGGGCGCCGCACGTTGACAATCCCAGCCGATTTGGGCTATGGCGCTCGCGGCGCTGCTGGCGTCATCCCACCCAACGCAACTCTCGTATTCGATGTGGAATTATTGAGCGTGCAAGGATAAGTAGATGGCTTCACCATTTGTCTACGACAAGAACATCGCCTACGCCCATACCATCCCGGCAGATTGGTACACCGACCCGGCTGTGCTTGCGGAGGAGAAAGAAAAGATCTTCGCACGCACCTGGCAATTTGTCGGGCGCCTTGAGCAACTACAACGTCCAGGCGATCATTTTACCTGTAGCGTCGTCGACGAGCCACTCGTCATCACGCGCGACACCGCTGGTAAGATTCATGCGTTCTACAACGTCTGTCGCCATCGTGCTGGCGCCGTGGCCAACGGCGCTGGCCACCGCAAGACGTTGCAATGCTCGTACCACGGGTGGACCTACGGGCTCGATGGCAAGCTGATGAACACGCCTGAGTTCGACGGCGTCGAATGTTTCAGCAAAGAAGAATTTGGCTTGCGACCGGTACGCGTCGACACCTGGGGGCCGTTTATTTTTGTCTGTCTCGACGATACTACGCCGAGCCTGCAAGAGGTGTTGGGCAAGATTATCCCCGAGACTGCCCGCATGCAGATCGAGCAGATGGGCTTTTATAAGCGCGTCGATTACGAAATCGACTGCAACTGGAAAGTCTACGTCGACAACTACCTCGAGGGCTATCACATCCCCGTGGCACACCCGGGCTTGTTCAAAGAGATCGACTACAACCAATACATGGTCGAGACCGAGCGCTACTACTCCAAGCAACATGCGCCAATCCGGGCCAAAGAGGATTCGTTGTACCGACGCAACCTCGAGAAGGACGCAAACGCCGAGGCGCTGTACTACTGGGTATTCCCCAACTTGATGCTCAACATCTACCCAGATAACGTGCAAATTAATATCATTCTCCCACTTGGGCCTGAGCGCACAGTGACTATTTTTGAGTGGTATTTGCGAGACATGAATCGGCCAAACGTGGCTGAGGATTTTGCCAAGAACTTTGCGTTTAGCGATTTGGTCCAACGCGAGGACATCGAATTGTGTGAGACGGTGCAGCGACGTTTGCGTTCACGGTCATACACCACTGGTCGATTCTCCGTGGATCGTGAAAACGGCGTACACCACTTTCATGGGTTAATTTGTGAACATCTCGGAATTCCAACAAAATAAGGTTATGTAAATTTCAGACACAGCACGCGTATGTGTACGTGTGCTGTGTCTGTATTAATGTGTTTGAAAATAATCTGAAACATGATTAAAATATGGTTAGGTAATTTTAACAAAGTATGGTACAGTACCCTTATGCAAAACCAACGAATACCTATAAATTACGGCTTGCCAAAAATAGGGAATTTAGTACCGTATGTACTGAACCCATTCGATCTATTGCACAAAAATCAGTTCACACATCAAGATATTGTCGAAATCAAATTTCGCTTGAGTTCAATGTATTTACTAACAAATCCAACGCTCATTGAAGAGGTACTCGTTCACAAATATAAACACTTTCGCAAGGATGCGTTCCTACGCGAACGTGCTGCTTCAGTTTTTGGCAACGGTCTCCTCACAAGTGACGGTGAAGTGTGGTTGCGCCATCGCAGAATGATGCAACCAGCGTTTCACAAACAGCGAATTGCCGAATACGCAACAACAATGGCCAATAGCACTGCCGAGATGCTTGCGCAAATCCCACGAAACAAATATGTGGATATACACGAACTGATGCTCGATTTGACATTAACGATTGTTGGCCAAACATTGTTTAGCACGTCAAAACCAGAACACATGGAGAAAATAAAACATGCGCTGCACGCCATCATGGAACGTTTTGGAAATAATAATTGGTTAAATATAATCGAACAAATCACCGGTATTATTTTGAATAGAAAACTGTATAACGCATACGAAGTGGCAATCGCACAACTCAACGAAACAATTGATGACATTATCTCCGACAGACTTTTGTACGAACAACAGCCGAATGACCTGCTCGGCATGATGATAGATTCTCGAGACGAAGAAGGCCAGCCTATGTCACGCGAACAACTGCGTGATGAATGTAAGACACTCTTCCTCGCTGGTCACGAAACAACAGCACTGAACGTAAGTTGGACGATGTACCTTGTCCATCTCAACCCCAAAATACAAATGCGCTTGCAACGTGAATTACGTCATGTGTTGCTCGGTAAACCACCAACGCTAGAGACCATTCCACAACTGCTCTTCACCGAAAAAGTCATTCGTGAATCATTACGGATGAAACCACCTGCCTGGCTCACGCAACGTGAAGCGCTAAATGATGTTGAAATTGGCGGATATCTGATACCCGCTGGCAAAAATGTTGCAATGAGTCCATATGCTATTCATTATGATCCACGCTGGTACACCAACCCAAACCGATTTGATCCGGACCGTTGGAGTGAAGAATTTCGTATTCAACTACCACGATTTGCCTACTTTCCATTCAGCGGCGGACCTCGCTTATGCATAGGACAACAATTTGCACTACTCGAATCAACGATTATAGTAACCATGCTCATGCAACTTGGTGAATGGCAATTAGACCCAAATCAAACAATCGTTTCTCAGCCTTCTATAACAATGAGACCGAAATATGGCATTAGAATGCTGGTAAAATAATTATAAGTAGCTATTTATTATTGGTGCAATCGTGAAACAAATACCACAACGACTTGGAATGCCCATCTTTGGGAACACATTAGCCATGGCCTTTCGCCCTATCGAGACAATGATTTCGATGCAACGTGAGTACCCAGATATCGTCGAACTACATTTTCCAAATAATTACACAATGTTTTTTGTATCAAACCCAGAACTTATTGAAGAGATACTCGTCACAAAACAGAAATCGTTTCACAAAGACGCATTTCTTAAGGTGTATGCTCAGGCGGTATTTGGCAATGGATTATTGAGTAGTGATGGAGAGTTTTGGTTACGACAAAGACGCATGGCTCAGCCAGCATTTCATCGTCAACGAATCGAAGCGTATGGTGACATTATTGCGCATCATACTGAGCAGTTTTTGCGTCGCTGCCCCGTGGGAATGCCATTCAACTTTACCAAAGAAATGATGCAGCTTACGCTCGACATCGTGGCGGAAACGCTTTTTGGAGATGTTAAACCGAATCAAAAGCAGACGATAAATGAATCGTTGGAAGCCATCATGAACCAGTTTAGTAATGATGGACTAGATCTGATAAGTCAGATTACCAAGTTACCATTAACGAAACAGCGAAACCAGCGGTACAACGAAGCTACCGCAAAACTTGATGTGATAATTAAGGAAATTATCACAGAACGGTTGCAATCACCCGTTGAACGCAATGATTTACTCGGCATGTTACTCGCAGCGCGCGACGATGATAATCAGCCGATGAACATGCAACAACTTGTGGATGAATGTAAAACGATGTTTTTGGCTGGCCACGAAACGACGGCATTGACCATGACATGGACGATGAGAATTTTACACAAACATCCGACGGTCCTTCACACATTGCGACAGGAAATTGATAGCGTTCTCGGCGGCCGTACCGCAACCATGTCAGATATGATGCATCTCGAATACACGGAGAAGATCATTCGTGAGTCAATGCGGCTATTTCCACCTGCCTACACAATTTCAAGACACTCAACAGATGCCGTGCAAATCGGTGATTATCACATTCCTGCAAACAAAGATATCAATTTAAGTCAGATTGCTGTGCAACGAGACCCACGCTGGTATGAAAAACCAGAAGCATTTGTGCCGGAACGCTGGAGCCACGATTTTCGTTCCTCACTTCCAAAATATGCGTATTTCCCATTTGGCGGAGGACCGCGTCTCTGCATTGGCCAGCAATTCGCCCTCCTCGAAACTACCGTTATTTTGACGCGAATGCTTCAATATGGAGAGTGGTCGCTCTCAAGTTGGCAACGAATCACCGCACAACCATCAATCACGCTGCGTCCAAAACAGCCGGTGATGATGACTCTGCGCAATTCATCGTCTTCATCAGATGGCATATACACAAGTCCACACGATTCGCGTGATGACAGTGTGGATGGTGGAGAGGGTGGCGGGGATTAACACGAATAGTCCCCACGTAGCTATACAGCATTGCTTCATCGCAACCCGAGGGGTAAGGTCATTGTTTTTTGGTGGCAGGTTGACGCAACGATACAGGCACATCAAGCATGACATGCTGACCAGCACGGCGCACTCCGACGCGCAACGAAGAGCCTATTGCATCACGTACCAACGCCTTACGCACATCATACCGTCGGCGAATGGGCAAATCGTTGATGGTGATTATCACATCATCTAGTTGAAATGGGGTGGCCGTGTCTCTGATACGGCCAACGCGTATCACTTGTTGGTCGCTCCCGTCATCAGTCCAACTCTCACTTATTGATATACCAAACGTCCCACGCGCAACTTCGCCATGCGCAATAATTTCGGGCACAATGTCTGCGACAATCTCGGCAGCGATGGCAAACCCGATATTATCAGCAGCCCCAAGCTTGGCAACATTCACTCCAATAACCTTGCCTTGGCAATCTACGAGCGGGCCACCCGAATTGCCAGGATTAATCGCTGCATCTGTTTGAATGCTCTCTTCAATGAAGCCATAATCAGTAGGGAGCTGACGTGACAAACCACTCACGATGCCCCAACTGACTGATTCGCGGAAGCGTAAGGGAGATCCGACTGCCAAACACAATTCACCGAGTCGTGCCGGCAATAATCGCATCGGCAGTGGCACAGGCAACGGACATGTCTCAGTACACGCTAACACAGCAAGATCGCTCTCTGGATCAACTCCAATTACTCGCGCAGCAACTGCACGACGACCAACAAATTGCACTTTGAAATCGCGCGACATACCATCGACTACATGATGATTTGTTACGATGTGCCCGTGGCTGTCGTACACCCAACCTGATCCAACACTCCCATTGCTCAACGACACATTCATGCCGGTAATCGTGACTGTACTCGCACGTACCAAATCAACCAAACTGGCGAGTTCATCACTAAATTGCATTAAGCGGTCAAACATCAATCATGTCTCCTGCATCAGTGGTCCCCCAAATATCACCACCGAAACTCCGCTGCAATCGGTCGTCATACTCATCTGCAACAGTAGCGATATAGGCTATCGTATGTAAGAGCATTGGCTCGGTTAGTGCAAATGGTAATACTGCGGACTCAAGTACCACGACATTTTCGATTGCAAAGATACGACCAATTTGTAGTTGGTAGTTAATGTGATTGAGCGTTTCATACAGTTCAGGTGTTGGCGAGATGTTTTTGAGCAAGACTGCATAAATGCGCACAAGTAATGGATCGGGCACAATTGTCAAGAAGAGCATGCTACTGCCAACTGTCATTGACACATCACCATCATCATGAACGGTCAATGGAACCTCTGGAAAGTTTTTTTGGAGCAACAGCACCAGATTATGCCTGAGCACATCAATTGGGTCTTGTCCTGAAGGGGGCGATGATGTCCCGTTCGTTGCAGATGATATCGATGGTGGAGGCGGCGGCGGCGTTTGCGGTGTGCGTGGAGGCATTTCCGGTTCATCCGCTGAATTCTCACCGTAGGTGATAAATTCAAGCAACACCACCTCGCGTAAGCGTTGTGTGTTGCGACACGTATGTAAGTAGGCAATATCATCAGCGACCGTCGGGTCACCGAGATCATGCTGACGCAATGCGAGTGCAATGCGGGCAGATGCAGCCACGTCATGCACCAACCAGTGGTCAAGCAAAAGTGGCCACTCTTGACGAATAAATTCAAGGGTTGGTCGTTTGCCAAACTTTTTGGTGAAATGTTCGGCATCAGCGCTCGGCAACTGCGCACTCGTTGCTAGTATTTCTCGTAAATGGAGCGGGATATGTTGCCATTGAAAACGAAAACGCGGCATAGTTTCACCACTCTGTACCACACCGGCGTTGGCTATAAACCAACGCCGGTGTCCTAAGAATCCTAACTCTTGAGGTCAACGGCCGTAGCAGACATGGGTGGCACTGTTACCACAATCGCCCCATCTTGATGGGCAAACGATTGTAATGGGCGAGCAACAATGGCATCAGGTGCATCGAACGTGTTGTACTGTTTCGGATCATGACCGTACAGGGACACGGCTGATGTCGCTTTGATTGCAGGCATGCCATCGTCACAACGAATGGTCACCGTCATACTATCGGATTGATGACGATTCACGATAAAGCATGCCCCGGTATTATTGACATCATCCCATGATGCCGAGACATCGATATACGGAATATCAGCTTCGCTCTTCGTTGAGTAGACCGGTGAATCGACATAGGCATCAAGGGCATTCCCACGGGCACGACTAGCCATCATCTGGAACGGATAGTACGTACTTTGGAGCAACATCTGGTCAGTCGTTGTCAAAATTGGGGCGATGACGTTGACCATTTGGGCCAAACAGGCAGCCTCCAGCACATCTGATTTACGCAAGAAGACGTTGAGCCACTGTGCAACAACCAATGCATCTTCGAGGTTGTAGACCTCTTCGATCAGGTGTGGGGCAACACTCCACTTGCCGTCCATCTGCATGTCCTTGTACCAGACATTCCACTCGTCCCACGAGAGTTTGACGGTCTTCTTGGAGCGCTTGAGTGCTTTGACATACTGCACAGTTGATGCCAGGGTATCTACATACTCCTCAAAAGTACGTGCCAAACCTAAATATGAGGCAGTATCGTCATTACGATTGCCTGCATAGTAATGCATTGAAAGAACATCAACCTGGTCGTAACAAAGTTCTAAAATAGTCCGATCCCAGGTAGGATATGTCGGCATACCGTTTGAGGATGACCCAGCCAATACAAGTTTGATGGATTCGTCATGCCACTTCATCATTTTGGCAGCTTCGAGTGCTTTCTTGCCGTACTCGACTGCATCAAGATGACCGATTTGCCAAGGGCCGTCCATCTCATTACCGAGACACCACCACTTGACGCCCCATGGATCGCGTTGGCCGTTGGCGACGCGCTGATCAGCCCAGTACGTGCCTGCAGGTGCATTGACATATTCGACATATGCGCCTGCAAGCGCAATATCGCCAGTACCGAGATTGACGCCGAGCATCGGGTCGGCACCAAGTTGTGCACAGTAATCAAGGAACTCGTGGGTACCGAATTGATTGGTCTCAATTGACTTCCACGCCAAATCGCGCTTGCGCGGACGTTGACTCTTTGGACCAACGCCATCGCGCCAGTCATACCCACTCAAAAAGTTGCCACCCGGATAACGAATGATAGTCACACCCATATTTTTGAGGGCAGATAACACATCACGACGAATTCCTTGGGCATCTGCATGTGGTGAGGCTGGCTCATAGATACCTTCGTACACACAGCGACCCATGTGCTCCACGAAGCCACCAAACAAATACGGCGAAATCTTGCTCACAATACGTTGTCGATGTAACGACACCTTTGCCTGTTGCGCTCCCATAGCACTCCTCAATTACATATTGGCGGGTGCACCTATCATACCGCAATTTACTGGAGTAAAAACAAAATCCCCCTACTTTGCACTGAAAGTAGGGGGAGCAATGAGTTATTATGCGGTACGCCGTTGTTGAATCGCGTCAACTACCCACCATATCACGAGAACTGCCAATAAACCAAATGCCACATTTGTCGTGAGGGTGGTAAGCGCAGGCGCATCTGGAAGCATTCCCGATGTACCATACTGGGTCTGTTTGACACCCACACCATACAGTGCCCAGGCGATAACCATGCCATATGCAGTATCACGACGCAACCAACGTTGACTCACCGCTAAGGCCGCCGCGACGAAGGTAAGAATCGGCGCCCACAAAAGGCCAAGTGCATCATCGGTGAATCCCAACTTATTGAGAAGCACCGTAACATTTACGACCGTGGCCACACTAATCCAGCCGATGTAGATGTGAAACGGCAAATCGACACAAATCGACTCTGCAAGCGTTGATGCCTTCTGTTTGTTGAGCACAACTACAGTGTAGATGAGTGTTGCGAGGAGCGTCAGCATCATCACAATCGTAACCTCGACCATGTAATAATGCCAGAAGACCAGCCAAAGTGCGTTAGCAACACTACCTACCACGTACCACCAGCCAATTGCTCGCAAACGCGGATTCTCTCGATTGGCTGGGAGTGCCTGCCAAATAGAAAACATGGTAAAGCCGATGTAGATGATACCCCAGACCGCAAACACGTAACCTGCAGGCACAAACCGCACCAAATAGCTATCGGATAGTTGTTGGGTGGTCACGTTGTTGAGTGGTAACGACGTCGCCGCACCATTTACGGCCAGCGTGATGATGGTGATGAGAATCACCGATACCTGACGAAGAATGTCTCGATTCATACCGTACTCCTCGGTGTGATGCATATAAAACCGGAGCGTGGCGATCACTCTCTACAATCTACCAGATTTCTCGCATTGTGGTAAGTAATTGGATGCCACTGGACAAACTCGTCTCTGCACCAGGTCCACTGTTATACACGGAGACGAGTGCTTGAGCAACCAATTTATCACCAGCAACAGCATGCACAGTACGGATAGCTGCTTGCACTGTCGCCATATCAGGACCATTTGGCTCAACCGTACCATGGTTGGGCACATATCTCCCATCGAGAATATCTTCATCAATATGAAGATAGATCCAATCGCACGTTGCACACACCGTCACGAGGGCTGATTGGAGTGCGTCATGTTCGCATGGAACAACTTTCACGTCGGTGCTTTCAATCAGTGTAGCTTCTGCTGGATCTAAATTCCGCACATCAACCATGACGATGCGGTTGGTTGGCAACGGAACAGAAATACCGGCTGCTTCGCGCCATTGTGCTAACGTAAGACCAGCGCATACTGCGACTGGCATACCACCAAGCATGCCCGACAACGTTGTTTTTGACGTATTAAAATCACCATGCGCATCAAACCAGATGAGTCCTATACGTGCCTCTGCACCATGTGCTTGCTGTAGCCCAGCAAACACTCCAGTGGTATGTGTACAATCACCGCCGATCAGCATGACGCGCTGTCCTGACCGACGTAACGTTGCAACAGCATCTGCGATGTGTGCATTATATCGACCAATATTCAACGGCACATCATCGCCAAGATCACGTCCATCAATGGTTGGGTTTAGAATGACCGGACAAACGCCATGTGTATTGAGCACTCCTGAGCGGAGCATGCCATCAACTCCACGTTCGTCGCCTTGGCATGGTGTGGCATTACGATATCGCACCGTGACAACTCCATACATATGCACCTCTATTCGCTCTATAATGGAATAATCAATTATCGCATAGAAGTATGTAGCACATATGCAACACGGATTCGCAGGTACACTGCAACGCGTCCCAGCGACGTTTTTAGTCATGATCGCAGTCATTTCTGTACAATTTGGCGCAGCTGTAGCGCGCGAACTCTTCCCGGTGATTGGGCCTGGCGGTACTGTTTGGTTACGCATTAGCATAGCGATTTTCTTTTTGACTGTCATTTTTCGCCCCACCATTTGGCGCACATTTCGTACGCATCCAATGCTGATGATTGGATTCGGCACGAGTATTGCGCTTTCAACGTTGTTTTTTTATATGGCCGTAGAGCGCATACCGCTTGGTATTGCTATCAGCATTGAGTTTTTGGGACCGCTTGTCGTGGCAGTGGCCAACGCCAGACATTGGCGTGACCGATTGTGGATTGTCCTCGCCGCGGCGAGCTTGGCCATGTTGATTCCAGATATTGGCACGAATATCGACCCATTTGGCATGTTAGCTGCGCTCGTTGCAGGAGTGTTCTGGGGGCTGTATATTGTCATTTCGCCAAAAGTCGGCGCAGTTGCGAACGAATTTGATGGTCTCGTGGTTGCATTAATTGTTGCATGGTTCATTATGTTAATACCAGGCATTACCCAAGGTGGTACGAATTTATTGCGTACAGACATACTCTGGCAAAGTGTGTTGATGGGATTGGCCGCAGCAGTCATCCCATTTACATGTGAATTCAGTGCACTCCAACGCATACCAGCTCGTGTGTACGGCGTGCTTGTATGCACTGAACCAATTGCAGGTACGGTTATTGGGTTCATCGTCCTTAATGAATTATTGTCATTTCAAGCATTGCTTGCAGTACTTGGTGTGACAATTGCATCTGTCGGCGCAACATTAAGTAACAAGGAATCGACATGACAATTTTGCGACATCCACAAACACTCACCCAACAATGCGCTACGAGTGATTCAGCCAATCGAATACAATTGCTCATCCAAGAAACGCTATCTCTGCTCCACGCCGATGATAATCGGGCAATCATCGAGGTCAATCCTGACGCCAATTTACTTGCGACTTTGAGTGCAGAACGGTGGCGTGCAGGACGACCACGTTCACCGGTAGATGGCATTCCTATTGTCATCAAAGACAATATTGATACGGACGATCGGATGCACACTACCGCTGGTTCAATGGCGTTGTTGAGTAGCAGACCTGCACGTGACGCCTTTGTAATGAAAAAATTACGTGCTGCCGGTATGATTCCCATCGCAAAAGCAAACATGAGTGAATGGGCCAACTTCCGGGCGAATCGCTCTAGTAGTGGGTACAGCACACGTGGCGGGCAATGCACGAATCCTCATGATGCAACGCGTTGCCCAAGTGGATCTAGTTCTGGCTCAGCAGCAGCCGTGGCCGCCGGATTGGTGGCTGTTGCACTTGGTAGCGAAACTGATGGTTCAATAATCTCCCCATCTGCGCGCTGTGGGGTAGTTGGCATTAAACCGAGTGTTGGGTTGGTCAGTAGAAGTGGAGTGATTCCCATTTCACCAAGCCAAGATACGGTAGGAACTCATGCCACCACCGTGGCAGATGCTGCCAGCATACTATCCATAGTTGCCGGTAGAGACACGCATGACCCGGCAACCGCAGGTATTCCATCTGCGCTCCTCGAGACCCTATCTCATCCTATCCAGCCAGATAGCTGGAAATCGCTCCGGATTGGTGTGGCACGCACCTTTTATTCTGGATTTCATCCACTTGTTGATCTGCACTTCAGTACGCTCGTTGATAAACTTCCGCATCACGGATTGCGAATCATCGACGATGTGGTTATTGAACACACCGACGAAGTACGAAAAAATGATGCTGAGTTCACGGTCCTCCTATACGAGTTCAAACAGGCGCTTAACGCCTATCTTTCTACTCGAATTCCGTTTGAAGGCATGCAGGATGTTGCACCACGTACATTGGCTGACTTGATTGTGTATAACAATGCTCATCCAAATCCAGGGTTTCATTTTGATCAGGAGATTTTTGAACTCGCTGATGCAATGACTCAGGCCGACAAACGACGGTATCTTAAAGCACGCAAATGGTGCAAGACACATGCTGGAACAAAAGGCATCGATGCCGCTTTAGAACGCCATCAACTCGATGCAATCATCGTGCCGTCAGGAGCACCTGCATGGCCAATCGACCAAATAAACGGTGACCATTATCGTGGTGCAGGAGATAGTACCACCATGGCGGCCTGCGCAGGGTATCCTCTTATTACGGTGCCGATGGGCAAAATTCAACATCTACCAATTGGCGTCACAATTATGGGGAGCAAATGGAGTGATGCCACACTCATCAACGTCGCAGCAGCCATTGAATGTTGTATATTGGAGAAGTAATATTATGTCTATCAATGAAGTAGTTGCCAAACTCTCCACAGAACGCCTTGTAGAACTTTCGCGCACACTTGTTGCTATACCGTCAGTGACGAACAACGAGGGTGCAATGAGTGACTTCACGGCAAACTTCCTCTCACGAATTGGGTACCGTGTAACACGATTACCAGTTGCAGAATCAGGCGATACCATTGTTGCTGAAATAGGGCATGGCAAACACTCGTTTATGCTTAACTACCACCTTGACACGTTTGACGTATTTGCAGGTTGGCAAACTGACCCATTCACACCAACCATCATTGGCAATCGGATGTACGGTCTAGGCGCACACGACATGAAAGGCGGAGCGGCGTGCGTGCTTGCAGTTGCAGAACAGATGGCACCGTATGCTGATCAATTAAATGGACGCCTGTTAATTACCGCAACTAGTGATGAAGAGAATTGGTCTCGTGGTGCGCACGCAATCATCAATGGAGGGTTTCTTGAGGGGTGTGTTGGTAATCTGGTGCCCGAGCCAGCACATGCAGGAACACTCACGGTTGGTCAACGAGGGCGTCACGTGTTTCACATCCGCTTCTTTGGTAAGACTGTCCACGCAGCATTTGGTGGAGGCGTGAATGCCGCCGCCGATGCCGCACGCGTTGTTGCTGCACTCGAAGAACCAGGTGCAATAGATCTAGGTTGGAATAACGAATTTCAACTTGCAGGAACGCTCAATGTGATTGGCATACAAAGTGGTGGCACCATGATTCTCGTACCTGAAGTTGCAGATGTATGGATAGATCGTCACATTTTGCCGGGCGAAACAGTCAATCATGCAACGCAGCAAATTCGCAGTGTCATCGAACGTTCCTGTCGTCACTCAACGTGGGAACTCACCGTTGATGAACGCCCTACTCCTGCGCCAGGTCCATTTGTTGTACCCAACAGTCACCCACTTGTGACCATCACACATGCTGCACTCGCCCAAGAATACAAAATGCCGATTACGCATGTGCTCGGACGGAGCGTCGCCGATACAAGCCACTTCGCCTTTCATGGGCACGTCCCTACACTTATTTGTGGTCCTCAAGGTGGAAATACGTGTGAAACCAACGAATGGCTAGCAATTGATTCGATGTTGCCCACGGCACGTGCCATGGCGCGTGCCACCTGGCAGATGCTTGAGGGAATTTCACATGAATAAATCTTGGGACACACCAAAAAAACTCACCCACACCGGCACGTATGTGACGCTGAGACCACTCGACCCGCAAACAGATGCACCGGCACTCTACCGGGCAGGACATGACAGTGTGCTTCACCTTGATATATGGCGATACTTACCGTATGGGCCATTTATCGACACCCAGAGCATGCGCGAGTGGCTGAATCGGTGTGCCCAATCATCGGACCCTCTCTTTCATACTGTGATCGATGCCACTCTCAATCAGGCCGTCGGCATCATAACCATCATGAGTATCGTGCCGGATGCAGGGCGTGCCGAACTCGGTCACATATGGTACGACCCACGTGTGCAACGCACACCAATTACCACTGAATCTGCCTATCTACTGCTTTCGTATTTATTTGATCAACTCAACTACCGACGCGTTGAATGGAAATGCGATAATCGCAATCAACGGAGCAAAAACGCAGCACAACGACTCGGATTTCAATATGAAGGACTTTTTCGCAAGCATCTGATTGTCAAACATCACAATCGTGATACCGCATGGTTTGCGATGACAGATGATGATTGGCACGTGCGAAAACGCGTCTTACAACATTACCTACAAAACCCTTCAGCCCGATTATAGCAACTCAAAGGATTAGATCTCTTTGATTGATTGTGATACACGCTATTGAGTCATGTTATCGAGTTTTGCGCTTCATACAACCACATACGCTCACGCCACAACGCTTATTTGTGTGCGTATATGGAGAGGTGTATTTGACAGACAACACGTATTCGAATTGCCGGAGACAATAGCAAATAATACGCAATCTCATATTTGTTTTGACACACTGCAGTGTGGAGTTTCAAATCGTCACTAAACTAGCAAACAACAGTGATATCATGTATCATGAAACTTGTTACGGCTAAGCAAGTGTATACGGTATTTGTTGTTAAAGGGGAAACTAATGGTCGCGTTCAACAAGCCATACATGACCGGCAAAGAACTTGAATACATATCGGACGCCCACTCCATCGGTAAACTCTCGGGGAATGGCAAATACACGCAACGATGCCAACGCTGGCTGGCCGAACAAACAACTTCTGACAAGGTACTACTGACACATTCATGCACTGCGGCCCTTGAGATGGCGAGTATTTTAGCAGACCTCCAGGTTGGTGACGAGGTCATCATGCCATCGTATACATTTGTGTCAACAGCAAATGCTGTTGTGCTTCGGAATGCGATACCGGTCTTCGTTGATATCCGTCCTGACACACTCAACATAGATGAAACACGCATTGAATCTGCAATCACCCCGCGCACACGTGCAATTTGTGTGGTTCATTATGCCGGAGTGAGTTGCGAGATGGACACCATCATGGCGATTGCAAAACAGTACAATTTACTCGTTATCGAAGATGCAGCACAAGGCTTTATGTCAACATACAAAGGTCGTGCTTTAGGTGGTATAGGCCATTTTGCTGCAATGAGTTTTCACGAGACCAAAAACGTCATTTCCGGTGAGGGCGGCGCATTATTTGTAAATGACGCATCTTATAGTAATTTGGCAGAGATTATTTGGGAGAAAGGTACTGATCGCAGTCAATTTATTCGTGGAGAAGTCGATAAATACACGTGGCAACACGTGGGTTCTTCTTTTTTGCCGAGCGAATTAATTGCGGCATTTTTGTGGGCACAACTCGAAGTTGGCGACCAAATCACAAATAATCGCCTCGAGTCGTGGGATGTCTACCATCGTGCATTTGCGTCACTTGAGGCAGATGAGCGCTTACGTCGACCGATTATCCCTGCTGAGTGCCAACACAATGCCCATATGTACTACATGTTGATGCCAACAAATGAAATACGTGACCACGTTATGGGTGCACTCAAAAAACTTGAGATTAACGCAATTTTCCACTACATTCCACTGCATAGCTCACCAGCTGGTCGACGCTATGCTCGCGTCAGCGGCACCATGTACAACACTGACTCACTGAGTAGTCGACTTCTTCGCCTACCGCTTTGGAACACAATGCCAGAAAGCACACGCTACAAAGTCATCGAAGCAGTGCACGATGTGATGGCACAGTACTAGCACCAATACATGCGGGCTGTGTGGTTACACAGCCCGCAACTCTCCTACGTCATAACGCATCAACAACATCCACCACACGACGGAACTGTACATCGCCACTTGCAGTACAGTGTTGAATGAATTGCTCGAGCATATCAACGCGATGGCCACGTCCAATTACTTGCGGGTGCATCGCCACAGTAAGCACTCCTCCATCAACATTGTTGTGCATGTAGTCAAAATCTTTGGTCCAAATTTCGAGCACCTTGCTTGGTGACGATGTGCCATTACGATATGGATTGAAATTAAATTGAAAGTGCACCCAATCATCAAATTCGAAACAAAAAGGGATTTCCCATAAATTTGCGTCACGACCAGGTATGAGTGGCTCAAGCCGCGATACACGATCGCCAATCCGTGGGCGGTACGGACGATAATCATCCGCCATCAAACTTGAATCATACCGAAACCCATACTCCTCAAGTAAAGATAACGTCACGGCTGAGAAATCAGCAGAAGGGGAACGAAATCCAGCAGGTTTTATGCCGATGCGCTGCAAAACCCCAAGAGCACGCTCCATGTCTGCACGTTCTTCGTCTGGTGTTTGTTCGCTAGGATCAGTGTGTGCGTACGAGTGATGTGCAATTTCGTGACCATCCGCCAAGATTGCATCAACTTGTGCAGGGAATGATTCAATCGTATGTCCAGGTATAAAAAACGTCGACGAGATTTGATGCTTTCGCAATAACGCGAGTAGACGTGGTACGCCAACTCGTGCACCATATTCACCGCGTGACAACATCGAAGGTGTTGTGTGCGAATATCCGAACCAGACTGACATTGCATCAAAATCGAACGTGAGACAAACTGTACTGGTCATCCATCATCTCCTATCATCATGGCAATAATTAACAAGACAACACCACACAATGTGAAGTAGGATAATCATAACTGATTGGAGGTATGCTGTGATTCAGGATAACGATCATTACTGGGATATTTTCACACGCAAAGATGCTCGGTATGATGGTCTATTTTTCGTTGGCGTTATGTCTACAAAAATATACTGTCGGCCAACCTGTAGCGCACGACCCGCACGCAAAAATGTGCGTTTTTTTGCAACAATTCATGATGCAGAATCTGCTGGACTGCGCCCATGTAAACGATGCACACCACACACCTTGGCTCCCGACAAACAATTATGTGAGTTGGTGTGTCGCATAATTGAACAATCAGCACAGGCACCTGATTTAGCATCAATTGCAACGTTGACCGGATATAGCAAATTCCACCTGTTACGGACATTTAAACGCATAATGGGTATCACACCATTTGCCTATACACAGATTGTACGATCGCTCCGATTTCATCAAAACATGACACAGATTACGTCAGTAACTGATGCACTGTTAGATGCCGGATACGGCAGCCCAAGTGCGTACTACTATGCACAAAAACACGCAAGAAATTTGACCATCATTACGACTAGTGATACGTATGTGATTGGGCATTGTCGATATGCAGGGTTCGACGTGGTCGGGGTGTTCAATGAGCGTGGAGTTGTATACTGCGGCATCTACAGCGACATGACCTCAGCAGAGGCCGAGTTCCGCACTCGCCATGGCATTGATGTTACAGTTATTGATCAGGCGTATTCTAATCTACTTCATGCACTTATCCATCGACAGGCGCTTGAGCAACCAGTTGCACTCATTAGTGATGCAGCGACGCCGTTTCAGCGCGATGTATGGCATGTAATTCGTGATATTCCTGAAGGTGAGACGCTAAGCTATCGAGCGCTTGCCGAGCGCATTGGAAGACCAACAGCGATTCGCGCAGTTGCAAATGCTTGTGCACAAAATCCGCATGCAGTCATTACGCCATGCCATCGCATCATTGGTGCAGATCACAATCCAGGTGGATATCGCTGGGGAACATCTCTGAAAAGTGCGTTACTTACATACGAACGTGCAAACTACTATAATGAACGTAGCGACAATTGACGGAGTACGAATCATGCAACACATCGCAGTGGTAACTGGAGCAGCTCGTGGCATTGGCAGAGCAATCACGGAAGCGTTATTGGATAATCACTTTGTGGTAGCTGCGGTGGACATCAATCCGATACCATATGCACACGCGCAGTTGACGCCTTACACCGTTGATTTAACACAGCAGCCTGCCGTGCGACAACTGTTCGCAGACATCGTGCAACGTCACGGCGGTGTTGATGTACTCGTCAATAATGCTGGCACATGTTTCATGGATGAGTTCTCAGAAACAAGCGATACCACACTCCATCAGCAGATGGCAGTAAACTTTGACAGTGCATTTTACTGCTGCCAAATGGCCGTTCCCATCATGTTAGATCGACCTGGAGTGAAAAAAATCATCAACATTTCGTCAAACGGCGCGTATAATTTCGACGTCTTTGATCCAGCCCCATACAGAGCAAGCAAAGCAGCCATAGACAGCTTGACCAAACATCTTGCTCGACGACATGCCAAAGACAAAATTTGCGTCAATTCGATTGCACCTGCAATGACTCGCACTGATTTGTTTGATGTGGTGCCCGAAGATGTACTCGCACAAGCACTTTCTGCCATGCCACATGGAGATGCCATGCAGCCAGCGCAAATCGCAGCGTGGGTAGCGTTTTTGGCTTCTCCAGCAGGGAATTGTTGTAGTGGAAATGTGATTATTTTGAATCAGGGGCGCGACGTCCGCTAATCATACCAAAGCGGCGCTTTGCGAAGTTCAATCCACTGCTTCGGGCAATGCCCATAAATAAGCATGGCATGTGCTCGCTTGGCCAAATCAAGAATGTTCTGCGCCGAAGCCCGTGCGAGTTCACGGTCTTCTGCATCACCCCAAGTGTCTTCGATGAGCTCATCCGGGCGAGAAATTGCATCGGCAGCCAGAACCACATTACCGGTGTTTGTCAGATTGACCATCAATGACATGTGCCCGAGTGTGTGACCAGGTGTTGGAATCAGCGTGACGCCTTGTATCATTTCTACAGTATGTGTAATGATGGTCGTCGGCATATTCGGCCATGCCGCAATGCGCGATTTACCCGACCAATAGGATGGACGTGGCAATGCGCGTTCTTGAGCAGTAATCCACAATCGTGCATGTGGGAACTCGGTAATGCGACCAACATGGTCAATATGACTATGCGTCAGTACAACATCAGTGATTTCTACTTTTGAGATACCAAGAAGTTGAAGTTGTGCACCTGGAGTGTTACGTGAGGAATAGCCAATTAATCGACCAAATGTGGCGAGTTGATCAGATGCAGACACTCCAATAGGATCTGCGAGATAATCGACATGAAACCCAGTATCAACCAGTATTTTACGGCTACCCGCATCAATCAGATACCCGGGGATTCCGATTAATCGGCTATTCTGGTACACTTCGAAGAGACCGAAGTCAAGCACTGCAAATCGCATACGCACCTCAAACGGAGCAATCATGCCAACAATAATCACATCTCAAGGGGCTCGCATCTCATACTCATGGCATGGTATTCATTCCGCCAAACCAGTGCTCTTCATGCATGGTTTCACCGGAACTGCACAGAGTCATTTCGCAAACGAAATAAACCTTCTTGCACCCTTCGCCTCAATCGTTGCGCCTGATTTGCGCGGTTATGGTCAAAGTGCGCCTCCACCACGCGAATTCGGAGCTGATTTCTACCAGCGAGACGCCATTGATATGAGCGAACTCCTCACTGCACTGAACCTGTTTGACGTCACGGTCATCGGTTTTAGTGACGGTGCGGAATCTGCGCTCCTGCTTGCGGTACTAGCCCCTGACCGCATCAAACAAGTCATCGTATGGGGTGTGTGCGGCCAAATCAGCGCCGAAATGGTCGACCGAGTACGGAAGTGGCTCCCTGTTGAATCGTGGGGGGCCGACCGCGAAGATTGGAAGAACGAAATCATTGCAAACCACGGCACTGCGCAATTCAAACCACTTATTGAAGGCTGGGTTGCTGCTGCCGAGGCAATCGCATCCAGGGGTGGCGACATCGTTCATCATGTTGCAAATCAGATTTCGTGTCCGGTCACCATCATTCACGGTCGCAACGACGTAGGCAACCCTGTGCCTGTGGTTGAAGCGCTCGCAGCCAAAATCCCGCTTTGCACGTTATACATCATAGACCATGTCGGGCATTCTATCCAAGATGAGGACGCACCGACGCTTCACGCCATACTACGTACATTATTTGTGTGAAGCTGCCGCCAAAGTTTTGGCAATCTGATCAACGTGTGAAAGAGCATGGCGTGAGTAAATTCGCAACAAATCGTCAATACTTCGCTCGCCATAACTTACACTAATTCCCACACGTGCAAATTCAGCATCCGATAATGACTCTAGCAGGTGCACCCATCGAATTTGCATGCGCCGAAAAAGCTCTAACGAATCATCGATGTCAGCACTTTTCGCATCTGCTAACGACGCAAATCCGTCAGGACTGTATGGCTTCCATGTTGGTTTATCTTCGGTCAAAACTAATCGCATATTATTGATTGCATAGCTGTGCGAATCAGGCATGTGATGGACGTTTTGTGCGACTGTCCACTCTCCTGGCAAATAAATGGTCGTGAGGGCTTCATGTGACAAACCTTTGACTGCACGTGCAATTTCGTCGGCAGAGTCACGTAATAATTGAATTGCATCTTGACGTTCAGAATGAGTAAGCACCAGCATATCCTCCTTTAATTATCTCCACGTATCATACCATATCAACCCATCTATCTCTATGAAAAAACTGCGTATATTCTGTCTTTAGTTAATTTTTATTAATTATTTCCCATATGCAAGTGCTCATCACACACTTCAACAAAGAGAGTGATATGATGCTCATGGACAGAAGAAAGGAATTGGTAGTGAGCACACATAATTTCAACGCTGGACCGGCCGTACTTCCGACAGAGGTCCTTCAAAGAATTCAATCTGAACTACTGAATTATCAGGGCACAGGCATATCGATACTTGAATCCAGTCATCGTGGAAAAGAGTACGAGCAGATAAATCAGCGCGTTATCGACAGGCTCAAGTACGTTCTTGCATTACCTGACTCATACAAAATAGGACTCCTCCAGGGTGGAGCCAGCCATCAATTTGCGATGTTACCGTTGAACATACTCAATTCAACTAACTGTGGCGCGTATGTACTCACTGGTGTGTGGGCAGAAAAAGCGTACGAAGAGGCAAGTCGGATAGGCACAACACACATCGCCGCCACCACAAAGTCACAACGGTATAACCAACTTCCTCCTGTTGGCGATTGGCAGATTCCTGATACTGCTGCATATGTACATATCACCTCAAATAATACAATTTATGGCACACAATGGCCCGAATTACCGCACACCGACAAAGCGTTGGTTGTGGATATGAGTAGCGACATTGCATCTCGGCGGATAACTCATACGAATGCCAAAATGATCTATGCAGGCGCGCAGAAAAATCTCGGTCCAGCGGGAGTGACGGTTGTTGCAATTGCGGAGGACTTTTATCAGCAAATGCACGATGAGGCACCACTTATCCTGCGTTATAGCACACACATCAACAGCCAATCGTTATACAACACACCACCCACATTTGCAGTGTACGTCCTTGATTTGGTACTTGATTGGATTGAATCGCAGGGGATTGACACAATTGCACACAACAATCTTCAAAAGTCATCAATTGTCTATTCTGCTATTGATACTTCGGGTGGATTCTACCGTGGCCATAGCGTACCGGAAGCACGATCGCAAATGAACATCACATTTCGTATTGCTGATGAAACGCTCGAGCCATTATTTCTTCAACAGGCAAGCCAACAAGGAATGATAGGACTCGCCGGACACCGGAGCGTTGGAGGACTACGTGCTTCGTTATATAACGCACTCCCGTTGGCATCAGCTAAAGCGTTATCCGATTTAATGATTGAATTTCAACGAAAACACGGATAAACGAATAGACCGCCGAGGTAATTCCTCGGCGGTCCTTGTTAGAGAGACTTCACGGTACGTCGTACCAATGATTCAATCGCCCGAAGTGGTCCAGTGCGTACTGTCGTTTCTGGTAATGATTCAAGAAACTGAGTACCGTACTTTTTGGCAAGAATTCGCTTATCAAGCACAATTACAATGCCTCGATCATCTTTTGCTCTCACCAGCCGGCCAAATCCCTGCTTAAACTTCAAAATTGACTGTGGCAAGAAATACTGATTAAACGAATCAACGAACTGTTCGGATCGCGCTGCAATCACTGGATCGTTTGGCACGGAAAATGGTAGTTTCGTAATAATGAGCGCCGATAATGCATCGCCCACCACATCAACACCCTCCCAAAAACTCAATGTACCGAACAACACGCTTCGTTGTTCACTTTTGAAACGTTCTAAAATTTGCCGATTTGAACCGTCAATACCTTGTCCTATCAAGATGATATCTTGTTGACTGAATGCATCAACCAACTGCGAATATGTCGTACGCAAGGCACTATTGGACGTGAAGAGTACGAGTGTACGTCCTTGTGCTGCCACCGCAGTATCAAGAATAGCCTGTTCAACACTCCCTTGATATGGAAAATCTTTCGGTTCAGAGATATCTTGCGGAATGTACACCAGTACTTGATCTTTGTAGTTGTACGGAGATTCAAGTTGATAACATGCCTCAGGTGGAACAGGCGCACCTAGACGTTGCTGCATGTAGGCAAAACTATTATTTACTGACAAAGTGGCAGATGTCAGCACAACGCTTGCTTTTTTACTAAATAACCGTTCATCGAGAAGTGTGGCTACTTCAAGTGGATTTATGTTTAGATCGAGAACGTTTTTTGCATCGCTATAGCGAATCCACGTAATCAATGAAGCATCGAGTCCGATAATGATTTGATTGGCGTTTTCTACAAATTCGGATACAAATCGAAACGACCGGGTCGCCAATGTAACAAGAACCTCATAATCCGGTACGTTTGCATCAGCAAGCTCGGTTACCGCACGATTCAGCACTTCGAGTTGTTGCGCGATAACGCGCAACTGCAGGGAAAGATTATCCCACACAGGAATGATTTTTTGCCATGTAGGAGATGACCGCACCGTATCAGTGATACGCAGGCGCGTGTCATGTGCATTCGATTCGTTATACTGTTCCATCAAATGCGCAAGGAGTGAAAAAAACTCCTCGCCGCTCTGACGTGCTCGTTCAAGTGCCGGACGGGTATCGCGTAGTATGCGACTAAACTGTTCAACCACAGGAGGTGATGCGGTACTGCCTTTCAAAAATGTGGGGAGTCGTACCAGCAAACCGTCGCCAGAATCATCGGAAGTCTCGACCAACAACCCATCAAAAAATTCAGCAAGTTTCTTTTGATTGGAACTCCAGCCAAACTGATCGGTCGCGACATCTTCAAGATTATGCGCCTCGTCGATGACTAAGTGGTCATATGCAGGCAAAATAGGTGAATCAATGACCATATCTGCGAGCAAGAGCGCATGATTGACGACAACCAGATGTGCGGCCTCGGCTTTACGACGTGCATGGAAGAACCAGCACTGATCGAAATGGAGGCAACCTGGACCTTTGCACAAGTCGAACGATGCATGTAATCTATCCCAGACCAGCATTTCACGATCAAACAACGAGATTTCGTTGCGGTCACCCGATGACGTGTGATTGGCCCAAGCAGCTACTTTGAGGAGAACTTTTGCCTCATCATCGCCAAGCGATGCTGACTTCGTCTCTTCCAAGCGGTGCAAACACAAGTAATTACTACGACCTTTGAGAAGTGCTGATTGAAGTGCAACATCGGGAATGTACGTCTTTCCCTCTTCTGACTGATGATGCAACTCAGCATCGAACATTTCAATCAGTTTTGGAATGTCTTTGAAATAAAGCTGGTCCTGCAGATTAATTGTGTGTGTGGCGAGTACAACACGCTGACCGCGTTCCATTGCATGGAGCGCAGCGGGTATGAGATAGGCCATCCCTTTGCCAGTGCCAGTGCCTGCTTCAACGATGACATGTTGACCGCGATTGAACCCGTCTGCAACTGCTTGCGACATGGTCACTTGTGCATCACGTTGTTCGTATCCAGGGAACATACGTCCAAGTACGCCGGAAGTGGAGAACATTCGCTGAATAGTAGAACGTTGAATCGCCTGTGACGACCCTGTCGGCTCAAGCGGTATGTAATCGTCCAACGAACGAACGACACGAGGAGTAAGTGGTCGTGTAAATGCACCACGAGCGATATCAACTTTAGCCTGTTCAAAAATGGCACGGAGAGACCATTTATTGATATTCCGAGAAATTCGAAGAATTTCATCGACATACTCCATCTCACCTTGAGACAGCATTTTGTAAAGCGCAACGAACAAGCGATGAGACATCTTGGCATCAAAGAGTGCACGATGTGCATCACCAGCATCTGGCATCTCAATTGAAAGTTTTTGGATTAAATCACTTAAGCGAAAACTTCCGATAGTTGGCACAACGAGTGTCGCAAGTGTGTACGTATCGATAGACGGCTGCTTCAGCGTTAGACCTGCTTGTGCGAGCATTTTGATATCAAAATCAACCGAATGTCCCAAGATCAAATCTTCGCCAACAAAATCAGCTATTTGTTTCCGTACATTTGCAAAGATTGGAGCATCAGCAACCATCTCATTCGTGATATGCGTTAAGCGAGTAATTTTGTATGGAATCTCGCGATTGGGATTAATCAATAATGATAAGGTATCTAATTCTTTTTCACCTTCAAAACGAACCGCAGCAACTTCAATGATTTCATCGTCAAACTCATGTAAACCAGTAGCTTCGACATCGAGCGCGACCATACGCTGATTAAACATACCAACCTCCACACAGAATACTTTGCATTATACATGAAGGAGACTACAAACACCGTCATGTTCGTTTGACACAATGAATGAATAATCGTATAGTAGAGGCATGTTACACACACAACGCACTGCGACGACAACCACTACAACAACAACTACCTGGACCTTGACAGGTTCGGGCTGTTCCGTTTGGCGAGGTGGTGGTTTGTAGGTCGACAGCGTAGTCGCCCCCCTCCCAAACAGGGAGGGGGGTTTTTGTTATGAAGGGATGTTGCATGCTTCTCGAAAAGTACCGTGCGTACCTGCCAGTCACAGACAAAACGCCGAAACTCACATTGAGCGAAGGCAACACACCATTGATGTTGGCTCCACGACTTGCATCGGCCATCGGCGTGAAAGAACTCTACCTCAAGTTGGAAAGCATGAATCCGACAGGTTCATTCAAAGATCGTGGCATGGTGATGGCCGTCGCAAAAGCCATCGAAGAAGGTGCATCAAGTGTAATCTGTGCATCAACGGGCAACACGTCAGCAAGTGCAGCTGCGTATGCTGCTCGTGCAGGAATCGACGCTGTTGTCGTGGTTCCCTCAGGCAAAATTGCGCTGGGGAAATTAGCCCAAGCACTAATGTACGGCGCACGGTTACTGGTGATTGAAGGGAATTTCGACGACGCACTGCGCATCGTTCGTGATATCTCACACCAACACCCACTCACGCTGGTGAATTCAGTGAACCCATACCGCATTGATGGTCAAGCAACTGCCGCATACGAGATTTGTGATGAACTCGGTCGTGCACCAGATGGCCTTGCGCTCCCCGTAGGAAATGCGGGCAACATAACTGCGTATTGGGCCGGGTTTAAACGCTATCATGATGCGGGCATCATCAAAACACTACCGCGAATGCTTGGATTTGAAGCAGCGGGATCTGCAGCAATAGTCCAGGGTGCTCCAATCGCCTACCCTGAGACGATTGCAACCGCCATCCGTATCGGCAATCCTGCTAGTTGGTGCTATGCACTCTCCGCCCGAGATGAATCAGAAGGCATCATTGATGCAGTCACCGATGAACAGATTCTTGATGCGTGGCGCGATTTAGCCAAGCTTGAAGGGGTGTTCATCGAACCAGCATCAGCCGCTGGAGTGGCTGGATTACGCATGCTCGTAAATCAAGGACGCGTTGAGCCAAATGGGACATATGTAGCAGTGTTAACCGGGCACGGTCTCAAGGATCCAAACACTGCAGTTGACCAATTTGCGACACCCGAACCTGTACCTGCACATATGGATGCGATTACCAAATGGCTCGGATTATAGTGTACTAAGGAGTCGTTCATGAGCGTTTTGGCAATGAAATTTGGCGGTACTTCAGTGGGAAGTAGTGAGGCGATTAGCCAACTCTGCCAAATTGTTACCACACAACAACAAGAATGGGACAATATCGTCGTAGTGGTCTCAGCTATGAGCAAAGTCACCGACATGTTGCTCAGTGGTGCACACGCAGCTGCACGAGGTGACCGTGCAAGTGCAAAGGCAACTGCTGAAGCTCTACGGAGTCGTCACCAGAGCACATTACTAGCACTTGCCGGACAAAGTGATGATGCACTCACTGTTGACGCGCAAATCATGGCACTCATAGACGAATTCGAACTCCTTACACAATCAGTGAGCGTACTTGGTGAAGCATCTCCACGTGCGATTGATGCAATATCGAGTCTAGGTGAACGCATGAGCGTACGATTGGTTGCAGCTGCACTTCGCGCGTCGGGAATTGCCGCTGAAGCAATTGATGCCTCAGATGTCGTACTAACTACGGCAGAATTCGGTAACGGTGCCCCGATTTACCCGCAAACACGCGAACAAATCCGCAGTCGCATTCTTCCGCTCTTTTCACAACGTGTCATTCCCGTGGTAACTGGATTCATCGGTGCAACGGCAAGTGGTGCCGTTACCACACTTGGCCGAGGTGGTAGCGACTATTCTGGGGCAATATTCGGCGAAGCTCTTGATGCTGACATGGTTGACATTTATACCGATGTTGATGGCGTTATGACAACTGACCCACGACTCGTACGGAGTGCTCAAGTACTTGACCGATTGTCATATGCCGAAATGAGTGAACTAGCCTATTTTGGTGCGAAAGTGCTCCATCCCAAAACAATCCGGCCGGTGATTGAGCGCGGCATACCTATTCGCATCCGAAATACGTTTAATCCGAGTCACACAGGAACGCTGGTGACGCGACAGTCAGAATCAACTCCACGCGCCGTACGTGCGGTAACCGTCATCCGTAATATGAATCTAATCACTGTAGAAGGTCGTGGCATGATTGGTGTCCAAGGAGTGGCAGCACGTACATTCGGTGCAGTTGCCCAAGCCGGCGCAAATGTGCTGATGATTTCACAGGCATCAAGTGAACAGAGCATTTGTTTTGTCATACCAAACGATCATGCACGTCACGTTGTGGATGCTCTTGAATCAGCACTAAAACACGAGATCGAACGTGGCGATATCGACCAAATCAAATCACGTGACGAAGTAGTCATCGTCACTGCAGTGGGAGTTGGTATTCATGAACGCCCCGGTGTGGCAGCAGGTGTTTTTTCAGCGTTGGCAAATGCTGGAGTTAACATTTTGGTCATAGCACAAGGTTCGTCAGAATGTTCGATTAGCATGGTCGTGGCGGCCAATGACGGCGACAATGCTGTACGAGCGTTGCACGAACTCGCATTGGGATGATGTAGATGTACCGGATTGAACGAATTCGAAGTGGCCAAGGGCAAGCACTACGCACCATACGCCTACAAAGCGTCAGTCATGCAAATCATGCCTTTGCCATAAGTCAGACTCAACTGTTAGCAGTTTCCCATGATCAGTGGGAGCAGCTGTGTGCAAACAGTCGAGAAGGTCAATGTGATGCGATATTTCTGGCTTGGCATGGTCAGACCGTCGTAGGCATGGTCGGTGCTCGCATTGACCCGTCTCCTAAGATGCGACATGCTGCACTCATATGGGGTATGTTTGTGTTGCAACAACACCGTGGCAATCGATTAGGCACACAACTGCTCGAGCACGTCATCGACCATACCAGAACACTCGGATTACACGTGCTAAAATTAAGCGTCACTACAAATCAATCGGAAGCTATTCAGTTGTACTACAATCGTGGTTTTGAACGTTACGCCTATGAACCCGCACTGTTGTATGTCGATGGAACCGCAATCGATGCCCTTCACATGCACTATAGACTTGAAAGAAAGTGATTCCGATGAGCCGTATACCTATTGCAATTCTTGGTGCTACTGGTGCCGTGGGACAGCGGATGATTCAACTCCTCGCAAATCATCCGTGGTTTGAAATTGCCGTATTGACAGGATCCGACCGTACCATTGGCAAACCGTATGGCGAGTTGGTGCGCTGGGTGCTAGATGGCAACCCACCGCCTCATGTCGCATCAATGATTGTGCAACCATCCGACAAAGTGGCTGACGTTGCACTTGCGTTATCAGCACTACCAACTGATGCGGCTCGAAGTTACGAAGAACGTTGGGCTGCACACACTGCTGTCTGCTCAAATGCATCCGCGTATCGAATGACCCCAGATGTACCCTTGATTATTCCTGAAGTGAATCATGAGCATCTCAATTTGATTGATGATCAACGCAAAGCCAGAGGATGGCGAGGCGCGTTAGTGACTAACCCAAACTGTTCTGTAATCGGCGTTGCTATGGCCGTGAAGCCCATTGAATCGGCCTTCGGCATTCGGCAGTTACATGTTGCAACACTGCAAGCGGTGTCTGGTGCAGGATATCCAGGAGTCGCATCGCTCGATATCATTGACAATATCATTCCGAATATTGCGAATGGCACTGAGGAAGAGAAGATTGAGACAGAGCCAAACAAAATTCTCGGAACATATGCTCCAGGGAGCATAGATTCCGCACAAATACAAATTAGTGCACAAGTCACACGCGTGCCGGTGATTGATGGACATACTGCGCTTTTATCGATCAAAGGCGTGCACGCAATCAACGCTGATGAGGCACGAGCTGCGATTCGAGAGTTTGTGGCACCTGAGATTGTCAAGAATTTACCTTCATCGCCTGAACACGCCGTAATCTTACATGAACATGCAGAACGACCGCAGCCACGACGCGACCGAGATGCAGGAAATGGCATGAGCACTTCCGTGGGTCGCATACGTTCTTGTCCCATCAACGACATACGCATGGTAGTACTTTCACATAACACAATTCGTGGTGCGGCTGGTGGTGCTATTCTTAATGCAGAACTCCTCGTGGCAGCCGGGTACACACGCACTAATTAACAAGGAGCGTTCGATGCAAATCTACGCACGGCAATCACTCCGTGATCTCCTAGGAGATCATGTTGCATTCCGCAATATTCGCCCAGCTGACACCCGTCTCCCTGGACTGCAGCAAATTGCGCCAAACACACAACCACGCAAAGGCGATGATGCATATGCGGCAATTGCCGTCACTATTTTGCATGCGGCACAACAGCTGCGGGGTGGCCACCCACTCACGAAGTTCTTGATGATCGGTGACACCCGTCAAAGTGATGGTGGAACATACATGACCATCGCAAAACGGACAGGCTGGGAGGGGGGAGCGTTTATCTGTGACGAAAAACGCAACGACGACCCGTATTTTAGTCAATCAAATGATATCGGTGTCTATACTGCGAATCGTTGGCGAAGTATTGAACAGTTCGCCGATCTAATGAGTGTCGACAGCCAAACTGCGGTCATCATAGATGTGGACAAAACGTTGGTCGGCGCACGCGGACGCAATCATCAGCTGATAGACAGCGCACGACTCACTGCACTCAAACGCGCCGTAAATGATGTCCTTGGAAGCACATATGACGAGGCACTTTTCAGCGATACATATCATCGCTTTAATCAGCCACGCTTCCATCGATTTACGGGAGATAACCAGGATTTCTTAGCGTTCATCTGCGTCATGGCAGGAGGTGGTATCATCACCCCCGACGCATTGCAAGCGATGCTCGAACAAGGCATCATGCGCGACTTTGATCATTTTGTTGATTTAACCGGTGCGCGAATTAGTTCATTTCAATCGCCACTCTTACCGTTTCAAACACATTTCGCTCAGTTATATGAGCAAGGCGATATGACTCCATTTAAAGCATTTCGCTATCTGGAATACATTGAAACTGCCGCACGGTTTGGGTGCGCACCTGAAAATTTAGACGCTATTGATTTACTCACACGTGAAATTGTCATCACCGCAGAAGTTTGGCAAGTCGCCAAGCGCTGGCAATCAGCTGGCGCACTCCTGTTCGGTTTGTCAGACAAACCGGATGAAGCGGCGTTCGGCGATGGCACAGGATCCCCTATACATCATCTTGTGACACACGTGGTGGGGAGCTAAACATATGATATCAATTGAGACCATTCTTCGAACGAGCAAGACGATCGCAGTGGTTGGACTCTCTGACAAACCAGATCGACCAGCCTTTCAAGTTGCCCAGTATTTACAACGAGCCGGTTACACCATCATTCCAGTACACCCGACTGCAACTACGGTGCTTGGGGAACACGTGTTTCGTTCACTACAAGAGATACCAGTTCCAATTGATATCGTCGATGTGTTCCGCGCATCAAAAGATGTGCCAGAAGTTGTGGATGATGCAATCGCGGCAAAGGCAAAGGTCATCTGGCTTCAACTTGAAATTCGTCACGATGCAGCGGAAGCCAAGGCAATGGCAGCAGGTATTACCGTAATAACAGACCTTTGTTTGAAGATTGTTCATCGGGAATTGCTAGGGTAATGTTCAACAAATTTGTTCGCTAATGCCGTTATTGTCGCTTTTTTATAGTTCGGCGAATTTCTGCGATGAGTAAGACTATTGTCACTGATATCGTAAGTGGCATGACAGCGTCTGGTGATAAATATCCGCCCACGTATAACACCTCGCACACGCTGGCCACACCTGCAATCACGGCCAACAACAATGGCCAACGTTCCCGAATAAACAAGATACGAAACGTGTACATTCGGTATGCTACTAACGAGATGACAAAGAATAGTGGTATTGTGACTACATTTAACGCATCAAAAAGCAAAATACTGAGTGACGTACCAATAAAAACGAACCCGACAAATAGCGCAATTCTCACTTTGGATACAATACCAATGACACAGGTGAGTACTCCTGTCACTGCACACCACAGTGCAATATGCGGGAGTCCAAGGATAAACGCAAATAATCGTTCACTGCCGAAGAGTGCGGTGATGCACAACAAGACACTTGTTACTGCAAGAACCCACACATCAATACCACGTTGTTGTGGCGCTTTTAGTGGAATGGTGGGAACTCCAGCTGATGAAATAAAATCATCGGGATAGTCTGGCTGTTGCTTCATTTGCACAATACCTTCTACAAATCGTCTCTTCTATGATATACCATGAAGTCATTTACAATGTGACGTATTTGAAAGCATATTTATCGTAGCAAAGGCGGAAGTATACGACATGCTGCGTCAATGTCAGATAAATCCACATACCCATGGACTGAACAGCGAATACGCCGTAAATCATGATCGCCCCAAATAAGCACATTCTCTGCTTGTGCTGCTCGAACAATATCAGCGGCATAGTCTGTGGCAACACAGATATTTCCCGCTCGATGCTGTGGCTGTAGTGGCGTCGTTGGTTGAAATCCGTGCTCCACAAACATTTCATACAATTGAGCACCATATTGCAGTGCATGTGCTTCACGCGCTGCAATCGTCACTTGATTTGCGTAGCGTAGGGCGTTCTCGAGGATATAGAGATCGATGAAGTTAGGATTACCAACCTCGGTGCGAGCCGCATCGAGATGTAATTCATACGCATCCGGCATTAGTACTGGCTTTGCTGAACGCCAACCCACCGGCGGATGAAGTTGCTCAACTAACGTGCGATTCCACATCAAAATCCCAAGATGTGTGCCCAACAACCACTTATATCCACTACACACCACAAAATCGATATTGGACGCATCAACAGGCACAATACCCAATGAGTGTGTTGCATCAACGATAAGATGTGCTCCAATCGCATGAACGGCATCAGCCAGCGCATTTATGTCAATCCGGCGACCGGTGCGCGTGCTTACATGACTGACATAGACAAGTTTGGTGCGGGACGAAAGCGCAGCAGTAATTGCAACTAATTCATCATCGGGATTTGAGTGATAGGCCGGCATCATTACATTCACACCAAATCGTCGTAACCACACAAATGCGTATCGACCACTTGGGTACTCATCATCAACCACCACTACTTCGTCACCTGGCTGCCAATGGAACGCGTGCGTTACTTGATTGATACCGGCTGAACTACTCCCCACAAATGCAATATCACCCGCTACGACCGACATCATTGTGGCAAGATGTTGCGCAGCCCGTTGTCGCACCGCAAAAAAACGTTCACGACCTGGCATACCCATTGATTTGTCAGTGGCAAACTGCGCCATAGCATCAAAATGGCTCTTGAGCATCGGTGTCTCACCACCAGCAGCCAAATGATGCACTCCCTCAATGCCGATGAAGTCTGATTTTGGGTATAACATGGCTGATTCCTTTGCTTATTGCTGAGCGGCGCGCATGGCCAACACCAAGGCTCCAAGCATACCGGCACGGTTCCCTAGTGCCGGTGGAACGATGTATTCATCAATATGCTGCGTAATGGATTCTAAATTGATATACCCGTTCAGACGTTCAAGTACACGAGTTCGAATCATCGGGAAGAGGTGACTTTGATCCATGACACCACCTCCGAGAATGACCCGCTGTGGCGACACAAACAATATTGTATTCATGACCGCTTGTGCCAAGTAATCCGCCTGATAGTGCCAAGCAACATGATCCTGAGGGAGCAGATGTGCTTTGACACCCCAGCGCTTCTCGATGGCAGGACCAGCTGCCATTCCTTCTAAACAGTCACCATGAAACGTACAGTTCCCTGGGAACAAATCATCAGGAAGACGCGAGATGCGCTGATGTCCAGCCTCAGGGTGTGCAAGACACGCGATTGGATGACCGTTCGTGATGATCCCAGCACCAATACCGGTGCCAACAGTGTAATAGACGATGTGGTTTAATCCTTGTCCTGCCCCCCACATAAGTTCTCCAAGTCCGGCAGTGGTGACATCCAAATCAAACCCTACGGGAATGTTCAGTGCTGCGCGAATAGGTGCAACAACAGGCGCGTTACTCCAACCCGGCTTAGTGGTAGGAGCAACACTGCCGTAGTTTGGTAGTGCATGGTCTAATACGATTGGGCCAAACGAACCGATGCCAATGGCAGCGAGCGGGCTCTTCTGATGATGCCTCTGCAAGAATTCAATAATCTGCGGAATATTTTCTTCAGG
This sequence comes from uncultured Klebsiella sp., assembly GCA_964482795.1. Classification (GTDB taxonomy): domain Bacteria; phylum Chloroflexota; class Chloroflexia; order Chloroflexales; family Roseiflexaceae; genus UBA965. The sequence goes on from CAYZZI010000032.1 coordinate 32,456, forward strand.
TGTTGTTGTAGGAAATCGCACTTCATCGCGGACGTCATCAGGTCCAGCCACAATGGCACATACCATCTTTGTCCCACCTGTTTCAACCACGCCATATAGTGTCATGATCGTTCACCTCAAAAACACGCTGATATAGACAATGCACCAGTAATACACCATGATTATAGAGCAAGTTTACACGCGTGTTTCGTCATGATTGCCCTGGTGCGGTTGACCTTCGATTACACCAAGTGCAGTTAATTGTGCATATGTTCCGCGGGCACGCACCGTACCCGCATCCAACACAATGATTTCATCGGCCATCTGCATGACTTGTGGGCGATGTGTCACGACAATACATGCGACGTCGGCACGAATTTGTCCGAATCGCTGCCAGAGTTGTTGCTCGGTCTCAATGTCAAGTGCACTTGAGATATCGTCAATGCACCAGAGTTGCGGACGATCATAGAGCATGCGTGCAAATGCTGCACGTTGAATTTGTCCGCCCGATAACCGCACACCTCTTGCTCCTACCATCGTATTCACGCCATGCTCAAACTGCGCCACGTCGTACTCGAATACAGCACCATGAATCGCCTCATTGAGCGATGGTTCTTCCACTCTTCTCCCTTGGACAATATTCTCTTGCAATGAATCTGAGAAAAGTCGCGGTACTTGACTGGTATATGCCACAGCTGGAGGTACGAACTGCACACCGGGATGTTCAACAGCATGATCATTCCAACGAATTTCACCAGATGTCTGCGGAAGCATGCCCATGACAGCGCGCAATAAGGTGGATTTACCGGCACCAACCGAACCAGTTATGACAAGTAGTTCACCAGGTTTTACAGAGAATGAAACATCGTTGATGCCGAATGTACCATCAGACCATGTCACGCTAAGATCGTTTACACCAAAATGTGTTAATCGCGGTAATCCAGGTAGTGCAGGAGCCGGCAAATCACGAAAGAGATCTCCCATGGGTTGCATGTGTGCGATGTTTTCAAGTCGTTGAATAGACACCTTAAGTTGTTGTTGACGACCTAGAAAAATACCCAACTCGCCGAGAAGTTCACCGATTACACCAAGACTGTAGACAAAGAATGCCACATCGCCAGCTCCAAATTCGCCACTTGTTGCTTGGCCATGCACCATGAGCATCATGATGGCAGTTCCAATTGTTGTTGCATTACGAAACATAGCGTCAAGCAAACCGTCAAATAGTACTTCACGGAGCGTTGCATGTTCGCGCGCTTTGTTGAGTTCCTCAAAGTGCTGTAATACGTGACGTTCTGCACCGGCAACTTGGACTGCTTGGACCGCTCCATATGTTTCACCGATGAATCCAACCACGCGTCCTGATGCCCGTCGGCGCTCTTGCCGATAATAGTAAATGCGTGCATACGCAAATCGCGCACCGGCCACGATTAACACGAGCGGTATTGCAATGACGATGGTGGCCGTTGGCGCGGTCTGATACATTAGTACGAACGCTATGATAGAAAACACGCCAAGTGCAATAATATCGTTCAGCTGAAAGATGACGTACGGCATTTCGTTCACATCATCACGAAAGCGCGATACGACCTCACCCGGTGAACCCTTTAGCGCACGCACCGCAGGCATTTGCAATATCCGTCGTAATAGTGCACGGCGGAGCGTATTCTCAGTTGGAATACGTGCCTTGATATGGGCGTAACTCACGAGAAAGAACATGATGACTCGCGCCATCGTAATCCCGAGGAGACCCGCGAGGAGGAGCCATGGTACTGAGAGCAACGAGTTATCTTGTAACCCGTTCAAGATATCGCGAGTAATAATGCCTGGAAGTAATTCAATCAACAAAACGACGACGATGATCGTTAGATTGGCAACATACCACCAACCACCTTTACGCATCATCATGCCAAGAACTGCCGAAGGTTTTGTGGTCATACGAGTTCCTCTGTGCTTCCATGGCGAAGCAGTGTAGCATACCGCGAGGATGATTCAGCACGGAGATCGCTCTCTTTGCCAAACTCAGCCAAACTACCATTTGCGAGAATTGCGATGTAATCACACCGGCGTACAGTCTGTAACCGATGTGCGATGATGATCGTGGTTTTGCCAGCAAGTACTGTGTCGAGCGCTTGTTCGACTAGTCTTTCGGTTTCAGGGTCGATACGCGCAGACGCTTCATCCAAGATGATAACGTGCGGTTGCTTCAAATAGACGCGTGCAAGGGCAATTAACTGAGCTTCACCTGCAGATAACATGTTTGTAGAGGTTAGGACTGTGTCCAACCCCTCGGGTTGCCGCTGTAGCCAACGTTCTAACCCGAGCATACGCAGTGCATCAAGCAGATGATGGTCACTTATTTCTTTATTGAAGAAGGTCAGATTATCACGGATAGTTGCATAGAATAACTGCACATCCTGTGTGACCAATCCCACACGTTGGCGCAACGACTCGAGGCGAAACTGCATGAGTGGGACACCGTCAATGGTGATTTGTCCAGATGAGACATCATACAAACGGAAGAGTAGACGAATCAACGTGCTTTTACCACTGCCAGTACGCCCAAGCAGTCCAACTGTTTGACCAGCAGGAACCGCAAACGAGACGTTATTGAGCACTGGAGGTGCATCATGCTCTCCATCGTTATAAGCAAATGTGACCTGCTCAAAAGAAAGTGCAGGCACCTCGGCAGGCACGTCACGATCACCGTCTTTAAGCTTAGATGAGACTGCTTGTAACTCGGCAACTCGGACGATTCCCGCAGCGGCTTGCTGGAGTTGGTCAATTTCACTTGCAATATTGCGAATCGGCCATATGATCATCTCACCATACAAAATCGTCATTAGAATCAACCCGATGCCGATTTCTCCACGGATGTATAACCAAGAACCAACCGCAAGAATAACGATCGTCATGAGTGCGGCCAAACCGAGCGGAATAATCCATGTTGCTGACCCATATACTCGACCACGGATGTCAAAATGGTTCTTGCGTTCCATGAGCATATCAAGTCGCCGTAACACATTTTGACTTGCGCCAAGACCACGAATATCTTCAATGCCTGCTAAACGCTCTTCAAGAAAGCCAAACAACTGCGCAGATGCTTCACGGCCACCTTCCCAAAACGGCACCGCAATTTCTCGCATCGAATACATTACCCACGCCGAAACAACAGTAAAGACAAAAAGCAGTAAGCCTAGTCGCCAATCAAGCCAGAGTAACACGCCGACAGTGGATACCAGCAACAGCAGGCTACCGCCAATTTGCAACACCATCTGTGAGAAAAAGCGATTGAGACTCGAAACATCGCCATCAATGCGCTCAATCATGGCTCCTGGCGTTTGTTGCTTGTGATAAGACATGTCCAACCCGAGCGTATGTTTTGCCAAATCGTATCGCAATGCATTTGCCGCTCGCCAACCAGTCATTTCACCTATATAGGTTGTTGCCAAGCGAGCCCCTTGTCGGAGCAATGCAGTTACCAAGTAGAGGATTCCAATATTCTGTAATACTGTGGCTTCATCACCGTTGATGGCCGCCTCAACAAATTGTCCAAGAAGATTTGGGCCATATAACAAAAAGATGTTGTCAAATAGAATCAACACAAACAATAGTACGACTTGGACCCGTTGTGGCCAAAAGTACTTGTAGAGAAGCGCTTGATATTGCGAAAATTTGACTCGAGTTGTCATTCTCATCCCTTTGATGTAGCAACAAAAAACCGCAGGCATCAAGCCTGCGGTTGAATCGCTGAAGATCAGCCATCCAAGAAAACAGGTGACGCAAAAGTATCTACCTGGTACATGATTTCCATTTGCGCCCTCTTTCTACAATACGCGAGTAAGTTTCGTCATTGTAGCAGTACCCACAATCAAAGTCAACGGCACTCCACTGCTGTTTTCTGAATAAACGCAACTGCATTATCAACACCATGCTCACCTGCCATATACGTCATTCCGTGCAGCACTCGTTCACGGATATGTGCAGAAGCAAGTGTTTGAGACATGAGCAACTCTAGTGATTCAACGGTTATTGAATGACGTGGAATAAACGAGGGAATATACCCGGCAGTATGCATACGCTGTGCCCAAAAGTACTGATCGATACCGCGTGGTATTACCACCATGGGCACCCCAGTTGCAACACATGCGTGGGTTGTTCCAGCTCCGCCGTGATGCAACACAACCTTTGCACGTGAGAACAGCTCCGTATGATTGACATCATGTGCAATCACATTTACACCATCCGGTACTACCATCCTGGCAAATTGCTCAGGAACTTGTATGACTAGACGCATTCCAAGTCGTTGTACAGCAGCAATGACTATATCATAGATGTCCGAATATTCATTTGCTGCAGGTGTGCCAAACGTTGCAACGGCATATGGTTCATCGCCGCTTATGAACTGCCGTACTGTTTCAGGAAGTGCTGGGGATTGCGACAATGGCCCAAGCCATCCCGACACATGATGGTGAGGTTGCATGTCTTGCCAATCCGGCAAAATACCACGTGAACACGCAACAAATGCAGGCTGTTCATGGACATTCATCAAACCACCTCGCAATTGCGCTGTATGAATGCCCCACGAATACCACATGACCTGATTCATGAATTGATGTGATAGTCGATTCAACACGGGATGAACAACATGTGATACTAGCGGTGTCGCAAACGCGTCTGTTGGAATGACTGGTTGAAACAATCCCCAAACAAACGGCAA
>CAYZZI010000033.1:0-9318 GCA_964482795.1 uncultured Klebsiella sp.
AAAATGGAAAATGGAAAATGGAAAATGGAAAATGGAAAATGGAAAATGGAAAATGGAAAAGTTAGGAATTGAGCATGAGTGGATTGCGCAGGAGAATACTGCCGAGTTGTACTGCAACTGCTCCAGTGGCAAGCGCTGATTGAGCTTGTGAACGGTCGTGGATGCCGCCACAGGCCATAATCGGGAGTGTGGTGTGATGTGTGAGGGCTTCGCACGCGAAAAGCGTGAGTGGGAAAAGGGCAGGTGCGAGCATCCGGCCACTGCTGATGCGTGGTGGCGCAGTTACCGTGAGTGCATCAATGTGATGCTGAGTGCACTGTGTTACGAGCGGTATCAATACGTGTGGGTCGGCAAATGGTAGTTTGATGATGAGCGGCAGTGAAATGGTACTGCGTAGTTTGGCGAAAAACGCATCGGAAACGTGCTGGTCAATGGAAATAGATACTTCAAAACCGGCAATCCCCTCGACTTGATCGAGCTCACGTGCAGCAGACATGAGATCACTGTCACTGCCGTCAAGAGATACAATCACCGGAATATCCCATGTGGCCCAGACTGGTGTGCATCGTCGCCCCACCCACTGTACCCCGGGGTCGTGCCATGGTTCACTATAAAATAGCCCATAGCGATGCTCGAAAAGCTTGTTTGGACCATCTGGTGAACGCCCGTTGAGTGTGATACTTGGTGTGATCAGCGCAGCCGGGGCAATTTGGTGTACGATAGATGCAGTATGAATGCCAAACCCTAACGACCCTGCTGCTGCCACGTATGGGTGTGCCAGTAGAAGTGGGAATGGGTTGTGTGGTGTCAGTTCAATCATTGAATGTCTGATAAGGAATGATATGACTACAGTATACCGTGTGTTGTTGGTAGGGATGGGTGCAGCTGGTCAAGGATTTGTCAAAATTATCCGTGATCATGCGACGCGTATTCAGGCAGAGAGTGGCGCAGAGATCAAAATCGTTGGTGTAGCCACTGCTCGTCGAGGGAGTGCCTATGATGCAAATGGACTCGATCCGGCGGCATTGTTGCAAGTCAGTGCACTCCGCGATTTGCCACAGGCGGTCAGTGACGATGCATTGACGATGATTGCAACGCGTGCAGCTGATGTGCTCGTTGAGCTGACGCCGACCGATCTAAGTACCGCCGAACCGGCGACGAGCCATATTCGACAGGCACTCGCACGCGGGATGCACGTGATTACGGCCAACAAGGGCCCTGCAGCGTTGCATCTCAAAGAGTTACGTGCCTTGGCGGCCAGCAAAGGCCTCTTCTTGGGGATTGAGGGCACGGTCATGGCGGGTACGCCGTCGTTGCGACTGGGTTGGGGTGCCTTGCAGGGGTGCGAGGTCTCGATGGTGCGTGGGATTGTCAACGGTACAACGAACTTTATTCTGACGCAGATGGAGCACGGGCTCGATTATGCTGACGCATTGGCCGAGGCCCAACGCCTTGGATATGCCGAGGCTGACCCGACCGGTGATGTTGAGGGGCACGACGCAGCCGGCAAAGCGGCGATTCTGGCAAATGTGCTCATGAACGCCGGCTTGCGCCCACGTGATGTGGCGACGAACGGCATTACCAAAATAAGCGCTGCCGACGTCAAAGCCGCCCAAGCAGCTGGTGAGCGGTGGAAGCTAATCGCTGAGGTCAAGCGTACCCCGACCGGTGTGACCGCTAGCGTACAGCCGATGCGCTTGCCGATTACCCATCCACTTGCCGGCGTAGCAGGCGCAACCAATGCGTTGACCTATTCGACAGACCTTCTCGGCGATGTAACGATTATCGGCGCAGGGGCTGGTGGTGTTGCTACGGGTTTTGCGGTGGTTGGTGATCTGTTGGCGATGCACCGCGGCGAACGCGAGCGCGCCAATACATAAACCCAGTAAACGCTAACGCAACAACTGGCACCAAAAACCAGGGCACGGTAAAGTGGAAACGAGCGGTCAAGGTGTAAATCAGGCCGCTCGTCACGAGTAGCGCAAAAAAGAAGGTCGTGACACTTTTTTCGGTTTGTGATGGTGGTTTGAGAGTCATCGGTACTTCTCCGTCTAGGATACATCCTGACTGTATTATACGGGTATGGCGTAGCAGATTTGAGCAAAAATGCCCTTTCCGACCACAATGTTGCGCAATCCACGCTTTTTTGTGGGGCGCTGGATTGAAATTCAACAACTGACCGAGTCAATGGAGCGTCGAACGCCGGCCTTAGTGATTGGTCCGACCGGGAGTGGCAGGTCAACCCTGCTCTTTCATGTGGTTGAGGCCGCCCCGGTGCTCCTCGATCAAACGGGCATGCGTGCGTACTATATTGATGTAGCTGACTTTCCAGATATTGATGCACTTCGAACAACCGTCGCGGCTGCGTTCCAACAACAACCGAGCCGCTGGCTGATGATGTTGCCAGAGCTACAATATCCACCGCTTTTGGCATTTGATAACACCGATGCGCCGCATCTCGCCGATACCATTCAGCAGTGGTGGGCTGAGTTATTGCCGGCGATTCGCAATGGCACGTTGCGGTGTATTGCCGCATCACAAATACCCGATCCATCCTATCCATGGCGTGAGGTGCCGATGCGCGCAGTTGATGTATCCATGCTCAACGAGTTGGTGGTGGCCGTGCTTGGCGAAGATGGCCCACGCCCGACGCGTAATGAACAAACCTGGCTGGTCAAAGCGTGTGGTGGCTTGATTGGCCCGCTGATGCCGATGCTCAACATATGGTATGCCCAGCGCGGCCAGCCAGGTGATTGGCGCGTGCTTGCGCAAGTGCATGCAGTGGCGCCGGTATCGCTCCAAGAGACTGGCACGATGCACATTGTGGTACCACGTGATGATCTCGATGTGGCCGAGAGCGATGCGCCACTCCTTCATGGCGATACAGCGCGTGATGACCGTGCAGTGCCTGAGTTGCCGACGTTTGAGGTGCCTGCGATTTTGTGGTGGATGATGGGGTTGATGGCAATCGGAGTTGTCGTGTATTGGTGGATGCAGGGGTGACGGATGCGCATTCTCTGGCTTGATGCCTTTCATGCGGGGTCGCACAAAGCCGTCTCAACCGGATACGCCGCCCATAGTGCACATCAGGTGACGGTGATTGGGTTGCCCCAGGACGGCGGGTGGCGCTGGCGTATGCGTGGGGCAGCGCTGTCGTTTGTGCGCATGGTGCGTGAGCGCTACGGCGATGCACCGTTGCGCCAGCACTTTGATGTGCTCGTCGTCACCGACATGTGTGACGTGTCCACGTTGTTGGGAGTGGGGCGCCAGTTATTTGCTGGCCTGCCAGTGGCGTTGTATATGCACGAGAATCAGCTGACTTACCCGTTGCCGGCGGGGCGCAAACTCGACCTGACGTGGCCGTGGATCAACTACACGAGCATGGTGGCGGCAGATTTGATTTGTTTTAATTCGGAGTTTCATCGGCAGAGTCTGCTGACCGCATTGCCGAGCCTGCCACGGCGTTTTCATGATTTTCACGAGCTTGATGTTGTCAAAAGCCTTGACGCGCGGAGTTGTGTGCTCTACCCCGGTATTGATTTACACCGACTTGATGTGGCTGATGCCCCAGCCACCCCAAAGGGCGCACCCATCGTCCTGTGGAACAGCCGATGGGACTACGACAAGCAGCCGCTTGTCTTTTTGGAGGCAGTTCGCAACGTGATTGCGCAAGGGCATGACATACGCCTGATTGTACTAGGAGAATATGTCGATCAACAGGCGGATGTATTTGAATCATATCGGCACATGCTGGCGGATTATACGATTCATTGGGGGTATGTGCCTGATATGCAGCGTTATTGCGAGTTACTGCATCAGGCCGATATCGTGGTGAGTGCGGCGATTCAAGAGTTCTTTGGGATAGCGGTGATTGAGGCGGCGTATGCGGGTGCTTTGCCCTTGTTGCCGCGCCGACTCACCTACCCAGAGTTATTACCGGTTGAATACCATGCGCAGTGTTTGTATGATGATGATGGGCAATTGGCCGATGCATTGATACGTTTGATGCAGCGTCACCAATCATTTGACCGTCAGGCGCTCCGTACCTGGGCGCTGCGCTTTGACTGGCAACAGATGGCGTCAATGTACGATAACGTGCTAGATGGTATGGTATAATAGCGCATATTTGTTGAGTTTATAGGAGCCGCAGCGATGAAGCTCACGTGTCTGCAAGAGAACCTCAAGCGCGGTATTTCGATTGTCGGCCATGCTGTTGCTGGCAAAAGTACCCTACCCGTGTTGTCTAATATTTTGTTGTCCACAGACAATGGGCGCCTAAAATTGGCTGCGACCAACCTCGAGCTGGCGATTACCTGTTGGATTGGTTCGAAAGTGGATCGTGAAGGAGCGGTGACCATTCCGGCAAAGTTGCTCAGCGACTTGGTTGGCAGCTTGCCCAACGATCGGATTACCCTTGAGCTTGAGCCGACGTCACAGAGCGTCAAGTTGACGTGTGCACGCTACGAGAACAACATCAACGGCATTACCGCTGACGATTTTCCTGATTTGCCATCCAATGGTGCGCAGGACCCGATTGCGGTCTTCTCATGCGATGTGCTCCGCGAAGCGATTGATCAGATTGCTTTTGCAGCAGCTACCGACGACAGCCGTCCCGTGTTGACGGGTGTGTTAGTGCGCCTGCGTGAGAATCACGCGACGCTGGCATCGGCGGACGGATTCCGTCTGGCACAGCGCATTATTCCATTGGCGACACCGGTACAGACGCCAGTCGAGATGATTATCCCAGCCCGCGCCTTGATGGAGCTTTCACGCATCATCGCGGGGAGCGAAGGTAATGTGGCGATGACGATGACACCGGGTGGCTCACAAGTCTTGTTCCACACCGAGGATATCGACTTGGTGACGCGTGTCCTTGATGGCAAATATCCCGACATTGAGCGTGTTATCCCTCAAGGCTACACCACGCGCACGTTGGTTGACACGGCGGAGTTGGCCAAGGCGGTCAAGATTGCCTCGTTGTTTGCCAGCTCATCGGCTAACATTGTGCGCCTCGACATTCAGTCGGGTGGCGACATGGCACCTGGGCGGATTGTGATTAGTGCGAATGCTGCTGAGGTTGGTAACAACAGTGGCGTGGTTGATGGCATGATTCATGGTGAGGGTAACAAGATCGCCTTGAATGTGCGCTTTTTGCAAGAGGCCATTAATGCCGTCAAAACTGCGCAGGTGGCGATTGAGACGCAGACCGAGCAGCAACCGGCCGTCTTCCGCCCGGTCGGTCTTGATGGCTATATTCATATTGTGATGCCCATGATGGTCCGCTAGAATTTTGGTACACTTCAGGTAATGCACGCCGGTGGCAGTTGCCACCGGCGTTTTGATACCACACGAGGAGACGTCATGAGTGATGTGAAGCGCGCCTTGGCGATTGGCGCCCATCCCGATGATTGTGAGTTTGGTGCTGGTGGCACGCTGGCCAAATTAGCGCGCCAAGGGTGGGAGATTACCTACATCATTGCCACCAACGGCAACAAGGGTACTCACGACCAGCGCCTAAGCCCGTATGTTCTCTCGGACACGCGTGAAATCGAGCAAAAGAACGCACTCGATGTGCTCGGTGGCCATCGGGTCATTCACATGCGCTATAACGATGGTGAACTCGAAGGTGGCATGGCACTGCGCCTTGAGATGGCACTCTACGTGCGCATGCTCAAGCCACACTGGGTCTTTACCCATGACCCGTGGAAGCAGTACATGTGGCACCCCGATCATCGTGCGGTCGGCTTTGCGGTCATTGATGGTGTCGTCTCGGCCCGCGACCACTTATTTGTGCACGGCTTACGCCAGTTGGGGATTGACCTTTGGCGTCCAGAGTTCTTGTTTTTGTGGGGGGCTGAGCAGCCCGATTACTTTGAGGATATTAGCGAGACGCTTGATGTCAAGATTGCCTCGCTGGTTGAGCACCATACCCAACTTGACAATGCCAAGGGGTGGGAGGAGCGCGTGCGTCAACGTGCAGCAGAACTTGGTGCGCCGCATAACATGGTGGCGGCAGAGGGTTTCAAAAAGATGATTGTCTAGACCAGTTCGATATCGGAGTCAATCCAAATCAAGTCGGGGCGTGTCTCTTCGATAAATCGAAAGACCGTCTCGATTTGTTGTTGGGCGTGGTCGCCTGATGCCGAAATCGCCGCCATGCCGAGTAGGGCTCGCCCGTGTAGGTCGTGGTCACCAATCTCGGCGGCTGATACGTTGTAGCGAGCGCGGATGCGTTCGAGCAACGATTTGACAATCGAGCGTTTTTCTTTGAGGCTGCCGATGCCGGGCAGGTGCAATGAGACGGTACCGATGGCGACGAACATGGTTAGTTCCAGCTCCAGGGGCCGACATGACTGCCGTGCGGTGCTTCTTTGGGCAGCGTGTGCGTTTCAGCACGAATGGCGGTGATAATACTGCGCAGGCGTTGGGCAGTGCTCATCATCAGCCACTCTTGTTTGCGTACCTCGTCGACCTGGAGCATGTGGGCGAGTTGCCAACTCATCTCGGCTGCGTCAAGCGCAAGATCAACCGGTGTTTGTTCGATGCCGGTAGCTCGTTGCACCGCGCGCCAATAGCGCCCATAAATCTCGGTGAGTGCCACGGCGGCAGCCTTGGCAGCAGGTGTCACTTCGGCCGGCCAGGGCTCAACTTGGGCGACCAAGTACGGTGTGCGCCGGCTGAGACCAGTCAATCGTACGCGCTCACCGCCGACACACTGGAGCAAAAACCGCCCATCCTCGAGCTGGACATGCTCGGCAATAATCGCAGACGTGCAGACGGTGTGTGGCAGGTAGTCGGGGTACTCGTCACCTTCATTTTCGAAGCGATTGAGCCATTCGCCCATGGCCAGACGGTCGGTGAATTCTCCGCTGAACTGTGTGGCGGGCTCTACCAATACGACGCCAAACGGCAGTTTGTTGCTGATACAGTGGCCGATCATCTGCCGGTAGCGTGGCTCAAACACATGCAACGTCAGTGGTGCATGTGGCATAAGAACGAGTGGTAACGGAAATAGTGCAAGTTCGTGCATGGGCGTGTCCTACCAAACGCGACAAACTAATCCTTTGAGGTATTCTCCCTCGGGGAAGCTGAGTAACACCGGATGGTCAGGCGCCTGCGTGTGCCGTTCGATAATTTGCACATCACGATGCGCATCAATGGCAGCGCCGAAAATGACCTTTTGGAAGAGGTCGGCCGATACTAACCCCGAACACGAATACGTTGCGAGCAACCCACCTGGCCGTAATAACTTCATGGCGAGCAAGTTGATGTCTTTGTACCCGCGGGTCGCGCGATCGACCTGTGCTTGACTATGGGCGAACTTGGGTGGGTCGAGGATGATGATATCAAACAGGCGATCTTCGTCGCGGTAGTGGCGCAATAACTTGAAGACATCCGCCTCAACCACCTCAAGTGGTGTACTCGTGGCACCGTTGAGTTGCATGTCATTTTGTAAGGCGACGAGTGCTGGCCCACTGGCATCAACGGCAGTAATCGAGCGGGCACCTCCGAGTGCGAGTGCCACACTAAAGCCGCCGTTGTAACAGAAGCAGTCGAGCACATCGGCGTCGTTGGCGTAGGCGGCGAGTGCCACACGATTCAGCGCTTGGTCGAGATACCCACCGGTCTTTTGGCCACTATCAAGATCAAGCGTCTCGCGCAGCCCAGTTGGATGGGTAATTGTCAATGAAAGCGGTGGCGCCTCGCCCCAGAGCACGCCGTCATTGTTGGGCAGCCCCTCGAGCTGACGCATATCACCATCGCTGCGCTCAATGATGCCACGTGGCTTGAGGATGTCGACGATTACGGCCACGATGTCGTCGCGGCGAGCATCAATCCCACGTGACAAGAGTTGAACGGAGACAAAATCGCCGTACCGGTCGATAATCAAACCGGGCAACAAATCGGATTCGCCGTGGACAATGCGCATGGCGTTGGCGTCGTTATAGGCGGGGTGAGCAATGCGCATGGCGAGCGCTTGGGCAATCCGGCGCCGAAAGAAGAGCATGTCAATGGGCTCATCAAATTGCCACGTCATAATACGGGCACGGATTTGTGAGTATGGACTCCAGAGCGCACGGGCCAACCATGTACCGTCACTGGCGTAGACCTCAACAATGTCGTCTTCAACGTCGGCTGATTTGTCGATGGCCCCCGAAAATATCCATGGATGGCGTTTGAGAATCGAACGCTCGCGACCTGGTTTGAGCACAATCTCTGACATGCGTGTTCCTTTGGGTGCCTTTGCACCATATGTCTCTATCATACGTGAGATTTGTTGGTTTGTGTGCACTGCTTTTTTGTAAAAAGCATGACGTGAGTGTTATGCAGTGCCTAGTCGTGACTGAATCCAATTTGTTTCATCAAAAAGCGAAAGTAGGTTATCGATGTGTGGTTGCCGATCAACATCTTCCGGGCTCAGGTAGATTTCACACAGAATAAACACCATGTAATCAAAATACTGGCGATAGGCGGCCAACTGGAGCTGATACTCGTCAATCTGGTAGTCGGGTACAACTGCGCAATAGCCGTGCCAAAAGGCCTCGTCGTGGCGGAACACCCACAAGTCGCGCTCGGGGTGGGCCAGTGCCAGATAGTCCCAATCGACGATGGTCAAATCGACCGCGTTATTGGCCACTACATTACCACCGGCGTCGCCGTGCGTGATCACCCACGGATGCGGGTGTTGGGCATAGGCGCCGTGTAATGCGTTGAGGTGGGCGTGATGCGTATGTATCAGCGAATGCCACGAGTGCATGCGTTCGGCAAGCTGTATCTGCCATGGCGCATCACCGGGGTGATAGACACGTGCCATCAGGTGGCGCCAGATGGCGTCGTGTTCAAAGAGTACGACGCGTTGCATGGGCGTATTGATGCGTGGGGTGATGCGGTGAATCTCGCCGATGAGGCGCCCAAACACTGCGGTGTCGTACTGTTCGCTATTGGGTGCATCGACATAATGAGTGATTGTTACCATCGCAGTGCCAAACACGCTGAGCCATTCACCTGTATGCGTGGTGAGTGGTTGGTTGACACCATGGCCGAGGGTAGCAGCAAGAGCGGCATGGGCAGGGGCACTCTGGCGCAGGCGGTTTTTGAAAAATGGCTTGCTGTTGACTTTGACAAAAAAGCGCTGGCCGGACTGATTTGTGGCCAAAAACGTCTCTGCTACCAGCCCACGAGATGCAGGTGTGAGTGCGACGACCTCAAGCGGGTAATGCGTATTAATGTGGTCGAGTAATTGCTGGTGCATCGGGTACTTTCTCTGGTGCGCCCTTTCGGCCTGGGCGCCCTTTCGGACCGGGCGCCCTTTCGGAC
>CAYZZI010000033.1:9418-36031 GCA_964482795.1 uncultured Klebsiella sp.
GGGCGCCCTTTCGGACCGGGCGCCCTTTCGGACGCCCCTACTACACGAATAATTGGAACACCTGATTGCCGTACATACGACCACGCTCACTCAGATGTAGACCGATGTCATCGACGATGAGCAGTCCACGCGATTGCGCCTCGGCGATGGCGTCGGCGTGTGTATGGCGCACATCAACGCCACAGCGATCTACGATATGGGCAAAGCTGATGCCTTGGTTGAGTCGGAGTCCCATCATCATCGTCTCGGCGAGTTGATCGGCTTGGGTAAGGGGCGTCGTTGACTGCAGGGGGGATTGACCGCTACCGGCGTGGTTGATGTAGTCGTCGACGCCGAGGCGCACCACAAAGCGCTGATTGTCGAGATGCCCGTGGGCGCCGGCGCCAGTGGCGTGGTAATCGGCGTTGAGCCAATAGGCAACGTTGTGCAGGCCGGTGTGTTTGGGGAGTCCGCCGATGCCGGCGTGGCCTCGCCCCCAGTTTGAAATCTCGTATTGGTGATAGCCTTGGGTGGCAAGGTACTCCATGGTGTATTCGTACATCTGGCCGGTGATATCGTCATCGGGCACGCTGAGGCGTCCCCCCATGACTTGGGCGTAGAGCGGCGTGCTCTCTTCGAGGATGAGCGAGTAAATCGCAAAGTGATCAACATCCCACTGAACTGCATTGTGCAGGGTATCTTGCCAGTCGGCGATGGTTTGGCCCGGTAGCCCAAAGATGAAGTCGAGGTTGACCGAATCGAATCCGGCGGCTCGTGCATCGAGATAACTGGCTTTGGCCTCTTCGGCCGTGTGGATGCGCCCGAGCATGCGGAGTAGTGGGTCGTGCAGGCTTTGGACGCCCATGCTGACGCGATTGACGCCCATGGCCCGGATTTGGCGCAAATAATCGCGCCCAAGCACGGTGCCAGGGTTGCACTCAACGGTGACCTCGGCGCCAGCAAAGGGCACAACAGCGTCGGCAGCTTGCAAGACGCGCTCCATCAACGGCAGGGGCAACATGCTGGGCGTACCGCCACCCAAGAAGATGGTCGGTGGCAAATCGGCGCGCATCAGTGGGTGTGGATGGGCTGGCGGTGTGACGGGTGCCGTAGTGCGCGGCAGGCTGGCTAACTCGGCGCAGAGCGCGTCGACGTAGGCCTCAATGCGATCCTCCATGTTGGCGTAGGTGTTGAAATCGCAGTAGGAGCAGCGTCGATGACAAAACGGAATATGAATGTACAGGTGCCGGGCACCCGATGATGTAGCTCGCCAATCCATGCCTGTTTCCTTTGGTGCGTGGTTATCACGCCTCTCTAATCATTGTACCAGTCTTGGTCGATGTAGAGGGGATTGGGTATACTGATGAGGAGTTTGTCGTGCATGTGAGGGACGAGACGTGGTTGAATCAACATTTCGCGATGCAATAACGGTGATTTTGTATCACCCACAACGCCAAATTAATGTGGCCTCGACGGTCCGCGCCATGAAAAATATGGGATTTCGCCGCTTGCGCTTGGTGAACCCGCGCGAGTACGAGCCCGAGCTAATCGAGCAAGTCGCCCACCGCAGTCAAGACGTGGTCGATGCCATTGAGGTCTATCCGACGCTTCAAGAGGCGCTCCACGACTTGACGTGGGTGGTCGGCACTACGGCTCGCCACCGTGATACGCCGGTGCCGCCCCTCGAGTTGCGTCAGTCGGTGCCCAGCATCGTCCAAAAGACGGTCGAGGGGCATCAGGTGGGCCTGTTGTTTGGCCCCGAGGACAACGGCCTGCAACAAGCAGAACTCGATCAGTGCCAACAATTCGTCACGATTGCCACAGATCCGACCTATGCCTCGCTCAATTTGGCGCAAGCAGTGTTGTTAGTGTGTTATGAGGTACACATGGCCGAGCCGCCGGTGCGCCCAGATCGCAAGATTACCTACCCGCCGGCGCCCTTGCCGCGGATTGATGAGTTTGTGGCGACGCTTGAGGAGGCCCTGCGGGCGATTGACTTCTTTAAGAGCCCGAGTGCGCCAGCAAAAATGCGCTCGTTGCGCAGTATGACGCATCGGGCACAACCAAATGCCCGTGAAATCATGCTGCTCCAGGCGATTTGTCGTGAGGCGATTAAGTACATCGACAAATTGCGGTCGTGAAATATGTATCAAAGAATTATTGCGTTATAATTATCACAGGTTGTTCGGTATGAGGAGAGAATTGTGATGTCACCACTCGATACCCTTGTCAAGGCCGATCCTACGGTTGCCCGGATGCTCGTTGGTGAAGCGATTCGGCAGCGTGATGGTCTTGAGCTGATTGCCAGTGAAAACTACACCAGCCGCGCCGTGATGGAGGCGCAAGGGTCAGTGTTGACCAACAAATATGCCGAAGGCTACCCCGGTAACCGCTATTACGGCGGGTGCGAATGGGTCGACCAAGTCGAGAACTTGGCCCGCGATCGCGTCAAAGAGCTCTTTGGTGCCGCCTACGCCAATGTGCAACCACACTCAGGCACACAGGCCAATACTGCCGTGTACTTCACCTTCTTGAATCCAGGCGACAAAGTGCTCGGTATGAATCTCGGTCATGGTGGTCACCTGACGCACGGGTCGCCCGTGAATTTCTCGGGCAAGATGTACAACTTCGTGCAGTACGGCATCAATCTTGAGACCGGCTATATCGACTACGAAAACGTGCTCGAGATGGCCGAGCGTGAGCGCCCCAAGTTGATTACCGTGGGTGCGAGTGCGTATTCGCGTGCTATTGACTTCTCGATTTTTCGTGAGATTGCTGACAAAGTCGGAGCCTACTTGTTCGCCGATATCGCCCACCCAGCTGGTTTGATTGCAGCGGGCCACCTACCCAGCCCCATCCCCTACGCCCATGTGGTGACATCAACGACACACAAGACGTTGCGCGGCCCGCGTGGTGGCATCATCTTGATGGGTCAGGATTTCGAGAATCCGTTCGGCCAGAAGGCCGCCAAGAGCGGTCGCACTTTGATGATGTCTGAGGTGCTCGACAAAATGGTCATCCCCGGTGCCCAGGGTGGTGCCTTGATGCACGTGGTGGCCGCCAAAGCCATCGGGTTTGGTGAGAACTTGCAACCTGAATTTAAGGAGTACGCCGCCCAAGTCATCAAGAATGCGCAGGCACTGGCCAGTGGTTTGATGAAACGCGGCTTCAAAATTTTGTCGAACGGCACCGATAACCACTTGATGATGGTCGATTTGACCAACAAAAACGTCACCGGCAAGCAAGCCGAGGCCGTGCTTGACCAGGCACATATCACCGCCAACAAGAACGTCATCCCGAACGACCCACGCCCACCGTTGGTGACCTCGGGCATTCGCTTTGGTTCGGCCGCCATGACGACGCGTGGCATGAAAGAGGCCGAGATGGATGTGGTGGCTGGCTTCATTGACCGCGTGATTAGCAACATCAACGACGAGCAGGTGGTAGCCCAGGTCAAGGCCGAAGTGACGGCGTTCTGCCGCCCATACACCGTGCCTGGCGTTGACATATTTGCCAACATTGAGGTATAGCACATGACGCATCCACGTATCGGTATGATTGGGGCTGGCATGATGGGCGAGGCCATGATTGGTGGTCTGATTGCCCACGGCATCCCCGCCACACATATCACGGCATCAGAGCCGCGCCCCGATCGCCGTGATGCCATGCACCAACAGTACGGTATCACCATGGTGGCCAGCAATCGTGAGGCGGTTGCAACGGCTGATGTGGTCGTGTTCG
This sequence comes from uncultured Klebsiella sp., assembly GCA_964482795.1. Classification (GTDB taxonomy): domain Bacteria; phylum Chloroflexota; class Chloroflexia; order Chloroflexales; family Roseiflexaceae; genus UBA965. The sequence goes on from CAYZZI010000033.1 coordinate 13,139, forward strand.
CCATTAAGCCGCAACTGGCCGGTGTGGTCTTGCCTGAGCTCAACGGCCATATCCCGTCTGGCGCGCTGGTGCTCTCGATTATGGCGGGCATCACGATTGCCACGTTGCGCGACGGGTTGAATCATGCCGCAATTGTGCGGGCCATGCCCAATACTCCAGCCATGATTGGTGCGGGTATTTCGGGGTGGACTGCTGTGCCAGCCGTGACTGACGTGCAAAAAAGCTGGGCGCAGCAGGTGCTTTCGTCGCTTGGCCAGGCAGTCTACGTTGACGATGAGTACTACATCAATCACGTGACGGCCGTGTCAGGGAGTGGGCCAGCCTATGTCTTTTTGATTCTTGAGGCGATGATTGACGCCGGCGTTTCAATCGGGTTGCCCCGTCACCTTGCCAAACAACTGGCCGAACAAAACCTACTCGGATCGATGCAGTACGCCTTGGCGAGTCGCAAACATCCGGCCGAGTTGCGCAACGACGTCACCTCGCCGGCTGGGACAACGGCGGCCGGTGTCAACGCCATGGAGAAGGCCGGGTTGCGTACGGCCGTCACCGAGGGCATCAAAGCGGCATTTGAGCGCTCGATTGAGCTCGGCAAACCGAAGCACTAGGTGGTTGTTGATTGCATGCGCCTCGTCCGGCTGAGTCGGCGGGGCGCATTCGTATAGGAGGAGTCAATGAAGATTCGTGAGATTAAGGCCATTGGCCTGTACGGCGCCTCACCCGAGGGTGGCTGGAGCGAAGAGATTAAGCCCGACGATTGTATTCATACCCTTATCGAAGTTCATACTGACGAGGGCTTAGTCGGTTACGGTAGCGTCTACACCAACGATGCCCTCGTCAAAGGTGCCTTGCAGGTGCTCGAGCCGCTCTACCGCGGTGAGTCGGCGATTGAGCCAGAGCGCGTCAGCGAAAAACTCCATCAGCACACCTTTTGGTTGGGGCGGGGCGGCGCAATTACCCATACGATTAGCGGCATCGACATCGCCTTGTGGGATATTTTGGGGCAAGTGACGCGTCAGCCGATTAGTCGCCTGCTCGGCGGTCGCTACCGCGAACGCGTTCGGCCGTATGCCTCGATTCTGATGGAGGAGCCGGCGATTATCACAGAGCACCTGCTGGCGCTCAAGGCCGAAGGCTTCCGCGCCTTCAAGATTGGCTGGGGGCCGTTTGGCCGCGAGAGTAATGCGGTCGACGAGGCGATTGTGCGCGCCGCCCGTGAGGCTATCGGCGATGGCTGGTTGATGGTTGATGCCGGCGCAAGTGACGCCTATTGGGGGCAGGGGTTTAAGTGGGCAGTGCGGACGGCAGAGATGCTGGCGAGTTATGACGTGTATTGGTTCGAAGAGGCACTCAAGCCCGACGCCCTCGACGATTATGTGGCACTGCGGCGGCAGGCGCGCTTGCCGATTGCCGGTGGCGAGGTGCTGACGCGCCGTCAATCCTTCCAACCATGGCTCCAGGCTGGTGCATTCGACATCGTACAACCCGATGTGACCAAGGTGGGTGGCATCAGCGAGGAGCGCCGAATTGCCTGGATGGCCGAAGAGAACGGCGTGCGCTTTATTCCGCATGGCTGGAACACGGCTGTTGGCCTGGCAGCCGATTTGCAGCTCGCTGCAGCGTTTGCACAGACCGATTTTGTTGAGTATCTGACTGGCTCACCCTACATCGACAAACTGGTGGCCACGCCGTGGAAACTCGATGCGGATGGCATGCTGGCCATCCCCGACGCTCCTGGCCTCGGTCTGCACCTCGACATGGAGGCCGTGCGCTTTTATGGGCGCTGATGCGGCGACATGGCAATCCTCGACGCTCAATATTGCCGGGCGTAGTGTGAATGTCTTTGGTCGTGGCGGTCTACCGTCTGGACTGTTGCCAACTGCTGCGGCTGAGCTTTTGACATTAGAAAGCGTAACGCTCGCACCAGATCGACTGCTCCTGTGCGACGTGAGTATGGCGCTGCCGGCGTTGCTCCTTTCACCCCACACCCACACGACGGTAGTGATGCGGCATGCAGGGATGCGCCAGGCAGCCGAGCGCACGCTGGCGCATGTGGGTATCACTGCGCAGTGGAGTAGAGACGGGCTCGTGCCGGCTGGTGTATACGATGTTGCCCTCATCGAAATTTCGTCAACGCGCGAGGCCTGGCGGATGCGCCTCCATGAGGCGGCGCGCTTCCTGCGCCCGGGTGGCGTGTTGGTTGCCGCTGGACCCAATGATGCCGGTGGCAAAAGCGCCGCCCACGATGTCAAAGCGCTCTTTGGCAGTGTCAATGAGCGCTCCAAAGCGCATCAGCGCGTGGTGGTGGCCATCAAACCACTGGCTATGCCCGATGTCAGTGACATAACGCTTAATCCATTTACGCATGCACAACGAACCTACTACACCTACCCAGGTGTCTTTGCGGCTGACCGACTCGATGTAGGCAGTGCCGAGTTGATCGCTGCACTGCCCGATGTGCGTGGCCGGCGCGTGCTCGATATCGGTGGTGGTGCCGGTGTGTTGACAGGGGCGATGTGTGATGCCGGGGCGGCAGCCGTTGATGTGATTGATGTCGATGCGCTGGCAGTCAAGGCCATGCAGCGCACGTTTGCCGCGGATGCGCAGGTGCGCGTGGCCTGGGGCGATGTGCTCGATGGATTGCCCTGGGATGCGCAGTATGATGTGGTGGTGACCAATCCACCCTTTCATGCGGGCAAACGCACGGACGACAGCATGGTGCGAGCGTTTGTGGCCGCAGCGGCGAAGCATGTGCGGCCACGGGGGCAGTTGTATCTGGTGGCGAATGCATTTTTGGCGTATGAACCGTTGTTACGACAGTTCTTTGGCGAGGTTGTGCAAGTGCGTGCCACCAAATCATTTGTGGTCTGGCGCGGTAGGCTATAATACAGATAACCCTTTCATACCGTCTGACAGGCTTGACCAGGTCAGCAAAGGAGCTGTGCATGGATACACGGATCGCAGCGTTAGCAGCTGCGAAAATCGTCGCCATAGTGCGATTGGACAACTATGACCGCGCCCTCGAAGTTGCCGAGGCACTCTTAGCTGGTGGCATAACTGCCATTGAATATACGTTGACCGGCCAAGGGGCGTTTGCGGCAATTAGCAAAGTGCGGGCGGCCATGGGTGATCGCATGCTGATAGGTGTTGGTACGGCGCTGACAGCTGATGATGCAATTGGGGCGATCGATGCCGGTGCACAATTTGTGGTGACGCCGACGGTGCGCCCGAATGTCATCAGTATTGCCGCAAAATCGAATATCCCAACGGCGTGTGGCGCATTTACACCGACCGAGGCCTTGACGGCACACGAGGCGGGCGCCGCATTCGTCAAGATATTCCCCGCACGCACTCTTGGACCCGGCTACATCAAGGATGTCTTGGCACCATTGCCGTTTTTGCGTTTGATGCCTACCGGTGGTATTGGTGCTGATAACCTCAAGAGCTATCTTGATGCGGGTGCAGTCGGCGTGGGTATTGGTGGCAGTTTGGTGCCTGCCAAAGCGGTAGCAACAGGTGATTGGCAGGTCTTGACCGATGGGGCCCGCGCCTGCGTAAATGCACTAGGGGGGAAGTAACGTATGCCAGATGTAATGACCTTTGGGGAGTGCATGGCGGTGCTCTATCCGCCCGATCCTGTCCAAATTGACGACGCACCACTGCTCAAGTGGGACATTGGCGGTGCTGAAGCGAATTGTGCGATTGCACTGGCGCGCCTCGGCATCTCCGTGCGGTGGCATTCACGTGTCGGCAATGACCCGTTTGGCCGCAAGATGATTAATATTTTGGCGGGCGAGGGAGTCGACACGAGTGCGGTGGCGATTGATGCCACCAAGCCGACGGGTGTCTTCTTTCGCGAGTGGCTCCCCGACGGCATGCGCCGCGTGTTTTATTACCGTGCAGGATCTGCTGCTGCCAACATGGGCCCCGAGGATCTCAAACCTGAGCACTTTGTGGGCGTCAAGGCGGTACACATGACGGGGATCACGCCGGCCTTGAGCGAACGTGCGGCGGCGACATGTACCCGGGCGATTGAGTTGGCCAAGGCAGCCGGGTGCATGATTACCTTTGACCCCAACTTCCGTCCACGCTTGTGGAGTGCTGAACAGGCGCGTGTGGCCATGATCCCGATGGCGCAGGCAAGTGACATCATCTTGATGGGCCACGAGGATGCCGCTGCCATGTTTGGCGAGGGCGATGACGAGCACTACTTACAGTCAGCTGTGGCACTTGGCATCAAGACGGTGGTGCTCAAGCGCGCTGAGCGCGGGGCGTTGGCGATTCACGATGGCGAGCGTTTTGAGGCGACAGTCGTCAAGGCAGAGCGCGTGATTGATCCGGTTGGGGCAGGTGATGGCTTCGATGCTGGGTTTATTGCTGGGCGCTTGCGTGGCAAGAGCATCCCAGAGTCGTTGCATTTGGGGGCGATTGTCGGGGCCGGGTCTGTGGCGCATCTCGGCGATTATGCCGGGTATCCGACAATGGAGTTGTAGGATTTAGGCAAAAAGAGCCGGTGCAAGGAGGTTCTCCTTGCACCGGCTCTCTTGTATTTACCGGGGGAACACGTCACCAATCGCATCATCAAATGTGGATTGGAACGACCAAATCACCAGGCCTGCCCCACCGCTTTCGCGGATAAGCTCACGGGCCAGTTTGAGGTCAGCGTGATGCTGCGCAAGTGAGCGAGTGGCTTCACGACCTTCGGTGACAAAGCCGATTTCGGTGACAACCACCGGCTTGTTCTGTCCGAGTGCTTTGAGCTCTTGCAGTGAGCGATAGAGATCAGACGTAAAGCCCTTGCCGTAGTACCAGTGTGCTTTGTAGCGACCGCTGTCATACGGTGAGTCGTCGTAATAGTGGAAGGTATAGAAGTCGACCATGTCGGCGACGCGGAGTGATGCCTCACGCGGTTCAAAGTGACTTTTGGCGAAGGCCAGACCGGTGGTGCGCAATCGATTGGGGTCGATGACTTTGACCTCACGCAGCATCGCCTCAACGAAGCGCATGCGCTTTTCGGCCAACGGGAAGCACTCGGCATAGTCGGCGTTGTCCCAGTCCCAACAGCGCTTGTCAACTTCACTGCCGATGTCGGGTTCGTTAAAGACATCCCACGCCAAAATGCCGGGTCGATTGGCAAAATAGCTGACGAGTGGGCGTACATGCAAGCGTATTGCGCTATCGTAATGATCGGGGTCCATCTCGTGCTTGGGGTGGTCGATTAACAGCACAGGGATGACGTAGATGCCACGTGCGTTGGCCAGGCTGATGAGCTCTTCGAGATGTTGCAAGGCGATATTGGGTTTCCCTGCCTTGTCAAAAATAGGCACTGCGCCGCCAAAGACGTAGTAATTCAGAAACAAGCGTACCGTGTTGACGCCGAATCCGCGCAACCGGTCGAGATCGGCCGTCATCGCTGGCACATCCCACGGGCAGTTGGCGTCGGCGCCGAATTGAAGTGACCAACAACGATTTGCATCGACGCCGGTGGCACGTACGTAGTTCATACCACGCACCTCAAACGGCAGACCGCCAGCCATCAGTCGCGGCCCATCTGCGCTGACCCAGTGCATGTGCGGATTAGTAGGGACGTTGTAGAACCAGTTTTGGTATTGTTGAATCGCCTGCACTTCGTTGCCGAGTAATCCGAGCAGTACCTGATTGCCCGGGTGCAACTCAAAGCGCCGCCGCTCGAAGTACTGTACGGTCAGGGTGCGTCCTTCGATGGTCGTAACGAATTCGTTGGTGATAGGGAATCCAAAGCGCGTGACGCCGCCGTTGCGTTGCCAGTACCGGGCAAATTCACCACAGACGCGGTGCCCAGTCTCGGCAAACGACTGGCAACCGTTGATGCGTTCTTGTGGTCCGTATTGCCATGAACTGCCCGTCAGCTCAAGAATGCGCGCACCTAGTCTCCCTGCGGTTACGATACCATTCGGCTGAATTTCGAGTCGATCACGCTCGAACCACTGTACGGTCAACGGCACTCCTTCGACGAGTTCACGGGTTTGGGTGCCCTTGGGAAAACCGAAGACGCTGAGTCCACCGTTGCGCTCCCAGTATTTGCGGATAGCTCCGTGTATGCATTGCCCTGTCTCAGGAAAACATCGTGTATCTGAAGCCTGTACCGAAAGCGGAAAAAACGACAATATGACTGCCCACACGAACAACTGAATTTGCCATTGCCTACGAACCATGAACACCTCAGTCAAGTACCTGAATTGATGTACCTCCAAATTACTATAGCATATAGTGACATGAATGAAAAACAGCGTGGCACTTTCACCGTAGGTGAAAGTGCCACGCTGCAGTAGTGGTTACCGTTGTGGCGTGGGTGACTTGGTGACTGTCACACGAATAAAACTTGTTGGTGAACGCGTGAATGTCATGGTGATTCGAACCATTTGCGTTGGTGATCGCGTTGGCGTGGCCGTTTTGCTGGGCGTGGACGTCTTGCTTGGGGTGTACGTCTGCGTCGGCGTCATACTCTTGTACACGGTGAGTGTTGGTATCTTGAAGGTAATCGTGGGAATCACAATGACCGATGTACGAGATGCTAACCGGAAGCGTGTGGCAGTCGCCGCTAATGCAGTCTCTGTAGCTCCGAATTGAGCCCATTGCGTCTCGGTTAGGTTAACGTCATTCGCCACTCTAGTGCGTGTTAATCCAGCCATTCTCGTACTTGTGCCGGCGATTGCAGTTAGTTTATTGTTGATTCCGTGTGTGGCCGTTTGCGTTTGTCGTGCAATAAATGTTGCTGTTACCGGTTTAATTGGCGGTATGGTAATGATCGGGCGACGTGTTGATGTTGCGGTTGGTGATGCCGTGAGCGTCAGAGTTGGACTCACATAATCTACGCCAATACCCGTTGCGTAGCGTTTGGTAATGTCATTGGACGTAAGGGCAGCGTTGACTAACTCGAATGCGCTCATCTCGCCATTGGACGCATCAATGCCTCCGAGCGTCATCGTTGTGGTATTTGAGACGCGGAACGGGAGCAGTGTTGCCGCACCGAGCCCTTGTGCGACCATGTTGCCATTGATGAAGATTTGCAACGTCTGCCCTTTTTTCACAAAGGCAAAGTGATACCAACGATTATGTGGATACTGCGTACTGTTCATCTGATAAATCAGCCCAGCGTACGAGATTCGATTGGGTGCAATTACCGTGATTGATGGGCGATTGAGACCGTTCTGTACGAGTGTACCAAGATCGCTCAGGGTGTTGCCAAATCGTGCCCAGAACATCATCGTGCTGTCGGTGCCGGCGACTAGTGCTGCCGATGAATTAATCAGCAGAGTTTTTCCTTTCGCCATTTGCATGACACCGATGCGCTCGCTTGGTCGCGCTGTGTACGACCGGTCTGGGTAATAGATGGATGGACAGGTGCCACCCTCACAGTAGAGCTTTGATTGACCAAACGGTATGCTCACATCATTGAACGAGAGAATACCAATCGGCACTTGTGTGGGTATTTGGCCCATAAATCTGACGAGTGTGTTGATGGTTGTGGTATTGATGGCCACGTTGAAGATGTTGATCTCGTCAATCTCACCAGAGAATGAATGTTGCTGATCTGGCCGTCGTGCCACCACAAATCGGTTGGTGACGTTGTACGACGCCAACGAACTACTGGTCCGTGCGGCGACGGCGTTGTTATCCACATACAGGGTGCGTTGACGCGCATTGATGACACAAACGTAGTGATGCCAATCGCTGTCTTGTATGGGACGTTGACTTGCTACCTCATCTCCGTATATGCCACAAATAAAGTGCCCGTTGTCGTCAAATCCCATGTTGAAATTGGTATTGGTGCCAGCCACACCGTGTGATACTAACGTCTCGGCCTTGTCGAATGTATTTCGTCGTGCCCATAACGCCACCGAAAATGCCGTGTTTAGATTGAAAGACGTCGTACTCTGTAACATGCTGTCATTTGCTGGTGAGAATTGCACGGCACGTCCATACATTCCCTTGACAGAGACCGGACATCCCGTGGCCGGACATGCGTACTGACGTACGGTCGCAGACGTCAAACTCACGCGGTCAGAGTAGGTGCTGCCGGGCGGCAAGAATTGGTTGATATTCAAGTTGTGGTGGAACTGGCTCCCTCCCCACGGCTCAGGTGTCAGCGTCGGTGCCGCATTGGTGGTGTCAATTTCGATGTAATCGGTAGCGTCACTTGCTAACAAGTGTGTTCCTGGGAAGATACAGCGTGCGAATTTGGGAATGATCATTTTGTCTTGGGTTGCTGCGGAGAACGATCCATTAAATGCACCATTCGACCCAATGTTGAAACTTGCCCGATCATCAAGCGGTATAGGCTGCTTGTACTGGTCAAAGAGTTGTACGTAGGCACGAAGCGGTGTGCCTGCCTGGTGAATGCCCTCAAATCCATCAAGCCCACCTTGCACAATTACACGTGCACTTCGGCCATATACGCGACACGAAACGTCAGTTGGCGCTAGCACGTTCACGGTGAAGTCGAATCCACCCAGTTCGACGCGGTCAACGTGGGTGTTTTCTGCATAAAATCGCACGAGTTCGAGAGGGTCGGTGGGGAGTGTAACATCAATCTCACCGTTGTCATCCGTATCAGCATTGCTTGAGATGAGGTTTTGGATGCTGTGTGCGTTAACCTCCACCGTAAAGTCGGTCCCAAGTACGGCAGCGCCATCAGCAGTCACCGTGATCGGTACGGTGACGTACGTGTTGGCCGGCACGGTTACAGAAAGATCGCCCTCATTGAGGTTGATGGACCAACTCGGTGGTGTATTGCTCTTAAATTGCAAGTTAAAGGTTTTGCTGTTGACGGCATCGTCGTTGTGCAGATTAAACGCATGAGTGTACACGGCCAGCGGTTCATCGGGAGTGGCTTCGAATTCGATCACGTTTTCTTGTTCCATGTCGCCGTCCTGATTGCCGAGGGTCACCTCGCCAGCCACCGGATCAATGGTCACGCGTATACAGGTGTGGAATTCGAACACGCCGGCGGCAATTTGGTCATCGGTCAACGCGTAGTCTGGTGTCCACTCTAGATACACGTCGGTATATCCACCAGCCGGGAGGTTCGCAAGTGCAGGAAAGGTGTTTTTATCCACGCTCCCCAGCGACGTCCAACCATTTGATCCACTGACACCCACACCGCCTGGATCGGTGATGTGGAAATTGACTACCACGTTTGTTGCATCAATCGTACCCAGGTTGCGCACCCGTGCGTAGAGGCGATTCAGCGATCCTACGGCAGGAGCATCGCCGTTGCCGCGCGGTACTGGAACACCGGACAAATCGTTCCACATACCGTTGCGGTAGCTGTCGTAGCCGTTGAGTGGGCTGTCTATCCAGATATCGGTGGTTTCATAGCTGTTGCCGGGCGCTTCACGCCATGGGCGTAGACCGACATCTGGCTCATTGACGGCTGCCGTAAATCGGATGCGCACACAATAAATCTCTGGGTCGGTAATCCCGGTCTGTGCGTCAGTCAGCACATCAATGAAGACGCTATCGCCAACATTATTATTGATGTCACCTTTCTCAAAAAGGTCGTTGCGATTGTCACCTTCGCCGATAATCGTTACCCACGGATTTCCTTTCCCTGGTGACGTATTTACCCGTTCAACCAGGATGCCCTCATCGGGAATCCCGCCGTATTGCGAATTGAGTTCGTCACCGAGTATCTTGATGCGTGCGCTGATTAAATAATAGCGAGAACCAGTGATAGGCACCTTGATGACCTGGGGTCGGGCGTCGGGGACTTGTTCGAGCACACGAATACATGTACGGTCAGTGGTCTGTTTGTTGGAGATTTCGATGTAGTTTGCTTTGGGGAGCCACCCTGGGAATGCCATGTCGTCTTGTTTCTCGAAAGCACCGGTTTGCCCCGGCATATTTGAGTCGAGTAATTCGAATTCACTGTCGTAATTACTTGGATGCGCCGGACCACCCTGTTGGAATGCGTGACCTAATTCGTGCCCCATACGGCCATACGTGGAAATTGTCGAGTCGCTCGGGTTCTCACTCATAATGACGCATCCGTAATCGGTGTTGTTAGCTACGCCGGGCAAGTCAAAGTTATTGCTGAACGATGTGTTACATATTGTGGCCTGTCCGCGATGGAACTGCATCGCATTTCGCTCGGACATGAAGACCAAGATGCCCTGGTAATCGTTAAAATTGTACGAACTCGGAACAACATTAATTGCATCGTTGAATAGTGTATCGAACTTGCCATCTTCACTCAGGTCACCATCGCTGTAGTCGTCAATATACGCACTGCGGTTTTTGGGTAACTCATACAAATCTGTGATATCCCAGGCAAATGAGATGTTGTTATACGAGGTGTTTTTCCATAGGGTGTTTTGAGGCACCATCAAGTCATCTTCGACGTTGCCACAGAACGGGTCATTACTGCCCGATGCATCGCTGAGTAACAGCGCTTCGTCGGCAGCGTCTTTGGCGTAACACGAGACAGCAGTGTAATCATCGAAGTAGACGCGAATTATCAAAAACTTTTGTTCTCCGGTGACTTTGCCACGCGGTTGAGGCTTGACACCACGCGTTGCAAGCCATTGATCCATGCCTGCAATGGGGTCATCGGGGTTTGTCTCGCCCAAATTCACCACCATCGGTGTATCCGCGCCGTTGTGCCATTCTGCACCAATTGCATGCGCCGCTGCATCGGTTTCGAGTACATCGAGTTTGCGCACAAGTGGTTGCCCTGTAACCGTCTGTGCTCCGCGTTGCATTGTGGGAGTCCACATGGTCGCTACAATCGCGAGCAACAACATACCTGCGCTCATAATGCGTACAAATGGTCGACGCGACATCATCGCCTCCTTGTCGAGTTGACATAGCGTTTTAATGAATACGCAAGTATAGCATTTACGTGATATTGATGTAAATAGTTAATTTGGGTGACACCCGTAGTAATCGTTGACACATGCGGACACCGCATTTCGGTTGAATGGGTGCAGGATGGTTGCGCTGTTGATGTGTGTGCATATCACGGGTGTGGCATTGCACCGCACCGCACCGCGTACATGCGACCATGATGATATTTGAAAGGTGACACCTGTATGAATGTATTTCGAAATTCGCCTACGGTGCGGTTTAGCTAAAAGTGAGTTGCATGTGGCCAAATATGCCGAAATCAGCATGCAGTATGCTCCCCGCGCTTACCGCCACAGAGCGCATCGGTGAGCCGGTGATGACGATGTCGCCTGCATTGAGCGAACCGCCGAGTCCATCGAGTGTACTGAGTTTGTTTGCCAAAAACGCCAGTGGCGCGGCAGGATGTTCCATCACATCACAAACTGGGGCGTGCTGGGAGTTGCCGTCAACGGTCATCGTCAACATCACGGAGTGCCAATCAATTTGATCTGGTGCGATGGGTGTATGGCCGAGTACTACCCAGCCGGTGCCAGCGTTATCAGCAAGTGAGTCTGTGGCTTTGGCTTGAAGTGCACCAACCCGGCTGTCAATGACTTCGATGGCTGCCCACACGTACTTGGTGGCGGCGATGACTTCCGCAATTGTTGTTGCGGGGCCTTGGAGTGGTCGCGCCAATTCAAACGCGAGTTCTGGTTCGGCACGCGTGTCACACAGGTGGCTGACGCGTACGGGTTGATTACTCGAAGTAAACATGGTGTCGAGTAGAATGCCGAAGTCGGGTCCACTCATGCCGTAGAGTTGTTGCATGGCCGCCGATGTAAAGCCGATTTTGTGCCCACAGGGACGACCACCTGCCGCAATCATCATGTCAACAAACATGCGCCGAATGTGATACGCATCCTCGAAGTCAAAATCAATTGTGCGTGATGGTGGCGCAATTCCTACGCCTGTACGCATGGCTTCGAAGATTTGCGCGGCCAGCGCGCGTTGAGTTGCTGTCGTCATGTTCATGGTAGTGGTTCTTTCGCTGATTACCCATCTATTCTACCAATACCACTTGCACAATGCGACAAATGATATATAATAACACTATTACGTATTTTATGTTATAATTTAGTCGTATAAATAGAATCATGGAGAACACAACGAAATGATGGAAAGTAATTGGCGTAGGATTGGTGTCGTAGTAAGTGTATTAGTGATTGCGTTAGTGATTATATTTTTGCCGACGACGCAAGAAGTCATCACATCTGTGGTGCGGACGGCCACTGCGACAGCGACTGCCACACCAGTGCCAACAGAGACACCAGTGCCGACAGAAACGCCATCAGCCACAGCGACTGCCACGCCAGTGCCAACGGAGACGCCAGTACCGACGGAGACGCCAGTGCCGACGGAAACGCCAGTGCCGACGGAAACGCCAGTGCCGACGGAGACGCCAGTGCCGACGAAGACGCCAGTACCGACGAAGACGCCAGTGCCGACAGTCACCCCTGATCGTGTTGCAGCATGTAAACAAGAACTTACGCCATTCATACAAAAGGCAACCAAAATGCGTGAGAATGCCGGGGTTTTGGCCAATGTGATGGCATATTATGTGCAAGAAATATACGTACCTGGCACGAGTAAAGGCGCCGTGAACGAAGTATTTGCTGGCCTCAATAGTTTGCGTGTACCAACCTGCGCCGATCAGCCAACTGAAATCGTGTATTACCTCAAGTTGATGCGAGACACGATGCTGCCGGCATTTGTGGAGATGGAAGTCGAGATTGCATTTGGTTCACCGAGCACTGCATCACGCCGGATGGTCTATGACTGGGTAGTAGAAGTAGTTGAGTTTGACAAAGAGATTGGCAGATTACTCGCTCAAATGCCATAACAATCATATTTCTTTGCACATAAGTGCAGGGGAATTGGTTGGTACATAGCCACACGATGAATGATGGTGTTGTCATTGTGCGTAGCAGTATCTCAGAAAGGAAAAAATATGGCCACCGATGTCTTTCAATTCATCCAAAAACATCTTCCCGATGCACGCGTGCGTCCCGGATTACTGCAGATGCTGGCCGAGAGCATCACGTATGCTCAACGCGTTGCGCCGGATAAATGGACGTTGACGTGCAATCGTGACGCACTACGCCTCAATGTTGGCATGATTGAGGTGTTGGTGTTCACCCGCACTGAAGTGAACATTGTGGTTGATGAGGGGGTATTCAATCAAATCGATGCAGTCACGGATTGGCAGATTACGTTGACTGGCATGTTTGCCGAAGAAGGTGAAGCCGGTGCATATGCGTCTGTCCCCGGATCTGCTGCATTATTTGCTGCGCCCGTTGATGCTGTGGCAGCTATGGCGATTGTGCGTCCTGCACATCAGCGAGTGATGCAACATGCGGCACAGACGCGCATCAACCCGGCCGTCAAAAAGGCGCATCAGGCTGAATTGGCGACCTGGATTACTGCGGGCAATTGGACGTTGTAAAGAGGAGTATAGAGATGAACACACCACAACCACTGACACTTCCGACATTAACACGTGAGACATTGCTTATGTCCAAGCCAGCGTCAATCAGCATGTGTCACGAGACGCAGGCGATTGCAGCGCGCGGTTGGTACACCAATATGCATGGAGTACAGGTGGATATTCGTGCGGCGCGCGATGGAGCCACGCAGGGGCGAGTCTCGTATCGACCCGGTGTCGCACCTGCGGTGGGATCTCCCCGGCATGCCCACGTGTATACGTTTGTGTATAACCAAACGACGATCGCCGTAGCTGAGGCGCGGGTGGCGCAGGGGTATCGCGTGGCCATTTTGAATCTAGCGAGTGCCGTTTCGCCGGGTGGTGGCTGGTTGAATGGTTCACAGGCACAAGAGGAGTCATTGGCGCGTGCATCAACGCTGGTACACTCGTTGCGCGATGATGAGTTTTACTTTGACACATCACATCATCGGAATCCGTTTTATAACGACACGGTGATTGTTTCGCCGGCTGTGCCATTCTTTCGGCATCATGAAGGCCAATTCATTGACACGCCGTGGCATGCCGATGTGATTACGAGTGCGGCAGTACATGCCAAAGCGGTGCATCGTTATATGCCAGAGCGCTCGCATGAGATTGCATTGCACATGCAATATCGCACCCAAAAAGTCTTTCAGGTGGCGACGACACTTGATGCCGATATCTTGATTTTGGGTGCATGGGGCTGCGGTGCATTTCACAACAATCCCAATGATATCGCGCAAATCATGCGCGACATGATGGATGTGGTTGACATGCGCCGGTTTGTGGCCATTGATTTTGCAGTGGCTGATTTGTATGCGCCGCCACTGAATTATCTTGCATTTGCTCGGCGCTTTGATGGGCAGGTGTTTGGTGGATAGGGGGACAATCGTGCGACTTATACTGCATGTTGGTGCCTTTTGTAATAGTAGTAAAAGAACACAGTCATGGATGGATTTGCGTTGTTTGTTGATGTGATGGTCGTAATCATCACAGTCGTGCTGGTCCATGAAAGTGGGCATTATCTCATTGGTCGGTTGTGTGGATACTCGATATCGATGTTTTCGATTGGGATTGGCCCCCAAGCGATACATCTGTTTACGCATGCAGGTACCCACTTCATCATCAGTTGGATTCCTGTTGGAGGCTATATCATCATTGACGATCGTGCACCATGTGCGGATGATGATCCATCATTTCGGCGTTGGTTATGGCGTGATGTGGCTGTCTATGCCGCAGGGTCGCTAGCCAACGTCATAAGTGCTCTCGTGTTGGCCATCATCTATTTTGGCTGGTGGCGCAATACACTGGTTGATGCTTCGTTGATCGGAGTTTTTGACAAAAAAGTCGATCTTTTCATCTTTGGGAGTATGGTCTTGGCTGTGGTGAATTGGTTGCCTATTCCGCCACTTGATGGAGGCCGTATTGTCTTTGCGTTGGTTGAGATTATACGTCATCGGAAACTTAATCCTGATGTTAAAGAGAACATGATTCTAATTGGGAGTGTCATTATTCTTGTCTACATGATTATTGAGTGGGCGTGGTTTTGTTACTTTTTAATCTGGGGATAAATACACCTAGGTGGTGTTGGGGTATGGCAACCTCATATGCGGAATTTGCTGATGTACACGAGTAACCCGACACGTCATACGGCAGTATAATGGCAATGCACCGTGTTATGAGGTCATGCCATGTCAGACAATGCAGTCCGTTTTCAATTAGTTGAAGCAACGTTCCAAAATTACGAAAGTACGAAATCGAGATATCCACTCTTACTTCAGAGCGATCTTGAGCAGATTATTGGCGTGGTCAAAACGGTAGATACAAGCCATGTCTATGTGGATCTTGAACCGGCCATGAAGCATATCCGTCAAATAATTGCACCTAATGTCAACGCTGATAATGAAGATGCATTTGCCGACCACGAGACATTTGCACATGACAGCATGTTGGCACGTATGGGGGCTGTGATGCTGCTGTGCTCACTCATCGAAAACCGAATCCGTGCCATGTATCGCCAACGCATGGCGCTCGTACAAGGCACGCGCACACTGACGGCAACCGAAGAGGCTGAAATCTACGAGCACATCCAGAATGATCCGACACAAAAGTACAAGCTCAAGCGCGATGTGACTGATGCAGCACGCATTTGTCGGTTTTTGCTGTGGAGTCATGATGTTGATATTCACACCTATCATCTGCTCGAACAATTTACCAAGGTACGCAATGCACTCGTTCATGATGCCATGTTTCGTTCGGCACACTTTAGTGACGACGTGTTGGGATTTCTACGTCGACTGTATACGCATATGCAAAACATGCGTGTAAAAATGACGAGACGACTTGAAATTGAACGTGATTTGTATGCGGATGATTTCATGCGTGCACAACGGATTGCCCGACAACTCGAAGGAATAACAGTCGGTACAAGCATCTCCCGACTTGAATTGTATCAACGTCTTGCTGGGAGTATGCGTTTCGATATGCCCATGGTGAATCGGCTGTTCTGTTATGTTGTTGCGCCCGTACAGGCCAATGGTGGGAGCTTCGAGATGATGCTTGAGAATCCAGTGAAACTTCTTGATAATTGGCAGGGATTTGTGCGTGAACATGCAGCGCCCATTCCGCTCTTTCAAAATGTGCTGAACCAACCTGATGTGATGTTTTGTGGCTATTGCCATGTCACACGCATCGTGTACGACAACAAGAATCTCATCAAGGGTATAACCATTGATCGCACTCGTGCATAGGATGCTGATGCCCAGTATACATACGATAGGGGTGTCTAAGCACATAAAAATCATGGTTGATTTGTGTCATTGGAATGACCCAAAAAAGGATTTGAGGTATGACCACCATTCACCAAAAGGTGTGCCCTTCATGTGCATGCGTATGCGCCGTTGACCGTAAGTTTTGTCAGCGTTGTCATACCTCGTTGCATCGGGCACTCATGATCGATGTCCCCGTACACCGTACGGTAGATCAGGTGCAAGCTAGCGAGCGACTCGTGGTTGTGCCTCCCTCCACTGCACGTGTTGATGAGGAATACCTCAACCTTTTTAGGCGCCCAACACTCTATCGTGCCACCGATGTCACGAATGTATCAGACGCATCACACCGTACTGCCTCATCGACGCAACGACTGGCAGTGCGTGCCTTGCTCTACCAAATTCTAGGCTTCTTGGCTATTGGATGCGCCATTATCTTCTTTGCTGGTGCGTTTGGCATGACGGTGAGTCGACTTTTTGCGTGGCGATTTGTCTGGTTGCCCCCAACATCGATGTGGCCAATCCTCGTTCCGCTCGGATACGGTATAACCATCCTACAATTACTTGCGTGCTACACTGCGCTCTGCGCCCGCGACCACGCACTTAATTTGCGTGATATTGTGCGTCAGCATACCCATGATTGATGCAGCTGAGCAGGTGAAAAAGTGGTAAATATACGGCGAATTTTATCATGCAAAATGAAAAGAAAATGAAGAAAAATAGTTCTCACAAAACCTTCATTTTTCGCTCATAAATAATTCTCCTTGAATCGGTTAAATTCATGATTGTAATGCGTAAAAATTTTTAGGGGAGCTACAGCTCCCCTAAAAATTTTAATGTACAATATGTAAAAAATAGTCTATGATAAATCTGGTGACGTAATAGGTAATTATTGTGAAAGGAAACGCTGGTGGAACCGACATTTGCGTACGGACTTGGATTCATGTTGGGGGCCGCATTGTCTGCAGGCGCAGCTATGTTGTATTACGGCAAACGCCAAGAGCAGGCCAAAAGCATCGCCTCGGAGGTGCTCGATGAGACCAGCGTGGCCACCAAGGCGATGCTTGACGAGACGATAGTGCGTATCAGTCAAGAGGTGCAACGCATTGAAATGCGCATGGGTGATCTGCAAGTCGCACAATCCGAAAAGCTCGGACAACTCGGCGAAAACATCCGTCAAGTGGTCACGGCGAGTGAGTTGATTAGTCGTGAGACCCAAAAGTTGGATAGCGCATTGCGCAACAACAAGCAGATGGGTAGTTGGGGAGAGTTGCAGTTGCGCCGATTGGTTGAGTTAAGTGGTATGAGTGAACACGTTGATTTCGACGTGCAACGGGGTACTGCTGAGGGGCGACCCGATATGGCCATTAAGTTTGCAAATAACACGGTCGTCTACGTGGATGCCAAGATTTCGTTAAATGCATATGTTGAGGGTGTTGCAACGATTGATGCCAAATCACGTGCTGAGTGTGCCAAACAACAGTACCAGGCCATCAAGGAGCACGTCACTGCACTAGTGAAGCGCAATTACCACGGCGACAGCAATAGCTTGCCGTTCACGGTGATGTACATTCAAGTGGAGGGAAGTTTGGCGTTTGCCGACGAAGGGCGGAGCGATGCTGATTCAATCGTTGATTACGCCTTGAGTCGCAATATTATCATTGCCACGCCGGGCACGTTGATGGCACTCTTACGCACTGCAAACTTCAGCTGGCGCCAGCGCCAAGAAGTTGCTAATGCGCTGCACTTGCTCGAATCAATCAAAGAATTAACCAAACGACTGTCTACGTTCATGGGGCATTATGAGGATATTGGGACGAACCTCGCCAAACTGAATAAATCGTTGGGTGCGATGGCGAGTTCGTGGAATACGCGCGTTGTGCCACAACTCGAAAAGATCAATCAACTCCGCCCTGAGTCCATCGAAGTCATTATTCCAACTGAACCCGTGATAGAAATTGCCCAGGTGAAGCAGATCACGGAGTAATCGGAACACCATCAGCCCACGTGCAAAGGTCTTCGAATCAGCGTGCATTGTACAGCTTGTCTGTATGATGCACGCATGAACTCGTGCTATCATACCCCTACAGCATGATGGAGGAACATATGATTGATCATAAAGAAATACCCCTTCAGCGCCTGTACATGATGCAAGCGATTGAACTGTTTCAAGAGGCGTATCTTCCGTATGTCATTGATCATATGCGCATGCATTTTAGAAACACCCTGAATGCCCATCTACGTGGGTTGTCTAAGCGTGATACAACGCCCGTCATCGTTGATTTTGCGAATAATCAACCCCGTCCGGATGTGTTGGCCTTGATACATCTGATGACGAGTGATGGCGGCCTGGTGAGTGCTGATGTTGAGACCAAGCGAGTGATTTTTTCTGAGCAGGCGGACGCCACTGCAACACACATTCCAGTACGTGTTCCACGGTTTGATGATTTACATAGCCTCAGACAACGACGCAATTTGCTCTTCCACCAGGGGCAGCTTACCGGCGACGACATTGTTGATACGATTCAACGCATCACGCAGATGGTTGCCAGCTTGCCCGAATCATATCAAGCGCACGAGCGTACACTGCAGTTGCAACTCATTTTGGCCCGCGCTCAGAGTAGTGAATTCGAAAAGAAGTTGAATCATCTTGATGCGCAAAAACAGGCACAGATGAACGACCAGCGCCAACAGGCATTGGTGACGAAACAGCAAGAACATGCGACGCAACTCCAACAAGTGGCAGAACATGTGGCATCACAACAACATGATGTAGTACGTGCGCAACAGCTTTTGACAGAGCTCCAACAACAACTTACACAAATGATGCACGATCAGCAAATCTTGGTGAGTGGCACTGCCGAAGCCGTCATTGATGTGCGGCGGCAGTTCGAACAGCGGATCGAAGAACTACAAGGAATCATTGCCGTATTGCAGGGGCGGAAAAGTCCTGATACGCAGACGTTACATCATTTTGAAAAGGTGCAGCATGAGCTTGAGCAACATCGTAAAGCGCTTGCCGTTCAACAACAACTCGCCGCAGATATGCGCGCAGAGCTGAATCGACTGCATGAACAACTACACACACAATCCGCTCCACAAAAACGCTGGCAATGGGTGGTGTGGGTCGTGATTATCGCACTACTCGGCTGGCTTTGGTATAGTGGCTGGTTGATGTGGGGTATCGGTCAGCTCCAGCCGTACATCGAACAATTCGGGATTCCCCTCCAATAAACGTTGAGGAACGCATGGTGATGCGATATTGGTACGTTCTACTGCTCATGATTGGGATATGTGGTTACATCGTTTGGCCACCTAACACCCTCCATGCCACCACTAGCGCAGATATGATTTATAGCTCCAGTGTTCCTGGAACGTGCCTTACTAGCGCATCCGCGGGTAGTGCGATAACCGTCGAAACGTGTCGCGGTTTGCCGTCACAGTATTGGACGGTGAGTGCGCAAGGCACGTGGTCGAGCCAAGCCGACGCATCGCTCTGTATCGCCCAAACAGAAGTTGATGGCTGGAATCTACATATGGCATCGTGTAGTGATGCACTGGTGATTGAGACAGAGCCAAATCCTGATTTTCCTCAGGGGTATCGCCTCAAGGGGACAAATTTAGCCCTTGATGTCTATGTGGACGTAAAAAAGCTTGTCCTCTATCCGAATCATGATGGCAACAATCAGCAATTTTATTGGCTTGCAGATGACCTCGATACGCTGACGCGCAGTGCGTCAACCACGATTACGTACCCACTCGCACGTACTGATACTGCGGCATATCAACTTGATGCGGTACGCGATCGGGTAGCCCGCATACAGCCACCGTTTTCTGTGCCAATCACGGCCATACGCAACCCAGAGGTATTCCCGGGTGTCGTTGGTGAATCGACACGTGTGACGCGGTCGTTTTCATTTAATCGTACGTTTCGCAATCATGAATATTTGCGCATGAGTGTTCCCCCGCAAAACTGGATGAGCACAGGTTTATACGCAGCACCCGGAGAGACAGTCACTGTGACAGTGACTGGCGCCACCACTGCTGATATGGCAGACGTCTATGTGCAACTCGGCGTACACACCGATGTGCTTTATCCGGATAGCGGGAATGTGATGTTGGATGGGGTGTTTCGACGTAATCCGGCAATCACTATGACTATCAAACTTGAACCTGGTGTCAATCAGGTGCGGACGCCGTATGGTGGTCCAATTGTGTTGCGATCTGATCGTAGCTACAACAAGATGCTCGCAGTCACTATCGCAAATGCCGTACAAGCGCCCTATTTTGTACGAGGCGTGACGACCGAGTCTGAATGGCTGGCGCGTCGCACCCTGGATGTGCCATTTGCGGAGATTGAGAGCAACGGGTTGGTAATTCATGCGCCGTCGAGTGATATTCGGACTCGTACGTATGCGGAAATGGTCGAGATGACGACGCATTATGATGCAGTCGTCACCAAAATCAACGAACTCGCTGGGCTTTCACCGACTGCGCCGTTGCCACATACAGCACCACAAGGCAAACAGCGTATCGCTGAAGATATTCAAATTAGTGGTGGGTGGGGGCACAGCGGATTCCCTGTCATGGTATACACGGCGTGGTCATTGCTTGATCCAGCCGATGTGTCGCGTCGTGCCGATGGATGGGGCGTGTGGCACGAAATCGGTCATAACTACCAAATGGGTGCATGGGCTGATGTCATGGGCGGTGAAGTCAGTGTGAATTGGTGGTCGTTGTATGTCGAAGAGTCGTTGCATGGTACATCACGACTCATGCTCGATGATGTCTACAAACGTGCCCAAACGCGCTTGAATAATCCGGCCATCACAAATAAATGGCAGGATGCCGATGCCTTTGATCAGTTGACGCTCTTCGAACAACTGCGCATCGCACACCCCACTCTGAATTGGAACATGTATACCCAGATGATTCGGCACTATCGCGAAATTAGCACAGCCACCTATGATGCGCTCGATACAGATGCCAAAAAAACCAACTACTTTGTGCGCATACTGTGTGGTGTGACGAAGACGAACGTGGCTCCACACTTTCAAACGTGGAGTTTTGCGTTGACCAATGCAACAACGACGGCCTGCGCCCGACAATCGGCAATTCGTGCACCGTGGTTGATTGACGGCACAAAATCGCAACACGTGGGCACTGGTACTGGTCGAGTGCTCTATGAACGCTGGAATGCAGTTGCCGGAAGTACGATTGCTCAATTGACAGGAACCACTGCGTATCCACGCTATCCAACGATGCGGACAATCCGCAGTAGTGCTTTGGAGCTTACACCACTTGCCGTATCAAATGTCGGACAACGCCTGCGTGCCTACCTTCATCCGCCCGTCAGTGGCAGATATCGTTTTTGGCTGGCCGGCGATGATACTGCCCAACTTCGGCTTAGTAGTTCGGCACGTAGCAGTGATGCACGTACCATCATCACCCTAACGAATGCCACCGCGTATCGTGGATTCACCAATCAGGTGCAGAGTCAACAACGCTCTGTGTCCATAAATTTGCAAGCTGGCCAACGCTATTACATAGAAGTGCTCAGCCAAAATGCTAGTGGTGATGCCCACGTATCAGTGGCCTGGGAGATTCCAGCCGGACAAGGACGTGTCTATGAGTCGGCTCGCCCCATAGAAGGCAAGTTTTTATCACCATACGTGGTTGATGTAGCGGTGTCAGCTCCGGCGTCGGTAACGGCACAACCTGGTACACGCTTCGACCTGCCCGTGACGATTCGGCATACAGGGGCTGATGTGGTGTCACAAGCAATTATCGAAGCGTCGCTCCCCACGGGGTTTCGTCTTCCACAGAACAGCCAGGGATGGCGCAGTGGCTATCGTTATCTACGCGTGATTGCACAGAGCGAAGCGGGTGCGCGCGGCCCCTGGGCGGCAATCGCCGAACTCACAGCGTTTACCACGCGTGGCACTGCTATTCCGAAATCTTCGTGGCGACTCGCACATGTGAGTAGTGAAGCAACACAGTGTGATAACGGCGCAGCGCGTCATGCGTTTGATGGAGATACCACCACCTATTGGCATACGGATTACTGCGCTCATACGCCGATTTTTCCACATACGCTCACC
Organism: uncultured Klebsiella sp.; assembly: GCA_964482795.1. Taxonomy (GTDB): domain Bacteria; phylum Chloroflexota; class Chloroflexia; order Chloroflexales; family Roseiflexaceae; genus UBA965. The sequence continues at coordinate 35,395 of CAYZZI010000033.1, forward strand.
GTGGACATGGGTAATTGGTATCCGCTAACTGGTCTTAGCTACACGCCACGTGCCGCCACGCAGAACGGCAATATCGGTGCGTATCGCATCCTGATTAGTGTAGATGGCCAACACTGGATTGATGCTGCTTCAGGAACCTTCTTGGACGATGGGAGTACTCAACGCATCACCATCACACAAGCGACACCGTTGGTACGTGCGTTGGCAGGTCCCCTCCAACCCGCTGTGACACACACCATCGTATTACCACTCATTGCGCAATCGCAACCAGGCAATGTCTCGCTGACAGTACAGTTACGTGCAGTCCACGATCGCAATGTGCAACCGTGGACGGATGTCACTCTGGGCAATAATCGTCGTACTGTGACTATTCAAGTAGCGCGCTAACACGTACATATATGCTCATTACCGGGTAATCCATGCGTGCCATGGCGTTAGCATGATCGCTGAATGCACGGATGTGACAGCATGCGCCGCTTTTCTCGTATGAGAAAAGCGGCGCATGCTGGTACGTTGATACGTTATGGTGTTGCGGTCGGTGTACGTGACACCAAGGCGCTCAGTTTGGAATCGCCCCAAGCTAGCACTTCGGCGTTGCGGAAGCCGATAATCGAGTGTGAGTACCCGGTGGAGATGG
>CAYZZI010000034.1:0-10977 GCA_964482795.1 uncultured Klebsiella sp.
TGCGTCGCTGCCCTGCATGGATAATGCATGCGTACTGGAGCGCCTGTTCAAATCGCGGGGTTAACTGCATGATGTGTCCATTTCTTTAACTAAATACGTAATAGTGTTTTTTATAGTGTAACACAAAAAAGAGGAGACGCACAACTATGCGTCTCCCCGCGCCACACACCCAAATTTACAAACCGCGTTCGCGTTTGATTTGATCGATATCAGACTCGACCATCATGGTGACCAGCTGCTCAAAGCTGACCTCCGGCGTCCAGCCGAGCTTGGTGCGCGCCTTGGATGGATCACCGACGAGCAAATCGACCTCGGCCGGGCGGTAGAAGCGCTCGTCAATCACGACGTAGTCTTCGTACTTGAGACCCACGTGCCCGAACGCGATTTCGCAGAAGCGGCGCACCGAGTAGGTCTCGCCGGTTGACACGACATAATCATCTGGTGTCTCTTGTTGCAACATCAAGTACATGGCGCGCACGTAGTCTTTGGCATAGCCCCAGTCGCGCTTGGCGTCGAGGTTACCGAGGCGCAACTCTTTGTCGATGCCCAGTTTGATGCGGGCCACGCCGTTGGTGATTTTGCGCGTGACGAACTCGAGCCCACGGCGTGGGCTCTCGTGGTTGAACAAGATGCCGCTACAGGCGTACATGTCGTAGCTCTCGCGGTAGTTGACGGTAATCCAGTGACCGTAGAGTTTGGCCACTCCATATGGTGAGCGTGGGTAGAACGGCGTGCTCTCGACCTGTGGCACGGCCTGCACCTTGCCGAACATCTCGGATGAGCTGGCCTGATAAAAGCGAATCCCGGGGTCGACGACGCGGATGGCATCGAGCATGCGGGTGACGCCGAGGCCGGTGACCTCGCCAGTAAAGACCGGCTGGCTGAACGACGTCTGCACGAAGCTCTGGGCCGCCAAGTTGTAGACCTCGCTCGGGCGATGCTCGCGGAGCAAGTTAATCAATGAGACCTCGTCGAGCAAATCGCCCGTGGCCAAGGTCACTTTGTCTTGAATATGACGGATGCGCTCGAAGTTGACAGTGCTCGATCGGCGAATCATGCCAATCACGTCATACCCCTGCTCCAACAAAAACTCTGCTAAGTACGAACCATCTTGACCGGTGATACCGGTGATTAACGCGCGCTTACGACTCATGATGCTCCTCAACACAATCCCCGACCAAACAGACTATACTGAATAGTAGCATGTCTACACGGTTGTGTCTGCTAAGTGACTTATCGTCTAGGTGATATTTGTATGACTGAACTCGAATCGCTGGGCAAACGCATCGCCCATCTGCGCATGTCGCGTGGCTGGACCCAAGAACGCTTGGCTGAACGCCTTGCCGTCTCACGCGTGGCCGTCTCGCACATCGAAATGGGCCTAACCATGCCCGGCGAACGCACCGTCGTTATCTTGGCAGGTATCTTCGGCATGGAACCGCACATGCTGGTGGCTGGCACCTCATACCCCATCGCCAAACGCGAACGCTTGCCGGCCGTGGCTGCCCGCTATACCGAGGCCGAACTCCTGCAAATCATGCTTGACGCTGATCTCGCATGGTTGACGAGTGGCGCCCAACGCCCTGGATTGCGTCATGTATGGCTGGATAGGTTAGATCATGCACGACAACAGACCACCGATGCCAATGAATTGGCGTTGTTGCGTGACCTCGAAAACCGCGTGATGCAATTCGTTCCATTGTAGGGGCGTCGCTTGCGGCGCCCGACAAGTAGTGCGACCCTTGAGATATATCTCATCGTAAGGTCGTCCGAAAGGGCGCCCAATTCATATAGTGGAACCTGAGGGGCCAACAGCGGTGCTCCCCCTCTTGATTCCCCATCATTCCTACAACCCGTATTCTTGAATAGCCTCGTAAAAATCCTCGAGTTCATCTGGCCGAATCGGTGCATTGCAATCAATCTCAGTCTTATTGTCATCATCATCACTCTGGTTGCGGTACCAGGAGCGTACATTCGCACAAAATTCGTCATCGCTGGTGCACAGTTCACCAAATGTGCCAATCCAGGTAATTTGGCTGTAGTGCTTGAGCCCATGATTGAGCCGGTCTATGCCATCGGCATCACTGATAACGCCATGTTGCATGTTGGTGGCGATGGCAGCGGTCACCTCTGCGACTGAACCATGCTGCCCGGATGTGCCGGTGGTATACGGTAATACCTCGCTGATAAAGGTACACATATCGGTGTGGTTGGCATGCCAACTGAACATCCCCACCCCGCCGCCGAGGACAACTGATGCATCACTGACGGCAAAACAGCCCCACCACTGTGCATCAGGACGAGTGTTTTCTTGAGCGTTTTGGACGAGGCGGTGATGTGCGCGTTCTATGAACACAGCAAAATTGTACGGCATTCTTTTTCTCTTTCTCATAGCAGTATTCCAACCAAGTCGAAATTATATCACAAACTTACGTAACAACAGATTATGCATGATGTGCGTCATGAGCTATCCCTTCAGAGGTGAGGTGAAGAAACATGATGGGTGTCTGCGCTGGTTTGCCATTGTGCCTACCAAAGTGCGTACATCCTGGGTCGTGTATTCCTCGGCGTGAGTTCCTGATCATATTTCGCATAAATCTGTTCGCCAATCTCTTTTTTGTGCAAAATCAATCTTGACAATCTTTATTAAATTACTATAATTACATCCATGAGTTAATATATGAGTAATATGATTAAATTACTTATGTATAAAAGGTGAAGCATATGACATACACAATCATAGGCATATCAAGTAGTTTGTCGGGGCAATCGCGGTCGCAGATTTTGGTGGAGTATGCAGTACAGCGAACTGCTCAGATAACTGGCCAGCAGGGGCGCATCGTTGATCTGAATGTGTTATCGGCAGATGGATTACTTGCACGTAGGAGTGATGCTGATGTGACCGAGGCGTTGACGCAGGTCACACACGCGCGAATTGTCATCGTGGGGACGCCAATCTATCGGGCGACGTATGCCGGCCAGCTCAAGGTGTTTTTTGATTTATTGCCCCAAAACGGTTTGCGGGGTGTTGTGGTGGGGAGTATTGCGACTGGGGCTGGGAGTGGACATTTATTGGCCATTGACCATGGTCTCCGTCCGTTGATTGCGAGTCTCGGTGGGTTGAGTACTGCGCACAACGTCTATGTCACCGACGGGGCTTTCCCGGACAAATCGCGGATACCTGACGAAATTGGAGCAAGCGTCGATACATTAACTGACGAATTAATTGCTGTTGCACAGGCATACACACATACACGAGGAGAGTAGTCATGAGTATCAACACAGTGAGTCAGGTAACGGCGGATGTCTTGCGCCGAGCAGCAGGGCAGTTTGCCACGGGCATTACGGTCGTCAGTGTGCATGATGCCGAATTTGTGCGAGGGATGACGGCCAACTCATTTACGTCGGTATCGCTCGAACCACCGTTGGTGTTGGTGTCGGTGGATGGGCAACGGAGTGCACACAGTGCATTGCTCAAAGCCGATCGCTTTGTGATTAGTGTGCTTGCGGCATCGCAACAAGCGGTATCCGCACGCTTTGCCAGCTCAAAAACTGCCATGCGGCATGCATATGACGATATCCCGCATCGATTGACTGAAGATGGCTTGCCATTGATTGATGGAGCGTTAGCGCATTTTGTGTGCCGGCGCTATGCCAATTACCCCGGTGGCGACCATACGTTGTTTCTTGGTCTTGTTGAGGACGTCGAGGTCATCGGTGGCGATCCGTTGCTATACGTTGCGGGTGCGTATCGCACGCTTGAGCAGACAGTGAGTAGCAAATGAGTACACGTCAACCTATGATTGTAGGACTCGATATCACGGGTCTTGGTGTGTACCCCAATCAGACCAATCCGACGGTGGTTACTGATGTCGCACATTATTTGACGATTGCCCAGACGGCGGCCACCGCGCTCATTGACGTTGTGGTGCTTGATGACAACCGAAGTGCCACGCCACGCACTGCGAGTATTGATGCCTTGAGTGTGGCGTCGCGCATCGCTCCGCAGGTGTCAGGGATTGGTTTTGCTGTGACCAAGTCGGTGCATTTTAGCGAGCCGTTCACGGTGTCGCGTGAGTTGGCCACTCTTGATTTTGTCAGTGGTGGTCGAGCCGCTTGGGTGGTGAGTGCTATCAACGACGCAGACACCGTGCGTGTGTTTGGGCAATGGGATGTGCTGTCAGCAGATGACACTGATGCGCGCATGCGTGAGTACATCGACGTGAGTCGCAAACTGTGGGACAGCTGGGAGGATGATGCCGTCGTCATGGACGCAGCGCGAGGCTGGTATTTGAACCCGCACAAACTGCACCACATCAATCATCGCGGTGAGTACTTTGCTATACGCGGCCCGTCAATCACCTATCGCCCACCACAGGGGCATGTAGTGGTCATCCACAGTGATGAGTATGTCAGCGACGTGGTGGCAGCAGTGGATGTCGCCGATGTGGTGGTCCAACACCACACCACGCTCGCACAGGCGCGTGAGGTGTATGCACAACAACATGCCCGTGCGAATGCACAGGGTCGCGCAGTGCGCGTGCTTCAACGCGTGGTGCCAGTGATTGCTGACACGACAAGTGAGGCCTATGCGCGCGTCGCCCACCTCGAAAAAACAGCGGTACAGACGCATATCTCGTCACCACATGCACAAATCATGGCTGGCACGGTCTCTCAGGTGGCTGACCAACTTGCGTTGTGGTTCCATCAGCGTGCGGCGGACGGATTTGTCTTGCAACTGCCTGATGTGACGACTGATAGTGAATCTGTGAGCTATCAGTTGATGCCCGAGTTACACCGTCGGCAGTTGTCCCGCACGGCATCTGCGCCTACAGCATCACTGCGTGAGGTGTTGCAGTTGGCCCGACCGGTCAATCAGTATGCAGGGAGTCCATCGGAGGCGTTTTTGGCATATGAATCAACAGGAGGGCAGGAATGAGTCACTCCAAACAGATACACTTCGGTGTCTTTTTTCAGTCAGTCGGGTATGGTGTGGTATGGCGTCACCCCGACTACGCCAAAACCGATGAATTTGCCACCTACGTGCGCTTCGCCCAGAGTGCCGAGCGTGGCCTGCTCGATTTCATCTTCTTTGGTGAGGGGCTTGTGGTGCGCGAGCATCGCGACCGCTTCTTTGGCGGGATTGCCAATGGTCGCCCTGACTCGCTGGCATTGATCCCGGCACTCGCGGCGGTCACTAATCACGTGGGCATGGTGGCTACCGTGTCAACGACCTACAACCAGCCGTACGAGTTGGCGCGGCAGCTGGCCTCGATCGATCACGTGACCGGCGGGCGTTTGGGCTGGAACGTGGTAACGAGTTTCAGTAATTCTTTGGCCAAAGACAGTGGTGGCGATCAAATCGCCTTTAACTTTAGCAAAGAGCGGCATTTGGCGCATGCCACCCGCTACGATCGCGCGCGCGAGTTTGTTTCACTCATCAAACAGTTGTGGGACAGTTGGCACGATGAGGCAGTAATTGATGGTGTGATTGATCCACAGCGCATTCACGCACTCGACCATCAAGGGACTTGGTTTGATGTGCGTGGGGCGTTGGATGTGCCTCGTTCACCCCAGGGGCATCCGGTGATTGTACAGGCTGGTCAATCCGAAGATGGGCGTGATTTGGCGGCGCGTATTACCGATGTGGTCTTTAGTCCGTATCGTGATCAGGCAGAATCGCTGGCGTACCGCGATGATATTGCCCGACGCATGGCTGCGTATGGTCGCGACCCATCACATTTGCGCATGTTCCCTGGACTGGCGGTGTTGGTTGCGCCGACCGAGGCCGAGGCACACGCCAAAGCGCAGTACTATCGAGATTTGTTGTTTACGCCGGCCTATATTCGCTATTTACTCGGCGAGCAGAGTGGGTATGACTTTGGGCAGGTCGATCTCGATGCGCCGTTCCCCGAGATTGATACAACCAATCCTGATATCAACGGTCCGCTGATTGAACGCTGGCGCGCTCTGTCTCAGCAGCATGGGTTGAGTGTGGCCCAGACGGCCCAAAAGGCCTTCCCGATTTGGTCGCTGATTGGCAGTCCCACTCAAGTTGCCGATTATTGTGAGGCGTGGGTTGATGCGGGAGCATGTGATGGATTTTTGTTGACGCCGAGCGTGTTCCCCAATGACCTCGATGATTTTGTGGATTTGGTCATCCCTGAGTTGCAACGTCGTGGTCGGTACCGGACTGCCTATCCTGGCCAAACGCTCCGCGACACGTTGGGTATTCCACGCCAGGCATGGGTCCAACTGGCATCGACGACATCATCTACTGCTGAAGTAAACCAGTAACACGAGAGGAAATGCAGATGACACCGATATTTTCTGTCCTTGATTTGGCTCCGTTGCCTGATAGTGGGAATGGCGCTGAGGCACTTAAAAATACCATCGATTTGGCGCAGCATGCTGAAGAATTGGGATATCAGCGCTTTTGGGTGGCAGAGCACCATAATTTCCGCGGATTGGCCTCGGTCGCTCCCGAAGTGTTGATTAGTGCGATTACGCAGCACACGCAGACGATTCGAGTGGGCTCGGGTGGGGTGTTGATTCCCAATTATGCGCCGCTCAAAGTCGCCGAAATCTTCCGCACGCTTGAGGGCTTGGCGCCAGGGCGCATCGATGCTGGGGTTGGCCGGGCACCCAACATGGATCCGCGTACAGTCTTGGCCTTGCGAGGCAGTAACAGCGACCCCAAGATCGTGGAGGATATCGCGCGTTTGCTCAACGAAATAGAGGGGTTTGGTCAGGTGGCTCCGTCGCCATTCCCCGAGGAGCATCCGTTGCGCGACGTGATTGCCTCGCCCGAAGGCGTGCCGTTCCCGCCGATTTTTTTGTTGGGTTCAGGGCAACTCAGTGCCAAAATCGCAGCGGAGCGTGGACGGGGATTTGCGGCGGCGTATTTCTTTAGCCCAGACGAATCAGCGACGGCCATCAAGGCGTACAAAGCGCAGTTTGTGCCGTCACACCACTTCAGCCAGCCACACGCAATCCTCACCGTGGGGGTGATTTGTGCCGAAACCGATGAACTCGCCGCTGATTTGGCCAAGGTGAACATGGTGGCGAATCTGCGCCGTACCCAAGGTCGGCCAATCGGTGTGATCTCGATCGAAGAGGCGCGTGCGGTGGAGTTTAGTGCAGACGAGTGGGAGAAAATCCGACGCATGGAGCCCATCAGTGGTAATCCAGCCCGCGTACGTGCCCAGCTCGACAATTTGCGCGCCCAAACGGGCGCCGACGAAATCATGATTAGCACATCGATTGCCGATCATGGTTTGCGTCGTCGTTCGTACGAACTCATCGCTGATGAATATGACTTGCGGCCGTTGCAACTTGTGGGTGGCGCACCAGAACAGTTGTATCCAATTTAACAAAGACAAGGAGGAGCAAATGACCATCACAACACGGATAATTGCACGTGCCGAGAATGTGTGGGGTAGCGATGCCATCCAGTTGATGAAAGAACTTACCGCAGAGTTAGCACAACTCTACAATGTACCCGATGGGAGTGCTGGCTTTAAGCCGAGCGACGTCGAGGTGCCACGCGCAGCATTTGTGGTGGCGCGCATCGACGGTGTCGCAGTGGGGTGTGGTGCATTGCGCCCGATTGACGCCGATACCGTCGAGGTCAAGCGCGTTTATACGCGTGCCGCCTATCGACGCCTCGGTGTCGCCCAAGCCATCATGGATGAGCTTGAACGTCTGGCAGAAGAGTTTGGCTATCGGACTATCAAACTCCAGACGGGCCCTCTGCAGCCCGAGGCAGCGCAGCTCTATGCCACAACTGGCTATTATCGCATCCCGATTTATGAGGGCGATTGGGATCAAATCCTTGCCTTCCAAAAAGACATCTAGTCGCCGCAGGTCACAGAAAGCCGAGTGAACTCGGCTTTCTGCTATGATGCACACATTACACAGACACATAGACAAAAGGTACGCTATGACACACGACCAAGCATTGGCCAAAACAGGATTTTCGACGCGTGCCATTCATGTCGGGCAGGCACCTGATCCACAAACAGGCGCGGTGGCGTTCCCCATTTATCAGACCTCGACGTTTGCCCAATTTGAGGTGGGGAGCAACCAGCCGTACGATTATGCGCGCTCGGGTAACCCGACGCGCACTGCGCTTGAGCAGGTGTTGGCGTCGCTCGACGGCGGGTGTGATGCGCTGGCCTTTGCCTCTGGGCTGGCTGCCGAGACAGCTGTGTTGCATCTGCTGGCTCCCGGTGATCATGTGGTTGCGAGCGATGACGTGTATGGCGGCACGCACCGGCTGTTGACCAAAATCTTCTCACATCACGGCATTACGACGACCTTTGTGGATGTGACGGATCACCAGGCAGTAGCGGATGCATTCACCCCGCAGACGCGGTTGTTGTGGCTCGAAAGCCCGACCAATCCGTTGTTGCGTGTGGCCGACATTACCGCGTTGAGTGCTATCGCCAAGCGCCATAATGCGTTAACGGTCGTCGATAATACCTTTGCGTCACCCTATCTGGTGCAACCGCTGGCCCTTGGGGCCGACATTGTCAGCTACAGCACCACCAAATATCATGGTGGGCATAGCGATGTCATCGGTGGTGCACTGGTCACCAATAACCCGGATTTGGCCAAGCGCTTGCGCTACATCGAGAACGCAGTTGGCTCAGTGCCGGCGCCGTTTGACTTGTTTTTGATTATGCGTGGCATCAAAACGCTGGCGCTCCGCATGCAGGCACATTGTCGGAACGCGCAGGCGATTGCCGAATTTTTGGCTGCACATCCGGCCATTGAACATGTCAATTACCCCGGTCTTCCGCACCATCCACAGCATGCCTTAGCGGCCCAGCAGATGCGCATGTTCGGTGGTATGGTGTCGTTCACCGTCAAAGGCGGCGTAGCGGTAGCGCACCGGTTGGTCGAGTCGACCACGTTGTTTACGTATGCCGTGAGCCTGGGTGGTGTTGAGAGTCTGATCGAGTTGCCGCGCATCTTGACGCATGCAGCCGGCTCTGCGCACGATATCCCGGCGCATCTGGTGCGTATCTCGGCCGGCATCGAAGATACCGACGATTTGATTGCCGATTTGCGCCAGGCACTGGCCAAATCGGTGGCGTAGGGGCGTCCGATCACTCGTCTCGTAAGGGCGTCCGAAAGGGCGCCCAATGCATCGCATCGTGGGGGTGTATGGTACGTGTATCCGAGGGGGCGCACTGCTGTGCGCCCCCTCTGGATATCTTGCTGTGCGCCCCCTGATTTTTAACGATAAATCGGTAACAGCGCTTGGTTGACGTAGGCCATGATTTGGCGCAGGTCTGCCACCGGGTCGGCGGCAGCATCGAGCTCGAAAATCGCCCAGCCGCTGTACTGCATGTCACGCAGCAGGCGCATCCAGGCCGGCCAATCGACCACCCCGGTGCCGACGGCGGCGAACCACTGCACCTGGGTGTCGTAGATGCTGTCATCGATGGGGATATCGAGTGGTGCCGGGCCAGTTGCGTCCTTCCAGTGCGTAATCGTCACGCGCTCGCGGTGGCGTGACACGATGTCAATTGGGTCTGATCCGGCCACCACAAATTGGGCCGTGTCGGGGCACAAAAAGACATAACTCGGATCGGTGTAGAGCATAAACAGGTCGACATCACGACTATTGCGGAACATGCTGAACGCCTCGGGATGGAGTGCCAACTTGACGCCGCGTTTGCGGGTGGCGTAGCCGATGCGATTGAGTGCGTCGGCGATGTTCTCGGCACATTTGGCATCAACAAATCGCGGTGTATCAGCCAGCAGACTGGTGCGCAAGGGCAGCGAGATGACCATGGTGTCGGCACCACAGGTGGCCAGGAATTCGGCGTATTGGTCAGCCATTTCGACCATGACCGCATGATCGCCCCGGTCTGAGATGTCAGCGTACCGACTCGTGCCGGGAATGCGGTTGGACAAATACCCGCTACACAGCTCGAGGTGGTGGGTGCGCAACGCCTGGGCGAATCCCGTGGCCGAGCCGTAGGCTTGCATGGCGCTGTGCCAGTTGCCCGGTGCAAAGGTGATTTCGATGCCATCAAGTCCGGCAGCACGTACATCGCTGAGCATGCGCTCCCAAAAGCGTAGGGGATCCCAACCGTTGCGCCTGAGCACCTCTTCGAGGTCGCTCATCTCGCCTGATCCACCCCAGTAGCTGGTGCCATAAAATGTCACGAGGTCGGTGGCAAACTTGATTCGCGGGTTGTGCATGGGGATACCTTTCGCTTCGTAATTGATGGTCAGCACGGCTGACGTCGTGTCAATGAGATTGCGGACTGATCAAATCCCTTACACAAACGGATTCGCGCTGGGTGTCAAAATCATCTCGGGGATGGTAGCACGCGCCGGCAAATCGGCCACAAATGCAATCACCTGCGCCACATCATCGGCTTGCAACATGGCCGCCCGGCGCTCGGCACTGACGGGTGCAGGGCGCTTGTCAATCAGCGGCGTATCGACCTCACCCGGCTGGATCATGGTTGCTCGCACGCCGTGCGCGGCCTCTTCTTGGGCCAAGGTCCGTACAAACGCCGTCAGGCCGCTTTTGGCTGCGTTATACGACGCACCGCCGAGGCTACTCGGGCGTGGCACCGATGTCGATCCAATCGCAATAATCACCCCTTTGGCAGTGCGCAGGAGTGGTAATGCCTGGCTAATAAGGTAGAAAGCTCCGGTCATGTTGGTGTCAATCATCATCTGCCACGATGCCGGCGTGAGTTGTGATACCGCACGATCGGGCAGATTGGTGCCTGCCGCACTGACGAGTACGTCGATGCGGCCGAATTGGGATTGTACTTGGGCAACGGCGCGGGCTACATCAGCGGTATTACTGACATCACACGGGATGGCTATCGCCCGCCCGTCACACTGCTGTGCCACGGCATCGAGGGCATTAGGGCGGCGTCCGAGCAAGATGACCGTATCGCCTTGTTGGGCAAAGCGCACCGCGGTTGCTGCGCCAATGCCGCT
>CAYZZI010000034.1:11077-35685 GCA_964482795.1 uncultured Klebsiella sp.
TACCAGTGCATGGTGACGGCCAAGAACTCATCGCGCTTAATGCGCAAGCCCTCGTACATCTCGGGAGCATTCTCGGCGTGCACGTGGTGGGTAATCATGTTGGCCAGCGACAACTTGCCCGAGGCCGCAAAGTGGGCCAGCAGGGGCAGTGCGCGGTCACGGGTAAACGGAAAGTTGGGCCGGACCTGGGTACCAATCGCACTGCCATGGGCACCAGTAATTGTGACCGAGCGCCCGTGCAAATCCCAATACGAATCGAAGTTGGCAATGATGCCGCGCGGACTGCCGACGAGTACCACCTGCCCGCCGTCCATTACCAACTTGAGTGCATCTTGAAGTGCCGCTGGCACGCCGGTTGCATCAACCACCACATCGGCGCGACGCCCAATCAAGGCCTCGAGTTGCTCGCGACTATCGCCGCTGGTCGGATCAATGGTGCGCACGCCGTACACTTGCTCGGCCCAACGCCGGCGTTGGGCTACACTGTCGACGCCGATAATCGGGTGTGCGCCGGCGGCGGCGTACAAACGTGTGGCGATTTGGCCAATCATGCCCATGCCGAGGATGACCACGGCTTGACCGAGAATGCGGTTGGATTGGACGAGCGCCGTGAAGGGGAATCGTGCCAGTGAAAGCATCGCTGCATCGGGTGTCGGCACGTGCTCGGCAATCGGCCAAATATCGGCATCGGCGCCGACATCGACGATAGCGTGGCTTTCGTGGCGCCCCGGCCAAATCACCCGGTCGCCCTCTTTGAATTGGGTGACACCGGCGCCGACCGCCATGATGCGCCCGACGGCGCTATACCCGGGCACAAATGGGAACTTGGCCCACGTGTTGCTCGGATCCTTCAACCACTGGTGAATCCCGGTATAAATCGCCAACTCGGTGCCCGCACTAATCCCGCTGGCCTCAGTGGCCACGAGGACTTGGTTGGGGCCCGGGTTCGGAATCGTGAATTCGTCGAATTCGACGGTGAACTCTTTGGGCATGACCACGCGCAAACCCTTTGACATCGTGTGCTCCTTTGCGACTTTGCAAAACGGGCGCCTACTGCGCCGTCCACCCACCGTCAACCACCAAACTTGCACCGGTCATGAAAGCCGATGCATCGGACGACAGAAATAGAATCGGCCCTTCGAGGTCGCGCAAATCGCCCCAGCGCCCAATTGGCAAGCGGTCAATGAACCACTGATACGCCGCCTGATTGTTGAGAATCGGCCGGTTCATCTCGGTGGCAAACGGCCCCGGACAGAGCGCATTGACGGTCACACCCCGATTGGCCCACTCGAGCGCCAACGTGCGCGTCAACTGAATCACTCCTCCCTTGGCGGCGGTATACGGCGCCCGCTCGGCCAAGCCGACGGTCCCCAGCATCGAGCTGATGTTGACCACGCGACCCCAGCCGCGCTCAAGCATCTGTGGCGCCAAGGCGCGAGCGCAGTAGAATGGTGCGCTGAGGTTGAGGGCAATCAACTCGTCCCATTTTTCGACGGGATATTCAACTGCGGGTTTGCGCAGATTGACGCCTGCGCTGTTAATCAAAATGTCGACCCTGCCGACTGTACTGGCCATCTGCTCGACTTGGGCGTTGTCAGTTACGTCAGCAGTGTAGACCGTGACGGTGCGCTGATGCTGCTGACGGATGTGTTCGGCCAACGTGTCGAGTGGTTCTTGACGGCGGCCGACGAGCACGAGATCGGCGCCGGCGGCTGCCAGAGTTTTGGCAAAAATCTCGCCCAAGCCGCCGGCGGCCCCGGTAATCAAGGCGACGCGGCCGTCAAGGCGAAATAGGTCAAGCGGATTGCTCATCGACGATCTCCTGTGTGGCTAGGCATTAGCGAGCGCAGATATGCCACGCTGTGAGTAAATTGACTCTCTTCGTAGGCGCCCAAGGCAATTGCGTCTTCGTCGCGCTCCCACGGGGTGCGCCAATCATCGCCAGCCGCACTGACGTGGCCTGCCAGGTATTGCCAGAGCGCGGTGATGGTGTCGAGCCCGTAGCTCCGCGGGTAGCCCTGCCACCACTCAGGATTCAACACGCGAATATGGCGCGCGTTAATTGCTGCTAGCTCAATATTGCAGGTAGCTGTTGGGGCGTGTTCGGCTAGCACGGCGAAGAGTGCGGGTACATCGAGCATACCGTGACCGAGCGTGCTTCGCACGAGTCGATAGCCTTCTGTGGTCAAATAGACGAAGTAGTCTTTGAGATGGACATTGACGATACGTGATCCCAATGCACGTGCAAAGGCAATCGGCTCTTCGGCGACTGCCAATGGATTAACGGCATCGAGCGTTACACCGATGTGTTTGCCACCAACTTCGTCACATATTCGGATTAAATCGTGGCTATCAAGGTCTTGGTGATTTTCGGGGGCGATGATGATGTTGTGGGCTTCGGCGAGTGGGCGTATCTGCGCGAGCAGGGCGATTTGACGGCTGAGGTGTGCCTCCCAGCCGCCGGGGAATGTCGCACGCGCCCCCTCGAGCATGCCACTCAGCATGACGCGTAAGACTGGCGCGCCGAGTGTAGCGGCAGCTGGGATGAGCTCACTCAGCATCTCGTGGCTAATCACGGCGCCGTCGAGTACGATGCGGATGCCGAGTGAGTCGGCGCGCTTGCGGAACTCTTTGAGTCCTGCCGGCGTACGATCCTTGATGATGTCAAGGGGGATCTCGATGGTGGCCAAGTTGTGGTATGCCGCCAGCTCAAGCAGTGCATGGGCATCGTACGGTCGTGAGCAGACGCGTGGCGTACCGGCCCCGGCGAAACCACAACGCCACGGAAAGCTATACGCAGCCAAACCGATTGGATTACGGCCAATGTGCATCGGCATAGGGTGATGTCCTTTGTGCTGATTAGCCGAGGTTGCCGTTGGGGCGCAGGACGGCCTTGGGGATGGTTAACTCCTCCATGGCCATGAATCCTTCGTGCCAGTCAAGTAGGTCAAACTCCGTCACGAGCGGTGCCACATTCAGTTGACCGGTACCCATTAGTGTCAAGATGCGCTCCCACGTACCGTGTAGGTGACTGAACGACCCTTGCAGGGTGGCTGCTTTGATGACGAGGCGATCAAGGCTGAACCCGACCGGTGCAGGTCCCCAACCAATTTTGGTAATTTGTCCGTTGGGGCGCACCATGTCGAGACTTTGGTCGAGTGTCTTTGAGACGCCGACAGCGTCTACGACCAGATGGGCACCAAAGCCGTCACCGGCGTTGAGCACTGCCTCGACGACGTTTTGTTCGTCACCGATGAGCACGTCATCGGCACCCATTTGTTTGGCGAGATCAAGGCGATTGCCGTCACGGCGCAGACCGACCACGCTAATGCGGGCAACTCCGGCGAGGCGTAGCACGGCGATACACATCAGACCAATCGGTCCTGGCCCGAGCACGACGGCGTGATCGGCAGGGCGTGGTCGGCTTTTTTCGATAATCGCGTTATAGGCGACACAGGCCGGTTCGGTGAGTGAGGCATGCGACATAGGAACATGGTCGGGGATGCGATGAAGGATGCCGGGTCGGCTAATCACGTAGTTGGCCATGGCGCCATCGGCGCCGAAGCCGAACCCCTTGCGCTTAGGGCAGACGTTGTACTGACCGGCACGGCAGTAGGGACAGATGCCACATACCCACGAGGCGGTCTCGGAGACGACACGTTCGCCGACGCGAAATTCATCGACTCCTGCGCCGACTGCGGCAATAACTCCAGCGAACTCGTGCCCGAGGATGCGTGGGCCGGGCATTTGATGGTTATCGCCCTGCCACACATGAATGTCGGTGCCACAGACGCCAACGGCGCCGACTTGGAGGAGCACCTGACCGGGGGCAGGTGTTGGGACACCGACCTCTTCAATTTGGGTGCGCTCACGTGGACCACGGTAGACAAGCCCTTGCATCGTCGCATTGCTCATGACGGTTTCCTTTGTGTGATTCGTGCGTTGTGAGGCGATTATACCACGAGGATACTTGTATCCGGTGGCACTGCACATTGCAACAAAAAGCACCCACACCGGGTGGTGTGGGTGTGAGTGGTGGGCGATAGTGGGCTCGAACCACCGACCTCATCCGTGTGAAGGATGCGCTCTGGCCAACTGAGCTAATCGCCCATAACAACGAAGTAAATTGTAGCATATGGGTAGTATGATTGCAAACAACTTGACGCAACGACGAATACCGTGTACGATAGTCGGCAGATTGACTGGTTCTGCGAATGGGTATCAAATAATGCGTGTAATCAAGCAGTTTAACACCTATTATGTTGCATACTTTACCGGCTCACAATTGAGATCGGCCATTTCGCCATGACCAACACACGATGATACGTGAACCGAACCGGCGAGAGGCATGACCTCCGCCGGTTTTTTGATGTGTCTTACACAGAGGAGGAATCAATGACGATGGCCTGTCGAGGTGTGCGTGGTGCCATAACCTGTCCTGCCAATACGCGTGAGGCGATTTTGGCGGCAACGCGTGAGTTGCTTGAGGCGGTGATTGCAGCAAATGGTATTAAGGCCGAGGATGTCGCGAGTTGCTGGTTTACCACAACGTCGGATTTGTATGCCGAGTTCCCAGCGGTGGCTGCCCGTCAACTTGGGTGGACGGATACGGCCCTAATGAACACGCACGAGATGACGGTGCCAGGTAGTTTACCGATGTGCATTCGCCTGATTATTCATTGGAACACGACAGTGACACAGGCAGACATCACACATGTCTACTTAGGAGGAGCGAGCGTGTTACGCCCAGACCGTGCTCGTTGAGGTGATTGGATACGTACTTGTTGCGCATATTGCGTTGTGTAGAAGTAAGGGAGTTATCATGGTTGTCATCATGCAAAACAATGCCACACAAGCAGATCTTGATGCAGTGTTAGCGCGCGTTGCCGAGCATAATTTGCGTGGCAGTGTCACAGTCGGTGAATCGCAAAACATCGTTGGAATTATCGGGACACCGATTACGGTGGCGTTACAAGAATCGTTGGAGAGCATGAGCGGTGTGCGTGAGGTGGTGCGCATTTCTCGCCCATACAAACTCGCCACCCGCGAGTTTCATCCGCTCGACACCATTGTTGATGTGCGTGGCATCAAAGTTGGTGGTGGCTCAGCAGTCGTGATGGCTGGCCCGTGTGCCGTTGAGAGTGAGACCCAAATCATGACCACGGCGATTGCCGTGAAACAGGCCGGTGCCCACATGCTCCGTGGTGGTGCGTTCAAGCCGCGTTCGTCGCCATACTCGTTCCGCGGGATGGGTGAGGAGGCGCTCAAGTTGATGGCCAAGGCACGCACCGAGACCGGCTTGCCGATTGTCACTGAAGTCATGACTCCCACCGATGTTGCATTGGTTGCTGAGTACGCCGATTTGCTGCAAATTGGTGCACGCAACATGCAAAACTACCAGCTGCTCGAAGAAGTCGGTCGCAGTCAGCGACCCGTGTTACTCAAGCGTGGCTTGTCGGCCACGTTTGAAGAATGGATGCTCTCGGCCGAATACATCATGAATCAGGGCAACCACAACATCATTCTATGTGAGCGCGGTATACGTACGTTTGAGACGGCGACGCGCAATACGCTCGATTTAAATGCGGTCGCACTTGCCAAAAAACGCACCCACCTGCCCATCATCGTCGATCCATCGCACGGTACCGGCAAATGGTATCTTGTGCAACCCCTGGCCTTGGCCGGTTTGGCTGCGGGTGCTGATGGGTTGATGATTGAAGTGCACCCTGATCCCGATAAAGCAACATCCGATGGTCCGCAGTCGTTGACACTCGAACATTTTGCGGAGTTGATGCCCAAAGTCAACGCATTGGCCGGCATTCTGCACTAATCACGAATACGTAGCATCTACCAAGAACGGTACGGCACATGCGGTGCTCGTACCGTTCTTGGTGTCATGCAATGACCGGGTCGGGGATGTATAATGAATGTAGGTGATGAAAGGATGAACACGTGATTACCCGAAATGAACTGGAGGACCTACGGCTGCGCTTTGATGGCGTCCGTGGGCGCCTTTGACTTTGCGTCACGACAGAGACAGGTCATTGAGCTCGAGACACAATCTGCAGAACCGACGCTATGGGATAACCCGAGTAACGCCCAACAGGTACTCCAACGATTGACTCGCCTCAAAGCCGAATTGGCCCGTTGGGCTGATGTCGATAATCGCCTACACATGCTTGCCGAATTCATCGAGCTCGATGATCCTGCGCTCGCCGATGAAGTAGCGCACGAGTATACGACATTACTGGCAGAAATAAACACACTTGAGACCGAAGTGCTCTTAAGTGGCAAATACGACGACCGCGACGCCTTTCTTTCAATCAAAGCCGGTATGGGTGGCACCGATGCCCAGGACTGGGCCGAAATGCTCTTGCGCACCTATATGCGTTGGGCTGAACAGCGTGGGTTCAAGTGTAATCTGGTCGACCAGAGCATGGGCGATGAGGCCGGCATCAAAAGCGCCACGCTCGAAATTCGCGGTGATTATGCGTATGGCCTTTGCAAAGCCGAGGCGGGGGTGCATCGTTTGATTCGCCTGTCGCCGTTTAACTCTGCCAATACGCGCCAAACGTCCTTCGCGTTAATTGAGGTATTGCCTGAAGTTGATGATGCACCTGAGGTCACCATCAAGAGCGAGGACGTGCGTGTTGACGTCTATCGGGCTGGTGGGCATGGTGGGCAGGGTGTGAATACCACTGACTCGGCTGTGCGTTTGACCTACAAACCAGGCACACCTGAGCAAATTGTAGTGACCTGTCAAAATGAACGCTCGCAGTTGCAGAACAAAGAAACGGCCATGCGCGTGTTGCGTGGGCGCTTGCTTGAGCGCGAGTTGCAGCGTCAAGTTGAGGAACGTGCCAGGCTCAAGGGCGAGCACGTTAAGGCGGATTTCGGGAGTCAGATGCGAACATTTTATTTACACCCGTATACGCTGGTCAAGGATCATCGTACCGACCACGAGACCAGTAATGTGCAAGCGGTGCTTGATGGTGCCCTCGATCCGTTTATCGATGCCTATTTACGCTGGAACGTGGGGCGTATGTAATCCTGGGCCCAGCATTTGGGTCTTGACAGTGCCGTAGATTGGATGTATTCTCCACAATAGAACGCATGTTCTATTGTGGAGGTTTTTATGCTGTTACCTGCAGTAAATTGGGTTGCTGTTGGCATCTGTCTCATTCTCGGTGTGGTGTCGGGATCGCTCTGGTTTAACCCTAAGACGTTTTTCCCGATGTGGTGGCGTGCAATTGGCAAAAGCGCCAACGATCAGCCCGGCAGTGGGCAGCAGATGGGTATCGTGTTTGGATTGACATTTGTGGCCGTTGGGATGCAGGCGCTTGGGAGTGCACTCCTTCTCGGCCTGCTCTTTCCTGATGGGTATACGGTGACGCAGGCTGTTGGTTTGGCTGTGCTGGTGTGGGCAGGCGCGATTGCTCCGACCGCGCTCGTTAACACGCTGTTTGCCGGTCACCAGCTGCGCGCATGGGTCATCACCACGAGTAATCATATGCTCAACGCCTGTCTTTTTGCGGTTGTTTTTGCGGTCATGCAGTAACCTCAATAGTTGAATGCGACCATGTTGGCGATGACTGACGGCTGGTGCGCTAGCACTGTTGGTGGTGTTCTTCAATGCGTTCCGATGGCGAGATTGACATGTTGCAATGATGGTGATCCTGTCAGATGGCGTCCGTGGGCGCCTTTGACTTTGCGTCACGACAGAGACAGGTCATTGAGCTCGAGACACAATCTGCAGAACCGACGCTATGGGATAACCCGAGTAACGCCCAACAGGTACTCCAACGATTGACTCGCCTCAAAGCCGAATTGGCCCGTTGGGCTGATGTCGATAATCGCCTACACATGCTTGCCGAATTCATCGAGCTCGATGATCCTGCGCTCGCCGATGAAGTAGCGCACGAGTATACGACATTACTGGCAGAAATAAACACACTTGAGACCGAAGTGCTCTTAAGTGGCAAATACGACGACCGCGACGCCTTTCTTTCAATCAAAGCCGGTATGGGTGGCACCGATGCCCAGGACTGGGCCGAAATGCTCTTGCGCACCTATATGCGTTGGGCTGAACAGCGTGGGTTCAAGTGTAATCTGGTCGACCAGAGCATGGGCGATGAGGCCGGCATCAAAAGCGCCACGCTCGAAATTCGCGGTGATTATGCGTATGGCCTTTGCAAAGCCGAGGCGGGGGTGCATCGTTTGATTCGCCTGTCGCCGTTTAACTCTGCCAATACGCGCCAAACGTCCTTCGCGTTAATTGAGGTATTGCCTGAAGTTGATGATGCACCTGAGGTCACCATCAAGAGCGAGGACGTGCGTGTTGACGTCTATCGGGCTGGTGGGCATGGTGGGCAGGGTGTGAATACCACTGACTCGGCTGTGCGTTTGACCTACAAACCAGGCACACCTGAGCAAATTGTAGTGACCTGTCAAAATGAACGCTCGCAGTTGCAGAACAAAGAAACGGCCATGCGCGTGTTGCGTGGGCGCTTGCTTGAGCGCGAGTTGCAGCGTCAAGTTGAGGAACGTGCCAGGCTCAAGGGCGAGCACGTTAAGGCGGATTTCGGGAGTCAGATGCGAACATTTTATTTACACCCGTATACGCTGGTCAAGGATCATCGTACCGACCACGAGACCAGTAATGTGCAAGCGGTGCTTGATGGTGCCCTCGATCCGTTTATCGATGCCTATTTACGCTGGAACGTGGGGCGTATGTAATCCTGGGCCCAGCATTTGGGTCTTGACAGTGCCGTAGATTGGATGTATTCTCCACAATAGAACGCATGTTCTATTGTGGAGGTTTTTATGCTGTTACCTGCAGTAAATTGGGTTGCTGTTGGCATCTGTCTCATTCTCGGTGTGGTGTCGGGATCGCTCTGGTTTAACCCTAAGACGTTTTTCCCGATGTGGTGGCGTGCAATTGGCAAAAGCGCCAACGATCAGCCCGGCAGTGGGCAGCAGATGGGTATCGTGTTTGGATTGACATTTGTGGCCGTTGGGATGCAGGCGCTTGGGAGTGCACTCCTTCTCGGCCTGCTCTTTCCTGATGGGTATACGGTGACGCAGGCTGTTGGTTTGGCTGTGCTGGTGTGGGCAGGCGCGATTGCTCCGACCGCGCTCGTTAACACGCTGTTTGCCGGTCACCAGCTGCGCGCATGGGTCATCACCACGAGTAATCATATGCTCAACGCCTGTCTTTTTGCGGTTGTTTTTGCGGTCATGCAGTAACCTCAATAGTTGAATGCGACCATGTTGGCGATGACTGACGGCTGGTGCGCTAGCACTGTTGGTGGTGTTCTTCAATGCGTTCCGATGGCGAGATTGACATGTTGCAATGATGGTGCTCCTGTCATCGGTGCGTGCGATGTGGTTGAGAGGTTGGTGGGAACGCAGTCGTGTGGTGAAATTTGATTGGGAATTTTACCAATACGATAAATTATAGTAATCTTATTTTAATCCATCATATTGCATAAATCATGGATTTTGTATATTATTATGCATGTAGCATTGTACTGAGGGAACAGATATGTTTGACTTTCAAGCGCTTAACTGGTGGGCGATTCTGGTAAGCACCATTGTGTGTATCAGAAGTGGCTCGTTGTGGTTTAACCCACATAGCTTCTTTAACGTATTCGGTCGTGGCCAGCCAAACACTGATTTGACCGTATATCGCCCCAACACCCCACCCAACATGGTACTGTTGATAACATTCACGGTCATCACCTCGTTCTTGATGCCATTGTTCATGTCGCTGATGATTTTTGCGTTGTATCCGTTCGAGTCAACCTGGAGTGATGGTGTCGTTGTTGGTTTTGTGTTGTGGATGGGCTTTGTTGCTCCACCATACCTGGTCAATAACTTCTTTGGTGGTCACGGCTTTAAGGTGTGGATCATCGAGACAGCCAACCATCTGTTGAACTTCTTGGTCTTGGGCGCTATTCTTGGCGCATGGCGCTAGGCATCAATGATGCCTAGCCGAGTGAGTCGCGGAGAATTTGGAAGAGGCGTGGTAGGTCAAGCGGTTTGGGCATGAACACTGCGCCTTCTTCTTCGAGGTCTGCGAACCAGTCTTGGCGGTGGAGTGCGGTTGTAATGATAATCGGCACATTGCGAACTTGGAGTTCGCTCTGGAGTGCACGGAACGTCGCTACCCCGTCCATGTAGGGCATCATCACATCACAGATAATTGCATCCGGGAGGCCGTTCGCACAGAGTGCGACGGCCTCTTGGCCGTTTGCCGCCAAGACGATGGTATATCCTTCGTTGCGTAACGAGCTTGCGAGCGCACGACGGAGCGTTGCGTCATCGTCAATAATCAGAATTGTTTTGGTCATGCGTGCGACTCCACCAACAGTGACTAAGCGGGGTACTGTACAGAAAAGAGTGTAGTGAAGCATGCATCGTGTACGATGAGCTCCATGCCATTATATGCTACAAAACTATACAACAAATCGCCCGGGATTCAAGCGTGCGTGTGGATCAAATTCGTGGCGGATAGTGCGCATCACTTCAAGGCCTGCCGCTGGTGGATGCCAGTAATGAGGCAAATCGGTGGCGGATGTAGCAATCCAAAGTGCCTCAGGGATGGCAGCGAACCACGCTGATTGTACGGCAAAATTGGCATTACGAATCCGTACATAGCCACTGCCCACACTCGCACGGGCATGGATGCTGATGGTGCCACCAAGTTCGTTGCACAGGGAGTGACAGCGCTGAATCACATCACCGACAAAGGCTGGGAGTGTGCTCCATCGAATCAGGCATTCGTCGGCGGCAATGTGTTGTGTGTGACTTGCATCATTGATGATGCGCCAGCAGTGTACATGCGCATCACCGGTCAACCAATGTGCGGTGCCGGCGTGCATGCCGGCGCGGTGTGAGAGATCGTGGTGATGCCGGGCGACGGCGGCTTCTGGCCCTTCGCAGGCAAGGGCAACGCCCCACGCGCCATCGTGTGCGAACGCATTCAAAATAGTGTGGTCAATGAGTTCGACGGTGACAGGGGTCAGCTGACTGGCCATCAGGTCATTGATGTAGTCGAGTGCGTGTTGTTGGTGTGCGAAGGTGGCAACGAGTGTACCACGATGGGTGGGAATGGGATAGAGTTTGAAGTTGGCAGAGACAATGAGAGCTAGGCTCCCAAAGCTCCCGTGATATAACTTCATCATGTCAAAGCCGCTGACATTTTTGACGACCATGCCGCCAGCCTTCGAGTGCTGGCCATTGCTTTCGAGCACGCTAATACCGATCATCATATCGCGCAAAACGCCATAGATGGCGCGGCGTGGCCCATCTACGGCAGTGGCAATCGCACCGCCGACGGTAATGGCATCAGGCAGGGCTGGATCAACGGGGAGCATTTGCCCGTGGTTTGCCAAATAGCTCCGCAGTGCACCGATGGTCATGCCCGCTTCTACGCTGATGGTCAGGTCGTTTGGTTCGTGGTGAATGACGCGGTTGAGTGCTGTTGTGACGATGACGAGATCGGCTGATGTCGGCGTTGCGCCGATGAGTTGCTGCGTACCTCCACCCCACGGCACGACACGCCAGCCGTGTTGGGCGGCGAGTTGCATGATGTGGCTTGCCTCTTCGATGGAATGGGGCACGGCTACGCGGGCCGGCACGCAATTGCGGATGGCGTATTGCTGGCGGATGGTCAGATCGTCGCTGATGTGCGGATGTGGCGTCGTCATGCTATCCGTCCTTATACCCAGGTCCCGTCAGGGATTTCGATGATTTGGTTGGCCTGTATGGCGTGTTGACGAAGTTCGGCCAATTCGCCGCACCCCTTGCGGGCGGGGAAGACTTTGCCTGGGTTGAAGAGATCAAGTGGGTCGAATGAGCGTCGTAATCCGGCCATGGCAGCCAGGTCAGCAGTGCTGAACAGGATGTCCATGTAGTCGCGCTTTTCGACACCGATGCCGTGTTCGCCGCTGACCACCCCACCAAGTCGCACTGACTCTTTGAGGATTTCGGTGGCAGCTCCGAGGGCGCGCTCGAGTTGATTGCGGTCACGTCGGTCAAAAAGAATCAATGGATGGAGATTACCATCGCCGGCGTGGAAGACATTCGCAATCGGCAGTTTGAAGTCAGTCGCCACGTCGCCGACATGGGCGAGAATGCGTGGGAGTTGGGTGCGTGGAACAACCGTGTCAACGAGGTAGTAGCTCGGTGACAATCGCCCCATGGCGCCGAAGGCGTTTTTGCGGGCGGCCCAGACCTGCGCCTGTTCGGCAGGGGTCGTGGCTGGTCGGACCTCAATGGCGCCGTGGTCGCGACAGATTTGGGTGACATCGCGGAGTAAGTCATCAAGGCCTTCGTTGACGCCGTCAATTTCGATGAGCAGGGCAGCGCCGGCGCTCTCAGGGAGACCGAGTTTGTACATGCCGTTGACCGCTTTGATGGCGAGTTTGTCCATCATCTCGAGTGCGGCAGGGAGGAGACCGCGGGCAATGATGGTTGAGACGGTTTGGGATGCAGAAGGGATATCCGGGAAGAGGGCCAACACGACACGTAACGCCTCAGGGAGGCGCGTCATGCGCACCCACGCCTCGGTGACGATGCCGAACATGCCCTCAGATCCGGTCATGATACCGGCGAGGTCGTAGCCAACGGTATCAAAGCGCCCATTGCCGGTCCAGATTAAGTTGCCGTTGGGGAGAACAGTACGTAAGGCAAGCACATGATTGGTAGTCATGCCGTATTTGAGACAATGGGGCCCGCCACTATTGTTGGCGATGTTGCCGCCGATGGTGCAGGCTTTTTGTGATGAAGGGTCGGGCATAAAGGCATAGCCGTAGTTGGCGAGGTATTGCGAGAGCTCCCAGTTGATGACACCGGGTTGGACGCGGGCGCGTTTGTTGAGCGTATCTACTTCGAGCACCTGATCCATACGGGTCATGGCGATGACGATACCGCCGTGAATGGGCGTTGCACCACCAGAGAGACCGGTGCCTGCACCCCGCGCGACAACAGGAACCCGCGCCTGATGTGCAAGTTTGACGATGGCGGCGGTCTGCTCACTGGTGCGTGGGAGGACGACGATGTTGGGCATGTGGAGATCCATTACACAGCCGTCTGCTTCGTAGGTGAGGAGCGCGGCATCGCCATCAACAACGCCACCTGGCCCAACAATGTCACGGAGCGCAGAAACGAGAGATGCAGTGTGCATGCGAGATACTCATGATAAGAATGATGACAATATGCCCTCTATTATAGGGTCAAATATATCGTTTACGTTACACATGGCTGTGACGGTGTGATGGCAATGGAGGGGGGTACGTGATTGATAGGGTGTCTTACAGGTATAATCCATTGTTAAGAATGCATGGATTTGTGGGTTTGCGGTAGGCAGCATTTCAAAAATCCGTGCGTTTTTTCTAGTAATTTGTAATGTATTAGCATCAAAACAGCCTAAATTCGATTGACTTGCACTATCAAATACACTAAAATACTTCTCATGCATACTTAATCGCTCTATGGCTAGCTCTTAACATGGCTAACCACAGAGGTGCATGGTTAGGTGTGTTATCAGATTTCCGTTCTCTTCGAAAGGAACAGAACACTATGGGACGAACCACTTCGTCATGGAAGCGCAGCGCCGCCCTTTTGGCAGCCGCTTTGTTGCTCCCACTGCTCGTGGCCTGTGGTGGCAGTGCCCCAGCCGCTGAGCCAACTGCCGCTCCAGCTGAGGAGCCAACCGCAGCCCCAGCCGCTGAGCCAACTGCCGCTCCAGCTGAGGAGCCAACCAAGGAGCCAGAACCAACTGCTGCTCCAGCCGTCGAAAAGGATACCACGCTGAACATCCTTTACTGGCAGGCCGTAACCACCTTGAATCCACACTTGGCTTCAGGTACCAAGGACTTTGACGGCGCCGGCGTCATCCTTGAGCCACTTGCTCGCTACAACTCAAGCGATGAGTTGGTTCCTTACTTGGCTGAGGAAATTCCAACCATTGCAAACGGTGGCGTGGCAGCCGATGGCACCAGCGTTACCTGGAAGTTGAAGAAGGGTGTGAAGTGGTCAGATGGCAGTGATTTCACCGCCGATGACGTCATCTTCACGTGGCAGTACGCTTCAAACGAGGCCACTGCAGCCACCACCTCAGCCAACTTCGCCAACATTGCTACCATTGATGCTGTCGACGCACACACCGTCAAGATCACCTGGAAGCAGCCAACGCCAGATCCGTTCTTGCCATTCGTCAGCTACTCGGGCATGATCCTTCAGAAGGCTCAGTTCGGTAACTGTGCTGGTGAGGCCGCTTTGACCGACGCTACGTGTCAGGCACACAACTTGGCTCCTATCGGTACCAATGCGTACAAGCTCAAGGAGTTCAAGCCGGGCGACGTCGTGATTTACGAGAAGAACCCAGCCTACCGCAACGCCGACAAGACCTACTTCGAGACTGTCGAGATCAAGGGTGGTGGTGACGCCACTTCAGCTGCTCGCGCTGTCTGTGAGACGGGTGAAGTCGACTACTCATGGAACTTGCAGGTTGCCAAGGCTGCCCTCGAGCCAATCTTGGCCGCTGGTAAGTGTGAGCCAATTGCCGGTGGTTCGTTCGGTGTTGAGCGTATTGTCATCAACTTCAGCGATCCAAACCCAGCTTTGGGTGCCAAGCGCTCAGAGCCAGATCAGCCACACCCAGTCTTGACCGACCTCAAGGTTCGTCAGGCAATCAACAAGGCCATCGACCGCAAGGCAATTGCCGAGCAGCTCTACGGCCCAACCGGTGTTGCTGGTTGTAACATCTTGGTGGTCCCAGCCAACCTCGACTCAAAGAACACAAGCTGTGAGCGCGACGTTGAGGGTGCCAAGAAGTTGATGGAAGAGGCCGGTTGGAAGATCGAGGGTGGCAAGGCAACCAAGGATGGCAAGCCATTCCCAGCGTTGTACTTCTCAACCTCAATCAACCCACTTCGCCAAGGCGAGCAAGCCATTGTCAAGGCTAACTTGGCCGAGATTGGTATTGCCGTCAACCTCAAGGCTGTTGACGCTGGCGTCTTCTTCTCAGGCGACCCAGGCAACGACGACACCTTGAACAAGATGTTCGTCGACATCCAGATGTACACCAACGGTCCAAGCGGCACCGATCCTCAGTCATACTTCGAGGGTTGGCTCTGTAAGAACCGCAACTCAGCTGAGAACAGCTGGAACGGTGGCAACGACGGTCGTTACTGCAACCCAGACTACGACAAGCTCTATGAGCAGTATGCTGCAGAGTTCGACTTGGGCAAGCGCGCTGAGTTGGCAATCGCCCTCAACGACTTCTTGATCAACGACGTTGCAGTCATGCCTTTGATCAACCGCCGCACGCCAAATGCGAAGATCATCGGGTTGAATGGTCCAACCTACAACACCTTTGACTCAGGCTTGTGGAACATTCACGAGTGGTCAAAGTAGTCCGTTAGTTCATTCATCACCGGTAGGAGTTGGCGTACGCCAACTCCTACCAGTACCCCCCTCCCACATTGTTTCCTCTCTTTACATTTACGTGGAGAACCACTCCATGACCCAATACATCATCCGACGTGCACTAGTTGCCGTTCCGACGTTGCTATTAATTAGCATGATCATCTTTGCTGTGCTTGCATTAGCACCTGGTGATCCCCTGGCGCAGTTTGCCTTGAACCCAGCAATCCCTGAATCAACCCGAGATCGCATCCGCGAGGCATTCGGCCTTGACCGGCCATGGAACGAACGTTATGTGCGTTGGTTGTTTGCCCTCGTGAGAGGTGATTGGGGCTTCTCGTTTGCCTCAAAGTCTCCGGTAATCGGTATCGTCGTACAACGCATCCCGCAAACACTACAGGTAGTGGGGCTTGCGTACTTAATTGCGATTTCTCTTGCCATTCCAATTGGAATTATTTCGGCGGTTAAGCAATATTCAATATTCGACCAGATTGCCACATTTTTCTCGTTTATTGGTGGTTCACTACCGTCGTTCTTTACCGGTTTGGCATTCATGCTGATATTTGCCATCAACCTGCAATGGTTCCCGATTGTGTATAACTCGACCATTGACATTAATAGTTGGGATGCACTGGTGCAGCAGTTGCGGCAGATGGTGTTACCGATTTCGGTCTTGGTTGTACAGCAAACTGCGGCGTTGACGCGATTTATGCGCTCATCAATGCTTGATAATTTGCCACTCGACTATGTTCGCACCGCCCGAGCCAAGGGATTGGCCGATTGGACGGTTGTGATTCGTCACGTGGTGGTCAATAGCATTATTCCTGTGGTGACGTTAATTGCCCTGGGTATCCCAAATATTTTCGCAGGGGCCATCATCACCGAAAATCTCTTCCGTGTGAATGGACTTGGGCAGTTGCTCGTCACATCCATTCAAAACTCTGACACTCCAACCGTCATGGCGTTGGCGTTCATCTTCTCTGTCTTGGTGGTTTTCTTCAATCTGATAGCTGATCTTCTGTATGGCGTGCTTGACCCACGGGTGAAGTACAACTAATTTGTCCTGCTGTTGCACAGAATAAGGTAGAACATATGACTGCTAACTCACCAGTGAATGATACCATTAAGCAACTCGCAGATAATGTGTCAAAGAAGCCCCGTACATTGTGGGGTGATGCCTGGCGGCGCTTCAAGCGGCACAAGCTAGCGATTGTTGGGAGCATCACGCTACTGGTATTTATTGTGACGGTCCTAGTTGGGCCGCTCTTGTGGCGCGTGAATCGTGATGCGCTTGACTTTGTGAATACCATGAGCGCACCGTATTTTTCATACCCAGCAGAAAATGAAGAGTACTGTGCACAGCTCGCAAAAACACAAGCCGAAATGGGCATTGACCCGATGACAGAGTCGTTTGTCGACCCTATGTGTATTTATCACCCTTTTGGTAGCGATGAACTTGGGCGTGACCAGTTTGCGCGCGCCTTGTACGGTGGTCGTATTTCGTTGTCGGTTGGCTTCACCGCCATGTTAATTGCAGTGTCACTTGGTGCTTTGATTGGAGCGGTATCAGGGTACTTCGGCGGTGTGGTTGATGAAGTCTTGAGTTTCATTACCAACCTCTTTTTGTCGTTACCGACGCTGCCGTTGTTGTTATTAACCGTCTACTTATTCCGTGACTCGGTGACTGCGACACTCGGTCTAGAGTTTGGTATGTTTGCAATTGTAGTGACGATGATTGGCGTCTTGGCGTGGATGTCAACGGCACGTATTGTGCGTGCGGCCTTCATTTCGCTCAAACAAAAAGAGTTTGTTGAAGCAGCGGTATGTGTCGGTGTGAGTCGCTGGGGTATCATGTTCCGTCACATTTTGCCCAATGCCATGAGCCCGATTATTGTGGCTGCGACACTTGAGGTCGGTAGTGCGATTTTGAGTGAGTCGACGTTGTCGTTCTTGGGTATTGGCTTTCCACCTGACACTCCTACGTGGGGGCGTTTGGTGACGGACGGTAGTCAGTATCTGCAGACGTCGCCGCACTTGTCGATGATTCCCGCAGCGTTGATCTTCTTCACCGTGTTGAGTATCAATTTCATCGGTGACGGCTTGCGTGACGCCCTCGATCCACGCTCACGGCTCTAGGAGTTGTGATGCGCCCATTGCGTATTGCCATGTTAGCGCCCTTCGGCATTCGGCCGAAGGGCACACTTTTGGCCCGTATGCTCCCACTGGCTCAGGCACTGAGTGACCAGGGGCATCACGTGCACATCATTGCCCCACCCATTCATAATCCGGACGATGCACAGACCTCGGTGATGCATGGGGCGGTACGCGTGACACACACGGCGGCTGTACCTGCCGGGATGGTGGGTGTCATGCGCCAAGCACGCTGGCTATGGCAACACGCACAGGCGGACAGACCCGATCTAATCCACCTCTTCAAACCCAAAGGGCATGCCGGATTGGCCGCCCGTTGGGGCAAATTAGTGGCGCCACGGATACCACTAGTGGTCGATTGTGACGATCGCGAGAGTGTGGGTGGTTGGAACGATGAGCTCCCCTATGCTGCAAGCGCAAAGGCGCTCTTTACCTGGCAAGAGCGCGATTTGCCCCGAGTGGCAGATGCAGTGACCGTGGCTAGTCGCACCCTACAAAGCCTGGTATGGGCGAGTGGAGTGCCACATGATGCGACGTTCTATTTACCAAATGCGGCACATATAACGCAACAAGCGCCATTTGTTGCACGGATGGCACCAGTGCTGGTCCTCTATACACGATTTTGGGAGTTTGCGCTGGCTGACATGGCAGTGAACATGGCACAGATTGTGGCACGATGCCCACAAGTACAGATACATGTGATTGGTACGGGCGAAAACGGCGAAGAACAACAATTTGCACAGATGCTCGCTCATCACCAACTGATGGGGCACGTGACGATGCACGGCTGGCTCCAGCCCGACCAAATTCCGCCGCTGTTACGGCAGGCGAGCGTGGCGTTGGTGCCGGTTGCAGATACCCTCATTAATCGCTCACGGTGTTCAGCCAAGCTCCTCGAATTGTTGGCAGCAGGATTAGTGGTGGTGGGCCATGATGTGGGTGAGATGCGCACATTTATTCAGCATGGTGAGAATGGACTGCTCGTCGATCCTGCCAGTGCAGGTGCGTTTGTTGAGGCCGTCTGTTCTTTGCTTGATCACCCTTCATCAATGACTGCAATGCAGGCGTCAGCATATACATCGGCACATCGTCATGCGTGGCAGACGCGTGTGGCCGCCTGTGAAGCAGCATATGTGTATGCGTTGCGGCACACTGCTAGCTCGTTAGAATAGTGCTTCAACGAACAGTGTGCATCCGACGATGACTGCAATCAACGTGGTCAAAATCCAGAGGCCCTCCGCCTGAATATCGCGCCACTGTGGGCGTTTGCTGCTCTTATTGACTTCGTAGCGCACGCCACGCCAGTACGTCACGTTGCTGGATTGCGCACGGTACTGAAGCCGTTGCCAGACGTCGTAGCCCTGGACAACGCCGATAACGAGGAGGGCAATCCCCAGAATGATATCAGGCACAATATTGAATGATGCCACCAGTAAGGCGACCATTGCCAAGAGTGCGTAGCGTGCGTGTGGTGGAACGTTGAATTTTTTCATGGCTGAATCCTTGTTGTGGCATCACAGCAGTGCTATAGCGTTTTTGCACAATAAACAAAGTATACAATACGTCGGTAGTGTGCAATTGTGCAGGAGCAACATCATGATGTATGGAGCACACCGAATGCTGCGGTTCATCTTTGGGACATTGGATTGGCAACGCGTTGTATTGATCGTCATGCCTGGGCTCATCAGTGGTGGATTCGTGTGGTTTATCCACGTGGGTACGCTCTGGGCACGTATCGGATTGGCGGTGTTGTGCGTTGATTTAGTGGCCGGGGCTCTCTCAAATGCCACACAACAGACAAATGCGCAATGGCGCACGACACCACGCTGGCAACGCTGGGTGTTTGTTGGTGCACATCTGCTCATCTACCCGGCTGTGGTGCTGTATCTGGCGCCCAATACCTGGTTGATGTGGGGCATGTGCGTCGTATTGCTCATCAAATTAGCAGTATTTGTGCGTGGGACATTGTGGCATGTATCAGGATGAATTGGTTGCCATACAGAGTCTACTATACCGTATAATAAATGCAACGTGCCACAGCAGAGAATGAATGTAATCGATATGCGTGAAATGTCGTCAAGATCATCACAGAATCGTGAGCCCATTGTGACATCGCTGACGCGATCTGTCTTGTGGATGATGGTAATGATCATCATGTATCTAAGCTTTGTCACATACTTGGTATCGGCGCAAAGCAAACGAGACGAGACGCGACAAGCAGATGCCGCAATTGTGTTGGGTGCGGCGGTGTGGGCAGGCACGCCATCGCCGGTATTGCGCGCACGACTTGATCATGCGTTGTTACTCTTTAAAAACAAGCAAGTCGCCAAAATTGTGGTGACTGGTGGGGTAGGTCGCGGTGATAACATGTCTGAGGCGGCAGCGAGTGCCGAGTATTTGGTCAGTCAAGGCGTGCCAGCAGAGGCGATTTTGTTAGAAGAAAAAGGGCGATCCACATACGAAAGTCTTAGAACAGCGGCGTTGCTCGCCGAAGATGCGAACATTCGGCGAGTCTTGCTCGTCAGCGATCCATTCCATATGTTGCGCTCGCTGAAGATGGCCCAGGATCTCGGTCTCGAAGCGTACGCTTCACCTACGTTGACATCACCGATATCGACGCGCCCGCTCGAAGAACAGTTTTATATGCTCCGTGAGGCCATCGCCTACACGGCCTACCTCTTTACGCACAAGTAGCAAACAACCTATGCTTAGATGCTCCCGTTTGCAAGGAGTGCTGCCCGATTGACGATTGATTTGGGCAGTCCACCGGCACACCACCGTGCGATTTCGAGACCAGCATAGTACTGCAAGCGCACCAGAGAATCTTCTGAATACCACGCCACATGACAGGTGATGATGCAGTTGTCAATACTACGAAGCGGGTGATCGGCCGGCATCGGCTCCTGGTCGAGTACGTCAAGGGCTGCACCAGCAATCTGACCGGCACGTAACGCATCTGCCAACGCCACGCTGTTGACGATGCCACCACGGGCTGTATTGATGATGTAGCTCGTCGGCTTCATCATGGTGAGTCGCTCAGCGTTAATGAAATGCTTAGTCTCATGATTGAGTGGAAGATGAATGCAGATGATATCGCTCTGCGTGAAGATTGATTCCCACGATGCGGAAGTTACCTGATGAAGAGCGAACTGCTCAGCCGGGACAAACGGGTCATACGCCTGTACCTGCATGTTGAAGGCCTGGGCGCGTTTGGCCACCTCGCGGGCGATATTGCCGAAGCCAAGGAGGCCGACCTGTTTATGATGGAGCCCCATAATCGGATGAAACAGGTTGTCGTTCCACACCCCTGATCGGACAGATGCATCGATTTGGGGCACTTTGCGTACGATGCCTAGCAACAGCGCCAAGGTGTGATCTGCGACCTCTTGTACGCCATAATCGGGAATGTTGACCACCATTACGCCGTGCTCGCTGGCGGCTGTTACATCGACACTATCGAATCCGACGCCGTAACGAACGACCATCTTGAGCTGAGGAAGTGCCGCAAAGACCTCCCGAGTGAGTGGTGCGTATTGGTTGAGTAAGACGTTGGCATCGGCGCATTGACTGATAACGTCAGCAGCACTCCGGCATTGCCGCACGGTGAGGGTGTAGTCGTGACCAGCAAGCGCTGATCGCTCGTGGTCGTGATGGGCGTAGGTGGCATCGGTCACATAAATCGTTACAGGCATCTGTAGAGCTCCTCTCACTATGGTAAAGCGCTAGCGCGTCTCAGTCGGTTGCACGGTTTCGAGCACGGCAATGATGTGTGCTAGCCATTGATCTCCCGCGCTGTAGCGACCAATGCGCACAAACTGTGGGCCAATCTTGATATGTTTATCGCGCATAAATCGCCGTTGGAGACGGAGCCGTAATGCATCGTGCCCATCAGGAAGTTTGATGATGTACTCTTGTTCTGAGGCGACGACCGATGGGACACCTGCCTGTAGCGCGAGACTTTTGATGTGGAGCCATGTAAGCAGGTGTTCAACCGGCTCGGGAGGACGACCAAAGCGATCACGGAGCATGTGGCGCAATCCGATGACTGCAGCGACAGTTTGGGCCTCGGCCATGTGTTGGTAGGTTGAGAGACGTACCTGGTCGTCAGGGATGTAGTCAACTGGCAAAAAAGCATTGAGCGGCAGATCAACGGTGACAAGTGGTGTGACAAGCACCTTTTCGTCGACCTTGATGCGTTTGTTTGGACTGGGGAGTGGTGACGCATCACGTGATATCGAATCAGTGGGTGCAGGTGTGTCTACGTGCGTGTCAAAGCGGTGCTTCATGGTGCGCACGGCTTGTTCGAGTAGGCGTGAGTAGAGGTCAAACCCGACGGCGGCGATGTGACCACTCTGTTCGGCACCAAGCAAGTTACCAGCACCACGGATTTCGAGGTCGCGCATGGCAATCTTAAAGCCAGCGCCGAGTTCGGTAGCCTCTTGGATGGCCTGCAGGCGTTGATGTGCCTCGATGGTCAGGGGCACCCCCGGTGGCAGACAGAGATAGCAGTAGGCGCGTTGATTGCTCCGACCGACACGGCCACGGAGTTGATAGAGCTGCGCAAGACCGTAGTAGGGAGCATCGTCGATGATGATGGTGTTGGCTGAGGTCACGTCAAGGCCGTTTTCGACAATGGTGGTGCAGACCAAGACGTTGGTACGCCCGGTATAAAAGTCAAGCATGGCGCGTTCGAGTTGATGCTCAGGGAGTTGCCCGTGTCCGACACCGACTCGCGCATGCGGCACGAGTCGTTTAATTGTGTCAGCAAGCTGATATATGGAATGGACGCGATTGTGCACGACGTAGACTTGTCCGTCGCGCTCCAGTTCGCGCTCAATGGCCTCGCGCATATGGCGCTCGTCGCGTTGTATGAGATAGGTCTTGACGGGCATCCGCTCTTCGGGCGGGGTTTCAATTACACTTAAGTCGCGGATGCCAGCCAGTGACATGTGCAGTGTACGTGGGATGGGTGTGGCCGTCAGTGTGAGTACATCAATGCCACTTTTGAGTTGCTTGAGTCGTTCTTTGTGCTTGACTCCGAAGCGTTGCTCTTCGTCGACAATCAACAGCCCCAAATCTTTGAATTGCACGTCGTTGGAGAGTAAGCGGTGTGTGCCAATCAAAATGTCGACCTGACCGGTTGCGGTATGGGCGAGCACGTGGCTCTGCTCTTTGGCGCTACGAAAGCGTGAAATTAACTCGACTTTGATGGGAAAGGCCGCCATGCGCCGACTAAACGTCTCGAAGTGCTGTTGGGCCAAGACGGTAGTCGGTACCAGAATTGCCACTTGTTTGCCACTTTGAATGGCCTTGAATGCTGCACGTAGCGCTACTTCCGTTTTGCCGAAGCCGACATCGCCACACACGAGGCGATCCATCGGTTGTTCAGACTCCATATCGTGTTTGACATCATGAATCGCCTTGAGCTGGTCTGGAGTTTCGGTATATGGAAATGCGGCTTCGAATTCACGTTGCCACGCATTATCGCTTGCATATGCAAAGCCTTTGCTGGTGCTCCGTTTGGCATAGATGGTCAGAAGCTCTTCGGTCAGGTCCTCAACCGATTTACGCGCTTTACGTTTGGCGCGCTCCCATTCTTGGGTGCCGAGGCGTGTCAGCGTGGGTTCGGCATCGCCAGCACCGATATAGCGTGAGACGCGATCGACTTGGTCAACAGGGACGTAGAGTTTGTCGCCGGCAGCATAGCGCAAATTCAGATATTCGCGCTCAATTGCATCAATGGTGCGCCGAATCATCCCCTCATAAACGGCGATGCCGTGTTCGATGTGTACCACATAATCACCGACCTGTAGCCCCCGCAAAAATGCGGCACGCTCTTGGCTGGCTTGGTCGATGCGATCGGCTTTTTTGGGACGCGCAGTCGTGCGTCGTTGCGTCCAGCCAAATATCTCGGCATCGCTGTAGACGGTCAGATTGAGTGCAGGTGAGCTCCAACCGCTATCAATGACGCCGTGGATGACATGGACATTGTGCATGTCGGCGCCACTCTCTTCGATCATCTCGTGGAGACGTGCGGCTTGTGGTGTAACCAACCAGACATGGTGTTTGTTGAGGAGACGTTTTTGGATGTCGTTGACGAGCTCTTTGAGCCGCCCACCGTACAAGTCGACGCTACGAAAAAGATCGGGGTTGAGAGTGACGATTTGTGGATCAGTGAGCAACTCGCGGAACGGTAGATCAGCCGTGGCCATGTGCAAAACACGTGGATGCTGTAGTGCGATGCGCCAATCGAGGACAACGTTTGGATACCACGGCGGCAACTCACCACTCTCGACATGTTGAATGCGCCGTTGTTCGTGTTGAATGCTGTACTCGCTGGCCGCTTGTGCGACGAGTACCGGTTCACTGATGAGTAACGGAATGTCGGCGGCAAGCGCGGTTGTTAATCCGGATGGTTGCTGGTTTTGGGCATAGAACGGCATCAAAAACTCACGACCATCGAAGCGTTCGTCGTTGGACAATCGGTCAATAAACTGTTGCCATTCGTGTTGTGCCTCGCTCCGTAGCATGGAGTAGTCTTGTTGTTTGAGCCAAGTAACGACTGCATCGGTTTGTTGATGCCGATACTCGTTGGCGGGTCCGATGGTGATTGTGGTGATTGATTCGATACTGCGTTGTGTGAGCGGCTCGAACCAACGCATGCTGTCAATTTCGTTGCCAAAAAACTCGATGCGTAAGGGATGCGTGGTGCCAAGTGGAAAGATATCAAGGATGCCACCACGTCGATTGATTTCGCCGGGTTCGTTGACCGAAGTTGTAGCACGGTAGCCGAGATTGATCCAGTGATGCATGAGCTGCATGGGGTCATGGCGTTGCCCCAGTGCAATCTGTACGCTCGCTTGACGCATGTCGTCGAGTGCGATTGTTGGTTGGAGCACCGCCCGAATTGGCGCCACAACGATACAGCGCTCACGTGCAGTCATGGCGTGAAGGGCGCGGAGTCGTGCGGCGGTGCTTTCGACACTCGGGGACATTGGCTCGTAGGGAATGGTGTCGTTGGCCAC
>CAYZZI010000035.1:0-1262 GCA_964482795.1 uncultured Klebsiella sp.
ACGCCCGCGTCTTTGGCGATGAGCACGAGAGTGGTCGTAATGAGAAGGTGGCCAATTTCGCGCGCCGAGTGGTCAGTGGCACACATCCGCTTGGTATTCCCGGCGATATCGCAGTAGTTACCGATAGCACCAACACAGTAGTTGCTGCGACACTGTTGATGCGCATGCCAATCGAGTATGCCGGCATTGCGGTGCAAGGTGGGCGCCCCGAGATTGTGGCCTCAGATGAGCGGGTGCGTAATCGTGGATTTGTGCGCAAAATATTCGCCATGATTCACGCACGAAGCGAGCAACGTGGCGACCTTGTTCTAGGCATCACAGGCATTCCGTATTACTACCGACAATTCGGCTACGAATATGCGTTGACGTTGGGTGGCGGGCATGCGCTATCATTTCAATCTATCCCGTCACTTGATGAAGGGCAAACAGAGCCTTTCACCGTACGCAAAGCTACCAACGACGACATCATGACCATGTTAATGTTGTACGAGCGGGAGCGTACGCGGATGCACAACAACCTGCCGATGCTGGTCAGCTCCAAAATCGACGCAGCGTACTTCAGATATGCCATCGCTGATACCGATGCTCACGAGCCATGGGTACCGTACGTGATCACACACCCAAACAGCGGAGATGTGGTCGGGTCGTTTTGGCTGAGCCGTATTCGGCCATCGAATGTGCTCGGCTGTTGGTCACTCAGCACCGAGCCGCATGTGCGCATGAGCGATGTATTCCCGAGTTTGACGCGCGCCCTACGCGATATTTCAACGCACATGCCAGTATGGGATAGTCGCACCAAACCGGCAGACACGCTCTACTTCGGACTCGGCGTCGACCACCCAATCTATCCACTCATCACTCAACGCCTTCATCGCTGGCATCGGCCGTATGGGTGGTATATCCGTGTGCCCGACTTGCCCAAGTTACTAGGTCAGATTGCGCCGGCACTTGAGCGCCGTTTGGCTCAGAGCGCCTACGCCGGGTATACCGGTGAGTTGAACATCGACTTTTATCGTGGAGGTCTTAAAATCATCGCCAGCAATGGCAAGTTGCGCTTCACTGATTGGCGCAAAGGGGCAGACGACAAAAAAGCCGATGCAGGTTATCCGCCACTCGTGATGCTCCAGCAAATCTTCGGCATGCGTTCGATTTATGAGCTCAAAGAGAGCTACCCAGATATTTGGTCGAGTCTCGAGGCTGAACCGCTGTTGCATGTGCTGTTCCCCAAACAGTCATCATGGTTGGCTCCGTTGGATTAGGGA
>CAYZZI010000035.1:1362-35646 GCA_964482795.1 uncultured Klebsiella sp.
AGCAGATTCGGGCAATCCCACAACGGAGAATCAGCCGGGTTCGGCTCGACATATGTCACATCAATCGCCGCCGCCCGGATTGCTCCTGATTGCAACGCGTCCACAAGTGCGGCCTCATCGACCGTTTTGCCGCGCCCCACATTAACAAACACGGCCGATTGTTGCATCTGCGCCAAAAACGCCGCATCGACAATCTTTTCGGTGGCCGGAGTATGCGGCAAAATCGATACCACCCAATCAGCCGTCGGCAACACTGTCGACACCTCGTGCATGGCTACCACCTGGTAGCCGTGTCGAACGCCGGCACTGTTGGCCACACCGGTCACCTCAGCACCGAGCGCAGTCAACATCGGGGCTAATCGGGCGGCAATCGAGCCAAAGCCAACAATTACCACTCGAGCGCCAGCCAGGGTATACAGCTGACGGGTGGCCGGGTGCGCTTGGTCGGCCACCATTTGACCGCGCCACACGTGCGCAGTCTGTGCAGCTGCAACACGCTGCATATCGCGCGCCACATACAGCATCATGGCCAAGGTGTGTTCGGCGACGGGGCCGTCGTGCAACGAACGCCCCGAGCAAATCTGGATGTGCGGTGCAAAGCCCGCTTGGACGACGGCATCTGGGCCGGCTGCCAGCGTCTGAATGAACTTGAGATTCGGCAATGTGTGCACTGCTGATTGTAAATTTGTCGCTGGATTAGCCCACACCACCAACACCTCAGCATCGGCGTGTGCAGATGGGATCGGTGCATCGACATGGTACTGAACAAATGTTTCGGTGGTGTTGGATTTAAGGTCAAGGGCAATCGTATCAGGAATCAAGACTTTCATGAGAACCTCTTTCCGCTACGCAAACCAGACAGGGGATTGACGTGCTTGTTTGGGAGTGACATGACGATAAAACGATAGTACAAGCACAAAGATTCCCATTCGACCCCAGATCATCACTAAACTCAAGAGAAATTGACTCAAC
Organism: uncultured Klebsiella sp.; assembly: GCA_964482795.1. Lineage (GTDB taxonomy): Bacteria > Chloroflexota > Chloroflexia > Chloroflexales > Roseiflexaceae > UBA965. The sequence goes on from CAYZZI010000035.1 coordinate 2,335, forward strand.
GGCGAGACAGTTCCCAGCAGCGATTCGGCAATGCTTGATGTGGCAAATGAACTTGTTACTAATAACACGGCATCAGACAGAGTCATGCCATCGACAAGATGCACCCACAAACTCCCCACGAAGACCACCGCAGTGCCAACTGCGACAATTTGCATGGCTCGACGAATCACATACGGTGGCAGTGTCTCTCCTAAAAATGTAACCACGCGATTTCGCTGACTATAGGCCATCCAAGCACGGAGAACGACCAACAACGCGATTGGCGTTACACCACCACCCATCGCACCTGGAGCACTCCCAATGAACATCGAAATCAACAACCAAATTCGATGTAATTGTGGAAGCATAGTGACATCAGTTTCTACGAATATCCCCGCAGTGCGTGCAGAAACAGCCTCGAACAATGCACGTATGATGCGCTCGCCAACACTGCTATCCGCATTGGCAAATTGCCAGTTTGGTGCACTAAAAATACTGTATGCACTCATGACAATTACTGCCGCCATTGTAATGAGATTTATACGCGTTTGAATGAACTGCGAGTGCTGCATACTCACATCAAATAACAGTGGTATACCCAGCGCCCCCATACTGACAGTTAACCCGATCAGCAACAATGATGGAGTAGAAACTGCAACACGATCAAATGCACCACCACTCCCCGCCAAATCAAACCCACTGTTTGCGAATGCACTACTCACATGAAAAAACGCAACAAATAGCGCATCACCAAATGAGGCTGCCACATCTTGCCAAAAAAGCGCAAGCACGACAGAAATCAACACTTCGACGACAATCGCAATAACTAGGATTTGGCGTAACTGTAACATCACACCGGCAAATAGTGGTACACCCAGAAGTTGCAACGCCCAGATGACGAACGCCATTACGCCTATACCACCTACATGAATCAACAACGTCAGCAAAAAAAGCCCTGATGGCGTAAATGTACCAATCATACTAAAGGGGATGGCCCCACTCCCAGTAATTGCCGACACACTCAACATCCATGCGTCTAAAAAACTTAATGACCGAACGGTCATTCCTGTAGGTAACCAAAACAATATCGTTCCAAGGAGAATTACACCAATAAACGTGCCGCCCAGTTGGGCGGCACGCTGCACCTCTTCGGTATATGGATAAACGGCATATAACCGCGTCAAAATAACCTGGGTTACTCGAGCAATTCTGCCGCGCATATATCCCCTTTATTACCCTCGCTGAGCAATTGGCACGTACTTGACATCCTCTGGGCCAATGTACTCAGACTCTGGCCGATAGATGCGATTATCACTGTACTGCTCATAGACATGTGCCGCCCACCCTGAGACGCGACTAATGGCAAAGATTGGTGTAAACATGTCAATTGGAATGCCAAGTGCATAATACACGGATGCGGAGTAGAAGTCGACATTCACAGGCAACGGCTTAGAATCTTGAACCGTCTTGCGCACAATTTCCGAGATTTCGTACCAACGTTTCGGTCCAATCGTCTCGGCCTGTTCGCGTGATAAGCGTTGCAACCAGGCAGCACGCGGATCATCGGCCTTATACACACGGTGACCAAAGCCCATGACCTTCTTCTTGGCGTTAATCATACCCTTGACATACTGCTCAGCACGATCCGGCGTGCCGATTTCGAGCAACATGCGCATCACTTGCTCATTCGCACCACCATGGAGCGGGCCTTTGAGCGTCGCAATCGCCGAAGTAATTGCGGAGTGCAAGTCCGACATCGTTGAGGCCGTCACACGTGCTGCAAAGGTTGAGGCATTGAGACCATGGTCGGCATGCAAAATCAAGCAGGTATCGAGTACTTTGGCGGCCACAGGATCAGGATCTTTGCCTGACATCATATACAAGAAGTTAGCGGCATGGCTCAAATCAGTCCGTGGCAAAATTGGCCACTGATTATTACGAATGCGCTCCCACGCGGCAATCACCGTCGGCATCGACGCAGTCAAACGCACCGACTTGTGCACGTTGGCCTCAAGTGAGTTATCAAGATCCTCGGGATCATACGTCGACAACGCAGATGTGGCAGTCCGCAAAACCTCCATCGTCGGAGTTTTTTTGGGCATGGCCATCATCATCGACAGTATTTCATACGGAATTTGACGGTTATCAATGAACTTCTGTGTAAAACTATCAAGCTGCACTTGCGTTGGTAAGCGACCGTACCACAGCAATGCTGTGGTTTCTTCAAACGTCGAGCTAAGTGCTAAATCATCAATATCAATACCACGGTAAAAAAGCCGACCATTGATGCCGTCGATCCGGCTAATCGCCGTTGAGGCCGCAATGACCCCTTCTAGCCCTTTATTCATCTGAAAAAACTCCTTTGTTCATCATTCCAACTCGGGCTCACAACTTGGTTGAGCAGATACATCATCTGGCCATTGACGCATGTAATAGGACGCAGCGTGTGGGACCACCTCGACGCGCACCCGTCCCTGCCGAGAATGATAATTATTCGCTCGCCATTATACACGATGTATACGATGTCACCGAATCACACGACGATTACTATTCGTAAGACGTCAAATATTTGGCCTCAGAGTATTGAGATATTCAACGATCCGCTGAACTCGTTCGGCTGGATCAGCTTTGTCCATCAAATTGATTAACGCACTTGCAACGATCGCCCCATCAGCAACCTCTGACACGGTTCGAACATGTTCAGGAGTACTAATGCCGAATCCCACTACCAGTGGTAATGCTGTATGTGACCGCACGCGTTTGAGGAAGGCAGGTAGGCCATCCCATAGTGATGAACGGGCACCGGTAACACCGGTCAATGAGACACAATAGATGAATCCGCTTGCAACCGATACAATTTGTCGAATACGCTCATCGGGCGTGGTAGGCGCAACAAACATGATGAAATCAAGTTTATGGGACTTTAAAATGTGCTGAAACTCACTCGCCTCTTCAGGCGGTAAATCTGGCACAATCACACCGTTAGCCCCTGCAGCCGCTGCATCTCGAGCAAACGCCTCAAGCCCATATTGCAAGAAGGGGTTGTAATATCCCATCATAACTAATGGAACGCGTACTCCTATCGCACGAAGTTTCGCAACTGATGCGATCGCAAATGCAACGTTCACTCCATTCTTCAACGCCTGTTCTGACGCGCGCTGAATCGTTGCCCCATCTGCGAGTGGGTCAGAAAACGGTACACCAATTTCGAATAAATCAGCACCCGCTGCTTCGAGGGCAGGAGCAAGCGTCTCAAGAGAATCCTTTTCAGGATATCCAACCATCAAATATGGCATCAACGCGCCACGTCCTTGAGATTTGAGACGCGCAAATGTCTCGGCAATCATACTCACAAGTCACCTCTGTCGATTACTATTCGGGGATATTACTATTAAATACTGCCTTGGCAAGCAATTCACGTGCATTCCAAAAATACTCAGCACCAGATGCAATTGTCCAGATTAATGCAAACCCGGCAGGAATCTGCCACCACTGTGACAACCACACGAACCAGAACGGAGTTTCAGGGATACTTGGCAATGCATAATAGACCATCAACCAAATCAAAGCCATGACGGTAAAGGTCAACTTTTGCTTGCCCCACGCGCGTGCCGGAATGATTTCACCTTGGGCAGCAGCATACGAACGCAATCCAGAAACCGCAAATTCACGCACAATGATGGTCAACGCAAACCAACTTGGCAACAATCCGATTTCAACAAGCGGTAATAAGGCACCAGCGATGAATATTTTGTCTGAAATCGTGTCCAAATAGATACCCAACGGTGATACTACTTTAAGGGCTCGTGCCATTCTTCCATCAACAATATCACTCATCGCCATCAAAAACAGCAGAATTGCCGCCCAAATCAGTGACCATGCGTCCGTTTGCAAAATCCAGTACGCCATTAAAGGTGTGAGCAAAATACGAATAAGTCCGAGTAGATTTGGCACTTGATTTAGTAGTTGCATAGGTACTTCCGCAGAAAGAGTATACAGGCGATTATAGCACGCTATCCTGATATAAGTACTACTCGTCAGTTCGTGTGACTCGTATGGTCGCAACAATTAATCGATCACCACCAAGGACGCCCCCTTGTGTCGAGACAACCGGTAAACGTTGACCATCATTATCATAAATACCCACAATAATGGCATAATTCCCTGCTTCAATATCGTTCGGCAGCACGAGCGAATACTCGACATGTAATGGGTCATCAATCTTCCATGTCGTCGTACGTCCAGCATCTCCGTGCCCTTCAAACGGTGGCCCATCGTTAACTGCCAACGGCGGTTCATTGCACAACTGACAGAGATGCACAAAAATGCGATAATCACGCTTCGGATCAGCAATCGCCTGTAAATAGAGCTCTATCGGCACACTACCGCCTGGCGTGTAGAAAACGCCAAGTGGTTTAATCGTAATTCCACGCAACTTTATTTGCTCACCGAACACCGCTTCAAGAGGTTTCTCAGGTTGTGGGATATCACTTGTTGCATATTTGGTCGGAAAACTTTGACACATCAGCGCAACGCCGAATTGGTTCACCCCACCACACGGCCAACTACGTTGTGGAAAAGCAAAAAATGTTCCAACGCGTCCATACGGAGTACCCGGATCCAACGCTGGGTCGATCGTTGCAGCATGGTCTGGTGCAAGAATCAAAAATGCACGTTGCTTACCCATCGTCGCTTGATTAAACTCAGCTTCAAAGAGTCTACGCTGATATTCACGCTGTGCCGTCGAATCACTTGATGTACCACGAAATCCGTCACTAAAATGTGGGAATGTAATCGGTCGTGGCAACGGATCAGGGGTTACTCGTCGATAGTACCGGTACATGGGCATCGCATATGCCGGATGCACCACAACTACATCGTTCTTGGTCACACGCGACGCAAACTCCGTCATCACCGTGCGCCACTCTTCTTTGACAGGAGCTCCTGAATACAATCCTCGAACCGGTTCTAACAGTGATATCAGATTCATCGCGAGCACAAGCACAATACCAAATCGTCCGATGCGAATCATGCGAAATTTCCAACGCCAAACCACTATATTTTGCAATGATCGCATGCAACCATGCGTAATCAGAATCATCCATGCAGGTAACGACATAAGCGCATAGCGCGCATCAAAAAACGGCGTAGCACCATAACTTGCAACAATTACCAGTACTGGCAATATTGCCAATATCAACAGTTGAAACGATGATGCATGTCCGTTCTTTGCCTGTTGATAGACGGACATACCGCCAGTGATCAGCAGTAGCAATGCAGGTACTATCCATAGCCAAACCGGTAACCCAAATACGTACTCACTCCAACGACGGTCAAACAAAAATCGTGAAACCAAATCAACAATTGAGGGTATCGGTGATTGCCATGGGATTGAAAGGATGGTTTTGGCACGTATTGACATACCAATGCCAAATAATGCGATGACACCAGATACAATTGATATACCGGCATACACCTGACGTTTCCGTCCACGATTCTGCATCGCAGGCACGATTAAGAGCATAGCTATCATCAATAATCCTAATCGATGCACAAACGGGAGCGTCAAAAGCATAACCCACCACCAACGTTTGGTTGGCTTGCCAACGGTGAGTGCACACGCCCAAAAGAGAAGCATGGAGTATACTTTTGCGTCGTGGGCATACCATAGAACAGCTGGTGCCGTTGACATGAGTATAAGGAGAAAGCCACGCTGTGGTTGACGCGGGAATGCGAGCGTCAAAAATGCGACAGCCGCAGCACTGAAAAGTACTGATGGAAGTCGTAGCATCGCCTCACTATCACCGAATAGAGCTATCCAGCCCTTCAACATGAGATGATAAAGTGGGTACGCCGCATTCGGACTAAGCAATTCAGCAGATAATTGCACAAACGATTTATCGGTAACTTCAGCCCACGTTGCACCTTCATCCAACCAGAGACTTTGCGTGTCAAGATGCCATATATGAGTGAGCATGGCCAGCATAAATGCAAAAACGAACCAGCGCCATTGCTCCCCAGATCCTACCCACCAATCAGCAACCGTCGAATACCAGCGACCAAGAAGTCGGCGTAAAAGTGGTACCAATCTATTTTTGAGGAGAAGCATGAACGTTCGATACAACTGTTCAAGCTTCAACACGATGTCGGTATCGTTCATTGTTGTACAACCTCTTGATAGTAGGAAACGAGCGTTGCCGTTGAAGATTCCCAGGTCAGTTCATCCACAATACGCTGACGGGCCTGGCGTCCTAGTTCTTGGGCAAATGCCGGGACCTCAATGAGTTGTCGGATTGCGGTAGCAAGTGCATCAGCATCACCTTCAGGAACGAGCAATCCATGAACTCCATGCGTAATCACGTCAGGTATACCTGCAATTGCGGATGCCACAACTGCACGCCCAGCGGCCATTCCCTCTAATAACGAATTAGGCAAACCGTCAACATTCCCAGATTCGTCATGCACTGAAGGTACGCAATAGATGTCAGCACTTGCAATGGCACGCGCAACATCATCGCGGAAGAGCTGACCAGGCATGACGACTACATCTTGTACACCAAGATCAGATATTTGACGCTCGTATTCATGTTGTAAATCACCATATCCTACTAACAATAATCGCACATTTGGCACCAAGGTGCGCACAAGGCTCACCGCATGAATAAGCGTGTGAAAGCCTTTTTTGTACACAAATCGTCCCACAGCAACGATGAGTGGCGCAGATGCTTCAATGCCAAACTGTTGTTGGATCCATGCGCGATTCCGTGCTTGCGGATCAAACTCATCTACGGCCACTCCATACGGCAACACTTTTGTCTGAGCCGGATTCGCGCCCAACGTGAGTGCACGCCGTTGCAAATCACCGCTACAGGCAGTATTCATCCTACTCTGCAAAAAAATACGTCGTGCCATGGTGCGAAACACAACGTTTCGTTCTGCCATGGCCACATCAGAGCCATGCATACTTATGACGAGTGGAATTCCGTACAGTTGCGCAGCAATCATCGCCGGCCACCCATTTGGTAAGAGCCAATGTGCATGGATAATGTCTGGTTGAAACGCACGTATCTGATTACGCAACGCAAAAAAAGTAGCAGGCAATGCAAACACTGCCGCCAATAATGCTGATTGTTTGAGACCCACGTCTGCTTGGAGTGACTCCGCATACCCCCATACCTCTAACGACGGGTGTGGTGCATACCTAAATGTCACAAGCTCTACGCCACGTTCTTTAGGCTGAAGCTGCAATGCACGATGGTTTGGCAATACGATGCGAACGTCGTGCCCATGTGCCACCACTCCAGCTGCAATTTCCTGGATAAATGGCGCAGTAGTATCGCCAGGAAACTTCGGATAGGACGTAGCAACCATCAAAACACGCACAATTCACCTCAACGAATGGCTGCCACACCGAAAGCATCAGGATTGAACTCGTACACCACACTTTGCATGGTAAACGTGCGTCCATCATCTGTCACAGTGTACTCAGGAGTTCGATACACTTCAACAAAGCCGTTTTGGGGATCTTCGATTAACTCGGCTAGCATCGCTCGGGTAGTAGCATTTGGCCGTTGCAAAGAATCAAGCACCAAGTACTGGACACGATAGTGCTTCGCCAAACGCAAGAATGTCTCAGCATCAGTACTCGCAGGAATCATCACTGCCGGCCGTTCGGCATACCAATTCAATTGCCAAGGCACCCGAGTCATCATCACCGCGCTCAATGGCGTGTTGGCACGCAAAAATCGGTACATGTCTAGATCAGCGGCCACTAGTTGCGTATCAACAACACGTCGCTGTTGTGCATACTCAACCGCGGGATAGAGTGACAATCCGGTAACAACCAAAACCATCATCAGCGCTATCACCGCATTCCGTTGTTGATACCAACGACGCATGGTCTCAAAGAGTGCAAAGAGACCCGCACCTGCAAATAACGCGAACCATGGTATCCAAGCCACCCAATAGCGTGGTTCATTTGCATGCCAATAAAAGACCATGAATATCAAGTATGGGACAAAGGCAGCCACAAGCAATCTGCGGAGCAAACGATGATGCTGACTTCGCCACGCCAGTACACCAATTACAGCAAACCACATCACTATCGAAGGAACCATGCCAAGAGCTGAATCTGGTGTACCAAATTCAGCTATCTCAACCGGAAAATGCGTCAGTGGTGGCACCATGTAATCACGGACGGCCACAAACTGACGTTCGACTTTGGCTAATACGCCATCAAAGCCCCACCGTAACAGCCAACTGCGATCTGGTACATCACCGCTTCCAATGCCACCATCTCCCGCATAGACGCGGTAGATGGCATCCCACTCAGTATATTCGAGGATCCACGCATCGTACTGTTCTGTGGTATATGCCGGCGATCCAAACATGCGCATATTGCGCTCTACGTACGGTGAGACAATGAGAAGCGCAATCACCGCCCAAATTCCAATCGGCCAGACGCGCGTAACGAGCGTACCTAGTGCACTTCGTATACGTTGCCACGGTGTTGATAATCCTGCTTGAATTGATGTTCGGTGTTCATACAATAACCACAATCCGAGACCAATTGCGGTGATTCCACCACTTCCAGGTTTTTGGAGAAGCATCAAACCTGTCCAGAGACCTGCAATAGCTGCACGTGCAAATTCGCTATTCCATCGAGATACTTGTGCAGTATGAACAGGCGCACGCATGCGCCACACGGCGTATATCGAACCTAGATGAAATACCATAAACGCTAAATCGGTTGTAGCAAAGATCAATTGTCTGTAGATAAACACGTTGCACGCGACAACCAGAGACGCGAATACAGCAACTCTACTGTCCCAGATGCTACATCCGATGCGATACGTTAATACTACTAACATGCAGAGAAATACGATGTTCGGGATACGCGCGCTGACATCTGACACTCCGGCAACGACGAATGCAATAGCAATCCACACCGGCTGCAAAAGTGGCCATGTCTCCTGAGGTCGTGTTACTTGATCATAAATTTCATAAAACTGAGTCACATAATCTACGACCCAACCACGCCCATACAAAAGATTCCGTGCAACGACTGCATTATCTGCGTAATCAGCATGCCCAATAAACGGTGCAGTGAGAATGACTCCAGTCGCAACAGTGATAATCCCAAGCAACGATATCCCAAACCACCACCGAGTGTGCGTATTCCAGCGGGTATACACCCACTCAACCAGTGGTGCGAGTGGGCGAAATAACCCTAGCGCGGTAACAACCAGCACGATAACGAACCACGCCACAAACTGTAACGCAGGAAGATCCTGTAATACTGGTATATCAATGCGTGTTAAGAGTGCACTGATTATAAGCACACTCATCAGCCACAAGCCATATCCCAGCGATGCCCCTAAAGAGAATCGTCGAATCAGTCGAGTGATGAAAGACGTAATGTCAGCACGCAATAGCCAACATAACACTCCTCCCACGCCAATGCTCATCATTGGCAACAACAAAACCGTATAAATACGTGTGAACGCGAGTAAAAGCACGCCAATTACTACCATCGTCAACGTAAGTAATAACGCAAGTGGGATGCGTTTGCAGAGCATTTGTACTGCCATGTACAGCAATGATGTGAAAAGAGTGACCCACAGGACAACCGTAATCGGTGGCGTATTCCACCCAATCCAGTCGCTCGGCGTTGCTAATGCAACTCGCTCAACGCGTACTCCCTTTGGTCGCACATCGGTGTATACCGCTGTTGAAGTAAACACATTCGACGAACGCAATTCAATTGTCAAATCTGAGATAGCTGATTGTGCAGGATATACCACATAGTAATCATCAAACACTGTGGTAGGTGTAAAGACATCACTAAATTGCCCATTGATGTACACAGAAACTTGTGGTTGATCAAGTGATTGGTTGACCACGTCGTTTGGCCAACCCGCCATTCGAATCATCACCGAGATATCAGAGCTCGTAGTAAATGCCGGGAAATGAAGGCTTGCGACCTGTCGCGTCCATCGGCTGCGGCCACTCTGGGCATCGGGATTGAGTTCATCTGCATGCCATCGTGATTCATCATCGGCACGCATACCCAGACCACTTTGCAAGAACAAACGATCGCCAATTGACCCTACAGCAACATTGACCGCGGGTGGCGATTGAAATGCCAAAATAGTGGCGATTATTGCAAATGCAATAAGAATCCAAAATCGTGTATCAAATGCGCCTTGTAGTGGATGTGGGACCACAACCGTTTGGCTACGGCGCAATTTAAGTTGTGATGTTCTTGAGGTCGACACCCATCTCTCCCCGCACAATTTATATACTCGATTAATCGATAGTATACCACTATGCGTAATGATATCGTGCTGTGAATCACAATAGAAACTCATTATGTCCACAAAAAAGGTACCTGCAAAGGAATTCCCTTTGCAGGTACCCGTTCACAATGTGTTACTTGGACATTTCCTCAACCAAGGCACGACGCAAGACCTTGCCAACCGTTGTCTTTGGCAATTCAGTGCGGAACTCGAATTGTCGTGGTACTTTAAATTCCGCGAGGTATTGTTTACAAAACGTCTTCAGTTGTTCAACATCAACGGTCTCACCATCTTTGCTGACAATGAAGGCCGTGACCGTATCATCACCACGCGCCTTATTGGGAATTCCAACTACTGCTGCTTCGCGAATTTGCGGATGCATATACAGCACTTCCTCTACATCACGAGGCAACACCTTAAGGCCGCTGACGATAATCATATCCTTCAAGCGATCAACGATGTAAAAATAACCATCTGCATCAGTGCGAGCCACATCACCGGTGCGCAACCACCCATCAGCCGTTACCGTCTTGGCTGTCTCATCGGCACGCTCCCAGTACCCCTTCATGACCTGAGGACCGCGTACCCAAAGTTCTCCGCTGGCTTCACTGCCGATTGGGATATCTTGGCCTGACTCCAAATCAACAATTTTGGCCTCTGTGTTTGGCAGCGGAATACCTACCGAGCCATTCTTCGAGACACCGTGCAGTGGGTTAGCGTGTGACACGGGCGAGAGTTCCGTCATTCCAAAGCCCTCAATCAAACGCCCACCCGTCAATTCGTTGAAGCGTATTTGAACTTCAACCGGTAACGGTGCAGAGCCACTCAAACATGCTTTGATTGAGCGAAGATCATACTCCGCCACGTTTGGATGATTCACGATGCCGATGTACATCGCTGGTACGCCAGGATACACCGTGGATCGTTCTTTCTGCATGATTTTCATCACGTTTTCGATTGGTCGTGGATTTGGCACAATTTGCAATTCTGCACCGATGCTCACGCCGTAGACCATGGCCACAACCAATCCATAGACATGGAAAAATGGAATGGCGCACATGAACTTCTCGACACCACGCTCTGCACTAGTAAACCACGAGTTAATTTGTGTCGCATTGACGACCAAATTACGATGCGTCAACATAGCAGCTTTGGGTAAACCCGTTGTACCACCGGTGTACTGCAATACCGCTACATCATCCGGATGTACATCTACATTTGGTGCCATTGGAGGGTACTTTTGCACCAAACGCTCAAAGAAGAAAATGTCATGTTCTGGATGTACATCAACCCACGCAGCATCGCGCTTCTGTTTTGCACGAACCAATTGCTTCGAGGGGAATCCCAGCATATCAAACATGTGCGCCACAATTACACGCTTCACACTGGTATCACCTTGAATTTCACGTAGTCGTGGATAGAACAAATTCAAAATGATAATTGTCTCAGCGCCTGAATCGACTAACTGATGTTTGAGTTCACGCGCAGTGTATGTCGGATTGTTGTTGACAATAATTGCACCGATCCGCATCGCCGCATGAAATGCGATGACATAGTGCAATGAATTCGGCAACATTAACGCCACACGATCGCCTTTGCGCACACCAAGTTGGTACAAGGCATTGGCAAATCGCTCAACCTGATCAATCAATTGCTTGTACGTCAATTTGCCACCAATGGTGACTTTGCCGTTCAACAAGTAGCTGAGGATCAATGAAGCTGCTGGATTATTGGGGAACTGGCGGGCGGTGTCTGCGAGCAAATTATACAGATTGGTCTCGGGGAACGTGAGCGTAGGGGGAACAACGGGTTCATACGATTTCAACCACGGTTTATCCATTGAGTACCTCCATTGGCTATGATGATTGTCAAAGGCTCAACTATTGAACATCGTCACGTAACCATCCGCGTTCTCGTGCAAGGAACTTGATGGTTGCATCATCAGGTGGGTACAGACCAGCCTCTTGATATGAGTATGCAAGTAAGGCGGCACCTGCGAGCACACCGACAAACAACCCAGCAACAAAACTTAACAGATTGACAAACGTTCGCATATGCTCACCTTCCATAGTAGCGTATAGTGCTCATTTTAGCAAAATTGCCACATCCACATTATGAACGCGTGAATATGAGTTCAAACTGCCAGTCATTACTGGGCTCGATAACATCGGGTGTAGCCTCAATCGAAACAACAATATTACAACGAACACAGCGTGCATCGATCGTCGTTTGCAACCATGCCACTCCCTCATCGTCTAAGATGAGTTCGCCTAAACGAATAGCGCTTACATCATCGATCAACCATACAATATGCGTTTGTGATGCCCTCAATCCATTGGCTGCAAATAAAGCTTGTTTCGATGGAGCGTGATAGTACAAATGCATCCGCGCCGCACTTCCAGCATGTTTGGCATCAAGCTGAAAACTTTCAACATCAGATTGCGCGAGGAATCGCACCAACGCAGAATCAGTGGTCACAACAACCGTTGGTACTCGCTCGTTTGCAAGCATCTCTCGTTGCTGCATGCCGCTCCACATTAACAAAGACGCAACTATTGAACCTGAAATCAGCAAAAATGCACCCCAAATCCATCGCAATGAGGTGCGTCTTGCACCTTCTCGCAGTGCCTCACGCATGTCCATATCAAAATTTATATGTGCAAAAAACTGCCGTCTTACACGCGCACGAGGACCAACGGATGACTGATCATTCAGTTCAAGCACAATTTGCTGCAACTCACGCTGACAATCATCACACTCTTGCACATGCGCATCTACCACACGTGCTTGTTCGTCATCGAGAACCGATAACGCAAATCCTGGTAATAGATCAACGGGATGTTGATTATTCATTGTTACAACCACAAATATCTAGACGCATATGCGACGGTCTGCCACAAAGTGGTCAATAAATGGAGCTAGGACGAGACCAGATATTCAGTATTGCTATGTTTGAGTACGCACCGAGAACAGTTCTAGATGTATGTATTATGTACAATACTTCTACAAAATATATAGTATTGTCATATTTTATGGTATTCTTTGAACAATCAGCAGCGATGGTTACACAATAACCGATTCAACCTGCGCCAAAAACTGTTGAATAAGTGGCGTTTGCATGCCAGATTCGATCAAAAACGCATCATGTCCTGCTGTGGAATGCAATTCCACATGTGTTGCAGTATCACCAATTGCATGTACGATTTGTAGGGCATCAGTTGTTGGATAGAGCCAGTCAGAATCAAACGAAACAAGTAAGGTTGGTTTGCGCCACTTTTGAAAAGCAGCATCTAACGCACCATACTCGCGTGTTACATCCCAATAATCCATGGCTTTCGTGATATAAAGATAACTGTTTGCATCAAATCGCTCAATAAAGCGTTGTGCCTGATAGTTTAAATACGATTCAACAGTAAATTCATCAGCGAGTGTATACGCTGGAGTCGTAGCAGAAGCAAAACGTTGTGGGAACTTTTGTTTTAATGATGCATCACTCACATACGTGATATGACCAATCATGCGTGCCACACTCAACCCATCTACAGGAGCATCATCGGGTGCATAGTACCCATTCATCCATTTTGGGTCGCGGAGGATCGCCTGTCGACCTATCGCGTTCCATGCAACTGCCTGTGGTGATGATATGGCTGATGTTGCTAACAAAATAGCGCTCAATACGCGTTCAGGGTGTGTAATCATCCACTCAATAGCCTGAAATCCCCCCATTGAACCACCAGCCACGGCATAGAGACGCTGTATACCGAGGTGGGTAATCAACCGAACTTGGGCTGCAACCATGTCCGCAATCGTGACTACAGGAAAATCACTTGCCCAACGTCTGCCAGTCGTTGGATGAAGACTGAGTGGACCGGTACTCCCTTTACAGCCACCGAGTACGTTACTACAAATAAAGAAGTATTTATTCGTATCAAACGCACGTCCTGGGCCAATCATGTCATCCCACCAACCAGGTTTTCGATCAGATGGCGAGTGGTAGCCTGCCGCATGTGCATCACCTGACAACGCATGTAACAACAAGATTGCATTATCTCGCTGTGGGCTCAAGACGCCGTATGTTTCATATGCCAAGCGAAAGCCAGGCAGTACAAAACCAGACGAAAGTCTCAAGTCCTCAGCACAGTCGAAATAGTGCGTTTTCACTATTCCCACACCGGTTGTCGTATGTGCCATTACAGTGACTCCACTCGCCTTAAATACGATTACAACGACGCTAACGCTTGATCAATGTCTGCCAAAATGTCATCGATGGTCTCTAGACCAATTGACAGACGAATGAAGTCCTCGGTGACACCGGTCAACGTTAACTCATCAGCGGTCAACTGGCTATGTGTTGTCGATGCCGGGTGAATGGCCAAACTACGCGCATCTCCAATGTTTGCGACATGTGAAAAGAGCTTGAGCTTGTTGATGAATGCTGTGCCGGCGGCTCGTCCACCCTGCACGCCGAAACCGAGTATGCCACTCTGCCCCTTTGGCATGTACTTTTGTGCCAGATGATAACTCGAATGGTCACTCAAACCTGGATAGCGCACCCACGTCACCTTACTGTGCTTCTGCAGGTGCTTGGCAACGGCAAGCGCATTACTGCTGTGGCGTTCCATGCGCAAACCGAGTGTCTCAACACCTTGCAAAATCAAAAATGAGTTGAATGGACTGATGCTGGCCCCAATATCACGCAAGCCCTGCACCCGTGCCTTCAGAATATAGGCCGGTGCACCCAGCGTGTGATATACCAAACCATGATATGACGCATCGGGAGTGGTCATTTCAGGGAACCGCGGGCTATTCCAGTTGAACTTGCCACTATCGACCAAAACGCCACCAATTGACGTTCCGTGGCCACCTATATACTTTGTCACCGAATGCAACACAATGTCCGCACCCCATTCAATGGGTCGGCACAAGTATGGCGTCGCAGTGGTCGCATCTACCATCACTGGCACGCCCTTTTCATGGGCAATCTTGGCAATCGTCTCAAGATCAACAATGTCAAGTCGTGGATTGCCTACCAACTCGAGATAGACCAACTTGGTACGATCATCAATGGCGTTGCGGAACCCTTCATGATCGCGTGCATCAACAAACTTGGTGGTGATACCCATTTTTGGCAAGGTGTGCTTGAACAAATTGTACGTACCACCATACAAGTCACTCGACGAAATGATGTTGTCACCGGCGCTGGCGATGTTAAGTACGCCAAGCGTTTGGGCGGCTTGACCCGATGCCAACGCAAGTGCCGCCACACCGCCCTCCAAGGCCGCGATGCGCTGCTCAAGGACATCGGTGGTCGGATTCATGATGCGCGTGTAGATGTTGCCGAACTCCTGCAGGCCGAACAAACGTGCCGCATGGTCGGTGTCTTTGAATTGGTACGAAGTGGTCTGGTAAATTGGCACTGCCCGTGACCCAGTGGTGGGGTCTGGCGTCTGACCAGCGTGCAACGAAAGGGTTTCAAATCCCTTAAACTCTGAAGCATTCGTCATGAATAATGTACTCCTAACAAAAAAATCACTCTTGTCTGGTCTACAAGAGCAACATCGCGGGTACATCGTACTGCTGTGCATGAGCAGCTCGCGCGCGTCGCTCTCATCGTCCAGATATACTGCCGGATTTGGCACCGTTTAAGTGTTGTGGCTGCTAACGTCGTTGTAGCAATGCACGCATAACACCTTGGTTGCCGAGGTTTCGTAGGGCCGGTCCCTCCACCTCTCTGGATAAGAGTTGCGCTATTCACTTGTGCTTAGATTGTATAAAGATACGCAAAGGTTGTCAAGCATGATAAAATGGCGCTATAAACACGATTCATCACAGAACGAGATTTACGTATGCTGACGCAATATCAACCAACCAAAATGAGCGAGCGTCTCAGCTATAATCCGCCGTGGCCAACGTTCTATATCAATCACGAAGGCATTGTTGTTCATGCTACACAACAAGCACTGTCACTCTTTGAATTGAACGAACACGACATATGCAACCACCATTTCACGCATACCATTGCTTCTTCAAGTCATAATCTTGTCGCACTTTTTGCACAAACGAAACAGGATAAACAGACCTTTCGTGACATTCTTACAATTCAAATCGGAAATCACACAAAACAATGCCATGTACTGATTCGTTTTTTTGAGCGCGTTAATTTGTATTTGTTTGTACTCGTCGAAGTAACAGATGTAAACAAGAAGGATGAATTCAATCGTGTCGTTGAACTATTCCTAGGCAAAATTGTCGGAGATACCGGTCTACGCAAGATGATTGCGCAACTTCAGGAACACTTTTCAACCATTAATCTTGGAATCATGATTTCTCTGTTGCAAACACCAGTTGACATACACGCCCACTACCCGATGGTGACGCGTGAATTCTCTGGATTATGGGTATTTGGTAAACAACTTGCACTCATCGATCTGCCGTACTCTGACGTCCTTAGTTATATCGTCAACAAAACATCAACGTTTCAAACGTTCGATGATTTACGTGAAATAGTCACCAAAACTGGGGCGCACAGTGAGTTTGATGACCTGTTTCATCGCTTTTCTATCACCGGCATGTACAAGTTCATTGGAGTCCCACTGATAAGTAATAGCAAACAACTAGGGTTTGCCTTAATTGGTGGACCATTTTTTGATGAATACGAGATTCATCAAATTCTCACCTCAATTCATTACTTACAAGGTAGCATAGCGCAATTCCACGCTCAATCCTATCTCACGAACCAAATTGTTCGACTCGAACGTCTCAACGAACAAATTAACCAACTGGTGAATATTCAAACTGAACAGCACCTGTATGCAGAGGTGTGTCGCGCATGTATGGCCATCTTTGATGCACGATACGTCTATTTTAGCCTAGTGTTAGATGATGAGCTGACATTAGTGCGAAGTACTATTCCTGATGAACAATGGCGGTTTCCACTTGACGCACAACACAGACAACTCTTCGAAAAGAATTACTACACAACTACGCTGTCAACCGAATCATCGCAAATGTTCCAATTCATCGCTAAATCAACACAAAATGATGTTATGGCGTGTGTACCCTTATTTGAGAATAAACGACTCATTGGCGTCATAGGTATTTGTCATCAATTCCGCGAAATTCTGACTGATCGTGATCTTGTCTACGCCAGACAATTTGCCGATTTTATTTCATCCCATTACACAAGAATTCGACTCACCACCGCATTAAACGATTCAGAACAACGCTACCGTTTTTTGCTCAACGAAACGAGTCTCGCCTTGCTTGTCACAGACTCGCAATTTGTGGTTACTCATATGAATCATGCTGCGAGACGTATGATTGGTATTGACGATGATCAACCCATTAATTTGTTTTCTGTACTCGTAGAAAATGATAACCCTCCCACACATACGTGGGCAGAGCAATCTATGCAACTTCATACACTGATAGTGGATAAGGTGCTGTATCAAACGACCGTGCGGAACCGAGTGCGAAGTACGACGATTCCTATTGAACTCGAAGCACAACTCTTACGACAAGACAACCAAGTTGAATACATGATTACGCTTCGTGATATTCAGGAACGCATCACCATCGAACAAGAATTCCAGCTCCGTGAACGCGAACTAGACCTGTTCCAACATATTACGAGCGTGGTTAATAGCTCGCTCAACTTGGATGAATTGTTGCAACGAGCACTCGACATTTTGGACGAAGCAGAATTCGGCAGTATGACAGCCATCATTCTGATAGATGACGATGGTAAACCGCATATTGCCGCACATCGCCGTGTTCCAAATACAATTCTAGACGTATCGAAGAGCAATCCGTATTTGCTCTGGTCCGCGTTTGATCAGCTCCTTCCCGATAACGAAAAACACGTG
Source organism: uncultured Klebsiella sp. (assembly GCA_964482795.1). Taxonomy (GTDB): domain Bacteria; phylum Chloroflexota; class Chloroflexia; order Chloroflexales; family Roseiflexaceae; genus UBA965. Next base: position 20,477 of record CAYZZI010000035.1, read on the forward strand.
ATACCAACAAATTTACCCCTTGATAGTGCATTAACGAATCAAATGATGCTTCATATAGGTCATATCATCGGTGGCAAGTTGACTGCCGACGAACGCATCATCGGGTTAATTCTCGCTGCACATCCATACAAATCACATGCAAACTTTTCACCCCGTGATCTGCAAATTTTGAATGCTGTAAGTAATCAGCTTTCTAGAGCTGTTACGAATGCCAAACTCCATACGTCGCTACAACATGCTGCTGATCGCTATATTAATCTGTATCAAGAGGCAGAAACGATTCGAGCAAATTTAGCGCTCATCATCAATAGTTCTCCTGATGTACTCATGCTTGTCAATCGACACACATGGTGCATGCGCATCCTCAATGCGCAACCATTAGCTGCGCTTCACTACAGTGTGGATGAACTTTCGAACAAATCGTTTGATGCACTCTGTGCTCCAGAAAATCATGATGCTTTGAAGAAACAATATATCGCAATTTCGGAGAACAACACCTATAGCTTTGAACAGGAACTCTTGCGCGGGGATGGTCAATCATTTGTGGCACTCATTGCTACAAATGCCATGAACAACGATGAAATCTTGTTCGTCATCAAAGACATCACACCTATGCGACAACTCGAAAATCGCATCAAACAACGTGAAAAACTCGCATTAATAGGTCAGATGATTGCGAGCGTGGCTCACGAACTCAATAATCCGATTGCAGTTATACGTGGTATTGCTCAATTACAACTGCTCAATCAACATGACGCACAAACACAACACGATTTCACAGTTATCGAACAAACATCACAACGTGCCGGAAAGATTGTCCAGCAACTCCGCTCGTTACTTCAACCACAACAACTGCCAATGAGCATAATCAACATTTATCAGTGTGTTATGCGAATATTAGACTCATACATACAAAATAACCAGCTACAACATATTACGATTGCATTTGATGTACAACCTGATGACTACCTTGTCCTCGGGATTGAATCACAACTCGAACAAGTATTTGTTAATTTGATTGATAACGCAATCCGTGCCATGCAACAAGATGATGCGACGCATAAACTCACCATCTCATTGGACAAAAATACACACCACGTTACCATCAACATTGATGATACTGGCCCAGGAATTGCACCGCACATCCGCAAAACGATTTTTGAACCATTTGTCACCACTCGCACCACCGGCGAGGGCATGGGGCTTGGATTAGCAATTGTGCATGCCATCATCACGCAGCACCAAGGCAAAATTGAGAACTTCAACATACCACCACATGGAACGCGGTTTACCATCACACTCCCCAGTGCAGATGCACCACGAATACGCGTCGCTAACGCCACTCATGAAAAAAGCCTGTACTCAACGATAACGGAGATTCTGCGCGAACTCAGTGATACACCAATCATTGAGGTTGAATCCCTCCTCGGCGAATGCGATCTGCTGATCGTTGATGAAAATGCCTTACCCACAATTGCTCATCGTGGCCAGCTTTTCAAGTCAATGTGCATTATCAGTCATACTGGACAGGTGTATCCGAGTCAAAGTTCAGTGGTCATCAGTCCCAATTCAACGAACGAACAAATACGACAACACTTGAGTTCACTCTTACCATACATCGTGGTATGAACATCATAGAAAGGATGCCACATGCATATTTCATTCCAAGAAACCGCAATTATTCATCTTCATCCTGATGATAATTTGGTAATCGCACTGATTCCGTTGAGTGCAGGTCGCACATTGACGGTGAGTTCGCATGTCATCAAAACAACATCAACAATCAACGCAGGTCACAAAGTCGCCATACGTCATATTCGTGTGGGAGAAGTTGTCCGACGATACGGCCAAATTATCGGCTTTGCGCAAAAAGACATTCAGCCAGGCGACCACATTCACACGCATAATTTGAGTGTGGGCAGCATGCAACTGGATTATGCAGTTGCATCTGACACCAAACCAATTACCTATGTTCCTCCTTCAGAGCGTCGTTCATTTATGGGGTATAAACGTGCAGACGGGAGTGTAGGTACACGCAATACGGTTGCTGTGATAGGTACAGTAAACTGCTCTTCGCATACCTTGAAACGCATTGTCGCCCGTGCAAAAGCCGAATTACTCCCGCACTTCCCTAACGTAACGGACATTATTGCACTTGCCCATAAACATGGGTGTGCAACACGTGACGGCAGCCCAGAATTAGGCATGCTCCAACGCACGTTAGCAGGATTCGCCCACAATCCGAATGTTGCCGGATATTTGTTTGTGGGTCTCGGCTGTGAAACGAATCAATTTGAAAGCTTGTTTAATGCCCATCGTGCCCGCTTTGGCTCGATGAACTTGCCGCCATACTTGGCCGTGCAAGACGAAGGTGGTGTTGCGTCAACTATTGAGGCGGGTTTACATGCACTTCAACCGATCCTTGCGCATGCAAACACATTTGTACGGACAAAACAATCGGTTGAACACATCAATCTCGCATTGCAATGTGGTGGAAGTGACGGTTTCAGTGGGATCAGTGCAAATCCCGCACTCGGATATGCCGTAGATCTACTCGTTGCTCAAGGAGGTACTGCAGTGCTCTCTGAGACACCAGAAATCTACGGAGCAGAACACATGCTGACACGGCGCGCCTTAAATCATGCAGTTGCAGAAAAACTTATTTCTCGTATTCATTGGTGGGAGGAGTATACGCGCACACACGGATTCGAAATTGATAACAACCCTAGCCACGGTAACAAAGCTGGTGGGTTAACGACGATCTACGAAAAATCCCTCGGTGCGGTGGCCAAAGGAGGCAGTATGCCACTCACTGCAGTATACGAATATGCCGAACCAATTACCGAGCGCGGATTTGTATTCATGGACACACCTGGTTATGACCCGGTCTCTGCTACCGGACAAGTTGCTGGCGGAAGCAATATGATTGTCTTTACTACTGGGAGAGGTAGTTGCTTCGGCTTTAAGCCAGTTCCAAGTATCAAAATCTCAACAAATACCACAACCTACGAACGAATGCGGAGTGACATGGACATTAATGCCGGCACCATCATTACCGGCGAAGAAACAATCGCACAAGTGGGTCAACGCATTTTTGATTACGTGATTGATGTTGCCTCGGGTAGACACAGTTTGAGCGAAGCTCAGGATATTGGCGAAGAAGAGTTCAATCCGTGGATGCTCGGCGCAACAATGTAGTAACACAGCGGTGAGCATGTAATGACACATGCTCACCGCTGACGACCAATTCCACTCTTCAAGTACTTGACAAACAACAGTGCCCCCGCACTTATTCCCATTGGCACCGCAACAACGTTGATAACTGGAATAGACGCAAGTGGGACCATAATAACCGCAAAGCCAAGCAATTCAGGGAAGAACTGCCGAAACACCGCAAATCGTTGTCGAAAACGTAATCCACGACGACTCATCGGCACGTCAGTAAAGTCCAAAAGTGCAACAACCGTGGTACTCACAATGACAAATGTTGTTCCGAGAACCACCCCAATCAACGGCACATAACCAAGTACAAATCCCATAACTGCAAAACAGAACACGATTACAACTTTGCGCAATTCATACCATACTGCACTTCTGATACTCTGAAATATGGTTAATGGTGGCAAATGCTCATCAACCATGTATTTATCATCAATTCGTTCAGCCACAATTCCATAAAAAGGGCTGCCAATAATCGTGCCTAGGCGCACTGCAACCATCATCACTACAATTAATGCAATGGTGTTGAACATGTAGTACATCATATCAACTAACCACTGCCATGCATCACTCAGTTGCGCATCAAAGGCATCAACGAGTTGCTGAACTACCCAACCACTCACTCCATAACGAAAAATCACATACGCCATACAGATGTTCAGCAGAATGGGAATCACAATAAACCGTCGCCCTTGTATCAACCTAAGTTCTGTCCATACGATAAATGGTAGGCGCAAACCTGCAAAAAATCGTTGTACCACGCGCACGCTGTCCTCTCAACAAAAGAATTAATAAAAACTATACGTCAAAAATCATGATTTTGATGCAAACCGTGGTGACTTGACGCAAATTGCGCTCTCATCTACACTAGCGGTATCACGCTCAATGACTTACACAGTAATGATGCTGTATTTGCGGAGCAGAACTATGTCGATACTCTTTCATCATGTGAGTGTGCCTCGTCCCCCCGGTCCTGAAAGTGCATCCACTGCACGCCACTTTTACATCGACCTTATTGGTCTACAAGAAGTACCTGTACCTGATGCCCTACGCCATCTTGACTTGGTGTGGTTTGGCGTCGGTGATGGTGAATTGCACTTGTACGCAGAGCCAGCGAGCGCTGGTCACGGCAGACACTTTTGCCTGCGCGTCGATGATCAAGCCGATGTACGTGCGCGTCTCAGTGCAGCAGGAATCACGTGTACCGACACGGTCGCTATTCCGGGACGTCCGCGATTCTTTTGCACAGATCCATTCGGTAACAGCATTGAAATCACCACCATTCAGTCATCCAATTAGTCGGAGGATACCAATGAGCAAAACAATCGGAGTTGGGTTGGTAGGCTACAAGTTCATGGGCAAGTCCCATTCAAACGCCTATCGTCAAGTCGGTCACTTTTTTCCTGACATCCCGTTTACCCCTGAACTCACCGCACTATGCGGACGTGACGAAGGAGCAGTGAAGCAAGCTGCAGTCGACATGGGATGGAAAGGGTACGAGACAGATTGGCGCAAGCTCGTGTCACGCAAGGACATCGGTCTCGTTGACGTATCAACCCCGGGTGATTCACATGCAGAGATTGCCATTGCCGCTGCAAATGAAGGCAAGCATGTGTTCTGCGAAAAGCCACTGGCTAACACGTTGCCAGAGGCGCGTGCCATGGCTGAAGCCGTCAAGAAGAACGGTGTGGTGGGCATGGTCAACTTTAATTATCGTCGCGTCCCAGCAGTACAACTTGCAAAACGATTGATTCAGGATGGACGAATTGGTCGTATCTACCATTGGCGTGCAGTCTATCTTCAAGACTGGATTATGGATCCCAACTTCCCACTCGTGTGGCGCTTGCAGAAGCATTTGGCCGGATCTGGCACACTCGGCGACCTCGGTGCGCATAGCATTGACCTCGCACGCATGTTGGTCGGTGAAATTACCGAAGTAACCGGTCTCACAGAAACGTTCATCAAGAAGCGTCCGCTTCTGTCAGGGACAACCGGAGGATTGGGCGCAGCTGCATCTGCCGAATACGGCGAGGTCACCGTGGATGATGCCGCGTTATTCATGACTCGCTTCGATAACGGCGCAGTTGGCACATTCGAAGTAACGCGCTTCGCAAACGGTCGCCGTAACTACAATTCATTCGAAATCAACGGTTCAAAAGGCAGTATCGTATTCAATCTTGAGCGCATGAACGAGTTGAACGTGTTGTTCAACGACGATGCCGCAGACGCAACTGGATTCCGCAATGTACTCGTCACCGAAGGTGTCCATCCATACATGAATGCCTGGTGGCCAGCCGGCCATATCATTGGGTGGGAGCACACCTTTACACACGGTGTTCGCGACATTTTGCACGGTATTGCCGATGGTGTTTCACCAGATCCAACTTTCGAAGATGGTGTACGGTGCCAAGCAGTCTTGGATGCCATCGAAAAGTCAGCCGGTAGCAAACAATGGGTCTCACCTGAATACTAAGCAACCACTGCAGGGAGGTATCCAACGTACGTCCCTGCAAATCGTCATGACTCATGAAAGGAACACTTACAATGGCACGTCCCGTAACATTATTCACCGGACAGTGGGCTGATTTGCCCTTTGAGACCCTCTGTGCTAAGGCGAAAAGCTTTGGCTACGACGGTCTCGAGCTAGCATGTTGGGGTGATCACTTTGAGGTTGGCAAAGCTCTCAACGACCCAAACTACATTCCAGCCAAGAAGGCGACTTTGGAAAAGTATGGTTTGAAGTGCTTTGCGATTAGCAATCATTTGGTCGGACAAGCCGTGTGTGACAACATCGATGAGCGCCATAAGTCCATCTTACCTCCTCATGTGTGGGGCGATGGCCAGCCCGAAGGTGTGCGTCAGCGTGCTGCTAAGGAGATGATGGACACCGCGCGCGCTGCTGCAAAATTCGGCGTCAAAGTCGTCAACGGTTTCACTGGGTCATCAATTTGGCATTTGATCTATTCGTTCCCTCCCAATAGTCCAGCAATGATCGATGCCGGATACAAAGATTTCGCCAATCGATGGAATCCCATTATTGATGTCTTTGATGAAGTTGGTGTAAAATTCGCCCTCGAAGTACATCCCACAGAAATTGCCTACGACATTTACACCACTGAAGCCGCCTTGAATGCAATCGGCAATCGCCCTGGCTTCGGCATTAACTTCGATCCAAGTCACCTCTTCCACCAGTTCATCGACTCAGTTGCGTTTATTGAGCGCTTCAAAGACCGTATCTACCACGTTCACGTCAAAGAGAGCGCACGCAATCTCAACGGGCACACAAGTATCCTCGGCTCACACATCAACTTTGGTGATGCACGCCGTGGCTGGGACTTTGTATCACCTGGTCGTGGCGAACAAATGCAATGGGGACCGATTTTCCGCGCATTGAACCGTATTGGATACCAAGGTCCTCTTTCGGTTGAATGGGAGGATAGCGGTATGGATCGCGAGTACGGCGCCACCGATGCATGTGCGTTCGTACGACGCAACGACTTTACGCCATCGAATGTTCAATTCGATGCCGCATTTTCACGCGACTAATTGGATCAGCGAAAGGGTGGCACGATGTGCCACCCTTTTTGTGTAGGTACACGTCATGCAAAGCACATCACATCTGATATCTCTCGCACAAAAGCGAGCTATCGTTACTGGAATCAACCGAGAAATAGGGGCAACGATTGCATCGACACTCGCACAAGCTGGATGTCATGTTGTTGGCGTCTACTACAACGAAGTGGAGCGTGTTACCCCTGTCGTCGAAGCCGTATCACGTGCCGGTGGCGTCCTACACGCCATTCACGCTGATTTGCGCCATGTCGATGAAAATCAACGTATAGTTGCTGATGCTGTGCGCATCCTTGGTGGTATCGATATTTTTGTAGCTAATTCTGGCGTGACAGTGTTTGGTCCAATCGAACAGATGAATGAACAAGCCTGGGACGACGTGTTTGACTTAAATGTCAAAGGTGCATATTTCGGTGCACGCGCTGCCGCCATCCAAATGAAAGCACAGAACACACCTGGAACGATCATCTTTTCGTCATCAGTGACGGGAGTAACCGCCATGTCAGGCGCTTCAATTTATGGCACAAGCAAAGCCGCCCTTCGACATATCGCCGCCACGTTAGGTGTCGAATTAGCACCTGCACAGATTCGTGTGAATGCAATTGCTATTGGAGCCACTCTAAATGATCGGAATCTTGAAGACGATCCTGACTATGCGACTACGTGGGCACATCTAGCGCCAATCGGCCGCGTTGGTCAACCACAAGATGTCGCTGACACCGTGCTGTATCTCTGTTCACCGCTAGCAAGTATGCTGGTTGGCCAGACACTCATCATTGATGGCGGATGGACGTGGAAAAGTCCTCTTAACCCACAGGATCGTGACAAATGATCGAAATCCTCCGCGCTCCTACTCGCAAATTCACGCTTGCTGCAGTTGATTTTGATGGCACAATGTCGCTCATACGCATTGGCTGGCAACATGCCATGCATGGAGTCATGAAAGCCGCACTCCAAAACTTTCACCCAAATCCTGACCAAATTGATAGCGACATACGTACGTACATCGCTCATTCGACCGGTCAACCAAGTATCATTCAAATGGCATGGGTTGATGAACAAGTGCTTTTGTATGGCGGTCCACATCATGGTGCACAGTATTATCTTGATCAGTTCAGCAATGCCATGAAACATCAAATCGATGCCAGAATCGCCACGATTACCGATCAAACAACCGCTGACGCACTAATGATTGCTGGCGCACGGCAATTGCTACAGCACCTTGCGCACCGCAATATACGCATCGCACTTGTCAGTGGCACTGAACGACACCATTTGATTCACGAAAGTGCGGCGCTACGCATCGATGCATACTTTGATGCCGGCATATTTGGTCCAGGACCACATGCTCCCGGCTTTACAAAGTACAATGCAATAGCAGATCTTATTACCCGCTATGATGTCGCTCCAGGTGAGCTTATTTCGATTGGTGATGGGCCAGTAGAAATAAAAGCCGGAAAAGAATTAGCTGGATATGCACTGGCGGTTGCCTCCGATGAGCACGGTGGCGGACTAGATGCAGACAAACGTAAGCATTTACTTGATGCAGGTGCAGATGCAGTCATCCCGAATTTTCGAGACATCGACATCATCGCACATGCACTATTTGTGCATTAAGGAGCGCTATGCCATTACCCCGCTTCGACCGGAGCAAACTGAGAATTCTGCCATTGAACCAACGCATCCACGATATGGCGCTTGATTATGTAATGCCGCTTGCTCCACCAATCGAACCATACTCAAACACGAAGCTTACACGTGTGTGCGAAGCAATAATCGAAGCCCGCACACGTAAACGACCGGTCATGCTCATCATGGGGGCCCATGTCATCAAACAAGGTGCATCACGCTTTGTGATTGACTTGATGGAACGTGGCATGGTGACCCATGTGGCAATGAATGGCGCTGGCTTGATTCACGACTTCGAACTGGCACTGATTGGCGCTACCACTGAGAGCGTCGCAACGTACATTTCGCAAGGGCAATTTGGGTTGTGGAATGAAACAGGTGACCTAAACACATTGATTTCACAGGCCGCCGCCAACGATTTGGGCATCGGAGAATATGTGGGTAGTGTGATTGAACACCACCAATTCCCCCACAAAGATCTTTCGATAGTCGCAGCAGGACATCGTCTTGGCATCCCTGTCACAATCCATGTTAGCATCGGGCAAGACATCATCCACGAACATCCAAATTGTGATGGTGCGGCGCTCGGACAAGCGAGTTACACCGATTTTCTCATTTTGACGCAGACAATTACACAACTCGAAGGCGGTGTCATGTTGAACGTGGGGAGTGCGGTCATGGGCCCGGAAGTCTATCTGAAAGCACTCGCCATGGCGCGAAATGTTGCTCATCAACAACAACAGCAAATCGCACACTTTACTACGGCAGTCTTTGACATGGTGAGCTTGCCTGATGATTTGAGTACCGAGGCCAGCAAAAATGATCCGGCCTACTACTACCGCCCTTTCAAAACGATATTAGTTCGCACTGTACGCGACGGTGGCACAAGTTACTACATTAACGGCGATCATCGCACGACAATCCCTCAGCTCTGGCACATAATTGGCACGCTTTCACAAACGAATTGAGCATGCAATGCAGCAACAACGATTACAACAAATCACTGATAAGTTTCATGGTAAACGCATAGTCGTCTGCGGTGACTTCTTTCTAGACCGCTACCTATGGATCGATCAACAGCGTGCTGAAATTTCAGTCGAAACAGGAAAGGTTGCGCATCAAGTGACATCGCAGTCCACTGCACCTGGCGCAGCCGGAACTGTAGTAGCAAACCTCGTAGCACTTGGAGCAGAAGTCATCTGTCTTGGAGTAATCGGTGATGACGGTGATGGTTACATGTTACGCAACGGGCTTCAGCGTATGGGTGCTGATGATAATCTACTCATTATCACTCCTAACCGACCTACCGCCACATATACAAAACCGACAATCCGTCATGATGATGGCACCATCACAGAACTCGAACGTCTCGACATTCGCAGTCGTATACCACTTGACGAATCAATCATCTCGCAAATAGCACTCCACCTTGATACACTTGCTGATACCGTAGATGCAGTAATTTTTGCCGACCAAATGCCTGAATCAGGCTGCGGTGTGATTGGTAAACCCATTCATGCCATGATGAAACAACTCGCAAAAACGCACCCTACGCTACCCATGTTTGCTGATTCCCGTCAGCGCATCAGCGAATTTCGTCACGTTATCATTAAGCCAAATCTACATGAAGCATGCCATGCCTGCGCACTACAACCATCGATGAACCATGCATTTGAAGCAGCAAAAAGTCTTTCGTCTCGCACTCATCAGCCTGTCATAACCACACTTGGAAGTGATGGAGTACTAGTTTACGAACATGCCACCTATCACCAGTTGCCTGCACTGCCTGTGGATCAACCTATTGATGTGGTTGGCGCAGGAGACAGTGTAATGGCCGCTCTCGCATTAAGCGCGGCCTGCGGCGCTACATTGGTCGAATCAGCATCAATTGCAATGCTTGCAGCCGGCGTCACCATTCGTAAAATTGGCACGACTGGTACTGCAAATGTATCCGAGCTTTTCGCAATTGCTTCACAATACGGTCTGATGATTGATTAAATTCAGCGCACAATATCGTAGTACACTTTTGCAGTTACACGATAAATGATGCTGTACATCAACGAAAAACTGAAAAACGTGATACATGCGATTGCGATTAACACAGACAACGTGTCAACACGAAATAATCCGAGGAAATGATGGATCATCCGCATTGACATGACAAAATTAATCCCAGCAACAATTAACGGGATAAAAAACAAAATCACTACTTGGAGGTTCACACTTGCACGGACTTCATCGCGCGACATTCCAATTTGCTGCAGGATTTCAAACCGGCGCTTATCCACATACCCTTCTGAAATTTGCTTGTAATAAATGATAATTGTTGCACTTATGACGTACAAAAATCCAATAAACAGCCCTAAGAATAAGAGTGTTCCATAGACCGTATCAAAAACAATCCGCTCAGATTGTCTGCTCTGAATCGTAAATACTTGAGAAGTACTATTTGGAGATGGCTGTTTCGCATCAAAAACTGCACCCGACGTAAATAATGCTTGGATTGCGTCAGCAGCCTGCAATTTTTGTAATTGTGTACCAGTCAAGTTTATGCCAAATCGGTAACGGATTGGTGCCGGAAAACGTTCATCAAGTTCTGCTTTCATTCGTGAATGCAATTCAAGTGTAGACATATCATGCACGATCACATAGTGAGCATTTATTAATTGGTTCAAGTCATATTGTGCAAGACTCAAGTCCATCAATCGTTCTTTGACAACGTATGATTCACCTGCGATGGTAAACGAATCTGGTAGTGGTAAATAACTGCTTAATACAACAACTTCATTTTGTAACAGTTCGAACTTTTTTCCATAGATTGAAGCATATTCTTCTTCTGTAAACATCACAATGTAGTGACTTTGCGCATCGCCAGCAAACGTACGATTCTCAACTTCATAGTCATGCTCCGCACCACGACTTTTTGTGGTGAAACTCAGATACTTATGTGGCAGCACAATAGTACCCGTTACACCTACTTGTTTGAGCGTTTGTTCGATCTTACTCAACACGTGATCAAGAGATTCAACATTTTGAATATGCACCGATATCTGAATGTCAGCCACATACAGATTGGTCATTGATTCTTCGGTGCGAATGTATAAAACGGCACAGAGCACCACAATGAGTAAGACGATGTACGAAAACATACTTACACTAGCAAGACCCGTTGCATTATCGCGTATACGATGTAATAGCCCATTTAGCACAATCATATTTAAATTTTTATAAAAAATAGTCGGTGTATTTATGAGTAATCTTACTATTACAATGCTTAACGCATGAAATAGACAATATGTGCCGATGATAAATGATATTAACACTGGAGCAATTGAGATATACGCTTTTTGAGAAGAATCCACAGTGACTGCAATACTATACCCATACACCATAACCACGATTCCACATAATAACAATAACCATGTTACGAGTGAAGATTGAGGCAGAGGGGAGCTACTGTGAATTAATGTGACTGTGGATGCACGATTAATTTGAATAATGTTGATTATCATGAAGACAATCATGATGCCACCAAACAAGATTACCGTCCACATGACACTTGATAGCGAGATGCTCTGCGAGATCATCATCGTTGTTTTCACAAAAGAAGCCAGAATCATACTTGTTAAACGGCTCAGTAACATCCCAGAAAATAGCCCAACACTAATAGCAATTAAGAAGGTGAACAACAACTCATACAGCATAATCACCATCATGTGACGCTGTGACAAACCAAACAAATACAATAATCCATATTCTTTTAAGCGTGGGCGCATCAAAAATCCATTGGCATAGACTAAAAAGCTCACAGCAAAAAGAGAAAAAATCAGTACTGCTCCACGAATTAAATACGTGTACACATCAACACCCAAAACTAATTGTGGCGTGATACTCTCATTGATATAGAGTAGGATGTAATACATGCCGACAAAGCACGTCAAAACAAGCATAAATGGCACATATGTTTGGCGATGTTTACTGATGTTTTGGAGCGCAAGAGTCAAGAAATAGCGATTATTCATGTGAGCTTCCACTTGACGCAAGCATGGTCAAAGTATGTGCGATTTTGGTATACATTTGTTCATTTGTTTGGTGTCCGCGATAAATTTGGTGAAAGACACTTCCATCTTTGATGAATAATACGCGCGACGATTGACTCGCCACGCGCACACTGTGTGTCGCCAATAATATTGTATTTCCTGCTTCATTTACCTTTTGTATGTATCGTAGCAATTGCTCCGAGCTACGTGAATCTAATGCGCCAGTTGGCTCATCTGCAAGAAGCATCTTAGGCTTCGCAATAAGTGCGCGTGCTATCGCCGCTCTTTGCCGTTGGCCTCCAGAAATTTCGTGCGGATATCGCATCAAAATATCCGAAATATCTAAATGCAATGCAATAGTATTCAGTCGTTCAATCATTTCTGAATATGCAATCCCACGGAATACCAAGGGCAAGAGAACATTATCTTGTACTGTAAATGTATCTAAGAGATGATAATCCTGAAATACGAATCCGAGATTTTCACGTCGAAATGTAGCAATTTCACTGTCTTTTAGTGACGTCACTAGAATTCCATCAAGCAACACCTCACCACTCGTTGGCTTATCGATGGCTGCGATAATATTCAACAGAGTCGTTTTGCCAGACCCTGACTCACCCATGATGGCTACGTATTCACCACTATCTACCGCAAACGACACGCTCGACAATGCCTGGATGGTTTGCGATCCATGACGATTACTATATATCTTTTTCAGATTGACAACATTCAAAATAGACATCGGTCCTCAATTCATTGGATGTGTATATCCTACTACATGTGCAAGAACCACTTTTTTGTAATAACGAAATCACATGTAGCGACTTACTCAAGTTGCAAATTGCGTCGCTCTAGACTAATAAACACACTTGTACCACGTTGTAACGCAGATTCAAATCGTAGTGCATGACCTAGTTTTTTTAGAATGCGGTTTACCAAAAACAACCCGATTCCTGTTGATGCTTGATCATATCTTCCATTAAATCCAGTAAATCCTTTTTCACAGATGCGCGGCAAATCTGCAGGATCGATTCCGATGCCAGTGTCTGAGATCACCAATTCATTATGTTCATTAACAATAATCGAAATTGTTCCTTCTTGTGTATATTTAAGTGCATTAGAAATGATTTGTTCTATCACAAATGTTAACCATTTATCATCGGTTACGACTTGCATTTGCAACGGTTCATAGTGAAGTTTCAAATCTTTTGTGATAAAGATGCTTGCATACTTGCGCAACACCGGTCGAATAATGTCATCAATCTCATAGAGGCGAAAATGATAATCGGTTGACAAACTGTCCAGGCGAACCATTTGTAACACCATCTCAACGTATTGTTCAATTTTGATGAGTTCAATGAGCAGTTCGCGATGTTCTGCACTCGGATGCGTCTGCAGTACTAACCGCATCGCTGCTATCGGATTTTTAATTTGGTGAGCCCAAATTGTGTAGTATGTAATTAGTTCACCCTGTATCTGATCCGCACGTGTAGAAGACATCTTTAGTTCGTCATGTAATGCATGGATTAACTGCTGATATTGATATTCGATAGTATCGTTTGCGACAGGTAACCCCTCCACAGTGAGTCGTATGCGGGTGAGTTGTGTGCTGAGAATTCTTTGCTTTTCAAAGTAATTGAGGTAATCGTACACAAGCACCATGACGCCAAATATTGCAGAAAGCGATATGCTGTATAAAATAACATCCCATGAGAGATCATTGAGAAGCATGATAATAGTAAAAATAAAACTCACACCACAATACAGGAGAATAGTTATCCAATGCTTTCGTAGGTATGGGTATGTCATATTATTTCACCATATACCCAACACCTTTTTTTGTTTCGATGTAGTCTTGTAGTTGAACAGATTCTAGCTTTTTTCGCAGCCGTGCAATGTAGACCGACAAGGTGTTTTCATCTACAAAACAATCGCTTTGCCAGAGGCGTGTCATGAGAATTTCGCGTTCGACATACTGGCCACGATTTTCCATGAGTAATTGCATTATTTTTATTTCTGTTTTTGTCAAGTCAATTCGTTGGCCAGCATAAATAAACACCGATTCTGCTAAGTCGAGTATACAGTCTGCAGTTGAGATGACATGTGATTGCACTTGGTAATCATATGTGCGGCGTAAAACGGCATTCACTTTGGCGTGCAAAAGTTCTATATCAAATGGTTTGGCAATAAAATCATCGCCACCTTTTTCTAGAGCCATAAGTATGTTGAAGTTGTTCGACGCGGATGAGATAAAGATAATTGGTACCTTCGACAACTTACGAATTTCGTTACACAAAATATACCCGTTATGTATAGGCAGCATTATGTCTAATAATACTAGTTGCGGCGAAAAACGCAGAAAGTCTGGCATCATATTTGCATAATTCGTCGCAACAAGCACGTCAAACCCCCACAACACAAACTGTTGCTCAAGGGTTCGCGATATGATCGAATCATCCTCAATTATCATTATGCGATGCATCAACATGCCTTCTTGTAATTTACGAGTATTATATCATCGACATCCCATTTCACTGACTTTTGAATCCTCACAAATCTGTACGATTGGCAGTTGCAACTTTCCTTTTGACAGCAACGTCTACACCTTGTATGCTTTAGCTATGGGGATGTTTGGTTTTGACAGGGTAGGATCCTGAGTTGCTGCACGTCGAGCCGCCCAGTCTCGTTAAAGGGGCACCGGCATAACTGCCA
>CAYZZI010000036.1:0-32837 GCA_964482795.1 uncultured Klebsiella sp.
CGATGTACCACTACAGACTACAACTACGTTCAGGGCAAATGGTTAGTTGCAAGCTTCGCCATGACGAGAAATACGAAGTTGGCATTTCAGTTCATGTACATTATATTGCCACACACCCTCTAGTCTACTTTATTGGCGAACAAGCGCGGAGTCTGGCGACCCCTCAATTAGTTGCATAACTTGCGAGGACATCACAATGCTCAAACGCATGCTCGGTGTTGTTTTCATTGTTAGTTTGGGCATGCCAATTGCACACATCTTGTTATTCTTTCTGAGTGTTGCAGCGGGAAATATCGCTTCACCAAATCAATATATCGTTACGACTCCACTCTCAGCATGGCAGACGTACATCGACACACTCCCACAGGTACTGAATAACACCTACGTATTCCCCGGACTATCTGTAGGTATCTGGGACGGCATCGCTGAGCGGGCAATCCGCTCAGTTGGGCTCCTCGCCATTGCAGCGAGTACGGCGATACTATGTGGCATTTGGATCGGCCGACGTGTAAGCCAACAACTCAACACCCAACTTCCACCTTGGTTTGTGTTTATTGCAAGTACTGGCAACACCCTACAGTCGCTTTTTGTGGCGAGTAGTGGCGTGGCCATCATGTACTTCATCATCGTTTACACTCCATTTAATCCGCCACTGCCAATAAATGGATTTGGCTGGGATATACATCTTGTACTACCGGTTATTGCGTTGACACTCAGACCGATTATGTCGATTGCACATGACACCGCAACGTTGTTCGGACAAGCGAGCCAGCAAACACACGTGATTGCCACCCAAGCGCGCGGATTCAGCAATGCACATATCATCAGGCATCACCTTTGGCCGGCACAACAAATGACTATCGGGCTTATCTGCGCCGCCAATGTGCGCCAAATGATTGCAGAACTCATGGTGGTAGAGATTGTCTTCGGCTGGGGAGGTATCGGCGAGTCGATTGTTCGCTCAATCATTCCACCAGTCATGACGAATGTTCCATCTGTAAATTTGTATCTTGACGCACCAACGTTTGCATCAATGGGCATTGTAATTATTGGAATGTTTGCAATCATCGAAATCATTCGGCTCGTGTTAACCCCAAAACACACGTGGGTAGTGTCAAAGGAACAAAGCGCATGACATACACGTTCTCACGAATAATCGGCATCACGATCGTATGCATGGTAGCCCTATTGACAATATTCGGGCCATACATCACCCCACGTGACCCTCGAGAACGCAATGTAGTAACCAAAACGGCCGATGGCTACCGTGCACCTCCATTCGAGATAGGCACACCAGGATTTATCTTAGGATCTGACCAGTACGGGCGAGATATTCTTAGTCGCATCATTGCAGGCACTCAACCAACGATGTTGACTGTAATTGTTGTGGCGACATTCAGACTACTCATTGGCACATTTATAGGACTGACGAGTAGCTTTGCGAAAGGCATGCTAACACACATAGCCCAATTGTTGATTCGTGGTAGTACATATCTCCCTCAGCTCTTTGGAGCATTATTCGTGTTGGTTCTTGCTGGAAATAATCCGACGTTAGGGTTTTTCGTGACAGCACTTATCTGGAGTGGCTGGGGCGAAGTAGCCCAGTTGGTGCAACAACGAAGCAACGAATTTCGCCAACTACCAGTCTACGAGTCTACATTAAGTAGTGGTGCAAGTACACAAAGCATCTTGATACGACATATACGCCGACATCTAGCCCCCATTTGGAGCATGATGTGGCTCCGCGAGATGAGCAATAGTTTGGCATTACTCGCCATGCTTGGTTTCTTAGGGTATTTTGTTGGCGGTGCTAGCTGGATTATCGTAGCCGGCGATGCAGTGCCAGTTGGCGCTCGTGCTGCAGATGTACCTGAATTAGGTCAATTACTTGCCACGAGTTTCGAGCGTGTCCTCCAGCCACAAGCCATGTTTCTTGTTGGTGGATATATTGCCGTCATTCTGCTGGGATTTAATATGCTCGGGGATGTCGTACGAATGCGCATGAGTTTTTTGCCACAACACACCGCATTTGGTGTGTGGCAACAGATGATCTTTGATTTAGAGTGGTGGGCGAGTAAATTACCACGTTGGCAAATCGTCGTCGTTCTCCTTATGTGTAGTTCAATAATTCCCGTCTGGTATTTAATGCGTTCTAATTCTGTTGCCTCACCACACACACCACCATCAAATCAAATGATTTGGCAACTCACATCACCGTGGCGTGATGCACGCGGGGATGCAAGCGGGAGCATGCGCGGAGTAGCATTTACAACACAGCCACGCATTACGATGTTACCACCACCGCCAGTTCAGTTGATTTCACGGGCATTAAGTAATGACGCGGGTGACCTTGTGGCGTATAGCGAAACACCCGGACTAGTTATTTATTCACAGAAAACACAGGAGTGGAATGAGTACCCACTCAAATTCAAACCGGTTGGTCACCCAGCACTTACAAGTACAAATGAAATCGTAGTGGTTGGCCCACAAGGATTTGTGGCACAGTATGACTTTAGTGGCTTGCAACGCCTGACATATGCCGTAAGCACACGCGCAATCGCCACCGCCAGCGCTACGATTGGCCCCCGCGACGAGGTCTACATTACGGTGATTGATCGGATCGAAGCGTTCGATGCCAACGGTACATTGAAATGGGTAAGCCCCAAGGTGACCTTATTCGGCGAGCATCAAGCACAAATATCCCCCGATGGTTCGCTCATTTTTCTCGGCGGTGAGGCTTTTGACGTTGTCGATGGCGCACGCTTACCGATGTTTGCGGCACCTGCTAGTGTCAATTTCGAAAACCCGTTGTTGATAAGCGGAGCAGATGGATTCATCTATCAACGCCGCGGCCATCGACTCGTACAAATTGCTGTACAAAACTTAGTTCCAACAGAGATCGGTGAACTCAGATGGAATGCCAGCCAAGTGACCATGTTCTTTCCTGACCAAACAGGTGTTACTGCTCAAGGCATAGGATGGATGTCATACAAAGGTTTTGGTGGCATTGGGCGCTTTGTTTGGTTGCTTTCAAATCAAGATGCTATTCAAATTCCAATCGACACAAGTATGCACGTGATGTTTGTGGCGGATGATGGGCAATTTGTTGCTTGTAACAATCAAGAGTGTGTCAGTCACAATATCGGCAACGCCGAACCACTTTGGCGTGTCAATCTACCTAATCATTCTGACACAGTACAAGGATTTAGTATGCAAAACAGTCAACAGGCAATTCTCACAACTAACACACATATGATAACTTTTTCACCATAGCTTGTTAATGCCATATTGGTAGAACGATAATACAAACATGGTATGGTGACGAATATCAATGCGACAGGAACGAACCAATGAAACGTTTTTTAACAATTCCTGGCCTATACAATATTCGTGACCTTGGTGGATTACCAAGCGATGTTGCGTCAAACACGGCATATGGACGATTTTTCCGCAGTGATTCGCCACATACAATTGACAAAACCGGCATTGCTCAACTGCTTGACCAAGGCATACGCACCGTCATAGATTTGCGCTACGCCGATGAGTGTGTTCGTTCACCAAATCCATTGTCAACACTATCCGACGTGTCGTACTACAACATTCCATTGATGGTCAATGGTGCAATTGAACACAACGCCGAAGATTTGACGCATCTCGGTGCATTCTACCGGTACCTTTTGCACAACTCACAACCAGCATTTGCGCGAGTGTTTAATACAATGGCAACGCAGACTGGCGCTTCACTCTTTCATTGCCAGGTTGGCAAGGATCGTACCGGCGTAGTGGCAGCGATTTTGTTGTCTTTAGCAGGTACTTCAACTAATCACATTATTGAAGATTATGTTGTTACATCTCAATATATTGCACCACTCCTGCCTAAATTACGCAGCTATCGACCTGAACATATCAATGCTGAGCAATACGAACGCCTGCTCGATGCACGTGCCGAGTTCATGCTTGAATTTCTCAATGAAATCGTCACACACCACGGGAATGCACACAACTACTTGTTACGTATCGGGGTATCAGAACGTCACATAGAATTGTTACGTCAAGCTATCATTAATCCACCAAAGTAACACAGAACAATAACCTGAACCGCTACGAAATTTAAAAGAATCCATTAGGTAATTTTACGAAAACTTTACGTACGGAATCTACATTATTTATGTAACGAGATGAGCGTTACTGTAGATTCTGAACTAAGGAGTTTTCGATGCGCAAGTTTTTAGTGGCGTTATTGTTTGCAGTAGTTTTAACTGCATGTGGTGCAGCTGCACCAGCCGCAGAGCCAACCGCCGCTCCAGCGGCCGAGCAACCCGCTCCAGCTGCTGAGCCAACTGCTGAGCCAGCCCCGACTGCTGTACCGGAGCCAACTGCCGAGCCAGTCAAGAAGCCAATTGTCATTGCTTGGTTACCAAACGAATCAGGCGCAGACCTCAAAGCCGCTCGCGATGCATTTGGCGCATTGATCACCCAAGCAACCGGCCGTGAAGTAGAGCACCGTACGACCACCGACTACTTGATTGCCGTCGAAGCCGTTGCCAACAACAATGCTGACTTAGCATGGTTTGGCGCTGAAGCGTACGTGCAAGCCAAGGCAAAGAATGATGCAGTTGTGCCATTGGTTATCCCAAGTGGCGCATCGGGTACCGAGAAGGATGCAGTCTACTACAGCTGGCTTGCCGTCCAAAAGAGTAAAGAGGGCGATTATATGAAAGATGGCGCGTACGCCATTGACAACATTCAAGGCAAGCGCTTCTCGTTTGTATCAAACAGCTCAACTTCAGGTTTCCGTGTACCATCAGCTAACATTGTCAAGTACTTCAGTCAGATGGAAATGTGGAAGGACATCACCGCCGACGATTTGCTCGAAGGTGGCAGTGATTCGTTCTTCGTTGACGTACAGTTCGGTGGTTCACACCAAGGTTCAGCCGTCAATTTGATCTCAGACAAAGTAGACGTCGCTGCATTCTGTGATACATGTGTCAACAACTACGTGACGTTGGCATCGGGCGAAGAGAACGTCGCCGGCGCTATCTACAAGGTCAATGAGAAGGCCGACGAGCCATTCGACAAGTTCCCAGGTGCTGAGTTCGTTGTTATCCAGTCAGTTCCAGTCATCAATGCACCTTTTGCTGCAAATTCATCAACCTTGACTGCTGAAGAAATCAAAGCAATTCAGGACTTGTTGACTTCGGATGAAGTGGCAAACAACACAGCAATTTTTGCAACAAAGGAAGTAATCGACGCAGGTTTCAAGCCGTTCTTCCGCAAGACCAAAGAAGAGCGTTTCTTGGTAGTACCTGACTCATTCTTCGATCCAGTTCGTAAGCTGGCCGAGTAGTTCTTACATCCAGCACCACCTAGATTTAGGTGGTGCTGGAATCATTATATTTTAGAAAGGTTCTTGCACCATGCCATTACTCCACGCCAAACATATCAGCAAACGCTACGGTCAGCAAACATTAGCTCTCGATGATATGTCATTTACGATTGACAAAGGCGAGTTCGTCGCCATCATCGGCCCCTCAGGCGCTGGCAAATCAACGTTGCTCCGCTGCATCAACCGCATGATCGAGATGAGTAGTGGCACCATCACGTTTAATGGTGTAATCGTAAATTCATTGCGTGGCAAAGATCTGCGCCACCATCGCACACAGATCGGCATGATCTTTCAGCATTACAACTTGGTCAATCGCTTGACCGTCATCGAAAACGTCTTACATGGCCGTCTCGGCTACAAGTCAACGTTCGCTGGCATGATTGGACTCTACACCGAAGCAGAAAAACAACAAGCCATTGATATTTTGACTACGCTTGGTCTCGAAGAACAAATCTACAAGCGTTGCGACCAACTCAGCGGTGGTCAAAAACAACGTGTCGGCATTGCCCGGGCACTCATCCAAAACCCACAAATGCTCTTGTGCGACGAGCCGATTGCCTCGCTCGACCCTAGTGCCGCCAAAATCATCATGGATACACTCAAAGACATCAACGAGAGACTCGGAATCACGGTCATCGTCAATTTGCACCAAGTAGATGTGGCACTGCGTTATGCCCATCGCTTAATCGGAGTCAACCGCGGCAAAATCATTTTTGATGGGTCGCCACGCGCCATTGTCAATGAGCAGATTTATCAAATCTATGGATCCGAAGCAGGTGAACTCATTCTAGACCTCGAGGATTCATATGCCAACGCTTAACTTTTTTGTGCGGCAACGACTCCTCTTTGCGGCGACACTCAGCATTATTGTGGCAATCAGCTATGGTTCCATCATCGTTACCGAATACGATGTGGTCAAAGGGTTTACATCTATCCCAAAAGCATTCAGCTGGTTAGCAGAGAACTTCATCCCCGATGAAGCAGCGATGAAACGCCTACCGAAAATTCTCGAGAAATTACAAGAAACCGTACTCATCTCGATTTCATCCGCCACTGTTGCATCGTTCTTCGGGCTTATCGTAGCATTGCTTGGTTCAAACACAACGCGCATCAATCAAGGATTTAGCGTCTTTGCGCGCGGTATTGCCACGATATTCCGCAACATCGATGTCTCAGCATGGGCACTAATTTTGCTCTTTTCGTTTGGCCAAAGCTCGTTTACCGGCTATTTTGCCCTCTTCTTTGTCACATTTGGCTTTATGGTGCGTGTACTCATCGAAACCATCGACGAAGTGAGCAGTGATTCAGTTGAAGCCCTGCGTGCCACTGGAGCCAGCTATAGCGCCATCATCACTCAGTCTGTTATTCCATCATGCATTCCCCAAATGGTCAGCTGGATTTTGTTCATGATCGAGACAAACATCCGCAGTGCCACACTTGTCGGCATTTTGACAGGCACGGGCATTGGCTTTTCGTTTGATTTGTACTACAAAAGTATGAACTATAGCGCGGCAAGCCTGGTAATTCTTGTCATCGTTGCAACCGTGCTTGTCATTGAATTCTTCTCAAATAGTGTACGAAGGGCGGTACTCTAAATGAACACCCCCAAACGCATTCCGATACGCATTTTTAATTGGTCAGACTTTGTGCTGCAGATGACCATTCTCGGACTTGTTGGCCTCACAATCATCAGTTTTGCTAATTTTGACAATCGTGGTGTCGTGTTAAGCGATGCATTTATGAGCTTGCTTGACGGTTTTCGCTCACTCCTTTTTGAGGCGCGCCTCAAAAACGTCACCGTCAACGAAATGCTCTGGCAACTCTTAATCACCATCTGTCTCGGGTTATTGACCACGGTCTTTGGCGCAATCATTGCGTTATTTCTGGCGTTGTTTGCCGCCCAAAACCTTTCACCCAAATGGGTCACAAACATTATCAAGGGAATCACGGCTATCGTACGTGCAATTCCTACCGTACTTTGGGTACTCATCTTTGCCATTGCCGCAGGACTTGGCAGTGTAGCAGCCGTTGTTGGCATGACTTTTCACTCAGCTGGATATCTTATCAAAGCCTACTCAGAGTCATTTGAGGAGATCGAGGGTGGAGTCATTGAGGCGCTCAAAGCCAGTGGCGCTAACTGGTGGCAGATAGTGTTCCAAGCAGTGTTGCCATCGTCGATTACTGCTATTTTGTCATGGACGTTCTTACGCTTCGAGATTAACTTCTCTACCGCAATTGCCATGGGCGCGGCCGCTGGTGCAGGGGGTATCGGTTTCGACATGTTCATGGCAAGTGGGTTCTATCTCGATCTACGTGAACTCGGCGCATTTACTTATACCATTTTGCTCTTTGCAATCATGCTTGAATGGTCAGCTACGCGTCTCAAGGACTATCTCAACGCCCGTCAGTCACGATAAATAGCGATACATTTCATATCACAAAGAACGTGTTGATTAATCATAATTGACACGTTTTTTGTGTCTCCTTAATCAAACCTCAGCTCATGATTAACACCAATATGTGACCATGTGGCAATGGAGAAAGACATGAACACACCATCATACATCTTGAGCCAAACACCGACAGATGTCGTCGTGGCCTTGGCCGAGCAGATCTTGGGGAGCTACCCAGAATCTGCAGTCACCATCATCAGTGGCCCAAAAGTGGCCATGGTGCAGTTGCGCATGCGAGAAAGCGTCAATTACTCGGCGTTCAATGCGGGTGAAGTACTCGTGACCGAGACACGGCTCGAACTCAACGGCACCTTCGGCTTTGGCATGATCATCGGCAATAACCCCGAGCATGCGACGGCTTTGGCAGTTATTGATGCAGCACTACGGATGCCTAATCCTGTGCACCCATCTTTGACTGATGCACTTGCACACCTTAATGCCGAACTGACGCTACGCCAACAACGACAATTTGCGGCTAGTGCCAGCACCAAGGTCGAATTCGATACGTTTTAGGGAGTTTTATGACAACATCATACCGCGCCCCCAGCGCTTTCGAGCAATACAGCACACTCACGTACCGACAACTTCTTGACTGCCTTGCCCGCCCCGGCACTATCAATCGCATTTCACCAGCAAGCATGTTTACGCAGTGGCCCGATCAGACAAACACGTACGCATTAGCGGCCTGCATGACGCTGCTCGATCAAGAGACCACGTACACCAGTGCGCGGGCTGGCACATGGCTCGACGCCACACACCGCGATCACACGTGGGTGCAAATACGCACCAACTGTCGCATCGACAACGCACCAAATGCACAGTTTGTGATACTCCACGATGCGCAAAGCGCACACCTGCTAACGCATCTCAATCAGGGTTCACTTACTTTCCCCGAACGAAGTTGTACGGCGTTTGTGGTGGTCGATACACTCAGCTTGCAATCTCCGAATTGGTCACTCCAAGGTCCTGGCATCAAATCACACACGGCTATTGCGGTACACACCACCAGCAACATCATGACGCATATCAATGCTACACGTCAGAATTATCCACACGGCATCGATGTGTTTTTGATTGATAACCAAGGCAACTGCGTTGGTCTGCCTCGCACAACACGCATAAGCTCAATCGTATAACAGGAGAGTGACCGTGGGATATATTGCCGCACGCGGTGGCACCACCGCTATTCTCAATGCCGAACAGCTTGTTGAGTACATGCGCCTCCAAGGCGGGTCAACACCGCTTTCGTTGTCGCAAATCCGCGATCAACTACGCCATGCCGTCGGCCGCGCCATGAACGAAGGAGCATTGTATGCTCCACTTCTGGCAGCGCTTGCTGTTAAGCAAGCCGAAGGGGACAGCATCGAGGCAAGCTTTTTGTTGCGCGCATATCGTTCAACGTTGTCACGCATCATGCCGACACTCCCAGCATCCGGAACTGAGATTCGCTGTTTGCGTCGCATCTCGGCCTCGTTCAAAGATATCCCGGGCGGTCAAATGCTCGGACCATCACAAGACTATCAGATTCGCTTGCTCAACACGCTATTACTCAACGAGACTGCAAGTGATGTCGAACGTGTGCTCACACAGTATGAGCATCTCGTTGCAAGTGGACAAAAAGATGCTGGCGATATCGGCCACTTCCCCAAAGTCGTCGATTATATGCGTGAACAAGAGATGATCAAGCCACCTGCTGATCCGGTAGAAGCTGAGCCGTTTGATATTACTCGCACCGCGCTGACGTTCCCTTGTAGCCGGAGTGCACGCCTCCAATCACTCGCTCAAAGCGACACGGGCTGTCTTTTAACGTATGCCTATAGTAGCGTCCGTGGATACGGCGATGCACACCCTACTTTGGCCGAACTTCGCTATGGTGTTATGCCAATCGCCGTCGCACACCCATTGACCAGCGAGGCAATTACCATCGGCGAGATTGATGTGACCGAGTGCGAGACCGTCTCCAAAGCGCACAGCGTCGCAGGCAGCGACGACAAACCACGATTCAACCTCGGGTATGGGTTTACCTTTGGCCACGGCGAAGTCAAAGCAATCAGCATGGCCATCCTTGACAGTGTCCTCACCCAAGCCAAAGCACACGGGTTGAGCGGTGAATCAGGCCCTGCGGCCAACGAAGAGTTTGTCCTTTTGCATAGTGACGGAATCGAAGCGAGTGGCTTTACAGCACACTACAAACTCCCTCATTATGTCACGTTTGAAGCTGACCTCAAGGTCCTTGACCGCTCCAAATCACACAAATCACAGCAAGCCAAATCGCGCATCGAGCAGATTAACGCCCGCACAAAGGAGGTACTGTCGTGAGCGACACGCCAGAGCAACTCTATAACTTTGCCTTCATTGACGAAGACTCAAAACGCGAAGTGCGTCGACAGCTCCTCAAGGCCATCGCATTGCCAGGGCATCAAATCCCCTTTGCAAGTCGGGACTTACCCATTGCACGTGGGTGGGGCACTGGTGGACTTCAAATCACCATGGCAATAATTAGTGGCGACGACGTCCTCAAAGTCATCGACCAAGGTGACGATGAGAGCGTGAATGCAGTCAATTTGCGCCGATTGCTTCAACGCACGACCGGCATACAAACAACAGTGAATACGAAGGCAGCAAGCATCATTCAGACACGCCACCGTATCCCCGAAGAGGTGATGACGCGCGATCAGATTCTAGTCCTCCAAGTCCCCATGGTTGACCCATTGCGTTGGGTCGAGCCCAATCTCGAGCGCGCCACCGTGATGCACGGCGAATCGGACTACGGGCGCATGTGGGTCTACATGTACGAAAGCGTCGTCAAAGCCGGCGACTTGCGCATCGCCACTCAGTACCCGGTCATCGTCGATGGACGATACATGATGGACACCACGCCGATTCCACGCTGGGATGTGCCCAAGATCAATATGGCCGAGACACTGTTTTTGTTCGGTGCAGGCCGCGAAAAGCGCATCTATGCAGTGCCACCATATACGAGCGTCGAGCCACTGCAGTTCGAAGATTACCGCTTCAAGACCGAGTACATTCCAGGCCAAAAATGCCAACGTTGTGGTGCCGAAGACACCTTCCTTACCTCACATTTTGTGGTAGACACACAACTCGTAGATGGCGGTCACTGGGTGAGCAGTTGTTCTGATTCGAGCTACTGTGATAAGCGCATCGATGCGCAACAAAGCATGCAAGAGGCGACCTTATGACAATACATGCGCCCACCTGGGTGATTAACGTCGAGAATCTCAGCAAACAATACGGTAGTGGATGTCAACGTTGCCACAAATACACCGGGCCATCGCACAGCAGTAGTCAATGCCCGATTTGCAATACAGTCTACGCCTGTGTCAACGCCAACTTCACACTGCACGAAGGCGAAGTGCTCGGCATCGTGGGTGAGAGTGGCAGTGGCAAAAGCACGCTACTGCAGATGGTCAACCTCGCTACTCGGCCTGATTTTGGGCATATCTGGTACCGCGAGCCTCGCGTACAAGCAGCAGACATTGTTGACCTACCAGCCATGAACGCCTACTCGGCTCGAGTCTTTCGTAATGATCGACTCGGCATCGTCTACCAGCGCCCAGAGCTGGGTCTCAACATGCGCTTCACCGTCGGTGGGAATGTGGCTGAGAAGTTGCTTCTCGCCAACTGGCGTCACGTTGGTAACATCCGCGAGCGCATCAAAGAACTGATGATTCAAACCGAACTCCCACCTGAGCGCATTGATGACGAACCCCACACGTTCAGCGGCGGCATGCTCCAACGCGTCCAAATCGCCAAAGCACTATCAAGCAATCCGAGCTTACTCCTACTCGACGAAGTTACCAGCGGTCTTGATTTGTCGGTGCAGGCGCGGGTACTCGACCTGATTCGCCGCATCCAGTGGGAACAACAGATGACCATGTTGCTCGTATCGCACGACCTCGGCGTCATCAAGCAGTTAGCTCGCCGTACCATCGTAATGAAAAACGGTCACATCGTTGAGAGTGGGCTCACAGACCAGATTCTCGAGGACCCACAACACCCGTACACACAATTGCTCGTTTCATCGGCGTTGTAGTTTGGAGCACAACATGACCACACCGCTTTTGCAGGTGCGCGACCTGAATAAATCGTTCTTTTTGCACATGATCGACGGGCGCAAAATCGACCCACTCAAGCATGTCAGCTTTGATGTGGCACCCAAACAGCACTTCTTGATTTGGGGGCGTAGCGGCATCGGCAAGACCAGCATTCTCAAGTGCGTTTACCGTTCGTATCTGGCGAGTTCGGGACAAATATGGTTTGACTCACACCAATTTGGCATGGTGGATTTGGTTGCTAGCGACGAGAGCACTATTTTGCGCTTGCGCCAGCACGAAATCGGCTATTGCTCACAATTCCTCAAAGTATTACCACGCGTTGGCGCACTCGACGTCATTACTGAGCCGTTGCTACGCAACGGCATGGACAAGCAGAAGGCATATGACAAAGGCCGCGATTGGCTCGAACGGCTCGGTATCAAAGAGGGATTATGGCACGCTAGCCCAGTAACCTTTAGTGGTGGAGAGCAACAACGAATTAATCTCGGGCGAGCGTTTATTGCAGCACCTCGGTTGTTACTCCTCGACGAGCCAACAGCCAGCCTTGATAGCAATTCCAAACAAATCGTTGTGAACATGATTGATTACGCCCGCACCCATGGAACAGCGGTATTAACTGTATCGCACGATCTCGATACCTTGGCTAAGCTCGCCGACAATCAGTTGGCTCTGTAGAGGTCATCATGCGCTGTGTTTTTGTCAATTCAACGTTAATTTTGCCGGATATCACACTTTCTGATGCGTGGTTACTCGTCGAGGACGGTATCATATCGGCATACGGCATTCGTCCCAATCCACACCCAAACGCACCAAGTATCGATTGTCACGGTGCCTACATCATGCCAGGGATTATCGACTTGCACTGCGACACCATCGAGAAGATGGTGCAACCACGCCCTGGGGTACACATCGATACTCACGTTGCTCTGCACATCACTGATCGGTTGATGATGAGTAGTGGAATTACCAGTGAATATCATTCGCTGTCGCTCGATGATGCCGAATTTGGTGTGCGTAACGAGCATTTCATTCGCGAGTTCCTCGAATTAATCGCCGCCCACAATCACACCACCAGCGCCCGGCACTATGTGCATGCGCGTGTCGAGGTCAGCAGTGAGCGCGGTGCGGAGTCATTGCGGAGCATTATTGACCACCCACTGGTCAAATTGGTTTCAATCATGGACCATAGCCCAGGTCAAGGGCAATATCCGACAGACGAACTCTTTCGCGCATATGTGGCCAAAACAACCGGGCGTGATGACGCCGAGATAGACTCCATCATCGCCAAAAAGCACGAATTACGTGAGCGCATCCCCGACAACATCAACCGCGTCATTGAATTGAGTCGCAATGCACACATCCCTATTGCAACCCACGACGATGATAGTGAGGCCAAGGTGATTAATTGGGTAGATCGAGGTATCAGCATCAGCGAGTTCCCCACAACTTTGGTCGCCGCTGCTGCTGCCCACCAACACGGCATGCTGGTGGGTATGGGGGCACCCAATGTCTTGCGTGGTAAGTCAAGTGGTGGCAACGTCAGCGCTATTGATGCTATCAAAGCAGGGTATGTCGATTGGCTCTGCTCAGACTATTACCCAGCCGCCATGCTCCCTTCGGCATTTAAATTGGCCAACGCTGGTATTATGTCGCTGAGTGACGCAATCAATATGATTACCTACAATCCAGCTCGATCCGTCGGCATCGAAAACGAGTATGGTGCTATTCATGTCGGGTTGCGCGCCGATCTCATTGTGGTACAGCAGCACCAGCAGACACCACTCGTCGAACGCGTCTTGGTCGGTGGAAAACAGGTCTACCACATCCAACCCAAATAACAACACATCGGCCGCAGAAGTAGTACATTACTCCTGCGGCCGATGTACTCTCACTGCCCCTTAGGCATCAGCCATGATGGCGGCGAGCACCTGTGGCTCTATGTTGCCGCCACACAGAATTACCCCGAGTCGCTTGACGTTTGCAGGTATTTTGCCTGCCAGCACAGCACCAGGCCCTGTACCCGCACTCGGCTCAATCACTTGTTTGAGTCGCTCAACCACGTAGCGCGTACCCATGACAATCTCCGCCTCAGTCACCGTGATAATGTCGTGCACTCTCTGTTGCACGATAGGGAAAGTGATTCGACCCGGAATCGTAATCCGCAACCCATCTGCAAGCGTATCCGGCGGATCAATCTTGACGCGCTCGCCTTTGCGCATCGATGCAAATGTATCGGCGGCATTTGCAGGCTCAACTCCATACACGCGGATTCCCGGTTGGGTGCCATGGGCCGCCAAAGCCGACCCAGCTATCAAACCACCACCACCAACCGGCACCAATACCGCATCAAGTTCAGGAACTTCTTGGCACAACTCGAGGGCAGCAGTGCCTTGTCCAGCGATAATGTGCGGATGGTCATACGGAGGTATCAGTGTCAACCCACGTGCAGAGGCTATCTCGTTGGCAACTTGCTCACGATCTTGGGTGAATCGGTCATAACGCACAATCTCAGCCCCATAGCCAGCAGTAGCATCGAGTTTGACTAGTGGCGCATCACTTGGCATACAAATCACTGCAGGGATACCAAGCAATTTGGCCGCATACGCCAGACCTTGCGCGTGATTGCCCGACGAAAATGCCACCACACCTCGTTTTTTTGCATCACGTTCGAGTTGTGTCAATGCGTTGTACGCACCGCGAAATTTAAACGATCCAGTGCGTTGCAGATGCTCGCCTTTGAAGAACACCTCTACGCCAACACGCGAGTTAAGTGCACGCGACGTGAATACAGGTGTGAAATTCACAACACCTCGCAATCGCTCGGCTGCCGCAATAACATCAAGATATGTAACTGTCATAGGTACCTCTTGGTTCTTTGATCAAACGTCCACCATCGTCATACATGGCACGTTGCGAATACACCGCAGACACGGTATTTTTTGGTGTCAACCTAAATTCTACGCTATATCTGCATAAATCACATAAACCACATGGTTACACACATCATTTACACCAGATCGTATGACATGAGTGATCTTCTTGAATCGCGCAACTATGCGGATTATTCATGATTCGCACAATTTCGTGCTATAATACGCACAACAATTGCACACCTTCAGGGCGGGGCGTAATTCCCCACCGGCGGTAAGTCATACGACAAGCCCGCGAGCAACTGGTTACCTAGTTGCAGACTCTGGTGAGATTCCAGGGCCGACGGTATAGTCCGGATGAAAGAAGGTTGTGTACACGTTTTCGTATCCATATGACTTGGCAGTCATATGGTGATACGTCATCGTATGCACCACCACCCTGATGTATCGGGTGGTTTTTATGTACGATTTTGATCGAAACGCATGCGAAATCGCGCTCTCGATGGCCGAATCAGTGCGCGGCACAACAAGTCCTAATCCATCTGTTGGCGCAGTCGTTGTGCGCAACGGAGAAATCATTGCAACAGGGGCCACACAACCTCCTGGTCATGCGCATGCAGAACGGGTTGCACTCATACAGGCGGGACCACGTGCGCGGGGTGCCGATCTGTATGTCACGCTCGAACCTTGTACGTTTCAAGGACGCACGCCTGCCTGTACTGATGCAATAATCGAAGCTGGCATTCGCCACGTGTATTACATGGTCAACGATCGTGATCCACGAATGGGCGCCGGCGCTGCAGCCACCCTCGCATCGCATGGTATTGGATGTACACAAATTCACTACGATGATACACGGGTGGCAAATACCCTTGCTCCATTTTTCATGAGACTTTTACAAAAGCGACCATGGATGACGCTCAAATATGCCATGAGCCTTGATGGCAAAATTGCCACGCACAATGGTGTGAGTCAGTGGATAAGCGGCTCTCAGAGTCGCACACTCGTTCATCAAATACGCGCACAGGTTGATGCAGTGATTACTGCAAGTGGCACGGCGCTCCACGATAATCCACAACTTACCATTCGTCTCGCCGATCAGCTACACCGTTCACATCCTACACGTGTGCTCTTTGATAGTCGTGGTCGCACCCCACTCACACATCACATATTCAACACGTCACAGGCTGCAACTATCGTCGTGTGCACCGAACAAGCGCATCAGTCATGGGTCGACCAGTTGCGTGCGCACGACGTCACGGTAATTCAGCAAGCGCACGGCGGACAAATTCAGCTTCATGAGGCAGTATCACAATTATCCGCACTCGGCCTAAATCATTGCCTGATCGAGGCCGGTTCAACCTTTGTTGGCGCACTCGTCGATGCGCAACTAATCGACGAAATTCATGCGTTTATCGCACCAGGCATCATTGGTAATCATCACGCCCCAGGCCCTGTAGCAGGAGACGGGATTCACACATTGACCAATTGGCACCAATATGTGATTCGTCATGCAGTGCCTTGTGGCGCAGATGTCCATATTCATGCCATACACCATCACGCAAACCAACTGTATCAGATGCTTTTAGAAGGGACAGAGTCATGTTCACCGGTATCGTAGAGGAACAAGGTACCATAGTGGTCGCACATACCGATATGGATCGGGACAACACCATTACTATTCAATGCAAAACTGCACTTGAGGGTACCCGCATAGGTGACAGCATCAGCGTAGCTGGCGTCTGTTTAACCGTAACTCACTTAACTGAGCAATCGTTCAGCGTAGGGCTGTCTCCCGAAACACTGCGTCGCACGAATCTCGGTGTGCGCAAAGTTGGCGATGCTGTCAATCTCGAACGCGCCCTAACATATGGTGGACGTATGGGTGGCCATTATGTGCAAGGTCATGTCGATGGTGTCGGGCATATTGCAGACATTCGCTTCGAAGGCGAATCAAAGTTTATCACGATTTCGGCACCTGCCGAATTATTGAAATACATCGTAATGAAAGGCTATATCGCTGTTGATGGCGTCAGTTTAACCATTGCCGCACTCGACAATTATAGCTTTGGGATTGCCATGATTGCACACACCCAGCAAGTCGTGACCATGGGGTCACAAACAATAGGTGAGCCTGTCAATCTAGAAGTTGACATCATTGCTAAATACGTAGAACGCATTAGTAGTGCATGGGGAGATAAATATGCTGGCATCAATTGACATCGCCCTCGCAGCACTTTCACGAGGCGAGATGATTGTAGTGGTTGACGATGAGGATCGCGAAAACGAAGGCGATTTACTCATGCTCGCAGAACATGCCGACCATACATCAATTGCGTTCATGGCAGTACATGGTCGTGGACTCGTGTGCCTTGCACTCGCTCCGCACATTTGTGATTCACTCGACCTGCATCCAATGGTCCACAATAATCGCTCTCGCACCGGCACAGCATTTACCGTCTCGATCGAAGCGGCAACCGGGGTTACCACTGGCATTTCTGCAGCTGACCGCGCACGCACAATCGCGGTTGCAATCAACCCGCAGAGTCAACCACATGACTTATCGCGACCTGGACATGTCTTTCCCCTGCGAGCCCGTGCAGGCGGCGTACTTGAGCGCCCTGGACACACTGAAACAGCCGTCGACTTTGCGAGGATTCTCAACAAACGACCTGCAGGTGTGATTTGCGAAATCATGAATGATGATGGTACGATGGCACGTCGACCAGATCTTGAAGTATTCTGCGCGCGTCACAACTTGGTCATGACAAGTGTGGCTCAACTGGTCGAGTATCGCAAGCTTCACCCCATACATTCGGATAATCAACTTGTAGCTGTTGCTAATTAGGAGGCCGTTGTGACACAGTATCAAGGACATTTTGTGGGCAGTGGGTTACGAGTCGGGATCGTAGTGAGTCGCTGGAATGACATCATCACACAGAGACTCCTTGACGGAGCACTTGATGGACTCGCACGACATGGAGTGGACACCGAAACCGTCGATATCGCCTGGGTTCCAGGGTCATTCGAACTCCCTGTAGTCGCCAAAAAGTTTGCAGCCAGTAAACGATACGATGTGGTCATTGCTCTCGGTTGTGTTATTCGAGGTTCAACCAGTCATTATGACCATGTGACCGCCGGAGTAACATCGGGGATCGCGCAGATTGGCCTGCAAACCGGTATTCCATGCATTTTCGGATTAGTAACGACTGAAACCATCGAACAAGCCATCGAACGTGCCGGGAGCAAGATGGGCAATAAGGGGTTTGAGGCCGCAACCGCAGCAATCGAGATGGCCACATTGATGCAGCAAATACCTAACTAATTCACCGCGTTTAAGACGGCCATCCGCATATGAGTAGTCTATTGAGCTGCTCATATGCGGATTTCTTTGTCTGTGTGGTACAAAGCAATAGCCCCGTTGTACAGCACTCTAAAATACGCACAACGCACGCGTCAGCGACTTTCGTTATACTGTTCTCACATTTATTCTACGCTGAGACACTATGCACACACGCAAACTCTACCTTTATGGCATGCATGATTGGTCACTTATTCTCACCACACTCATCTACGTACAAACTGCAACAGTCTTTGCCACAATTGCAGTCGCCTGGATAGATTTACTCAAAGCACTCTCGATTTCGTATACATTACTGGGTGTAATTTCGGTTATTGGTGCCGGATTAAGCATGATTTCGATGATGATTGGCGGGAGTTTGGTCAGTCATTTTGGAGCGCGCACTACTATGATTTTTACCGCTCCACTCCTCTTTGTGTCGCATGCGATTCTTGCACTCTTCCCAAGTACGATGACACTCATCATTGTTAATGTAGGGTGGGGATTAGGATTTGGCGCATTAATTGTTGCATGCACAGCTGTCGTTATTGATTGGGAACGTGAACGCCGTAAACGAATTATTGACCCATTTCAAGCGTCATGGAACATTGCGTCAATTGTTGGTGCATTACTAGGTGGATGGCTGTTGAGTATTGGATATGACTTCAAACAAATCATGTGGCTTGCAGTCATGACTAGCGTACCGTTATGGATATGTTTGCTGTTCACGGCAATACCTGGTTCAGGGATCGTTGAAGAACAAGGGAATCCACTTGAATCTCTTCGCGTGTTACGGCTTGACCGAAGTTTGTCGGTTCTCGCAATCATCATTATAGTTATCACGTTTGCGCAGAACGTGGGCGTCACTTGGTCGCCAATCTACTTAGATACACTCGGAGCCGATCCGTTGATAAGCGGTGCAGCACTCGCCGCATTTCAAGGCGCAACCGCACTCTTTCGTTTGATTAATGGCGTTTTAGTGCGCTGGTTTGGTGATAAAGTCGTACTTTGGAGTGGTGCGCTTGGAGTAATTATCGCGGGGACAATGTTGTTGATAAGCCGCGACCAGTACATTGTGCTTTCTGCGTTCATTTTACTTGGATCAGCGGTTGCAGGTGCGCAACCAACTGCAATTTCACTCGGGGTACGACTCTTGCCCACTCGCACAGCATTGGTCAGCGCAGGAATTCTCGCAGTTGGTGAAGTGGGGTTTGTACTAAGTACACCTGTACTTGGATGGGTAAGTGACTTAGCCAGTCTACAGTATTCGTTATCGTTAGCTCTCCCGTGTGGCATCATCGCGTTTTTGTTGGTGTTTGGAATACCGCAAACCAAACCAACTGCCTCATGAATTTCTTAATTATTTAACGCATAAAATAACTGCAGAGATTCGTGAAATAGAGTACAATAGCGCCGAGTATGTTGATTAGGGTGCACAATGGCAGTTGTACGATGGATCCACACCGCAATGAATTGGGCGATGATTCTGCTTGTGGCAATGATGCTCCCAGCGAGTTGCATCGTTCACTGCCATCTTCATCCCCATGGTCCCACCGAAACACACAAGATTTTTGTGTGTCATCCAATGGATGCGTTGCAACACAACAGCAATGGGCAGGCACTTACTCATGATGTAACTCTACGTGCCATCCACGAAGTGTTCTTGCCGTTCCTTGTGCTCGTAATTATTCTGATGGGATTTATGGGAGTTTTTCAAGGACAACACATTCACTTTAGTTGGATTTCACGCCTTAGAACGCCACCACCTCGTTTACGCACCTCACGCAAATTGGCATTCTCACAGCAAGCGAGTTAATTATGAAACGATTCGTTTCTCTCTATAAAGTACTGTTAGCCATACTGTTGACTGGTCTGGTTACCAGCTGCACTGCATATGAGTTCAAAGGTGCGGTCATCGAACCACCAGATAATGCTGTCGATTTTACCCTCACTGACCAGAATGGCCAACCATTCCGACTGAGCGATCAAAGAGGCAGTGTCGTAGTACTATTCTTTGGCTATACAAACTGTCCTGATATTTGCCCTGCCACCATGTCAGACATGCAAGTTGTACTCAATCGTCTCGGTGAACAACGCAACAACGTAAAAGTCGTGTTCATCACCGTTGATCCGGAACGTGATACACCTGAACGATTACAACGATTTATCGGCATGTTTGATCAAGACATCATCGGGTTGACTGGTGACGGTACAGCACTTAGTGCTGTGTACAAAGCGTATGGAGCGGGAGCAACGCGTCGTGATTTACCGGACTCTGCACTCGTGTACGCAATGGACCACACGGCCACATCTACGATTATCGACAAGCAAGGGCAGAGACGCTTACTGTTTGGTTTTGGCACCCCAGTTGATGACATGTTTAGTGATTTATCTGCATTAATTAATGAATGATTCATGGAGATGCTCTGATGATTCGATATATTGTAAGTGTACTGTTCATGATAAGCCTCGTTGCCTGTGGCAACCAAGCGTCAATGAACCACGATGGAATGCACGCTGAAGGCGAAGCTGGACACGGTGATATGGGCAATGCGCCTATGAGCATGCCAACAACCAACATCGCGGCAACACCGGTTGCACGGAGCAACGGCATTGCCATACGCGACCCTTGGGCGCGAATGGCAATGAATGGCGATAATAGTGCGACGTACTTGCATATCACCAATGAACAAGGCGAAGATACACTTGTGCAAGCCAGCAGTGCAATCGCCAAAAGCGTAGAATTACACACAGTCATAAACGGTGAAGACGGCATGATGAAGATGCGTCCGGTTGAAGGGGGAATACCCGTCCCTGCACAAGGCAATCAAACGCTCAAACCGGGGAGTTACCACATCATGCTCATTGGCCTAACGCGCGATCTCAAAAAAGGCGACACTTTTGAGGTGCAACTCACATTCACAAACGCAGGTACTATCCCAGTCACGGTTGAGGTACGCTAATGCACAGATGGACCATCATAATTGTAATCGTTGCCTGTATTGGCATCATCGGTGTGACAGCTTGGTGGTGGTTCGACACACAACGTACTGTTGTGGTGGTCATCCGTGATGACTCGACGCGTGCACTCCCTGAAACAGTTGAGCTCATACGTGGCGTCAAGGATACACTCATCATTCGAAACGAAAGCAACATATCAGCATTGGTTGCTGGCCGCAACATCGCTCCGCAACAGCAAATTCGCCAGCGCTTTTTGAGCGCTGGCGAATACACCTTTGAATGCACGACACACGGTGAAGCGACCATGGTTGTCATCGTACGTGACCCATAGTTATTATCCTGTACCCCACTCACCTTTTCGCCATTCTGACAACACACGTCCATACGTGGCAGTAGTGGCTGCGGCAATCGTCTGCCAACCATAGATACTGCGCACTTCATCGTAAGCGGTGCGCACACGATCCCGCGTCGCATCGGTGTGTGTGAGCGTATGGCGTAACCCCCACACCAACGAATCAACGTCATCAGGATAAACGAGAAGGCCAGTTCGATGTGACTCTACGACTTCACGAAGTCCACCAGTATCACTGACAACCACAGGGCAGTGTAATGCCATTGCCTCCAATGCTACGATGCCAAATGGCTCATAGAGCGACGGAAATACCGCAACGTCTGCAGCTGCATAGAGCGCATTGCGCTCAAAATCGCTAATGAATCCCGCAAACACGACATGTGACTGTAAACTGTGCTCATTTACCAATTGTTGCAGGATATGCTGATACCCACCAACACCAGCAAGCACCAAACGTATGTTGGCATATTCACACGAGAGTGTACGAACAGCATGCATCAGGACATGCCAGCCTTTCTCGTGCACAAGTCTGCCAACAGCAAAAAGTAACGGATCGTCAGATTGTTGGTATTTATAACGAAATTGTGCTCGCTGCATATCATGATTAAATGGAGAGACTGGAATTACGACACCGTTTGGAATCATGTCAATTTTGTCGTGAGGCACCTGAAACTCGTGCTTCAACTGATCGACCATGTAACGTGAACACACCACAACACGCCATGCTTCGTAGACGAGCCGCCACTCACATGCATCAATATACTGCGACTCAGCTGTATGAATATGGCCGCGTTGACGGCCACGTTCAATTGCATGAATAGTCGCAATAAGCGGTCGCTGAAAATGATGCTTCAATGATATTGCGACATCAGCGAGTAACCAATCATGAACATGAATAATGTCAAACCCTCCATATGTTGCCCAAAGTTGGTGGGCAACGCGTAAAAACAGCGTACTCACACTGGCAATTTGAGAAACTATGTCACAGGTAGGAGGTGGTAATGGAATGCGGTGAATATGTAAATTGCTCGAAATCAATTCATACGGTGATGAATCATAGGTGCCAGGTGCTAACACATGCAATTCAATACCTTGTGCGGTCATCTGTGGCGCGAGATCTGCCACATGCCGACCTAAACCACCAACCATGTGAGGTGGATATTCCCACGTTATCATCAATACACGCATATTGGATTCCTTTACAACATTTCAATTATAGCCAAATCCTGTGCGATTTGTCATGCAAACAATACAATTCTCATACGTTTTTGGGAAATTTTTGGTCATTTGTTGCAGGTATTTGTTAATTGCTCATAACATTTTGTTATGCAAAATCACTCAAATGAATGACTGTTTCTTAACATTGAGTTTGTATCATACACTTATGAGTTGCATATAGCTCGTTCAAGTGATGATGCACTCCTATAATGTCCAATTGCCTGTACATTCAGTCTCCTCTGGCGAATCCCCCCCCACGCCAAAAGATGTTTGCACAGCAAACTTGTGGAACATCATGTATGTCCCACAAAGGACATATCTACCACTGATGTGTGCTATGCACACATCAGTGGTTTTTGTTCACGTATAATAGAAGTGTTCATTAAGTGGAATTGGTGGGCATGACCACATACTCTACACGTTTCGTAGCAGCGATAGCACTAACAGTTGGTATTATCGTCATTGCGTCTGCATCAATTTTGATTCGTATGGCTCAGTCGTCTGATGTACCATCCATCGTCATTGCTGCAGTCAGGCTCGGTATCTCAGCAACCGTATTGAGTGCTATTGTCGCAATAAAACACGCGCAATTCCCAATTGGCGTCACTCGCACACAAGCGCTATTGGCCGTACTATCAGGGGTGTGTTTAGCCGTCCACTTTGCCAGCTGGATTCAATCCCTCGAGTACACATCCGTAGCATCATCTGCGGCATTGGTGACGACAAATCCGCTCTGGGTAGGTATTGCCGCCTGGGTCCTGTTTGGTGAACGTTTGAACTCATGGCGCATATCAGGCATGCTACTGACAATCGCAGGGTCGTTGGCCATTGCGTTAAGTGATCAACAAACGCAACAAGGAAGCAACCCATTACTAGGGAACTTCCTGGCGGTCATGGGGGCAATATGTGGATCTGCGTACTTCTTGTTGGGTCGTGGGTTGCGCAACCAACTTCCTCTCCTGCACTATATCTGGATGACCTATGGGAGTGCAGCAATCGTGTTACTCATCGCCGCACTCGCAACTGGTCACACAGATTTGAGTTACGCACCTGACGTATGGCTGATTCTCCTTGGACTAGCACTCGGGCCACAACTGATTGGACATACCACTATCAACTTCGCAATGCGACATTTTTCTGCACTGTTAGTCACCATCGCCATCTTGGGTGAACCTATTGGCTCAGCACTTCTGGCGTTTGCACTCTTTGAAGAAACAATCGCACCACTCCAACTCGCAGGATTCGCTGGTCTACTCATTGGAATCGCAATTACCGCAATAGGAGAGACTAAACAACATCATGAACCACATTCAGCGTAGTTATCTGGATTCAATTGCAAATCTCGACCTCTTTCGCCAGCAGCGTACGGGCATGCCCGAAGTCATATATGCAGAGAGCAAAACGACCATTCAAACCGTGGCCATTGCAGAACGGATACTCCAACATAATAACCGCGTGTTGATTAGCCGACCACCCACTGATACGGTCAATACACTGCTTTCACATTTCGCCACGTATCAAATTACGCGCGGTACGGCTGATCGCATCATCACAATTGCCACCCAAGATCATACCATACCTGATATGGGTGGTCATGTTGGTATCATTGCTGCCGGTACAAGTGACCTACCTGCTGCCGACGAAGCAGCCGCCATCTGCACCGAATTAGGGTGTCATGTGCACCGTGTCACTGACGTCGGTGTAGCAGGCTTACATCGGTTGTTTGAACCATTACGTAAACTTATTGACACACCCGTTGATGTGGTTATCGTTGCAGCTGGCATGGACGGCGCTTTACCTTCAGTTGTAACCGGACTTGTCGATGTCCCCGTTATCGGACTCCCTACTGCAGTAGGATATGGGTACGGTGGACAAGGCATGGCCGCCATGGGCACCATGCTCCAGAGCTGTGCTCCAGGCATAAGCATCGTCAACATAGATAACGGCATCGGCGCAGGAGCAGTGGCCGCTCGCATTGCCCGCAAACTTCACGCAGCTCGCACACGAGGTAACCAATGACAACGACCACGCTTGACAACAAAGTTGCACATCTCACCATGCTACTTCGTGAGATGAAGTCCGTTCTCGTAGCATTTTCTGGGGGCGTTGATAGCACTGTTCTCCTCAAAATCGCCTACGACGTGCTCGGAGATCGCTGTATTGCAGGTACAGCAGACTCAGAGACATACCCGCGCGAGGAGCTTGGTCTCGCCAAGGAACTTGCCGCTTTCATCGGGTGTCAACATGTGGTTGTCACAACGCGCGAACTCGAACTTGAAGGGTATGCACGCAATGACACTGATCGGTGCTACTTCTGCAAAAAAACACTCTTCACTGAACTTGAACCTGTCGCCAAAGCGCATGGCATCGAGACCATCGTCTACGGAGCCATGGCTGATGATATTGGAACACATCGTCCAGGTCATCAAGCGGCCAAAGAGTTTGACGTTCGGAGCCCATTGATTGAGGCCGGGATTGGTAAGGCAGAAATACGCGTACTCGCCAAAAATTTCGGTCTTTCGAACTGGAATAAGCCATCGTATGCCTGTTTATCATCGCGAATTCAGTATGGTGAGCGCGTAACTGCCGAAAAATTGCGCACACTCGATGAAGCGGAACGCTTCATGCGTAGCCTCGGATTTCTCCAGTTCCGCGTTCGGCATCACGACACCATTGCACGTATTGAAGTCACTGACGACCAGTTTGACTTGGCGATGGCGTCTCGTCAGCAAATCACACACAAACTCAAGGAACTCGGGTATAAGTATGTGACTGTTGATTT
The DNA here is from genome assembly GCA_964482795.1 of uncultured Klebsiella sp. GTDB lineage: Bacteria > Chloroflexota > Chloroflexia > Chloroflexales > Roseiflexaceae > UBA965. Next base: position 25,442 of record CAYZZI010000036.1, read on the forward strand.
GACGGGATATCGTTCGGGGAGCATGAATGAACAAAAATCGCCAAAACCACAAGAAATATTGTTGATTTGACGATATTCCGGTCTTGTCGTATGGTCGACAAGGCCGGTTATGCCAATTTTTTGTAATAAAACGCAGAACCCTCAAGTTCACCATTTGGGCTGTATGCGTAGTCTGGAGCAACCCCAAACTTTTGCCAGCCTGATTTCACATACAGGTGCTCGCCTGCATCGCCAACTCGCGTATCGAGAAAGAGCATGCTACGTTGTAGCTGTTTAGCTTTTAGGTCGAGTTGTTCCATCATCAATGTGCCGATTCCTTGCCGGCGCACTGCATTGGCAACAATGACTTTTTGCACTTCTGCACGGTGCCGTCCATTTTCTTTCGGTGATGGCTCGAGTTGTGCCGTACCAATAACCTGCGATTTGGCATCAACGACGACGAGTAGGTGCTTTTTTTGATGGCGAACGGAGTCTGCCACATCATGCCAATACGCTGTGACTTCAGCGTAATTAATCGGCAGCATGAAGCCAATACTTGCTCCTGATTCAACCGCTTCACCGAGCAACGCGCAAAGTCGCTCAAGATATGTATCTACCGTTGTTGCATCGAGCCAAATCATTTGCATTTCATCCCTCCGCCCGATAATGTACTTCTGAAGCTTCGCGCAATCGCTTAGCAGCTTGTTCTGGTGTGATATCACGTTGGGGTTCTGCAAGAAGTTCATATCCCACCATAAATTTACGCACCGTTGCTGAACGCAACAACGGAGGAACGATGTGGATGTGCCAATGCCAATGATCGCTCTGCAATTGTTTGACAGGGGCCTGATGGATACCCAACGAATACGGAAAAAGTGTGCGAAACAAATTGTCGTAGCGCGTTACCGTTCGCTTTAGGATATCCGCCAAATCCTCAACTTCTTTGAGCGTCATCTCCGTAATCATCGCCTGCGGACGAATCGGCAATATCATCGTCTCGAATGGCCAAACCGCCCAAAACGGCACGAGCGCAACAAAAGAGTCATTTTGGCAGACAACACGTTCACCACTTACTAACTCCTGCTGTAGATACGCAGATAGCAGCGATTGACCATGCGTAGCAAAATATGCCAGTTGATGCACATCTTCACGCTGCACCAGGTTTGGCACATGTTGGGTTGACCAAATTTGACCATGGGGATGCGGATTACTTGAGCCCATCATGGCGCCGCGATTTTCGAAAATTTGCACATACCCAATATCGGGGTGCGTACCCAACGCATAAAACTCAGATTGCCACACACGCACCACGCGTGTGATGTCAGATTGCGTCATTTCACCGAGCGTCAGGTCATGCCGAGGGCTAAAGCAGATGACCTTACAAATACCTCGTTCGCTTTCTGCATGCAGAAGCCCGTCATGGGTGCCCCCAGCTGGCGCATCGTGCTGGAGCGCCGCAAAATCATTGGTAAATACAAACGTATCGGTATAAGCCGGATTCAACACACCACCAACACGCGCATTACCCGGACAAAGATAACACCCGGGATCATATGTGGGTCGCTGCTCGTCGGGCGTTGTTTCAACTTGACCCTGCCACGGGCGTTTGGTGCGGTGCGGCGACACAAGAACCCACTCATCGAGTAATGGATTATAGCGACGATGTGAATGATCCTCTGGTACAAACACGATAGCCTCACTCTGTATGCGTCTGACGATTCATTTTACTCGAATTGTTTTTTTTGGACAAAAAAGCGACAAGCGATGTTTCGCTTGTCGCTTTTCGTGCTTGGCTACTAACGAATTTCGTAGATGAGCGATACCGACACACTGACTTCTTGTTGACCCTGTTCTACCGGCACCGACATAGCAGCGTCAGCCATCATGCCACGCGCATACGGCATCTCAGGCTGATAGTTCACTGACTCGCTAATCGAGATTAAATCGCCAAGCGTTACACCTGCGGCAGCTGCCATTGCCTCGGCTTTGAGACGGGCTGCTTCGATTGCTTTGACACGGGCTTCAGCCTGTAAAGTTGAGATATCCTCGATACCAAAGCTCAATCCACCGATGTTGTTAGCACCTGCGTTGACGACTTGGTCAAGTAAATCACCAGACAATGAAATCTCACGGATCTTGACAGTGACTGAGTTATTCACCTGATAGCCGTTTATCTTTGTCCCAGATGAGTCATACGTCGGATACACGTTGAAATTGCTCGTGCTAATATCCTTCGCATCGACACCTAACTTCTTGATTGCATCAATCACTGCTGTGGTATCAGCGCTGTTTTGTTTGAGCGCTTCTGCTGCTGCAGCAGCCTGCGTTGATACACCGAGTTGCACAATTGCCTGATCAGGTGCTGCATAGACTGAACCATTTGCGCTGACGGCAATTTGACGAGTGGTTGATGCACCTCCTACCACTGATGTTACAGAAGATACGGGGCGAACCAATAGATTAGGAATTAATGCACCAGCCACAGCTGCGACCATCGTCACCACGAACAATAACACGATTGTTACTTTACTCATAAACCTCTCCTCTCTGAATACATACACATGACGCACATCGTCATGAATATGTTCCAACAAAAAACACCACCAGCAAACATCTGCTGGTGGTGTGAGTTCGCCAACTACAACGAATAGAGTTCAGCGTATTTGGAGTTGAGATATCGAAAATAGGGCTCGATGGATAACTCTTGTCCAGTGACGCGCTTCAACGTTGTTGGCGCATCGTACCGACGACCAGTCGCGTACAAGTGTGTTTGCAACCAAGTCAGCAATGGTTTGTAATCACCACGAGCAATTGCTGGTGCTATTGACGAATCATGTGTCAGCGCAGCTTCATAAATTTGCGCACTCATAATATTACCGATTGTATAGCCTTGGAACGCACCACCTACTGCACCAGCATACCAATGTATGTCTTGGAGGACACCATCTTTGTCATTAGTTGGTGCAATACCTAGTGCCTGTTGATAGCGCTCCTGCCACACTTCTGCAAGATCTTTGACGGCGATTGTTCCTTCGAGTAACGCAAGTTCGAGTTCAAAACGTACAATCACATGCAGATTGTAGGTGACTTCATCAGCATCAGTTCGTATCAAAGAGCGTGATACCTTGTTTATGGCACGATAAAACGTATCGACTGACACGTGACCAAGTTGTGCAGGGAAGGTGGCCTGAAGCTCTGGATAATAATGTTGCCAAAACGACTTCGACCGACCGACGATATTCTCCCACAAGCGTGATTGGCTCTCATGCACACCACTCGATGTCCCAGATGCAAGCGGGGTACCCTCAAGTTCTTTGGCCACACCTTGTTCGTACATTGCATGCCCGACTTCGTGTATAACACTAAACAGTGAATCCCCCAAATCATCTTCACGCGCTCGGGTTGTGATGCGCACATCACCATGATGAAGTGGTGCACAAAACGGATGGGGTGCGGTATCGAGGCGACCACGATTCATGTCATACCCAAGTCGTTCTGCAAGTTTTGCTGCATAGTCCAATTGTGCCTGCACGGGGAATGGTCCACGCAATGCAGAATCATCGATGGGAGCTTGAGCAACAATACGCTCAACAAGCGGCACAAGGCGTTCACGCAATGTGGTAAACAATGGCCGTAGCGTGGCAACCGTCATACCACTGTCTGATCCATCAATAAGTGCGTCTGCAATATGCGCTCCTTCACCGTGGTATCGTGAGAGTTGACGACTCATCTCCACAGTTTTTTCGAGTACTGGCACCACACTGCGGAAATCGTTTGCTGGTCGGGCAGCTGCCCACGTCATATAGCTTTGGTTCGTATGCTCACTAAACGCACTGACAAACTCGGTCGGTACGCGAGTCGCTTGTGCATAATCTTTAGCGGTTACACGAACTATTGCCGCATCAATGCTGTCTGGGTCCCACGATTCCGCTTGCTTTTGTAGCGTATCAAGGAGACGCCCTATAGTCGGCGACGTAAACTTCTCGTGGCTCAATCGCGATATGTAGGCGAGTTGACGACCACGTCCCTCTCCAGCGCCTGCAGGCATAATGCTTGATTGATCCCACCCCAAGAGTGCAGCAATTGCATTGATGTCTGAAAGCTCTGCAAGATGTGTTTTTAGCTCTTGTAATTCATGTGACATGGTTAAATTTCCTTGACTTTTGATTCACTAACTACGCAAATACACTCCATAAAACGGCACAACAGTTAATCTCCCCAGCAACCAGTTCATATTCCGCATTAGCACACGAACGATGACATCAGTAAACGCCCAACTGCATTATACGCTCGATTGCTTTAGTTCGATAACATCACATTTTAGCGTTATATGTCCCATCAATTCGTGTGATAACAACAACTTCTTATACGCCTTCGACGACTAGTGAATACCCGTTTGATTGACAAGATACCATTTCTCTGATGTACATTTGTTGAGCTATGATTTGCTTCGATCGTATTCTCGACTTAACGACTGTTGAGACATCTCAACTTCAAATTGCATTTGCGTTCTGTTTTGATCCGATCGATTGCAGTCATTATGTAATTGTTACCTCATACTTTGTCAGTTAATCTATACGTAATATATACATAAATATAATTGTTAAGACACTTTTACTTAATGCAATCCCATGATATGTTCATTACTTTTATGTAACTTATGTCTTTAGGATGGGATATTTCGATTATAGAATATACATAGTTTCTTGTAGCAAGGCCGAATTTTGATTGACAATTTACACTCGATACAATAAAATATACGAAGTTCAGCGAAACTTTTAATACATATTTCATGTGGAGGTCACTATGAGTGCACCCAGATTCACGAATGTTGTGGTTATCATCATGTTGGTAATAACTTCATTTTATTCTATTTATCCAGTGCAAGCAGCTGCCCCAAGCAGTACCGCAATGCTCACCATAAACGGTGGGGGTGGTGTGATTGCTGGTGGAACTGATGGGATGAAATTGACATTCAATGTGGCAAACTCAGGTGAACAGTTAGTGTATCGCAATAAGAATTTCTATTATTCGAACGGTGACTTTGGATTTCATTTGAATATCGGCGGTGTGTTATATACGTCGTTCAACGGATCAAATGCATCATTGGAGTTGAGTGAAGCGAATAAATTCGACAACTTGACAATTTCTGCGTTGACCGGCACCGCAAGTATTTCTGGGGGCAGTTCTGCAGGCAGTGGTAGTGCACTGATGACATATACAGTAACCGTAGGTGGTCGTCTTTATACTGTAAAACGCACAATAACATATGTACACCCAGGCACATCATATACCGACGAATACGAAATCATCATCCCGACGGGGAACACGGCAAATGTCGTTTTTTATAAGGGTGGAGATACTGCCCCCTATGAGTCCGATGCCGGGCACGCGGCATATTTTGACGCACCGGTGCGTAACGTTCAGAGCATCGACAGCACTTCTGGGTATGCACTTGGTATGCGTGAAGTCTTCTCAGATACGAATATGGCAGTCTTCGACGGCGCAGTTTCAGAGCGTTACTACTACAGTTACGACGAAGTAAATGCAGGAACGAATGTTGGATACGGTGCAGAAGCTGTACCCACAAATGGTGATCCGCTGGATACTGGCTTCATGATTCAACAAAACATTGGGTCAACTCCTGGCACCTATGAAGTTGATAATGTTACATACGTGACCGACCAAGCAGTAAAGCTCGAAGCTATTTGGGCGAACAGCACTGTACCATCGCTGGGTCGCATTAATCTCGCCATCATAAATAACTTAACTACAGATCAATCGGGCGTAGGATTCGACTTTAATTTGCCCTCTGGATTAACTGCAGGTGCAGTCTATACAAATTGTACGGGGACTGCATCGGCGACAGGAGGAACGATTACTGTATCTGGCGTGTCCATGACCAAGTTAAGTAGTTGTTTACTTGAAGTTGACGTTGGTAGTACTACCGCAACGACTTATACAACAACAAGCGCAAATGCGAGTAACCTTACTGGCATTACAAATGCAATTTCAAGCAGTTCAATTACATTCACCTATGCCTCACCAACATTCACTCGTACGCCAAGTCCCACGCTTTCACCAACTAATACTCTTACTCCGTCGAACACTCGATCTCCAACGAACACATTGACTCCTAGTTTGACACCATCCGAAACACGTACGCCAACAAATACACGTACGCCATCAAATACGCGCACCCCAACAAACACACTAACCCCGACCGCTACATCGACCGCCAATCCATTGGCCATGATTGATTTAGCAGTGGGCCAGTTATTTGTACTCGGCATAACAACAAATGGCAATGTCGTCACATGGGGATTTAATCGAGATAACCAAACCTTATTACCAGAACTTGTTGTAGGCAAGAGCGTCCGAGAAGTTGAAGCAGGGTCAAACTGGGCATTAGCACTCCTTGACACCGGTTCAGTTGTCGGTTGGGGGGCGAATGACTTCGGTCAGTTGAATATTCCCATCGCCGCACAATCGAATGTGAAGACAATTTCAGCATTCTTCGGGCATGCACTTGCGATCCGAAATAACGGTCAAGTGATTGGGTGGGGGCGCAACAATGAGAAGCAAGCCACTATTCCCAGCAATCTCACCAATGTCAAAGCAGTCAGCGCAGGCAGCCAACACTCGCTCGCGTTACTGAACAACGGTAATGTGGTAGCGTGGGGCAAACAAACAATTGCACAACCTCGTTTCGCTTCAACATTGCGCAACATCACGGCAATTAGTGCAGGGTTTGACCATTCGCTGGCACTTAAAAACGACGGTACGGTTGTTTGTTGGCTCGAAAGTTCAGACACCAAGCAAAACGTTGGCCAGTGTAGAGGTCACCAGAATCTCAAAAACATTGTTGCAATAAGTGCCGGTCGCCAATTCTCAATCGCCGTCGACAACAAAGGACAAGTATTCGGCTGGGGTCTTGATCAATTCGGACAACTGGCTGTCAAGCAAAAACGGTCGGATGTACTGATGGCACGAGCCGGATTCGTCAACGCTGTCGTTGCATATGCCGATGGTTCAATCTTGACCACTGGTAATTCGATGCACGGTGCGCGCGTCTCGCGCACTGCCACGAGCACTGGAGTACTGACACCTTCTCCGGCGTTACCAACGTTCACACCAGCTCCACCAACATTTACACCACGCCCAACGCGAAGAAGTAATTAGTATCCGCCATACTGTATTCGCGAAAGAGAAGATACATGAAACTTACAATCATACAACTATCAGTCATTGCTGCGATGATGATTGGAATGCTACCTGCGCACATCAACCCATCGTCAGCGTCGGTGTCCGCAGAAGAATCAATCATCTCGCGGCCAACCGATACGAACCAACTCTATCCATTGAGCGAATCCGACCTTCGTCGCCGTTCAGATGGAACGAGTTCCATTCCTACTAC
>CAYZZI010000037.1:0-30560 GCA_964482795.1 uncultured Klebsiella sp.
CCGGCGAAGCCCGACATTCTCCTTACCACGTAATTGACGACGGGCCCGCGGGATGTATCGTTGTAGGGCCGATGGTGCATGCTACAGATTAGGAGGTGGTCATATCGACCATCGGCCGAAAGCTGCGCCGGTGGTGGGCTATCAGCCCGTGTTGACGTAATGCTTGTTGGTGCTGGGCAGTGCCGTAACCTTTGTGCTGGGCAAATCCATACGCCGGATAGGAGCGATCGAGGGTGATGAGCATCTGGTCGCGGCGCACTTTGGCGATGACCGAGGCGGCGGCGATCGACAAACTCTGTTCGTCGCCTTTGATGATGGATTGATGGGGAATCGGCCACTGCGCAAAGGCGACGGCGTCGACGACCAGCGCCTGCGGAATCAGCGGCAATTGCATGACTGCCTGTTGCATGGCGTAGCGCGTCGCCGTCAAAATGCCCAACGCGTCGATGTCGTGGGCGCTGACCATGCCCACGCCGACCCCCAATGCGACGCGCTGAATCGTGTCGAACAAGGCGAGGCGCTGGGTGGCGCTGAGTTGCTTGGAGTCATTGAGCCCAGCCAGCACCGATGGCATGTGGTACACCACATCGCTGAGGACCACGGCGGCAGCCACGACGGGACCGGCCCAACAGCCGCGCCCGACCTCGTCGATGCCGGCAATCAGGTGGTAACCGTGAGCCATGAAGCGTTGTTCGTGCTCAAGTGTGGGTGGCATGATCGGGTACTCTCGCCACAATAATCTGCAAAGGTGTATTGCGGGCAGTAACGGTGGGTGTTTCAAGATGCCAATCGGATTGCTGGAGCTGATGCCATAACGGGTGGGATGTGAGTTGCATGCGCCCAGCAGCCAGCAAGATGAGGAGCTGGCCGTCGGGGCGCAAGACGCGGGCGACCTCGTTGAGGGTGGCAGGATCGGCGATGTAGGGAGCCGGAAAGACCGCCACGACGCAGGCAAACGATTGATCAGCACACGGGATAGCCCGACTGTCGGCCCGCAGGAGGCGTGATGCTCGGCGTCGTGCTTGGGCCAGCATGGCAGGTGAGCGATCGAGACCGATGCTCCAGATGTCGTGGCGAGCGAGGCTCGCCTGCAGATGCCCTGTACCACAGCCGAGTTCGAGGACGGGACCAGTGCAGAAGGGGATGAGCTGCTCGCCCCACACAAACCAGTGGCCACGCGATATTAGCGTAGCCACTGTGTCGTATAACGGGGCAAATTGATGATACAAACGCTCAAGCAACCAGCGATAAAGGTGCAGTGCCCAGGCGCGCATCGGTCGGTTAGCGACGCTCTTTGATGCGGGCGGCCTTGCCGGTCAAGCCACGCAGGTAGAAGAGACGTGAGCGGCGGACCTTACCACGGCGAACCACGGTAATTGAGTCGACGCGGGGAGCGTTCAACAAGAAGGTACGCTCGACGCCGACACCGTGTGATGCCATGCGGCGCACGGTGAAGTTGGCGTTGATGCCACCTGCACGCTTGCGAATTACTACACCCTCGAAGTCCTGCACGCGCTCGCGGCTACCTTCAACCACGCGTACACCAACGCGGATTGTGTCGCCCTCGCGAAAATCTGGCACGTCGGCCTTGAGTTGACGCTGCTCAATGGCGTCGATAATCTGCTGCGACATGATGCCGTCGCTCCTTTAAGTAGTCAGAAACTATACGTGCAATTGCACACAATGCCGATTAGTATAGCACGTTCTGTATTGTCAGGCAAATAATGACTCGTGCATATCCTCACAGATGATGATAGCACACAATCATATTCGGGTAAAATAGAGAAGGAGCGTTTATTTTTTGCAACAAAAGAGGTACACCGGTGGATAACCTAGTTGATGCAGTACGTGGAATGCGCGATGTGTTGCCCGATGATTTTGCCCGGCAACAGCATATAGCCCATCAAATCAACCATGTATTGAGCACCCACGGTTATCAGGCGCTCGATTTGCCACTCCTTGAGCACCGCGATTTGTATGTGCGCAAACTCGGTGAGGAGTTGGCCGGCAAGATTTATGAATTTTCGTTCAACGGTCGCGATTTGGCCTTGCGCCCTGAGTGGACCGCCTCGGTGTTGCGCGCATATATCAGCAAACTCGGCGATCAGCCGGTGCCGTTGCGCTTGCGTTATACCGGGCCGGTATTCAGGTACGAACGCCCACAGCGTGGCACCTGGCGCCAGTTCACCCAAATCGGCGGCGAGATGATTGGTGCACCTGCTCCCCGTGCCGATGCCGAGGTGCTCGGCGTGGCCTGTGCCGGTCTACATGCGGTCGGGATTCGTGAGTACCACATCAGCATCGGGCATATTGGCATTATCCGCGGGTTGTTGGGCTCACTAGGTGTCAGCGAACGCACGCGCAGCGTCTTGACATGGAGTCTTGAGCGTATGCGCAATCGTGGTGTCGATGTGGTGCGTGACGCCTTGATGAGTGAGATTGAGGGCGAGCAACAAGGATTTGATACGACGGTCCTCGCTGGCCTCGACGACGCCCAAGCCGAAGATTTGTTGCTCCACACCTTGCGTTCAATTGGCGTCAACTTGCAGTTCGGCACGCGCCCGCCCGAAGAGATTGTCCGCCGCCTGGTGCGCACCTTGCGCACCCACGATCAGCGCCCGACCGTCGAGCGCGCGATTGCCTTCTTGGCCGAGCTCAGCGTGATTCGTGGCGCGCCGGTACAGGCCTTGGCCGATGTCACCGATCTGATTACGCGTTATCAACTCCCTGACCCAGGGTTGGCCGAGGTGCGGGCATTGATTGATTTGTTGCCGCTTCACGGCGTCGATGTGCAGCGTGTCACGCTCGATTTTGGGATTGGGCGCGGCTTGCACTACTACACCGGCATGATGTTCGAGATTGACGATTTGCGCGGTCTGCAACTCTGTGGCGGCGGGCGCTACGACGAGTTAGTGGGGGCTTTGGGTGGCAAACAAAGCACGCCGGCCGTCGGGTTCTCGTACGGGCTTGAGCGCGTGGTACTGGCGGCCCCGGCTGAGACGGTACCGCCGATTCCCATCGCTGTAGCGGTGACCTGGGAGGATGCGGCGGTCTATCCGTATGCCCTCGAAGTCGCTCACACGCTGCGTGCCCACGGGGTCGTCGCAACGTGCGAGTTGCGCGAGCGCCCGTTGAGTCAGCAGGTGCGTGATGCACAGCGCCGCGATCAGCACGTGGTGGTGGTGCATGCCGCCGATGTGGCAGCGCGCACGGTGCAATGGCGCGATCAGCGTCAGTCTGAGTCCCTCACGCTCGATGCGCTGGTGGCGCGCTGTGGGGGCCAACGATGAAATTTGCTGTGCTTGGAGCGGGCGGCGTCGGTGCCTATCTCGGCGCACGTCTGGCCAAATCTGGCCACCCGGTGGCCTTGATTGCCCGTGGGGCGCATGCCGAGGCCCTCAGGCAGCACGGCGTGCGGATTCAACCAGCCCAGCAGGTGGCGTGGGTGGCGCACCCGGCCTTTGTGACCGATACGCCGGCGCAGGTCGGCGTGTGTGATGTGGTGATTACTGCCAGCAAAAACTACCACCTCGACGAGTTGTTGGGGCAAGCGCAGCCGATGATTGGGCCGCGTACGGTGATTCTGACCATGCAAAACGGCATCGCCGCCTATCAACAGGTGGCTGCGATGTACGGAGCAGCGCAGACGCTGGCCGGATTGATTTATTGTGAATTGAGCGTCGAGGCGCCCGGCGTGATTCGTAGTGGCATTGAGCCGGTGCGCATCACGTATGGGCCGCTGGCGCCGCACCCGATTTCGCCAGTGGCGCAGGCACTGACCCATGCGCTCAGCGATGCGGGGATGCAGTCGACGCTCGTGGCCGATGGGCGGGTGGCCGTCTGGAGCAAGGCGATTTTTGTGGCGGCCATGAGTGCGGTGACCACGCTGACGCAGGCCCCACTCGGGCCGATGATGGCCGACGACGAGGTGGTGGCGGTCTTGACTGCCGCCTTGACCGAAGCGCGCCAGGTGGCCGAGGCCGACGGCGTGCAGTTTGACGGCGACCCGGTGGAAAGTGCCTTGGCAATGGCGCGTAGTATGCCAGTGACCGCCCGGTCATCAATGGCGCGCGATGTGGCTAACAAGCGCCCGACCGAGGTTGAGTCGCTCAATGGCGCAGTCGTCGCCAAAGGGCGGGTGCTCGGTGTGGCCACGCCGGTGAATCAGACGTTATATGCCCTATTGCGTTTGCGCGCACAGCAGGAGACATCAGCATGACCACACCACATTGGGGCCGATATACCGAGCTCCATCCTGATACGCTGGCGACGATTTTGGCGACCACCCCAGTTGCCGTACTGCCGTGGGGCGCGCTCGAATGGCACGGCCCGCATTTGCCGTTGGGCATGGATGGCATCGCTGCGCAGTATGTCGCTGATCAGCTAGTACAAACCACCGGCGGCGTGCTCTTGCCGATGACCTGGTGGCCGATGACGACCTTGCCGCATCCGTTTTCGCTGGCACTGCAGACCAGCACGATGCTTGCAGTGCTCGATGATATGTTTGCGAGTCTGGCCAAAGCGGGATTTCGCGTGGTGGTGCTGATTAGTGGGCATTATGCCCAAGGGCACGAAATCGAGCTGATGAAGGCCGCCTTGGCCGCCCATGACCGCCACGGATTGGTGGTATTAACCCTGCCGCCGGCGGCCGTGGTGAGCGAAGATTACCTCGATCATGCGGGGCGCTGGGAGACGGCGCAGACGCTGGCGTTGCGCCCCGATTTGGTGCGCCTTGACCGGCTCGGGCCGGCGCCGCTCCACCCGCGTGACTATGCGGTGCTCGGCGAGGATCCGCGCTTGGCGACGGCCGCCGATGGCCAAAAACTGCTCGATGATGCGGTGCAGGGGATTGCAGCGTGGGTGGCACGGGTGCAACAGGCGGACGGTATGGTGTTTGTGCGCGAATTGTACGAGCGGCGTATTGCTGGCTATAACGGCTACGCCGAGGCCTTTTTGCGGACATCGTGGGAGCAGGCACTCAATGACTGGTGGCGGCAACGAACCGCTAAAGAGGAGTAGGTCACATGGCGCTACGCTTTGCCATCCCTTCAAAAGGGAGTTTATATGACGGGACGCTCAGCTTCTTTGAGAGCTGTGGGTTGCGCATTGTCCGCCCCAATCCCCGACGCTATACGGCGGCCATCTCGGCCTTGCCAGGCGTCGAGGTCTTGTTGCATCGGCCGGCCGACATCATCGAAAAGGTCGCCGACGGCGAGATTGAAATCGGCGTCAGCGGCCTCGATTTGGTCGAGGAGTTGCGTGGCGACCGGGACGACCTGATCGTCATTCACGATGATTTGGGCTATGGGCGGTGTGAGCTGGTGCTGGCGGTGCCTGAGGCCTGGATTGATGTGCGCTCGTGGCGCGATTTGGCCGATTTGGCAGCCGAATTGCATGCATCGGGGCGCACCTTACGGATTGCCACCAAGTATGCGGCGTTGATCCGGCAGTTCTGCCAAAGCCACGGGATAAACTCGTTTCGTATCATCGATTCACAGGGGGCAACTGAGGCGGCGCCTGGGTTGGGCTATGCCGACATCATCGCGGATATCACCGAGACGGGTACGACGTTGCGCGACAACCAACTCAAAATCGTCGGTGGACCGATTCTCAAGTCGCAGGCCTGTCTGATTAGCTCCAAAAAGGCCTTGCGCCAGTCACCCGAGGTGGCCAGCACGGTGCAGACGATTCTCGAGATGGTCGAGGCGCGCCGCCGGGCACGCGGTGTGGTGCAAGTGACGGCCAATATTGCCGGTACCTCGGTCGAAGATGTCGGTCAGCGGATTGTGGCACGCCCCGAGTTGGCTGGCGCCCAAGGCCCGACGATTGCGCCGGTGTGGCCGCGCCCCGGTACCGCCGGGACGCTGTTCATGGTGACGCTGGTGATCCCCCAGGATCGGGTGTTGGCGGTGGTACGGCACTTGCGCGCCCTCGGGGGCGATGCGATTACGGTGACGCCAGCGCAGTACTACTTTGGGGCGACGAGTGAGACGTTTGCCCAGGTCATGAAAGAAATCGAGTAACCCCTATGCCTATTCCGATATTTACCGATTTGGCCAGCGCCCAAGCCAGTGTGCTCAAGCGCGTGCCGTTTGATGAGGTCGAGGTCACCCCGGCCTTGCTCGACGGCATCGCCCAGCGAGTTGGTGAGCGCTTGACGCCGGCTCAGGTGGTTGAGCGGATTGTCAACGATGTGCGTGCCCGCGGTGATGTGGCGCTCAAAGAGTGGAGTTTGCGCCTTGACGGGAGCATCCCCGAGGTTTGGCAGGTGCCGGCCGAGCGCATCGAGGCGGCGTGGCACGCCCAACCAGCCGACGTGCAGGCGGCGTTGCAGTTGGCCGCCGAGCAGATTCGGCGCTTTCATAGCAAGCAACATCATCAATCGTGGATGGATGTGACCAGCGAGGGGACGCTCGGGCAACTAGTGGTGCCACTCGAGCGGGTGGGGATTTATGTGCCGGGTGGTGCGGCGCCGTTGCCGTCGACGCTGTTGATGTCGGCGATTCCGGCGCGGGTGGCCGGCGTCGATGAGATTGTGGTCTGCTCGCCGCCACAACGCGCGACGGGTGAGGTGGCCGAGATTGTTTTGGCGGCGGCGCATGTGGCGGGTGTCGATCGGGTCTATCGTGTGGGTGGGGCCCAGGCGATTGCAGCGATGGCGTTTGGGACTGCACAGATTGCCCAAGTCGACAAAATCGCCGGCCCGGGTAATTTGTTCGTGGTGTTGGCCAAGCGCATGGTCTATGGTGCTGTTGGCATCGAGAGTCTGCCGGGGCCGACTGAGACGATGGTGATTGCTGATGCGCACGCCAATCCGGCCTATGTGGCAGCCGATTTGCTGGCGCAGGCCGAACACGTGCAGGCGGCGGCGATTTTGGTGACCACCGATCGCCAAATGGCAGAGCGTGTCAAAGAGGAATTAGCCCGGCAGTTGGCGCTTTTGCCAGATAATAGCGGTGCGGCCGAGACGCTGGCGTTGCGCAGTGGGATTGTGGTGGTGGATTCGCTCAAAACAGCCTTTGCGGTGAGTAATGCGTATGCCCCTGAGCACTTGTGTTTATTGATTGAGCAGGCCTGGGATTATTTGGGTTGGGTGCGCAATGCGGGTGGTGTGTTTATTGGTGAGCAGTCGTTTGAGGTACTCGGTGATTATATCGCTGGCCCGTCGCATATCATGCCGACGGGGGGCACGGCGCGGTTTGCAGCGCCGGTGAACGTCGACGACTTCCGCAAAATTATCTCGGTGGTGGGGCTGAATGCGCAGGCATTAGCACGAATTGGTCCGGCGGCAGCGCGCTTGGCCGAGGCCGAGGGGTTGTATGCGCATGCGGCCGCGGTCAGGATACGTTTGGAGTCGTAATTGGTGCGATTGCATGAGTGCCTACTCATGCAATCTCGTTACAATAGAAGCTGATGTGGCGGCATCGCACTATGTGATGTGAATGTGGAGGGTAGGGTAATGGATTTTTTTGTAGCATTTCTCCTGTTGTTGTTGCAGGTATTGTCGTGGGCAATCATTGGGCGCGTGCTGTTGTCGTGGGTTGATCAAAGTGGCAGTATGCGTATCACACAGATTCTGAACGAGGTAACGGAGCCTATTTTGGCGCCCTTGCGCAGTATTATTCCGGCTGGTGGTATGTTCGACTTTACGCCGATTATCGCCATGTTGTTGTTGCAGGTGCTCGAGATGTTGATTCGATCATCGGTGGGCCAATGATATCATCGCCTACCATCTCGCGTTTGCTCACCACAGTGACACTCGCCGGTGCCGGGACGTTGGCGGTCGAAATGGTGGCGCCGCGCATGTTAGCGCCGGCGTTTGGTACATCGCAGCCGATTTGGGCGGCAGTGATTGGCATGACGCTGCTCTACCTGGCGATTGGCTACCATCTTGGTGGGCGCTGGGCTGATCGCTATGCGGCTACTGACGTTGATTTCATGGCGCGCTTGATTTTGTATGCAGCAATTGCCACGGCCTTGATTGCGCCGATTGCGCCACCGGTCATCTCGTGGGCGCGTGTGGCACTGCAAAGTGTGGCGGTTGGGGGATTTTTGGCAGCGCTCGTCATCGCTTTGGTGCTCTTCGCCACGCCGGTGATTTTGTTGGCGGCCGTCTCGCCGTTTGCCAATCGCGTGGCGTTGTTGACCACTGAGGCGGCGCAGGTCGGTCAGGTGCTGGGGCGCTTGTCAGCGTTTGCCACGATGGGGTCGTTGGCGGGCACGTTTGCGACGGCCTTGTGGTTGGTGCCACAATTCGGCTCGACGCAGTCGCTCTTAATTATTGCGGCCGGTTTAATAGTACTGGCGGCCTGGGTGTCGCAGCGTTGGGTGCGCTTGGCGTGGTTGACGTTGGTGGTGGTGTTGCTGTTGTGGCGCATCATTGCGGGGCCACCGAGTTTGGCGGCAGGGTGTGTCAACTGCACGGTGATTGATACGCGTGAGTCGGGCAATAATGTGATTCAGGTGGCAACGCGTGAACACCCGGAATTTGGCAATCAGACCCTGTTATTACTCAACGAGGGTATGGCGGTACACTCAAGCTTTAATCAGCGCTATCTGACCAGTGGTGACAGTCGTGATTTGTTGACGGGTGGTGGCCCGTGGGATTACTTTGGGGTGGCCCCGTATGTGGTCGCCGATCGTCGCCCGAGTGACATCAAGTCGATGGCGATGATTGGGGCGGCGGCAGGGACTGGGGCGGCCCAGTTTTTGGCGACGCACGGTGCTGATGCCGAGGTTGATGCCGTCGAAATTGATGGCGAGATTGTGGCGGTGGCGCGCCAATACTTTGGCATGAAGGACAGCGCTGTGGCAGGGGGCAATCCGCGCTACCGCGTGCATGTGGCCGATGGGCGGACGTGGTTGGCAACGACCTCGACGAAGTACGATGTGATTGCCATTGATGCCTACCACCAGCCGTATATTCCCTTTCACCTGACGACGGTTGAGTTCTTTGGCGAGGTGCGTGATCGTCTGAACGACAAAGGCGTGGTCGTGCTGAATGCGGGGCTTGGTGCGGATGGCGACATCCGTCTGGCGCAGACGTTGGCGACGACGATGCTCGAAGTGTTCCCCAGTGTGTTCATTTTGGAGACGGCCTCGTTTGGCAATTGGATGTTGATTGGCTCGACGGAGTACATTGCCGATGGTGCAGCAAATTTTGCGGCCAATTATCAGCAGATTGAGGACCCGGCGTTGCGGGCAGTGATGGCCAATGCCTCGGGATTCCCGTTTTTGGTGAGCGATCGAGGGCCAATCGTGTTGTATGATGACCATGCACCGGTTGAGCGCTTGGTTGACGAGATGATTTTTGGTGCCGTGTGGTAGACGCAGGGTGTGAGAGATGCGTTGAGGCGCATGGTCATGCGGCTCAAC
Organism: uncultured Klebsiella sp.; assembly: GCA_964482795.1. Taxonomy (GTDB): domain Bacteria; phylum Chloroflexota; class Chloroflexia; order Chloroflexales; family Roseiflexaceae; genus UBA965. The sequence continues at coordinate 9,376 of CAYZZI010000037.1, forward strand.
GTATCGATTAGTTGCGGCTCTTAGGGATATATAGCGGGATCGTGATAAGACGCATGGTCATGCGTCTTTACTAATCATAGGGATGCTCATGCTCATCAATGCATTTATCGATGTGCTGTTGCCGATTGTGGTAGTGGTGAGCATTGGGTATGCACTCAAGCGCTTTTTACCGATTGATACGCGGTCACTGAATCGATTGAGCATGTATGCGCTCAGTCCGGCGCTGATTTTTATTAATATCATCAAAATCAATATCCCTGGCAACGACGTATTGCGCATCTCGCTGGTGTCAGTCGCGGCCTGTCTCGGGTCAGGGTTGATTGCGCTGCTGATTGCGCGCTTTATGCGTCAAGACGCCAAAAGTACCTCGGCGTTGTTGTTGGTAACGATGTTCATGAATTCAGGCAATTATGGCTTGCCGACGGCGAATTTTGCTTTTGGCCCGGCTGGACTTGAGCGCGCGTTGCTCTTTTTTATTGCCCAAGCGATTATGGCGCAGACGCTGACGATTGCGATTGCCCAGGCCGGCCAAAGTGATTGGAAGAGTGGCTTGCGCCAGGTCTTCAAGATGCCGCCCATTTATGCCGTGTTGGCCGCACTAGCGTTACGCTGGATGGGCTTTGAGGTAGGTGCACCGAATGTGGCCGGGGCCATGCTCAACGGTGTCGATTTGTTGGCGCAGGCCACCTTGCCGTTTTTGTTGATGCTTCTTGGCATGCAGCTCGCCCAAAATACACAAGTTGAGGATGTGAAGTTGACGAGTATTGGCGTGGCCATCCGATTGTTGATCTCGCCACTGATTGCCTTAGGAGCGGCGTTGTTCCTCGATCTTGATCCACTGGCCACCAAAGTGGTGGTGTTGCAGGCGAGTATGCCGACTGCCGTCAATATGGTGCTCTACTCGCTTGAGTTCGATGCACGGCCGCAGTTTGTGGCGGGGAGCGTGGTTGTCTCAACCATGTTGAGTCTGGTCACGTTGACGATTTTGCTGACGATGATGGGCATCTAAATCTGCACTTGACAGTGAGCGTTGGCAGAGGATTTATGTGTATAAATCGCATGCATCCGCTCCATACATGGAACAGGTAAGACCGATGGTATACGTGTTTATCGAGGTTCTGTATCCCATTCTGGTGGTCATGGGCGGCGGTTTTTTGCTTAAGCGCTATCTCCCCATTGATATAGGTTGGTTCAATGCGGTGAGCACCTATGTATTGAATCCTGTACTGGTGTTTATTACGATTATCAAGATTCAAATAACCGGTGACGAGGTTGTGCGCATCTCATTGGTATCGGTCATCGTGTGTCTTGCTATCGGTGTGATGACGTATTTGCTGACGCGCTGGCAACGGTATGATGCACATACCATCGCTGCGTTGCTCCTTGTCACGATGTTCATGAATACGGGGAACTACGGTTTACCTGCATCGCGGATTGCCTTCGGGTACGAAGGTTTTGAACGCGCGATGGTGTATTTTATTGTCCAAGCGATTCTGGTGCAGACGTTGACGATTGCCGTGGCGCATGCAGGGCAAAGCGATTGGCGCACTGTCTTGCGCCAGGTGTGGCGTATGCCTCCCATATATGCGGCGTTATTGGGGTTGTTATTGCGTTGGCTGGGCTTTGATGTGTATTCTCCAAACATAGTGGGTTCACTATTGAGTGGCGTGAATGTCTTTGCCCAAGTCATACCGCCGCTTTTAATGGTACTCCTTGGCATGCAGTTGGCCCAAAACACACACGTTGAGGATGTGCAGCTGACGAGCATTGGCGTGTTCATTCGCTTACTCATCTCGCCGTTGATTGCATACGGTGCCGCGGTGCTGCTTGAACTCGATCCACTCACGACCAAGGTGGTGGTGTTGCAGGCGAGCATGCCGACGGCGTTTACCATGGTGCTCTACGCGCGTGAGTTCAACGCACGACCGCAATTCGTGTCGGGGAGTGTGGTTGTATCGACGGTGTTGAGTCTGGTCACGTTGACACTATTGCTTGTAATGATGGGCATCTAAACTTGCATGCATTGATATGCCACACGGCGGAGTCTCTCCGCCGTGTGGCTTTTGTGGTTAGCCCTCGAGATGGGTCAGATGCTGTGCCACATCAGCGTAGCGCCCACGCGCCACAATAGATCCGTTGGCGACGACGATAACGTGGTCGGCTTGTTGGAGCAAGGCGCGCCGATGTGAGCTCGCCACCAACGTACCGGTGCTGTGTTGACGTAACGATTGCCACAAATGCGCCTCGGTAGTGACATCGACGGCACTCGAAATATCGTCGAGCACAAGGATGTCGGCTTGGCGCAACAACATGCGTGCCAATGCCACGCGTTGACGTTGCCCACCCGATAGGCGCACGCCGCGCGGTCCGACGATGGTGTTGAGTCCGTCGGGGAGTTGGGCAATATCGTGGTTGAGCGCACTTGCGGTCAGCACGTGGTTCAGTGCCGTGTCATCGGCGCCAAGGGTTATGTTCTCACGCAGGGTGTCGCTGAGCAAGAAGGGGATTTGGGTGGTGGCAAGTACGTGAGGGGCGCCGATAGCACTGATTGGCTGGCCGTTCCAGTCTATCTGGCCGGATTGTGGTGCGAGCAGGCCGCTGATGAGGTGTAAGAGTGTGCTTTTGCCACTGCCGACTGCACCGGTGATGACGGTCAAACTGCCCCGCGGGATGGTGAGTGTGGCGTTGCTGATACCACCACCACTGCTCGCATAGGTGTAGCCGACGTCGTGGAGCGTCACGGCGGCGAGTGGTGGTAGGGTGCGTGGTGTCACGTCTGTATGTGCTGGTACCCACCAGCGATAGGGGCGAATGAGCCCTGCCGGATTGTCAGGCATGAACTCGGTTAAGCGCCCGATGGAGACCTTTTGTTGGGCGTAGTCGCCGATAAATGTCGCTACGACGTTGGGAACCCAGGCGATGATACCGAGGCTGCTCACAAGCAGGAGCAAGTCGCCGACTTGCATGGCCCCGGCGCTGAGGGCTGCCCCGCCGTACCAAAAGATAGCCGTGCCACAGATGCCGACGCCGAGCGAGACAAGGGCACCTTGGGCGTGGTACAAGATGTGTCCACGCACATTGACGTGCTGGCGCTGGCGGCTAATCACGTCAAGTCGCTCGAGTGCTGATGCGCTGCTGTTGGCCAACTTGATGGTTTGGGCGCCGGCAATCACGCTCCCGAGCAGACTAGTAAAGCGATCCTCACACATGCCTGCTTGGTAGCGAAACGCGAGGTAGTGCGGCCAAATCAGATACGACGCCACGCCAAGGAGTACGAGTGGGATGACGCTCATGGCGCTGAGTGTCAGATCAATGCTGCTCATCACCAAAAACGCCACAATGCCAGTGCCGACGGTAGCGATGACCTCGGGGATCCACAAGGGAAAGTCAGCAACTTCGTCGACGTCATCGCGCAAGCGGTTAATCGCCTCGAGGGCCGAGACCGGCAATGGCTCGGCGCCAGGGCGCTCAAGCGCTTGTTGGAGCGCATTGTGGTGTAGTAACCCTTTGAGACGATAACGAAAGGTGACGTCGCCCCAGGCCTCGGCCATGATGCTCCCCATGCGGGCAACCATTACAGCAAGATAGGTGGCAATGACGATCCACAGGCTCCAGGTATTGCTGACCAGTCCGAGCTGATTAAATAACACGCGCTCAATCATGATGATGCCGAACGGCAACAAGACATTGGCGATGCGCCCGATGGTGTACACCGCCAAGACGCCGGGCGACATGGCCATCATGGTGCGGGTAAAGTGTGGGGTTGGGATGCTCATAACACCTCCGCAAGATTGGTGGCCAACAAGGCGGCAAAGTGGCTGTCTGGAGTAGCTGCGAGCTGTTGAGGTGACCCTGACTCGATGATGACACCATCAGCCATGATGATGACCAGGTCAGCGGCGTAGACCGTATTGAGCCGGTGGGCAATCGTCAGCGTGGTGCGTTGACTCGTCAGACTTGCCAGAGCCGTGGCGATGCGTTGCTCGTTGGCCGGGTCAACGTGCGCACTCGCCTCGTCGAGCACAATCAGCCCCGGCTGGCGGATGGCAATGCGGGCCACGGCGAGGAGCTGTTGCTCGCCAGGCGATAGGGCGCGCTCACCGTCGCCAATTGGTGTATCAAGCCCCGCTGGGAGCGATGCGAGCCAGTCGCCGAGACCACAGGCGGTGAGTGCAGTACGGATAGCTTCGTCACTGTAGTCCGGTGCAAAGCAGGTGATGTTGTCACGGAGCGTGGCATTAAAGATGTCGCTCTCTTGACTGATCACGCCGATGGTCTGGCGTAATGATGATTCGTTGATGGTGTCAATAGGGATATCGTTGAGGGTGATGTGCCCGTGTTGTGCATGCTCGATGCGACTAATGAGGCGCCCGAGGGTGGTTTTGCCGCTGCCGGTGCGCCCGATAATTGCAACGTGGGTACCGGCGGGGATGGTCAACGACAGGTCACGAATGACCCAATCGGGGCTACTCGGGTAGCGGTAGCTGACCTGATCGAGGCGCACCGACAGCGGCACGGATGGCAGTGTGCGCGTACCGTCAGCGATGGGCGATGGTTGCATCAACTCGTCGATGCGACTGAGTACACCCCGTGCCTGTTGATACTCTTGGACGATGCCACGGATCTCTTCGATGGGCTTGGTCAAGAGGGTGACATAGCCGAGGAGTGCGACGGCCTCGCCGATAGAGCCGGTGCCACTTTGGTAGCGCCAGATGCCGATGCTAATTGCCATCAACCAGCCGACGGCGTTAATGGCTGTCGCGGTGAGTTGGGCGACTTGACTGCGTAGGCGCGCAGTACGATGGGTGTGAAGGAGTGTGGCGATGCGTGGCGTGAGTCGGTGGTGCAGGCGAGATTCAGCACCAACCGCACGCATGTCGGTCACACTAGCGAAGCTTTCTTCGATGGTGTCATATAACGCAGCATCCGCGACGCGCTCGGCCTCCCAGTCGTGATGATTGTCGCGTTGGCTCCAACTAATGATGGCGATGCCAATCACGAGATAGATCATCATGACGGCAAAGACGACAGGGGCGACCAACCAGGTCGTGACGCCCACGCTGATGATGAGCACGATGGTACTCGCCAGGCGGGCGCTGGCCTCACCGAAGATGCCGTGGAGTTGGCCGCTATCGGCGTCAATGCGCTCGCTTAATTCGCCGATACCGTGACTGCGAAAGAAGTCGAGCGGTTGGGCGAAGATGGCGGTGGCGGTAGCGTGACGCAGGGCGTTGGTGGCACTCCATGCGCTATGACTGGCGAGGCCAGTGATGACCCATTGCAAGATGGGGATACCCACTGCTAACAGCAGATAGGTGATGACATTCGGCGCAAGCGTCTGTTGGGTGAGTGCTGCATCAATGATGCGTTGGACCACGAATGGTTGACTGACCGTCAGGATGGCACTAATACCGGCCAGTACAAGAACGAGCCAAAGCCAACGGCTTGCAGCGAGCGCAAGGCGCATGCTCGGCGACTGAAAAAACGACATAAACGGGACACTCCTGTCTAAAAACGCAACAATAAACTGATCGTGGTCACAAATCGTGACCCGACTGCATCAGGGAGTGTACATATGGGGGTAGCGTGGGTTTAGGTGGTTATATGCTCCGCAGCTGATACCGTTCCCATAGCACACGAGATGGTGTTGACTGTCATAGGAGTGTTCCTCATCTGGATTGATATGCGGATAACCAGGCCCATTATACGGCATATCGTGTGTCAAAGTGGTTGTGATATACTTCATTATCGGTGTGTCATATGTTTGATATGCAAAGGTTAAAAGTCATGACCCAACTGCAATCGGTGGCATGGGCTGATGGGGCTGTGCTTGTGCTCGATCAGCGTCTGCTCCCGCAACAAGAGGTGGTCAATCGATATACCACGGTCGCGGACGTCGCCGAATCAATCCGGTCAATGCAGGTACGTGGGGCACCGGCGATTGGGTGTACGGCTGCATATGGGATGGCACTTGTGGCAACGCATGCGCCAGCACAACAGAGTCATGAGCTGTTGCCGGCATTGGCAGCGGCGCGCACCCAATTAGATGCCTCGCGCCCGACGGCGGTGAATTTGTTTTGGGCGACACGTCGTATGTACGAATATGCGGTAGCGCAACAGCATCTGCCAATTGATGCATTCCGTCAGGCGCTACAACGTGAAGCGCAGGCGATTTTCGATGAAGATTTGGCCATGTGTCAGGCCATTGGCCGTCACGGTGAGTCATTGATACCGGCGCGTGGGCGCGTCTTGACGCACTGCAACGCGGGTGGTCTTGCGACGGCCGGCTACGGTACGGCGCTGGGCCCCATCTATCGTGCACACGAGATTGGGCGAGCGGTGCATGTCTATGTTGACGAGACGCGACCGTATTTGCAAGGGGCGCGCTTGACAGCGTTTGAGTTGCAACGCGCTGGTGTACCGTTGACGTTGATTACCGATAACATGGCGGCGTATTTTATGGGGAAGGGTTTGGTTGATTGTATTATCGTGGGCGCAGATCGGATTGCTGCCAACGGCGATGTCGCCAACAAGATTGGTACGTATGGCTTGGCGGTGTTGGCGCACGCACACGGGATCCCGATGTATGTAGCAGCACCGACATCGACGATTGATATGCGCATCAGCGACGGGAGCATGATTCCCATCGAGGAGCGTTCGTCTGATGAGGTGACGATGATTGGCGGTCGGCGGATTGCCCCTGAAGGGGTTACTGCAGCACATCCAGCCTTTGATGTGACGCCGGCGCGCTTGATTAGTGGAATTATCTGTGAGCGTGGCGTCATTCTGCCACCATACACCACTGCGTTAGCCGATTTGATGCAAAAGTAGGATTGTGATCGTGGTTGCACCGCTCTTTTTTGGGTCATTACCGCATACCAATATCGAAGATGCATGGCAGTTCTTGCGTGAGTACCCGGCGCCATGGGTGTCGTGGCCACAGCTGCCACAGCGGAGCTTTTGGGAGCGGAGCGTCGTGCAGTCGAGCTATGGCTTTCCGGGTGTGGTTGTTGATGAAAAGCAACGCGTCGTCGTCGTGCATCGGCGTGACAGCGAGGCGCAGATGACGCGGTTGGCCTTGGATTTTTTGGAGCGACGTCCCCATCAACAGCCGTTACAGACCCGTGAGGCGGAAGGATTATTGACGTTTGGTCGGTTTGTCAGCGAGTGTGAGCCGACACAAGGTGTCAAAGGGCAGATACTCGGTCCGATTTCGTTGGCTGCACAGTTGACCGACGAGACACAAACGCCGATTATCAACGATGCGACCCTCTTTGAGGGGCTCGTCATACATCTGTGTCAGCGGGTACGCTGGCAAGTTGCGCAGTTGCAAGTGCTCCAGCGGCCGGTCATGATGTGCATTGAAGAGCCGTTTCTGGATGTGATGCATTCACCGTTCATGGAAATTGACCGTGACGACATGTTGTGGGGACTTGCACGCATTTTGTCGGTGATTCCAGCACCACAGGTGCGTCGTGGGTTAATTGTGGGAACCATGCGTGAGATTGGTGATGTATTGCAGTTGCCAATTGATCTACTGGGTGTGAACGTGCGTGACAGTGTGGGGACAAGTGCCCTGCTAAAGGCGGCGCCACAACTACAACACTTTTTGGCGCGCGGTGGAATGTTGGGGTTGGCATGTGTCGCAGTGAACGAACACCTCGATGATGTGCTGACGGTGATGAATCTCATGGTACCGTTGATTGGGCAACTCATACAGGCGGGTATTAACCCGCAGGTATTTTTGCATCAACTGCTCGTGATGCCGGTAACGTCGTTTGGCCAGACAAATGTGCCCAACGCCACACATGCCATGCATGTGACGTGTCAGGTTGCAGCTGAATTGCATCGATATATTGGACGGATGTGACAAGTAGGATAAGGAGCAGGTACATGCGCGTAGTGGTGACCGGGTCGTTGGCATACGACTACATCATGAATTTTCCCGGGTACTTCAAAGACCATATTTTGCCCGATCGTGTGCACATGTTGTCGGTTAGCTTCTTGGTTGATTCGATGAAGCGCATGCGCGGCGGTGTGGCTGGCAATATTGCGTATTCCTTGGCGTTGCTCGGGCAACGTCCGTTGGTAGTTGCGTCTGCTGGTCAAGACTTTGGTGAGTATCGTCAGTGGATGAGTAGTCAGGGCATTGATGCGTCGGGCATTCATGAGGTTGTCGGTGAGTTCACAGCATCGTGTTTTATTAATACCGATCAATCAAACAACCAACTCGTGGCATTTTATACGGGTGCCATGGCGCGATCGCGCGATTTGTCGTTGCTTGGGTATGGTTTGACGTCTGACGATTTGGTGATTATCTCACCCACTGACCCTGATGCGATGGCCCGCTACGTTGGTGAATGCCGACAGATGGGTGTGCCGTTCTTGTTCGATCCGGGCAAGCAGACGCCACGTTTGACTGCCGAGCAGATTCTCGATGGTCTTGATGGTGCGTATGCACTCATTGGCAACGACTATGAGTTTGCTATGATGTCGCAAATGACCGGCAAAAGCGAGCAGGATTTGATTGACAGCGTGCCATTAACAGTGCTGACGCGTGGTGAGAAGGGCTCGATTATTTCGGATGCGCGCTATGGGAGCCGCGTGGTCACCGAGATTGATGTTGCACCGGTTGATGAGGTGCGTGATCCGACAGGGGCGGGTGATGCCTATTTGGCCGGATTTGTGTATGGGTTATCACAAGGGCTACCAGCGGAGAGCTGTGGCAAGATTGCCTCGCTCGCCGGTGCCTATGCGATTGAGTATCATGGGTGTCAGGAGCACCAATACACGCCGGCGCAGTTTTATGCGCGTTATGTGACCGCCTATGGCAGTGACTTGTCTGTGGCTCGTGCATTGGGGGCCGAGTAGTCATGCTGCGTTGGGCGATCATTGGTGCGGGGCGTATCGCTCGCAAGGTCGGTCTCGCCATGCGCCAATCCGTAACTGTGGATATTCGAGCTGTCTATGCGCGTCGGCGTGAGGCTGCTCACGATTTGGCAACTGCTCTCGGTGCGTCACATAGCTACGATGTGCTCGATGCGGTCTGGCAGGATGACACCATCGATGCGGTTTATATTGCTCTGCCCAATCACTTGCATGCGTCAGTGGCACTTGAAGCCATTGCAGCGGGTAAGCATGTGTTGATTGAGAAGCCGATGGCCTGTACTACGACTGAGGTCGCAACAGTTCAACGTGCCGCTGCGCACGCCGGTGTAGTCGTCATGGAGGCGATGATGTATCGCTTTCATCCACAAACGGCGCAGGTGTTGGCTGCGATTGCTGCTGGTGATATCGGCGAAGTGCGCCAAGTACACGTCAACTTCGGGTATCGTCAAGATAATCCGCATGATATTCGCATGGTGGAGTCGGTCGGTGGTGGGGCCATTTATGACATCGGGTGTTATGGTGTCAACCTCGCCCAACTCGTGACGCAGGCCACACCGACAACGGTGCATGCGCTGGGCATTCGGGGCGGAAACGACGTTGATGTGCTGGCATCGGGGATATTTGGCTATCAACATCAGTGTCAAACCCAGATAAATGTAAGCTTTTTGGGTGGATTTTACCAACAAGCACGAATTATCGGGTATGATGGAGTAATAGAGATTGAACGACCGTTCACGGTCTTCCCAGACCGTGAATCGGTGGTTCGTCTGTGGCGTGGGGCTCACTTTGCCAAAGAAGTGCAAATCGTGGTGCCACCTGCCAGTCATTTTGTGCATCAGGCCGAGGTATTTGCGCATGCGGTGGCGGCTTCGCCGACGCAGCGCTTGGTTTTGACACAGTCGTCAGCCACACTGGCCAACGCCCAGGTTATTGATGCATGGCACCGTGCAATGCACAGTGGTCAGTGTGAGTCAGTGGGAATGTAATGGTATTTGTGTGTAAGGAGTAGTTTGTTCATGACTAGTAAACAGTACGACATCAAGGACATCGGCTTGGCCGAGCAGGGGCGTAAGCGCATGACCTGGGCCGAGAACGAAATGCCCGTGTTGCGTCAGATTCGCGAGCGCTTCGCCAAAGAGAAGCCATTCAAGGGTATGCGCGTCTCTGCGTGTTTGCACGTGACGGCTGAGACGGCCAACTTGATGGCGACCTTGGCTGCGGGTGGCGCCGATGTGGTGTTGGCTGCCTCGAACCCATTGTCAACTCAGGACGACATTGCGGCGACGTTGGTTGCCCACGAAGAGATTCCAGTCTACGCCATCAAGGGCGAAGATCACGAGACCTACTACAAGCACCTCGAGGCAGCGTTGGCTCACAATCCACACGTCACCCAAGATGACGGTGCCGACTTGGTCTCAGGCATTCTCAAGAGCCGCCGTGACCTCATCCCACAGATGCTCGGTAGCACCGAAGAGACGACCACCGGCGTGATTCGTCTGCGCGCCATGGCCGCTGACGGCGTGTTGCCGTTCCCGGTTATTGCCGTGAACGACAGCGATACCAAGCACTTGTTCGACAATCGCTACGGCACCGGCCAGAGCACCCTCGACGGTATCATCCGCGCCACCAACGTGTTGTTGGCCGGCAAGACCTTTGTTGTGGCTGGTTACGGCTACTGCTCACGCGGTATTGCTGAGCGTGCCCGTGGCATGGGTTCATGGGTCATCGTGACCGAGGTTGATCCAGTCAAAGCCCTCGAGGCTGCGATGGACGGCTTCCGCGTCATGCCAATGGAAGAAGCCGCTGCCCAGGCTGACTTCATCGTCACCGCCACTGGTAACAAGCACGTGCTTGACGCTGCAGACTTTGCCGTGATGAAGGACGGTTGTATCGTCTCGAACAGCGGTCACTTCAACGTCGAAATCAACATTGACGACCTCGAGGCGATGTCAGTCGAGAAGCGTCAGCCCCGCCCATTTGTTGATCAGTACATCCTCAAGGATGGTCGTCGCATCAACTTGCTCGGCGAGGGCCGCTTGATTAACTTGGCCAGCGCCGAGGGTCACCCAAGCGCCGTAATGGATATGTCGTTTGCCAACCAGGCCTTGGCTACCGAGTTCTTGCTCAAGCACCAGGGTAAGTTGGCCTCGGCCGTCCATGCATTGCCAAAGGAAGTCGACCAAGAGATTGCTGCGCTCAAGTTGCGTGCCATGGGCATTCGTTACGACGATTTGTCCGCTGAGCAGGTTAAGTACTTAGGTTCATGGGAAGAGGGCACCTAGTTATCACCACCCCACGCCGTCATAGTGACGGCGTGGGGTGTGTGTGCGATTGTATATCTAGCTAGATGTAAGGATAGAGCATGTCAACCACTTTTATGAAATCCCCGTCGTTGCTGTTCACGTCTGAATCAGTCACCGAGGGTCATCCAGACAAGTTGTGCGATCAGGTATCTGATGCAATTCTGGATGCATTTTTGACCGTTGATCCTCGTGCGCGCGTCGCCTGTGAGACGGCAACCACTACCGGTTTGATTGCCGTGATGGGCGAGGTAACCGTCAATGGCAACGTCGGTGACATTCAGGATATCGTACGCAAGACGGTGCGTGAAATCGGCTACACCGGCGGCAAGTTCTACTTCGATGCCGAGAGCTGTGGCGTGGTTGTCTCGCTCCATGGTCAGTCACCTGACATCGCAATGGGTGTCGACAAGGCGCACGAAGCCAAGACCGGCGAGATGACCGATGCCGAGGTCGAGGCCGTTGGTGCCGGTGACCAAGGCATGATGATCGGCTTTGCCTGTAACGAGACGCCGGAGTTGATGCCCTTGACCATCAGCTTGTCACACCGCTTGACCCGCGAGTTGGCTGCTGCCCGCAAGAGCGGTAAGCTGCCATTCCTTGGCCCAGACGGCAAGAGTCAAGTCACCGTCGAGTACGAGTACGGCAAGCCAAAGCGCGTCAACACCGTGGTGCTCAGCACACAACACACGGCTGAGATTAGCCAGGGTGAGTTACGTGAGCAGATTCAAGAGTATATCTTGGCCAAGGTGTTGCCAGCTGACATGTTGGATAACCCCAAGATTCACATCAACCCGACTGGTCAGTTCATCGTCGGTGGCCCACACGGTGATGCCGGCTTAACTGGTCGCAAGATTATCGTCGACACCTACGGTGGCGTTGCCCGCCACGGCGGTGGTGCATTCTCCGGCAAAGACCCGACAAAGGTTGACCGCAGTGCTGCCTACGCAGCCCGCTACGTCGCCAAGAACGTGGTTGCTGCCGGTTTGGCCGATCGCTTCGAGGTGCAGTTGTCGTATGCCATCGGTGTGGCTCGCCCAGTCTCAATCAGCATTGAGAGCTACGGCACGGCCAAAATCGACGAGACCAAGTTGGCTAAGTTAATTAACGAGATGTTTGACCTGCGCCCAGGCGCCATCATCCGCGATCTCAAGTTGCGCCGCCCGATTTATCGTCAGACGGCCGCCTATGGGCACTTTGGTCGCACCGACATTGATTTGCCGTGGGAGGCCACCGATAAGGCCGATGCATTGCGTCGTGCTGCTGGTCTCTAATGTGAGTCGAATACCGCGGGGCAGTATCACTGCCCCGCGGTTTGTTTTTTGGTATAGTGGTAGTGGAGTGTCTACTTGTTATTGTTGCAATTAGAGGAGTCCGCACATGGAGCGTGCTAACGCTTTTGATTTCATTGGTCCTAAGACGTTGGTTGGCCCCGAGCTCAAAGTCGGTGACAAGGCACCAGCATTTGTGTTGTTAGGTCAGGACCTCAAGGATATTGATAGCGCCAGCTTGGCCGGCAAGCCGATGTTGATTAGCGTTGCCCCATCAGTTGACACGGGGGTCTGTGATTTGCAGACCAAGCGCTTTAACGAAGAAGCTGGTAAGCTCGGTGACAAGGTTGTGATCTTGTCCGTCACGGCTGACTTGCCGTTTGCGTTACGTCGCTACTGCGGTGCCAACGAAATCAAGAATCTCGTTGTGGCATCAGACCATCGTACCATGGCCTTCGGCGCCGCCTATGGCACCTACGTCAAAGAGATTCGTCTCGAGAGTCGTGCGACCTTCGTGGTTGATGCGGCTGGTATCATCCGCTATGCCGAGTATGTGCCGGTTGCTGGTCAGCACCCCAACTATGATGCCGCATTGGCCGTATTGGCAGGCCTGATTTAACTCTTCGGGTCATTGGTATAATCGTACCGGTGGAGTACCACCGGTACGATTTTTTATGCAGAGCGGAGTCGCACATGTCACTGAGTCATGTCTGGCCAAAGACGGCCACTATTGCCCCGAACGGTCATTTGTTGATTGCCGGCCATGATGTGACGGAGCTCGCCGCACAATACGATACACCGCTGTATATCTTCGATGAGTTGACGATTCGTGAGATGTGTCAAGCCTACACGCACGCATGTCGTGCATGTGGTGCCACTGATGCCATTGTGCATTATGCTGGCAAAGCATTGCTCAACACAGCGATTGCGCAGGTGGTGCATAGCGAGGGGTTAGCACTTGACGTGGTGTCTGGTGGCGAACTGGCCTTGGCGCTCCATGCCGGAGTTGACCCGCAGCACATTCACATGCACGGCAACGCCAAAACTCCGCGTGAGTTGGACGAGGCGCTGGTCGCCGGGATTGGTGCGATTGTCGTCGATAACCTCGATGAGTTGCAGTTGTTGATTGCCAAAACCGCCGGGCGCACGACGCCGTTCCCCATTCAAATTCGTGTGACACCCGATATTGCCACGGACACGCACGTACACATTCAGACGGGGCATTATGCCTCCAAATTCGGCTTCCCGATCGAGCAGATGCCACGAGTGGGCGCCTTATTGCAACAGGCACCTGGCTTGCGCTTAACGGCCATCCATGCACATCTTGGCTCACAAATCTTTGATGCACACACGCATGTGGCGGCCATTGATGTATTGCTTGAGCAAGTCGTATCACTCCGGAATACCTACCAGGTACCAATTGAGGCACTGAATATCGGCGGTGGCTTGGCGGTGGCCTATCTTGATCATCAACAACCACCCGATATTGCTGCAAGTGTAGCGGCGATGTGGCATCAGTTGCAACAGGGGTGCGTGCGCCACGGATTGCCACGCTTGCGCCTTGAGCTTGAGCCCGGGCGTTCGATTGTGGCGCGGGCAGGAGTGGCGGTGTACCGTGTGATTGGCTCCAAGCCGGTGCGCGATTTGCCACGCTGGGTGCATGTTGATGGTGGTATGGCCGATAACATCCGCCCAGTGCTTTATGGGGCCAAGTACACGGCATTGTTGGCTAATCGGGCCGATGTGGTTGCCGATGAGGTGGTCAATGTGGCAGGTCGGTATTGTGAGTCAGGCGATTTTTTGTTGAAAGATACGGCGCTAGCGCGTCCTGAGGTTGGTGATTTGGTAGCCTTGGCGGTGTCAGGGGCATATACCTTGAGTATGGCAAGTAATTACAACATGGTACCTCGCCCAACGGCGCTATTGGTTAGTCATGGGGTGGTGCGGGTAATGCGCCGGCGCGAGTCGTATGCGGATTTGTGGCGTATGGATGCGTAATACAAGTGTCGTATTTGGATGAGTGACCCTCGTAAATTGAAAGTATGCATCGGCACCCAATAATCAATATTTATCTGCATTGTGTGTCATCGTTCCTCTATTTGCTTTTAATACGGAATGGTGGCACTATAGCGAAGGCGTTCAACCATCGTAGTGTCAATATTTGCTATTGATACCAAGAAAGGAGCCTACGATGAACTTCGCAGACATTTGTGTATTGCAGTCTGTGACCCAAGCCCCGTGTGTGACGATTTCATTGCCAACCCACCGGACTGCCCCCGACAACCTGCAAGATCGGATTCGCCTCAAGAATTTGGTCGCGCGGGCGAGCGAACGCCTTATTAAGGACTACGGTCAGCGTCAGATTGCCCATGTGTTGATGCAACTAGAGCAATTGGTTGCTGAGATTGATGTCCAAAAAAATCTCGATGGACTGGTCTTGTGTGTCAATCACAATATGGCGCGGAGCTTTGTGTTGCCATTCAGTGTGCAAGAGCGTGTGGTCATTGATGATACGTTCTATACGCGTGATTTGGTGTATGGAATGAATCGGACGGTTAATTATTGGGTAGTAACACTCAATGAGAATGCCACTCGGTTGTTTCGTGGGACTAATGATGTGCTCAACGAGTGCATCGAATTCGGTTTTCCGATGACGCATACCGGGCCTGGTGGCACGACGAGTTTGCCTGATGGTATTGGTATTCATCGTTCAGCCGAGCGTGATGATGCCCATCGTCAGTTCTTTCGTACAGTTGATACCGGAGTCCATGCTGCGTTAACCAAAGAGGCATTGCCCGTTGTGGTCATTGGTGTCGATCGGTTTGTGACCTTCTACCACGAAGTCACAAATCATGCCGATGCCATTATGGCGACGATTCATGGTAGTCATGATACGAGTACCGAGCATCAATTGTCAGCAGTGGTTTGGCCAGCAGTACAAACCCATGCGAGCCAACGTAGTATCAAGGCGTTGAACGAGTTGCAAGTGGCGATTGGTGGCAAACACGTGGTGGCGACGATGCCCGAGGTGTGGCGTGCGGCACACGAGGGGCGTGGCCACCATCTGCTGGTTGAGCGTGAGTTCGTGTATCCGGGTCGTGTTGATGCGAGTGGTTTGACATTGACTGCAGCGGCGGATAGCACGATACCAGATGTGCTCGATGATGCGGTTGACGAACTCATCACGCAGGTGATGGCGACCGGTGGGCAGGTGACGTTTGTCAATTCCGGCGATTTGCATGCACATCAGCATATTGCCTTGATCACCCGCTACTAATCCACAACATCCCCTCGGTATGCTGGTGCTACCGAGGGGATGTTGTGTGGTATACCTCGGTGTGCAACTTTTTGCGACAGTTCGACGTATCATATACAATCCGTGGCACATGCTAAAAGAAATGTTGAGAAATCGCATGTGCCATGTGTCTTCTTTGATGCGTGTACCCCTGCTCAATGATTAGTCGAGATGAAATACCTCGGTGAGCGTCAGGAGTGACGTATCGGCAGCTCCGCTGTCGAGCGTCTCGAAAAAGGGCGCCATCGCTGTTTGCCAACGGGCGTTGACCTCCTCTGACTGCATGCCCGCAACTGCACGTGCAAAGTCTGGTGTCTCGAGGTATCCCACCAATAGACCATCATCGCGCAAAAAGAGTGAGTAATTATGCCAGCCATGGCGCGATAGCGCATCCAACATATCAGGCCACACGGTTTGGTGGCGTTGGGTGTACTCGACTAGACGATCAGCTTTGACTTTTAACAAAAAACATACGCGTTGCATCGTGCACCTCTTTCATTGAACTACTCCATAATCCTAGCATGGGAAAACGATATTACGCTTTACGTTTACGTAACCTTTTTTGACCGTCTGCATATATTTTGTAGAGGAAATATGGATGAATAGTGTGGGGTGAAAGCGATATGAGATGTGCTATATTTTAAGAGACTCACTCGTATGTTGGTGTAATGCAATGCCTCCTTTGTCGTCATCAGCTGATGCTACACCAGTTGAACAACAGATTTTGGCACGTATGCGCCGCGCAGGTCGAGGGAGCGTTTGGCATGCTGGGCGTTTGCGTACGCTTGCGCCACGGAACACCATAGATCAAGCGCTTGGTCGACTTGCCAAGAAAGGCGTCATTCGTCGTATTGCTCACGGACTGTATCTCTTCCCACAAATCTTGCCGTTAGTTGGTGAAGTTCCGGTCAAGCTCGCAACGCTCTTTGATGCGTTGAATGATGATCAAACGGTGCCGTTTGTGCCGAGTGGAGCTTATGCCTGCTACCTACTAGGTTTAGAAGAGACACAACCTGCAGAGGTTGTGCTGTTAAGTGTAGATACGACACGTGTTATTCAACTGGAACATGTCATTATTCGTATTCGTCCTGCAGCACTACGCTATTTGCAGTGTGCTGGGCGTACGAGTGGTATTTTGATACAAGCATTACGCCATATTGGTGAGACGGCTGTCACCGATCATCACGTGACGTTGTTGCAACACCATCTGTCACCGGCAAGTCGACGTGCACTCATGCTTGATATCGGTGTTGCACCGGCCTGGATGCATCAATGGTTTCGCCGTATTGCTGAGGAGTAATACGATGGTACAAATCAGTGCCAATCAACGGTTTTTGCGTACGGATACGGGAGAGCCGTTTTTTTATTTAGCTGATACCGCATGGGAGTTGTTTCACCGTCTGACGTACGATCAAGCGAGCTATTATCTCGCTGACCGTGCCGAAAAGGGATTTACGGTGATACAGGCGGTCGTGCTTGCAGAACTCGATGGGCTTCGTACTCCCAATGCACACGGTGATGTGCCGTTTGATGAGCTTGGGCAATGTACGCCGAATGCGGGATACTTTGCACATGTTGATGCGGTAATCGCCAAAGCAAATCAGCTCGGCGTATACATGGCACTCTTGCCGACGTGGGGCGATAAATGGAACAAAAAATGGGGTGAGGGGCCTGAGATATTCACACCGGAGAACGCCTTTACCTACGGGCAGTGGCTGGGACAACGCTATCGCGATGCAAATATCATCTGGGTGCTCGGTGGTGACCGCCCTATTGAGACGCCTGTGCATCAGGCCATTATTGAGGCGATGGCTGCAGGGGTGCGAGATGGCGATGGTGGGCGGCATCTGTGTACGTTCCATCCACAAGGGCAACAACACTCCAGTCAGTATTTTGGGCAGGCCGATTGGATTGACTTTCATATGCTCCAAAGTGGTCATGCGCGTAATCGCGACAACTGGCGGAGTGTCGCAGACGATTATGCGCTCACCCCCATCAAGCCGTGCATGGATGGTGAGCCGGGCTACGAGGATCATCCGGCAGGATTTGCCGTTGAAAACGGGTATCTTGACGACTACGATGCGCGCAAAGCCTGCTACTGGGCGTTGTTTGCCGGGGCACACGGACATACCTACGGGTGTCATCCGATTTGGCAGTTTTGGGGTATCGGACACAAACCCATTACCTGGGCACGTCGACCGTGGCAAGAGGCGTTGCAGTTGCCAGGTGCGAGTCAGATGCAACACGCCAAGCACCTGCTCTTGTCACGACCGTACTTCAGGCGCATTCCTGATCAGTCGTTGATTGCCGCCGGCCAGGGTGAAGGCACACACCACATCCAAGCCTGTCGTGATAGCGCTGGTAGTTATGCCATGATTTATCTGCCAGCCAATCAGACGGTGACGATTAATGTGTCAAACTTGCTCGGTCCTACCTACCGCATGTGGTGGTTTAATCCGCGTACGGGTCACGCACAATGGCTTGACGAGCGGACCACGGCGTTGCCCATTGAGATTGCTACACCGTTCGGTGGCCCCGACTGGGTGCTGGTGATTGATTCGCTCCCGGCAGGATTTGAGTGGCAAGCCCCAGGTCGGCGTCTTTAATCAAATAATCGCTGGCCGACAAAGCGCTGATGTAAGGCGTCCCGCTCGGCTGCACTTGGTCCCACCCCATCACACAACGCAATATTCTGGTTGAGTTGATCGACAAACGGCGTCCCCGTCAGGGTGACAGCGATATCATCGTTGGTCAAACTGTAGCGCATGGCTGCCTCTACAAACCCGTGCGGGCCAGGTTTTTTGAGATGCGGTATCAACGCTTTGCGGCGTTCTGCCTCGGCGAGTAGGTCATGCTGATCGCGCAAAAACGGTGCCGGTGTGTCGGTCATAATCCCCATGCCGAGCGGGCTCCCGTTGATGACGCCAATGTCGTAGGCCCGCGTCAGCGGAAAGAGCTCGTCGTGCATGGTAATGTCAATCAGCATGTAGCGACAATAGGTCAACACCGTGTCGATGTGCCCTGTTTTGATGTAGGGCACCAGAATCGCTAGATTGCGCGCATTGACGCCGATCGCCCGCACTTTACCGGCCTTTTTGAGATCGAGGAACGCCGCAATACACCCCTCAATGGCCACCTCAAAGGTGGTCGTCTCAGCCTCGTGCAGTTGAATCAAATCAATATAGTCGGTGTCGAGGCGACGCAAGCTCGCCTCGACGCTCGCGATTGTCGTGGCGTAGTCGTAGGGCGTGCCACGCATCACTGCTTTGGTGGCGAGATAGACGCCGTGGCGTCTGCCTTTGAGGGCTACCCCAAAGCGCCGCTCACTTTCGCCACGACCATATTGGGCGGCGGTATCCAAAAAGTTAATCCCGCAGTCGATGGCGTGATGGATGGTGCGTACCGCCTCGGCTTGTCCGACCTGGCCAAACTCATCGCCGATGGCGGCGCCGCCCAAGCCTAGCCGTGAGACCTGCCAGTTGGTGCGCCCGAGTCGCGCGTACTGCATGATTATTGCCGACCTTGAATTAAGCCATCGCCGTCGTCTGGTGTTTGCCACGGGGTGGCGTATGACGGCGGGTTGACATAGCGACTCACCGCAAAATGAAGCACCGCACCGGCCATGGGTGCGATGTGCAGGCCGTACCACGGGCCGTTGATCTCTTGGGTGACGAGCGTGCGGTTGTGCTGGTCGCAGATGTGCACCCGCTCAAAGCGGTGCTCGCCGAACGTGCCTGCCTGTATGACCAACTCTTGGGTTGTCGTTGCATGCGTGTTGACGACGGTGACGGTGATGGTGTGTTGGTCAAACTGCGAGACAAGGGTAGCGACGCCATTGGGCAATCCGGGGCGGCGGCGTAGGGCGTCGTAGTAGCGCACTTGGCCGAACTGCAGGCCGCCGTGGCTGATGTGCATGGGGGCGCCCAATGTGAGTTGGAGCAGCCCCTCGACGCACACCGGGGTGAACTCCTGCCAGGCGTGAATCGGATCGACATGCATGTTGATGTTGATATGGCGCTGATCGAGCCCGCTGATGTCGTGCCAGTTGGCCGGGTCAGCAATCGGTGAGCGCATCTTGGTCAGTTGATTGGCGATGAGCGTCAAGTTGGCGGTCAAGATGCGCTCGGGGTAATCGGGGTTGCGCCCCTGCACGTATTCGAACCAGGGTAGCGTGTTGCTGATGTAGTGCTTGCCGCTGCCGATGTGGATGGCACTCCAATCCTCGTGGCGTGGGATGCGCATGATGCGCGCCAAATCCTCGTCGGCCAACGACGCATACCAGAGGTAGATGGGGTATTTGTGGAGCGGCGGGCGGTAATCGCCCCAACCGCTGTCGAAATGACGGTACGGCACCTGATACTGCCCGTCTATCTCGCGACCCAGCGCCCAGTTGTGGTCGAGCTGTTGACGAGCGAGTGTCAGCCAGCGGTGGTCACCACTCATAAGCAGTGCGTTCATGCAGGCGTTGGTAATCGGCTCGATGATGGTCATAAAGCCGTGTGGCCAGCGCCACCCGTAGTAGCCACCCCACCACTTGCCGTCGAGGTATTCGCCGATCTGGTCACTGAGCCCGACGTTGTCGGGGATGATGCCGCCGTTGCGCGCGGCGCGCTCCTGCCAGGCTGCGATGTAGTCATAGACCCATTGGCGCAATTCGGGCGATTGGCTGTACAGGAATGCGTGGGTAATCAGTCCGGTGGCGTTGAGATTGAGCGGGACGTCGCCTTTGTTCATCCGTTGATTCATCTTGGCGATGATGTCGGCGTAGATAACGTCGTCGCTCCAGTGGCATTTGCGGCTGGCAAAATCGGTGTTGATGATGTCTTCGTAGGGGGCCAGATAGTGGTCGAGCACGACGCGATGCGTCTGCCAATCCTCGGCAGTAACCTGGTGGCGTGGGCCATGGCTGCCGGTGAGCGGCGCGCGGATGAGTTTGTGCTGTGGGTCGTAATTGGGTGCGAGCGGGTCATTGCCGGTGTACATGTCGGCAAAGCGCTGGGCGCGCTGGCGGTCTTTGCGCTGGGTCGGGTTGGCAAGGCCGAGGAAGTAGATGTACAAATAGCCTTCGCCGTGGTGCATCCAGTCGTAGTACTTGGCGAACTCGCGATCGACTTGGCCGTACTCGGTCCACTGCCAGGTGATGCCGTCCCAGATGCGCCGAGCCTCGTCGTAGAGCCAATCATCGCCACCGAGTGCGTACAACAGGGCAAGTTGCATGAAGCCCTCGTACGGATCATCGCTACCGTCCATGCCGGGCCACTCGTTGCGCCAAATCAAGGTACCGTCGGGGCGTACATAGCGGTCAACGAACTCGCGGGCGGCGTGGTTGAGCGTATCAAGCAGCTGGCGCTCTTGGATGGCCCAGCTGGGGATGGTCATCGGCGCATGAATGCGATTGGTCGGGTAGCGCATGGATCACTCCGTTGTGAT
>CAYZZI010000038.1:0-26605 GCA_964482795.1 uncultured Klebsiella sp.
TGCCGGCGTAGCTCAGTTGGTAGAGCAGCTGTCTTGTAAACAGCAGGTCACGAGTTCGAGTCTCGTTGCCGGCTCCATTTCTCACCACACCCCACGGGTGTGGTGCTTTTATTCGAGCGTAAACACGTGACCATTGTCGACGCGCACAAGGCGTGCATGGCGCAAAAACGTCGCATCAAAATCATCGATACCGGT
The DNA here is from genome assembly GCA_964482795.1 of uncultured Klebsiella sp. GTDB lineage: Bacteria > Chloroflexota > Chloroflexia > Chloroflexales > Roseiflexaceae > UBA965. The sequence goes on from CAYZZI010000038.1 coordinate 196, forward strand.
GGCTGTGAGGAGCGTCTGCTGGTGTGGATTTGCAATGCAGCTGAGCAGATGATGGCGGCGATGGACGTCGAGCTCTGAGAGCACGTCATCGAGGAGTAGCACGGGCAAATCACCGGTACGTTGTTGCATGAGTGCGACTTCGGCGAGTTTGAGCGCCATAACCCCACTGCGTTGTTGGCCACGTGACCCAAATGCTCCGAGATCAATCGTATGGTCAACCACACAGACGTCGTCGCGATGAGGGCCACAGGTTGTTTGCCCGCGTGCGATGTCATCGGGGTGATGACGTTGCAGGTGCGTCAGCACATCGTGGGTGCTGATATCGGCATCATGATCTATCTCAATATTCGGGAGGTAGCGAATATCAAGTGTGTGCGTTGTCTGCGCAATTGCATGGTACATCGGCTGTGCGAGGGTGGTGAGTTCTGCACATGCGTGGCGACGTTGGTGCATGATGGTCGTTGCGTGTATTGCCAGCTCTTCGTCCCAAAAGGCTAGCTCGGTAGCATGATTGCGTGGTACGCGGCGTTGTTCGCGCCATTTGCGCAACAAACTATTCCGTTGGAGAAGTACCTTTTGGTAGTTGTTGAGCGCTTGCAAGTAGGAATAATCGAGTTGGGACAACATGGCATCCAGCCATCGTCGGCGTTCGCTCGGTGCACCGGTAAGCAGTTCAAGATCAGTCGGTGCAAAGAAGACGACGCGCAAGAAGCCGAGTAGTTCGCTCGCTTTGACGGGTTTGTGGTCTACCCGTAGGACTTTGGTGGCGGTACCACCTGCGCTGCCAGGATCCGTGGCGGTACCACGTGCTTGGACAATGACGTCGAGGGTCGTTATTCCATGGGTACGGCGTACTTTGCCACTTACCCGTGCGGTTTGTGGTATTTCGGCAGTCTGTTCGGCCTGCCAGTAGATGAGTTCACGATCGGTATGCGTGCGTGGTGAACGCGACATTGCCAGGACATAGACTGCCTCAAGGATAGAGGTCTTCCCGGCCGCATTGGGCCCATAAAAGAGCGTCGCCCCCGGTGAAATATCGATGTCGAGGCGCATATAATTACGAAAATTACGCACACTGAGGTGTTCGATGTACATCAATGTGCCCCTTTGGTGCTTGGGAAATGTGCACTGACCAGCTGATTTATTCGACTTTCGTACATGGTCAGTTGGCGTTCGAGCCGTTGATACTCGTCATGGCACTCATCAAACCAGGTATGCCATTGGGGATGAAGACGTTCTGGGATGTCGTTTTTGAATGATTTGATTAACGCATTGCGTAGCCCAGCAAAGTCAAGTTGATACCATGTCGAAAGTTGCGTGCTGACGGTAGCTCCAAGCGGGGCGAAATTGCGGACCAGTGTGTGAATGGTCGCATTGATGTGTTGAAGGCGCTCAGTTTGGAGTGTGACGGCATGCGTAGTGAGTTCGGTGAGTTCGTCATGTGCGGTTGTCAAACTATGCGGAATTGGTACGTGGTCAATCAGTGTAGGAGCAAGGGCAACACCGGCGCTCTTTTGCCGATTGAGCCAACGTTGTACGGGTGTGCTATTCAGATAGCCTAGGACCCACAATGCGTCACTCGCAAGCCATGGGGTGGCAGTGACATATCCTGCTGGCGTGAGGGCGAATGAGAGGTGGTTCTTCTGGGCGTGCCAGGTGATGCTTGGTTGTGTCCGTTCTGGGAGTACGGTGGCGGCCTCGAGTTCCCACCAGGTGTGGGCGTAATGAGGACGATCGGCCACAAAGAGCGTCAGATGACGAGCGAGGGCGGGGTAGTGCTCAGCAATGCACTGCCAGGCGGGGTTGCCGTGGTGAGAAGTCCCACACAAGTGTGCAGTCCATCCTGCAGGGAGCGCAAGAAGAAAGCGTTGGTGATCATTGATGGTATACCGATGAATGTCATCAGATTGGACATAACGACGAAACAACGGAGCAAGTGTTGGATCAAGAAGGACTATCCGGTCGCGCATTGATTTGTCGAGGATGAACGCTGCACGTGGGCTCGGTTGGATGCCCTGCTGGGTGTGGTGTTGAATGCAGTGTGCAAGGGGCGTGCAGTGCGCCGGATAATCGCTCATCATGCCTGATACTCAAGTGGTAATTGGCGGAGAGCGGCGAGATCCGCACACCCACTACAAAACATCGCCACGCGGAGTTCGTCAATCATTCCTTGAAGTTCAGTGACCACGGCGTGACTGCCCATGGCATCAACGGCGGCCACCAAGGCTGGCTTGGCTGTGCCCACGAGATCGGCACCGAGGGCGATGGCCTTGGCGACGTCAACCCCACTCCGGATGCCACCGCTGCCGATGACCGGTGCATGCGGTAATGCGTGGCGTACCTGGCGAATGGCGTGGCTTGTGGGGATACCCCAGTCGGCAAACGCTCCTGCAGTACGTGCACCGCGTTCATGGCTATGTCGAAAGCGCTCTACCTCGGACCAACTTGTCCCTCCCGCACCTGCCACATCAATGGCTGCAACACCGGCGTCCATGAGCCGACGGGCGGTTGTCGCCCCGATGCCGTTGCCCACTTCTTTGACGATGACCGGGACGGTGAGTGCGCGACAGACGGCGGCTATTTTGGTCAATAATCCTGAAAAATCAGTATTCCCTTCGGGTTGTACTGCTTCTTGTAGGGGATTGAGATGCAGAATTAATGCATCTGCCTCAATCATGTCGACGGCACGTTGGCATTCTGTCACACCATAGCCATAGTTGAGTTGGACTGCGCCCAAATTGGCGAAGAGCAGGATATCAGGTGCAACATGGCGAATGCGGTAGGTACTTGCGAGGTCAGGATTGCCGATGGCAGCACGTTGCGAACCGACGCCCATGGCGATTCCTAACGCTTGTGCTGCGACAGCGAGCGTTGTGTTGATGGTTGTCACGTCATGTGCGCCACCCGTCATGGAACTGATGAGAATCGGCGCGTTTACGCGTTTGCCGAGAAATGTCGTTGACAGTTTGATGGCCGACATGTCAAGTTCGGGTAGGGCTTCGTGGGGCATGCGATAGCGACCGAAATCGGTTGACACCCCTTTGGATGCGACATTTTCATCGAGCACAATCCGGACGTGATCGAGCTTCCGGCTGTGTGTTTGGGACTGTTCGTCCATGCGTTGTATTCTTTCCAAGTGCGATGCACTCAACTGACTCTTATTATACCAACAGACAGAGAGTAAATGAGTCGAGTATAATGAAGCACAGTGTCATATCTGACAAATGATTCGTTCGATTATCTGATGATGTAGGTGAACTGTGGCAAACCAAAAAAAACCATCGAGTGGGGCTGGGAATACGCCGCCGCCCCCAAGTAATGTGCCGGCCTATGTAGCGGCAGCTGTCGTATTGAGCGTGTTAGTGTTGATTGGGTGGTCGCTGGGTGGTGGATCTGGTACTACCGCGGCCACCGATAGCAACGAAATGCCGGTCACGGTCGTTAGTCAACCTGCCGAAGAAGAGGCCGCACAACCTGAGGCACCTGCTGCCGATGGTCAGTATAGTGCACCACCCCCGATGACTATTGATGCAAGCAAGAACTACACCGCAACGATTACGACGCCACGTGGCGATATTGTGATTAAGTTGCGCCCTGATTTGGCACCACAAACCGTCAACAGTTTTGTGTTTTTGGCGCGTGAAGGGTATTACGATGGGCTCACCTGGCACCGTGTGATTGCTGACTTCATGGCACAGGGCGGTGATCCAACGGGAACCGGAGGTGGTGGTCCTGGGTATACCATTCCTGCTGAATTTAGCGATGTGTCGTTTGATCGACCGGGTATTTTGGCGATGGCACGCCCCGGTAATGATATTAACGGGAATGGCTCGCAGTTCTTTATTACCACGGCACCAGCAACATACCTCGATGGCCAGTATACGGTGTTCGGTGAGGTGATTAGTGGTCAAGAGATTGTGGATGGCATTCCATTACGTGACCCCATGTCAGCAACTGAGCCAGGCGAATCGATGTTGAAAATCACGATTACTGAGGGCTAATGTTATATGCGTGCTACCCCGTCACCAGCACCAGAATCACCGCCGCCATGGATCATTGTGGTCGTGCTTTTGATTGTGCTTGTTGGGGGCGGGGTAGCGTGGTTGTTGTCGCGCGGGTTGACCGATGATATGGAGAGTAACCGCCCTACGGCTACACCGGTGGCTACCGATGTGGTCGTTAATCGTGCCACAACAACACCATTGCCACGCCCGACCGTATCGCCGGCACCGACGGTTGCAACGGTCACCGTGGTACCCGCCTCGCGGTTTTTGACCCTCGACGAAATTGTCTACGCCGGCCAATTTGATGCGGAGGCGATTCAGCGCTTCGTGCAGGACGCGGGTGGCGTGCTTGCCGACGTGAACGTGAATGTTGCCGGACGACGATACCGCTTCTCTGAGGCGTTACTCGGACAAACACTCTACTACAGTGTGAGCCCCAAAACCATCCTCGCCCTGATGGAATATCAATCAGGAACGGTGACGCAAGCCGGCCTCCCAGATGATCGATATCGCTGGGCGCTCGGCTATCGCGGTGAATCAGGACGATTTGCCGGTATGAGCACCCAGATACGTTGGGCAGTGCGTGAACTCTTCTATGCCCGCCGTGATTTACCGATGCGACCGCCATTGACGTATGCCGATGGCGCCGTCCTTGATGCGCCAAATGAACTCGACGATGCGCAATATGTTATCGCCCGTGTGCTCGCACCGACCATTGGGTCGGGGCAACTGATGCAGGCGTTAGCGCAGTACGCAGATGTGTACGTGCGTTTGTTTGGTGTACTTACCCCGATACCACTGAATGTTGAGGCGCCACCAGCCATACTGCATCGACCGCTCCGCACGATTAAACCGGTTACGTCGTTTTTTGACCATGGGGGGCCATTTCTGACCCGTGATCCTCGTGATGGTGTGACCACGTACTGGGGATTTGTGGAGACCGATACAACGGCATTTGCCTATGATGGCCATGATGGCTGGGATTATGCGGCAGCACCACCCGAACCGGTGTTGGCGGCGGCTGACGGTCTTGTCATCTTCGCGGGAATCGCCGATGACGGATGCAATACGGGGGCGGTCATCATTGATCATGGGGTGGATGTACGCACGCTGTACTGGCATCTTTCGCAGGTATCTGTGGAGATAGGACAACAGGTAAGTACTGGTGACACAATCGGAATTGTGGGGAATACCGGGTGCTCCAAAGGCCCACATCTCCATTTCGGCGTACATCATCGTGGAGTGAGCATTAGCCCGTATGGGTGGTGTGGGCGCGAGCCTGATCCTTGGCAGACGCATCCTGCGGGTGCACAGAGTTTTTGGTTGTGGGCCGAGTATCCGTCACCGTGTGGTGAGGTGCCTGCATCAGACGTACTCGTTGATAGCAGTGACAGTCAGCGCTTCACCCTATGGCAGGCATCGCCGCAAACGGTCATGTCAGGCGTGCAAAATGAAGCTCTATTTGTACCTGGCCAGCGTGGTGCAGATGCACTACGCCCATGGCGCGCCCGGCCGTTTGAGCCGATTGCGATGGCGCGTTGGCAAACGTCGTTGCCTACCCCTGGTAATTATCGCGTAAGCGTGTACATCCCGTATGCCATGAGTGGCCTCATTGATAGTGATGTTGTCTACTATCAGGTGCAACACCGCGACGGCATTAGCGAGGTACCGGTGCGCATGCAAATCAGCGCCAATGAATGGGTTGATCTTGGGACCTACGCATTCGATGATGCCGCGGCCGTCGTGTTACCGCTCCGTGATGGGGTGGGGGGGCGTGGGGTATGGCTTGATGCTGTCCTTTGGCAGGCTGTAGCGAAAGGGCAACCATGAACCCCGTTGATTTGTTACCACATCATGCGTTGCCGTTTGGTGAGGCGATGCGCGTCGTTGCGGCGCGCTGGTACGACCGTGGTGGTAGCCTTGACCAACTTGATGCCTCGGCAGTCGATTTGGCACGACGTCTCGACATGCCAATTGCTGAGGTACAACGCCGCTTGTGGGTGGCCTACGGCGAAGCCATGGCCGAAAAGCGCCAAGCAGAGCGTGAAGGTGAATTGCTCAGGCGCATGGCAGAACTGCGCGGACTCCACCGTATCATTGCGGCAGCCAACTCGACCCTTGACCTCGAAACATCAATGAGTCAGGTGGTCAATACGGTGGTTGATGTGGGGACCGTGGACGCATGTGCCATCTACATTTATGACCGTGATGCGAATGAGCTGGTGCTACGAGCGTGTGCGGGATTCGATGTGAGTGCTATCGGACAAATTCGCATGGCGCTCGGCGAGGGTGTTGTCGGTGCGGCAGCTCAACAGGGTACCCCATTAATGGTCGCTGATGTGCGGTTTGATGGCCGTGGACTTGCCAGTCTTGGGACGGTCGCTGGGCATCTACACGGCATGTTAGCGGTGCCGATTGTGTTGTTCAGCGATAGCCGCTTTCATCTTGGAATGCCACAACTCCAAGGTGTGGTGACCGTCCAAACACGGCAGCCACATACCTTTAATGAGAGCGAAATAAGCTTTGTTGAGACCGTTGCAGGTGAGTTGGCGTTTTTTATTACTAATGCGCAAATGTATCAACAAGCAGATAGCCAGTTGCACCGCAAAGTACGCGAATTAACGACGCTCCAACAGGTTTCAAAGCGCATTGCCGAGCAAATACGCATTGATGAGCTCCTGCAGTTGATTGCTGCCAAGGCAGTGGAATTGAGTCAGGTGAATCGTGCTGATATTTTGCGCCTTGACAACAAAGGAACACTCGAACTCGCTGCCAATTACGGCGCCCCCACGAATCCTGCGCCCATACCGATGTGTATCAGTGATGCAGTACGTAATGGGTATCCACTGGCGGTATTGAACGCGTTTAATGACTCACGCTTCCCCGAATTAGCGGCGACGGCCGCTCATGATGGGTTTTATTCGCTGTATAGTATTCCGTTGCGGATTGGTGGCGAAATGCCGTTTGGTGCGATTAGTTTGTACACCAATCAAGAGCATCATTTTGATTTTGATCAGGTACGCTTACTTTCATCGTTTGCTGATGCAGCGGCTATTGCCATTGAAAATGCTCGGTTGTACGACGAAAGTCAACGCGCACTGGCGGTGAAGTCGGTTATGCTCCAAGAGATGCACCATCGCGTACGCAATAACTTGCAGACGATTTCGGCGTTGCTTACCATGCAATTACGGCGGATTGCCGATAATGCGCCTGCCGCGCAGATGTTACGCGATAGTGTGGCACGCATTCAGGCAATCTCAGCAGTACATAATCTGCTGTGTCGTGAAGATATCGGAGTGACCACGGTTGATGCGATTATGCGTCAAATCGTTGATCATGCGGTAGTCAGTATGACGGATCCGCAGCTCCCTGTCGCGTTTACCGTACAAGGTGATACCATAGAAGTGGCATCGCGCCAAGCAACCATCCTGGCTATTGTGCTTAACGAGCTGGTCATGAACGCACTATCACACGGGCTAGCCCAAGTTGGTGGTCACGTAGAAATTCTGATGCAGCAGGGTGATGATGTGTGTACGGTGCGTATTCGTGATGATGGTCCGATGCGCACGCGCCATTTGCCACCGTACAAGGGGAGTGGTATGGGGCAACAGATGGTACGTATGTTGGTTGAAAGCGATTTATACGGTAGTTTTACATTTGAAATTGTCGATGATTGGGCATGTGCCACCGTCACCTTCCGCCCAATTGAAGAAGAAGAGGAGGGCACCATATGAGTCGACTAGGACGCTTGCGCACTGCCATGCAGGCCCACGCCATTGATGCCGTCGTTTTGGTGCCAGGGAGTAATTTGCGCTACGTGAGTGGTCTGGGATTTTCTACAAAGTTACGCATTAGCATGTTGATCGTGCCACGTGCAGGTGTCCCAGCCATGGTACTTCCTACCATGGAGGTGCCACGTGCGCGTCAAAGTGCTCTTTTTCCTATTGATGTGTATGGTTGGAATGACGACACAGGACCAATGCCACTGCTCCACCAAATTATCAGCGAGATGGGTTTATCAACGACTAGCATGGGTCTCTCCGATCTCAACATTGCCGTCGAACATAGTGTGATGCGCGTCTTTGAACTTCGTGCACTCGAAAGCACCACAGAAGCACAGATCTGTGATGCGGATGCGGTACTTGCTCATCTACGCATGCACAAAGATGCAGATGAACTCGCGGCCATGCAACGTGCAATTGCGGTAGCCGAAGCGTCGTTGGCAGAGACAGTTGCCGCGATTCGACCTGGGATGACGGAGCTCCATGTGGCAGCACTGTGGGAGCAGGCGATTCGTGCCCGTGGGAGCATTCCATCGTTTGATATTGCCGTGGGATCTGGGCCACATGGGGCAAGTCCGCACCACACCAACAGCGATCGACCTCTCCAGAGTGGTGATTTGGTCGTGATTGATGGTGGTGCCATCGTTGATGGATACGTCTCTGATATCACACGAACCATTGGCGTGGGTACCCTTTCGGATAAGGCGAAACACGTCTATGCAACCGTATTAGCTGCAAATGAAGCCGGACGTGTGGCTGCCGCACAGCCAGGTGCAACCGGTGATAGCGTGGATCGAGCGGCGCGCGCTGTGATTGTGGCTGCTGGATTGGGTGAATACTTTATTCATCGCACTGGGCATGGATTAGGTATTGATGTGCACGAACCACCCTTTATGGTAGGTGGTGATACAAACCGCATCAATGAGGGTATGACATTTACGGTCGAACCGGGAATTTACTTGCCCGGCGAATTTGGTGTACGCATCGAGGATATGATGGTGCGTACCGCCGATGGTGCTACGACCATGACGACATTCTCCCGTGCATTGACGATTGTGGAGTAACCCGTCATGAGTGAAATGCGCACACCACAACTCACCCTTGAGTCGTATATCGAGGCCATGCTCTTTGTGGCCGGTGAACCGGTGGCCATCGTGCAACTCGCTGAGTGGCTCGATGTCTCCCCACATGTGGTCGAGGATGCGTTACAACGTCTTCGCCACCAGATAGAGGGTCGGGGCATTACGCTGTTAATTCATGACCAGCGGGTACAACTGGTATCGCATGTAATTGCGGCACCACTGATTCGTCGAATGCTTGGGCATGGCGGTGCCCCCAAATTAACCAATGCTGTCTCCGAGGTGTTAACCATCATCGCGTATCGCCAACCAATTACCCGTGCACAAATTGAAGCAATTCGGGGAGTCGATTGTAGTACGCTCGTTCGTCAACTACAGGCGCGTGAATTGGTTACTGAGGTTGGGCGCCTCGAAAGCATCGGTCGCCCTGTGCTGTTTGGTACTACTGACCATTTTTTGCGCCAATTTGGACTGCAATCGCTCGATGAATTGCCACCGCTGGTAATTCCCGAAATTCCAGAAATCACCGAGGCTCCTTCGGCAGACGATACGCGCTAACGTGCATTGCACATACCGTCATCATCAGAACGGCGACTCAGATATCCTGAGTCGCCGTTGCTACTCAAAAGCGGTGTTCATCGGTGCGCTGTGTGGCTCGACTGTCTTCTTTGGGGCCCAGTTCTTGTGTGTTTGTATCTACGTGGAGCGATGCCGTGTCACTCTCCGTGGGAATTTGATTGGTGTGATCGCCGGCGGGAATGATATCGGTGATTTGCTGTGTGGGTTGCGGTATCTTGGGCAAGCGCCTCCCAAACGTTAACTTGCTCGTGTCAAGCCCCGGTGGAAGTTGCGCCGTGTTTGTGGAGTCAGCGATTAGGGCATCCGTTTCGAAATCGGTTTTGACGCGTAACGTGCTGCCATCACCATTGATTGGCATTTTTGCTGCCAACGGCTGACTAGTGCGTGGGATGGACGATTGTGCGGATGGCGACGCAATGGCAATCATCGAGGCGACCAACCCAACGCCAAACATGATGAGTAAGGTCCATGTGGCCCATAATAAACTCTCAGGAAAGGCGGCATCGCTCAAGGCGATGAGTACTGGGAGCAAGACACCGATAGCCTCCGGGATTTCGCGTATGAGGAATTGCTCAATGGTGTCGACTGGTATTGTGACACTACTCAGCGTGATGGGCAATCCGACTGCAGTGGTAGCTAACAAAATGCCACCAATCCAGCCGAAGAATTGACGACGTGAACGCACGGCAAGTGCGATTACGATGATGACTAATGTGGCGGGGAACATGATGCTTTGTAGCGCTCCTGCGCGTGCATCGGCGACACGTATCGTCACATCTTGGGTGGTATATCGAAAGAGTGGACTTGCAAGGAGGATGCGGTCAAATGATTGACGGATAAGGGCACTCGTCGTGGTAATCACTTGCTCGGTGAGTTGTGGATTTGTCGGTGCGCACTTGATGCTCGGCATTTGGTTGTTTGCAAGCACGTTCGTCAGTGTGCGTTCCTCGTCGGCTGTGCACGCAGGCGCTGTATTTAGTGTTTGTGCGATGAGTGGCACGAGTCGTGTATCGAGCATCTGGGTTACAACTGATGGTGACAAGTCGCCACCACTACTATCAAGGAGTGGCGGGAGGATGTGGCGCGCGGTAGCACGAGCAGTTGCGTCGGGGAAAAGTACCGTGACGAGCGTGTCAGGACCATCTGGTTGATCAAGGGCCTGACGCAACACATATGGTCCGATATGCGCATAGTGTGTATTGATGGATTGGGGAGTTAGGCGTTCTACAAAACGCGGTGATACCAATACGGTTTGGGTAATGCCAATAGCGAGTACGCTGATAACTATCGCAGGGATGGCAAAAACAGTGATACATAGAGCACTGAGTATGCTACAGGTGCGCATACGATTCCTCCTCACACTTGCTATTGATAGTATACTTGATTGCCATGCGAAAAAACGCCCATTAGTATGATTTTTTGTAAATTTTGCCGGATTTTTTATGCATACATCCAAAAAATGATGTGGATTAGTCAGTTTTGTTATAGATTCTCGATAAGACTATTGGTATTATGAGCAAATAGATATAGAATCTGTACGATATTGGTTCACAAAAATACCGGTCATGTAACCGGTACGGTGTACACACCGTTGACTTGTGTCTCTGTAGGAGCACATTACTGACAATAGTTGATGGTGATGGATACGATTATTCGTGTACAAATAATCACACAACGAGGAGATGTGCGTAGGTCATCACGATGAGACAAGCAGTCGCAGAATGACTTGTAACTCATGGGTGTGTGACGTACAATGAAGACATGGAATTACACCTCGACCCGCTGAGTTCCTCCCCACTCCCTGACCAATTAGCTCACGATTTATTACGGCGCATATTACGTGGTGAGTTCGATCATGACAATATGCTACCCTCCGAACGCCAGTTGTGTATGACCTATGCAGTGAGTCGTTCGGTCGTGCGCGAAGCTATTAAGTGGCTGAATGCACGAGGGATCGTGACCAGTACAAATGGGGTTGGAGCGATAATTAATCGAGACATTACGGCATCAACGGTGGAAGCCATGATGTTGGCTTTTCATTATGGTGATGTGCGACTGCGTGATTTAATTGATACGCGAATCGTACTTGAGCCAAAAATTGCCGCGCTTGCGGCGATTCATGCGACCTCCGATCAAATAGCTGGTCTATACGCATCATGTGATGCCATGGAACAACTTGATGTGAGTGCCGGGGAGATTCAAGCGTCGATTAACTACAATCAAGTCAATGTGGATTTTCATTTGCAAATTAGTCGGGCAAGTCGTAATCCAGTTTTGACGATTCTGGTTGATTTATTGATTGGAGTCGTATGGCGTCACGAACGAACAGCGAATCAAATCATTGGTCTCCCCAGATACCAAAAAACGGCTCGTGAACATCGCCAGATTGTGACTGCAATTGCACAACGAGATGCCGAGGCGGCTCGTGTGGCGATGATGATGCATCTTGACCTGACACAACGATTATTACGAGACAACAAGCATCTCGATCAACGACTGCAGATTTTTACCGACCAATAACTACAAAATCCGTTGACCGAAAAGACTACATGTTAAATCCACTGCGAGTTCAGCTGTCCGATTAAATTGATCGAGAATCGGGTTTACCTCGACCAAATCCAGTGCGGCAACCTTCTGGCTATCGTGGAGGAACTCCATGATGAGGTGTGCTTCGCGGATGCTGAGCCCACCACTCACCGGGGTGCCGACACCGGGTGCAACGGTTGGGTCAAGTGAATCCATGTCGAAGCTGACATGAATCGACTCGACGTCTTCGAGTTGGCTCAAAGTGCGTCGCATGATGAAGGCCATACCATGCTCGTCAATGTCGCGCATGGTGTAGACGGTAATGCCACTTTGACGCAGTGCAATGCGTTCGTCGCGGTCAAGATCACGAATGGCAATCATGATAATTTGGTCTGCGTTGAGGGTGCTCGTGCCAATCCGCAATGGCGGTGGACACATGCCCATGACCGTGCTAACGACCATGCCGTGGATGCTGCCGGATGGCGATGTAGTAGGGGTGTTGAAGTCGGCGTGCGCATCTACCCAGACTACGCCGGTTCGCCCTGGGCGCGTGATACTTGCTGCCAGTGTGCCAATCGCACAACTATGATCGCCACCCAAAAACACGGCAATTTGCTGATTGGCAATGGTCTGTTGCATGGCAGTGTAGGCGTGGTGGGCAATGGCTGCAACTGCAGTACTGTTGTGCGCGTTAGGGAGCTCATCAAACGCGTGTTCCATGGTATCTGGAATACGAATATTGCCCATGTCAGTGACGTGCCATCCCAGATTCGCGAGGCGAGATTGGAGGCCTGCATACCGAATTGCACTTGCGCCCATATCGACGCCGCGGCGCATCTGCCCAATATCCATGGGAATACCGTGAATGGCGATGGGTTTTGGCATACGAGCACTCCTCCGAGCATATAACTTTCTATCAGTATACCTGTATGGATACACACAAATGCCCTATTGTGATTCACAATAGGGCATTTATCAGACGCTTCTTCGTTTATTCGATGGTGATGTTCACGGTAATTGTGGCGCCGGATGGTCCATTCGCGGTAACGACTGCATTACCAGGAGCAAGGGCGATAAACCCAGGATTCGTGGTGAATGTTTCTTGGTCACCACCTTGTGAGACCTGTACTAAGTCTGGGGTGGTCGTGCCAATGCGCCATCCGGCTGATTCGCCAGCAAAGACGAAGGCTTCGCCGACCTTCATGGTTGCCGGTGGGTCGCTGGTCAACTCATCATTTTGGATTTCAACCAAAATTGGCGGTAATACGTTGGCAGCTGGTTGCGTTTGTTCGGCGGGTGCTGCATCACTCCCATTGGCGGCTGGCCACACACTACATGCGCTAACTACAAGCCCTGCAACGAGTGTTACTAAGAGAATACGAATCTTCATACGCTGATTGTCCTTTTCGTTCACAAACTGACTAGGTTCAGTATAAAGTATGACGTAAAACGAGTTTACGGAGTTCCTGACGGAAATAATAACACCTCCCAATTGACATCTGTCAATCGGGAGGTGTATGGCATATGTGGAATTAGCGCGTGATGACGATACGAATGGCCAGCTTCACACCTTCCGGACTGGTGATGCTGACGACCGCCTCACCACTCATCATGGCGATGAATCCGGGGTATTTCTCGAACGTGCCTGGTTCATTCCCCTGTGAAAGTTCAACGAGCATAGGAGTGGTTGTCTCGATGAGCCAACCTTCAGCACCTGAAAAGATCAATGCACGTCCTGATGCCATGCGTTCAGGCGGGGGCACTGCAATCTGATTGTCTTTGATTTCGACGACCACTGGTGCTTCTGTATTAAAGAGATTGCCTTGGTCGGTCATGTCAATTTCTTCGATGGGTCCCGTCTCAGCCTCTGTGGCCATATCAGTGACGACTGCCTCATCCTGGGTAGTATCAGCCACCAGTTCTTCGGTGTTTACCTCAACGCTGGTATCCTCTGCGGGCGCTTGGCCACAGGCGACGACCAACAGGGCAATTAGCATGCTCAACAGTATTCGTTTAAACCACATGATTCCATCCTTATTTGTATTAACACCCTCTAGTATACCGAATTATCACCGTGTATGAGACGAACTCGCTCCCAGGTTTGTTCGTGCATGACGCGTCCCCACGTCGCATCAGTATGTTCAGCTGCCAGCGTAAAGCCAGATTCTTCGTAAAGATGTCGAGCTGCATGCAATTCAACAATCGTGGTCAGCCAGAGATACGCATGGTGCTGATCAGCAAATGTTAAGGCTTTCTTGAGTAGTGTGCGCCCAATCCCATGGCCCTGCATGCGTGGATCAACCACAAACCAACGCAAGCGTGCCGCCGGTGTCGTGCCCCCATCAATCACAATACTGCCGACGAACTGGTCATCAGTGTGTGCTGCAAGGAGCAAATTGCCGGAATCAGCATGCCGCGGAGCGAATTCGGCAATCTCGGCTGCTACTTTGTGTTCGAAAGGCAGACCGAATTGCACCAAATCGGCGTAGTATTGCGTTTGGGTCTGCACCATCCAGCCCAGTAGCCCCGGTTGATAGCCGACGGTATAGTGGATCATGCGAGCGCTCCGACGCGATCGAGAAACGGCCGCATTAGCGTCGCATCCCACTGGGCTAGTGGCTGATTGGGGTGATGCGAATCAGATCCGCCCGTGATGAGCAGGTGATGGCGTTGGGCGCATGCCAACAAAAAATCAACCTGAGCCGGAGTGTGCGCCGGATAAAAGACCTCGATGCCATTGAGCCCAATCGCCACCATACTGGCGATGTCTTCGGCCGTGGCCGGGATTGCATAAATCCCCTTGCTCCGCCCGGGGTGAGCCAACACGGCCACGCCACCGGTTTGATGCGCCACGGCAATCACCTCGGCGACACTCGGCGGATTATACGACTGCGGGCGACTCAGCAGAAATCTCATGCCGGCCGCCTCGTCGTCGGCATCGACTCGCCCAGGCAACTGATTGTGCTGCGCAAGCGCTGTGGCCACCTCGGCGACGTTGGGTTGTTTGCCGAGTAACGCTGCCACATCAGGCAATACCCAGCCCTCGCGCGGTAATTCGGCGAGCAGGCGATTGGCGTCAGCCGCATTGCGGGCATCGACCGAATGACATAATGCGACGACTGCCGGATGTATCGGATCGATGCCGTACATCAAGGTATGCCAGAGCTTGCCGTTGTGACTGCTATCAATCTCGCAACCAGTGACAAAGCCGAGCCCAGCGGCATGGGCGGCGCGTTGCATTGCCACTACCCCGGCAGTCGTGTTGTGGTCGGTAATGGCAAAGGCCGCCAGCCCGGCGCGTTGGACTGCCGGGATGAGCGTCTCGGGGGTCCAACTTGAATGATGCGGCAAGGCTGCCGAATGAATTTGTAAATCGACGTGCATAGTCATCTAGGCGAAATGATTGAGCAACTCGAGGTAATCGGCCACGATGATGTCGGGTTTGGCCATCGCCAACTCCTCGGCCGTGTGGGTGGTGGCGATGGCTACCGTATACATGCCGGCAGCCCGCACGGCGGTCAACCCGGCAAAGCTATCCTCGATGCCGATACACTGCTCGGCTGCGACGCCCAAGCGACGGGCTGCCTCGATGAAGATGTCGGGCGCCGGCTTGCCGTTGGCCACCTCGACACCGAGCGTGATGGCGCCGAAGTAGTCAGGCAAATTGAGGCGGGCGAGCGTTGGCCCGACGTTGCCGTGGGGCGCCGACGTGGCAATAGCTGATTTGAGCTGGTGTTCATCGAGTCGGCGCAAAAAGTCGTGCAGGCCGACGACCGGGTGGACATGCTCTATCAACATGCGGTAGAGCTCCTCCTTTTCATCGGCATAGCGATTCAGCTCATCGGCGGGGAGTTCGCGGCCAAACAACACGGGGAAAATCTCGCTGTTGCGTTTGCCCGACAAACTGGCCGCCACCTGGGCATCAGGCGTGGGGATGCCGTACTTTTGCATAAAAATATCAAACGCCTGGCCGTGCAAGTGCATATTCGGCGTGAGCGTGCCATCCATATCAAAGACAACGGCTTGGTAATCGCGTAACTGTGGCATGAATTCTCCTCGTCATCAGACGATATAACGACCCGGGTTGAGTTTGCCGGCCGGATCCCACGATTGCTTAAGTGCCTGCATTATCCCAAATCCCGCCGGAGCCGGCCCCCAGCGATCGCTGTCAGCGCCGATTTCGACGACGGCGTACCCATCGAACGGAGTCAGGGCGCGGCGGAGCGCAGCCACATCGGGCGCGTTTTGGCAGTAGGCACGGACCAACCCCACCGTCGGCATCACCTGCAAATGGCTATCAGGGAGCTGCGCCATAAGCACCGCATATACCTGTGGCAGATGCTGTGGCGCCACACCGATGCGCAGTTGCGTACCGTGGCTGGTGCTGAACGGGCGTTGGGTCAACGTCTGCCAATCATTCTTCTCGGCTACCTGCGCCTGTGGCGCCTTGCGGCGGGCATCGGCGAGCTGGCGGGCTACGGCGCCATTGACGCCCAACCAACGTACCCACAGCGTGACCTGCCCAGCGCGGGCGTCAATCAACATGGCACTCGGATTAAACGGGCGCTGGCGTAAGGCATAGGCGAGTGCGTGCGCGTCGGCGAGCGTGGTGCAGGCAATCTGCAGACTCTGATCGGCTTGGGGGATGGGTGCCACCTTGAACGAGACCTCGGCGATAATGCCGAGCGTGCCTAGCGCACCGATGTGCAGTTTGTGCAGGTCGTAGCCGGCGACGTTTTTGACGACCTTGCCGCCGCTCTTGATGATCCGGCCGTCGCCCGTCACAAAGCGCATGCCCAGCAGCCAATCGCGCGGCGACCCGAACCCATGTCGCAGCGGCCCGCTGAGACCGGTGGCAAGCAGTCCTGCCACGCTGGCCTGGTGTGCCTGCGGTGCATCCCACGGCAACCACTGATTGTGGTTGCGCAAGAGGTCTTGCAGGGCGCCAAGACTGATGCCGGCGCCCACGGTAATCGTCAAATCCGAGGCGATGTAGTCGTGCACGTGATTGAGCTGCGTGCAGTCAATGGTGGTGGCCGTGGGCGCAGCCGGGTTGCCGAGCTGTTGGTGGAGCCCAGCGCCGCGGGGCGTGATAGGACCATCAATGGTGCGTACGAGCTCGGCGAGTTCGGTTATGCTCTGGGGCTGATGCATCATGAATCCTTATCAACTAAATCCAGGCCCCAGCGGCCAGCGCCTTGGCACCACCGCGCGCCGCCTTGATGTCGCCACACGAGGCACCGGTGGGGATGAGCTTGCACGGGTTCATCACGCCGACAGCGTCGAAGCAGGCGCGCATCTGGCGCATCGCCCACAAATCGTCGTCGTTGAAGAGCCAGGCCATGTAGTCGCGCTTTTCGATGCCGATGCCGTGCTCGCCGCTGATGGTGCCACCGGCATCGACACAGGCCTTGAGGATCTCCTCGCTGGCCGCAATGGCGCGCTCAATAATACCCTCTTCGCGGATATCAAAGAGCAACAGCGGGTGCAAATTGCCGTCGCCGGCATGGAAGATGTTGACGATGTGTACGCGTTGCTTCTTGGCGACCTCGCGCGTCAGTTGGAGCACCTCGGTCAAGCGCGAGCGGGGTACCACGCCGTCTTGGATGTGGTAGTGCGGCGCCAAACGGGCACAGGCGGCGAGGGCACCTTTGCGCCCGGCCCAGAGCTTTTTGCGCTGATCTTCGTCTTTGGCGGCGCGCAACTCACGGGCCTCGAAGTGTTGGCAGATGTATTCGATGCGCTTGGTCTCGTCGTCAATCTCTTCGTCCATGCCGTCGATCTCAATCAGCAAGACGGCCTGTGCATCAAGTGGGTAGCCGGCGTGCACCGATTGCTCGACGAGGGCGATGCCTTGGCCCTCGAGCATCTCGAGCGCCGCTGGGATGACCCCTTGGCCGATGATGGCCGAGACGGTCTGCGAGGCGCTGTCGAGATCGTCGAAGATGGCCAAAAACGTCTTGACCGACTCGGGATTGGGCATCAGGCGCACGGTCAGCTCGGTGACGAGTCCGAGGGTGCCCTCGCTGCCGACGATGACGCCGAGCAAGTCGTATCCGGGGCGATCAGGGGCCGTGTTGTCGAGCTCAAGAATCTCGCCGGTGGCCAGCACGACGGTGGCTGCCAGCACGTGATTGGTGGTGATGCCGTATTTGAGGCAGTGTGGCCCGCCGGCGTTTTCGGCGCTATTGCCGCCAATCGTCGAGGCCTTTTGGCTTGATGGGTCAGGGGCAAAGTGCAAATCCCAGGGGAGCGTGTATTCGCTCAAATCGGTGTTAATCAGGCCGGGCTGCACGCGGGCGGTGCGGGCGACCTCGTCGACCGCCAAGACGCGGTGCATGCGACTGGTCGAGACGACCACGCCGCCGGCAGCTGGGACTGAGCCGCCAGACAAACCGGTGCCGCCACCACGGGCAACAACGGGGAACCCGGCACGGGCGGCGATGCGCACGACCTGGGCGACCTCGGCGGTGCTACTAGGCACCACGACGATGTCGGGGCGGGCCATATCGAGGGCACTGCCGTCGTATTCGTAGAGCATCAGCTCTTCGGGGCGCCACAGCACGTAGCGACTGCCGACCACGGCGCTCAAATCGGTGACAAGTTGTTGATATGCAGGCGCAAGCGTTGTTGTCATGGTGCACCTCTTGTGTGTGATGTCTCTATTTAACCACGAAAACGCCGATGTGTCGTCTCACGTACTACCACAAGAGTGGCATTTTGACGCCGAGCCATGCCCCATCGAACCACAGCGTCATACTAAACCAGAGCATGTAGCTGACAAGGGTCCCAACGAGGATGCGGGCGGCTACGGTTTTTTGCAGACGCAGAAGAGTGTAACCGCCATATACGGCTACCACAGGCAGGAGTGCAATGGTGTAGCGCGTCAAAAATTGATCGAGCACGATATGCACAAGCATGAGGAGCGCACTGGCGATTGTCATGGAGATGGCCATGCGCCACCACGTATCACGTGGTGCTAGTACCAGACCGAGGATGCACAACGCCAGACCGATGCCGACATAGTGGCCGTAGATGCCTTGGTGCCACGCAAAATCCCACCACCGACTCGCCATCGTCGAGACGCTGCGCTCACTGGCAACCACGGAGAGCTGTGTTACAAATAACGTCATGTACTGACTATAGTAGACAACCGCTACCACGACAAAGATGAGCCACCAGGCCAAGGCATGACGACGGAGCGCAGGCCAAAGCATGGCAACGGCATAGGTGAACCCCTGCGTAATGACCACGCCAAAGTGACTGGTCACACTGAGTAGGAGTGCCAACCAACGTATCGGATGCGTGCTAACTACTAAGGTGATCATTGCTGCAAGGGCGTACCACTGGCCGGTATTCTGAGCAAATGACCCTTGCCAGTGCATGATGTAGCTGGCCGGTAGCATGAGATAGCAGACACACATCCAGCCAATGGCGCGTGTACTCCAGTTTAGACGCGATAGAAGCCACCCTAATAAGAGGATGGTGCTACTGTCAATGATGATGCCGAAGAATCCGGTACTTTGGAAGAGCGCGCGGTTGAGCGTTTGGACAAAGGGCTGGTATTCAACCCACTGCATGACGGTCAGCAAAAAGGGTGCCATATGCAGGTATCCGGCAGGAGGATACGGGTAGGTCCGTGTGTTCTGTTCGGTGTCACCGCCGCCGCTCGCATACAAGTAGTAGCCGCTGGTGAACAAATCACTGAAACGGTGGATGTGAAAAATCGTGTCTGATCCAACAAATCCAGGCATCAGTAGCCCGATGCTTTTGAGGAAGATGCTGACCACAAAAAACTGCAGTGCAATCAGCAACCACGGCGTTTGGACGCGCCGGATGAGCCATAACAAAAGCGCAGTACACGCCAGCATGATGGTGACATTGATAACGTAGGGTTCGAGTTTGACGCCAAACTGCCAGATGAGACTCAGCAACGGCACGACTGCCATGAACCGATATCCTGGGCGTTGTGCCGGGATGGCGATGCAGATGCAGAGCCACAGCACGAGTAACAAGCCAGCAAACCAAGCAACACTGCTCCAGTGGACCAACGACAGGTGTGATTGATGCACGTCGACTGCCATCACTGCCACACACAATCGCGCGAGTTGAGCATCGGTGATGTGCTGTGTGTCGCAATCAAAGGTAATAGGAGTAATCCGATGCACGAGCACGCGGTAGGTGCGGAATCCAGCTGTTGCATCAATGGGAATGGTCAGTTGATCCGTGTGGGCGCTAATCTGGCGCGGAGGTACTTCGGCGCGTGTCATCGTCTTGATGGCGATAATGGCGTTGGTGAACGTGTGGGGCACGTGAATGGATGAACCCTGGTAGCTCCAGCGGAACGTGGTATCAGTGACAGTACTGGTCTGGGTTGACTCCGCCGCGCGAAGCGTGTGTGTGAGGCTCCGCGTGGCAAATACGCCAACATCGAGATGATGGTGTGGTGCCATCATCTGAAGCACAATCATCCCCGTACATACTAGAATGCCAATCACGGCGATGATCATGGATTTCTGATGTGCGACCAACAGACGTGATACCATGCGATGCCTTATACCTGCAAAACGCTTCACTAACGGCGTACTATAAAGCAGATTCTGATGCTTGGCAATTGCCTTGTCATGGGGTGCACACACCTAAAAAGTAGCGCATACCAGATGATGCCCCACCGCTCAGCGTGTGCACCCTGTGCGACGTCCTTAACTGCGCCAGCTGTGCTTTGGGTTGTAGCCGAGCATGCGGCGGGCCTTGGAGATCGACAACAACGTCTCGTTGGCGCCAAGCCCTGGGGTGAGCTGAATATGAGGGAACACCTCGGCCATCAGGTCGGCGTTGCTCCGGCGCATACACGTATCGGCAGCAGCGATGACAAACACCTCGGCGCCGGTCAGCGTAGCCTCAAGGCCGAGGCGACAGCTTTGGGCCACGTCGCGGGCATCCACGTAGCCCCAAAAGTTCCACTTGCGGGCATGTGGGTCGTTCTGCCAGCCCTCAAAGCGGGCGTAGTCGTGTGGCTCCATGATATTCGAGAAGCGCAGGCCGACGTAGGTGGCACCGCTCCAGCTGGCAAACTGGCGGGCCATCTCTTCGCTGATAAGCTTGGAGAGGGCATAGCTACTCTCGGGCGCAATCGTCTCTTCGGTGGCAGGGGCGCTGGCCGGTGGGCGCCGATCAAACGGCAGCCCCAACACCGTCTCGCTCGAGGCCCAGACCACGCGCGGCATGCCCAGCACCTGAGCCGCGCGGAAGACGTTGTAGGTCGAGCCAGTGTTGGTGCGGAACATGACCTCTTCGCTGCGCCCGCGTGGATCCGGATTGGCGGCGAGGTGGACCACGGCGTCACAGCCGTGCATGGCCTCGATGGTCTCGCCGAGTTGATTCAAATCGGTGCGGGCGAATTCGCACTGGTGCTCGGCCGGCGCATGCATATCAATGTTGCGCACGGCGTAGCCGGCACTGAGGAGCTCTTTGATGGTGGCGCGGCCGGCTTTGCCCGATCCGCCGGTGACGGCAATGGTCTTCATGATTGGTTCCTTGATGCAAAAGATATACCCCATAGGGGTATTATACGGAATTTACCCCACGATAGACAGAGACGCATGGCCATGCGTCTCTGTCTATCCGGTGATTTCAATGATGACCCAATTTTAGGCCCCGTACGGCACCCACACGTTCTTCCATTGGCTGGCCTGGCGCAAAAATTCGCCATACGGCAGGGTCAGCCAGCGTTCGTCGCTGCCATCGAGCACCCACGTGCGTTTGAGGTTGGTGGCGCTGGCCTGATGGATCTGCTGGCGCAACGCCGCATCGCCGACCGCCCAGATGCCATCGACGTCGCCGTGCTCGGCCAGCGTTTTGACCAAGGCGCTACGTTGCCCCGACACGATGTTAATCACGCCGGCCGGCACGTCGCTGGTATCGAAGACCTGATACAGCTCGAGCAATCCGAGGGGGGCGCTTTCGCTGGGTACCACCACCACGCTGTTGCCCATGGCGATGGCCGGCGCCATCAAGGCCACACTACCCAAGAGCGACGGGGCATCGGGAGCAATTAGCCCCATCACGCCAATCGGCTCGGGCAAGGCCATCACCACCGCCCGTTGCGGCGTCTGGTGCACGGCACCGTCGTACTTGTCGGCCCAGGCGGCGGCGTGAAACCAGGCCTGAATCGTGGCTTCGACCTGTTGCGCCGCCTGGAGCACGCTGACGCCGCGTTGGGCGGCCAAGAGCTGGGCGAATTCGTTGGCCCGGGCGAACAGGTTTTCGCCGATATAGTACAAAATCTGCGCCCGATTGTGCGCCGTGGTATTGGCCCACCCAGCCGCCGCCGCCCGGGCGGCCTCGACCGCATTGCGGATGTCTTTGCGGTTGCCCTCGCCGACCTCGCCCAAATGCGCGCCGTTGCTGCCGGTAATCACGCGACTATACCCGCTGTCTGGGCGCACCTGCTTGCCGCCGATGTAGAGCTTGGGGGTGCGGTCGATGCCGGTCAGATGACTGGTGCGCAACTCGCCCAAGGCAAACGATGGCGAGGTGGTGGCCAGCGTGCCACTGGGCACGGCCTTGAGGTACTCGTACATGCCCTCGCGACCACCTTCACGGCCAAAGCCGCTTTCGCGGTAGCCACCAAACCCCGAGGCCGCGTCGAAGACATTGGTGCTGTTGATCCAGACCACGCCGGCCTTGATTTGTTTGGCCACGTCGAGCGCCGTGTCGATGTTTTGGCTCCAGATACTGGCGGCCAAGCCGTAGCGCGTGTTGTTGGCAAGCGCAATCGCCTCGGCCGGCGTGCGGAAGGTCATGCTGACGATGACCGGGCCGAAAATCTCTTCTTGCGCCACTACCGCAGACGGCTCTACATTGCTCAACAACGTCGGTGGATAATAAAACCCTTGACTAGGCAGTTGGCATTCGCTTTGGTAGCAGGTGGCGCCTTGGCTGATGCCCAGCTTGACCAACTCGTCGATACGTTGGCGCTGGCGCTCGGCCACAATTGCCCCCATGTCGATGGCTTTGTCGAGCGGATCGCCGACGCGGAGCGTCTGCATGCGCCGTTTGAGCCGGCGTTCAAAGTCGACGGCGATGCGCTCATCGACGAGCAAGCGGGTGCCGGCACAACAGACTTGGCCTTGGTTGAACCAAACGGCGTCGACTACCCCTTCGACGGCGGCATCGAGATCGGCATCTGCGAAGACGACAAACGGTGATTTGCCACCGAGCTCGAGCGAGAGCTTTTTGGGGCTATCGGCGGTGGCTTGACGCAAGATGCGGCCAACCTCGGTTGAGCCCGTAAAGGCCACTTTGTCGACGTCGGCGTGCTTTGCCAAGGTGGCTCCGGTGCGACCGTCGCCGGTGATGATGTTGACGACGCCCGAGGGCAAGCCGACGGCCGAGCAGATTTCGCCGAACAACAAGGCGGTCAGCGGCGTCCATTCGGCGGGTTTGAGCACGACGGTGTTGCCGGCGGCGAGGGCCGGGGCGATCTTCCAGGCCAACATGAGCAGCGGGAAGTTCCAGGGGATAATCTGCGCACACACGCCGACCGATTGATACCCAGCAAACTCGCGGTCAGCCAGTTGGGCCCAGCCGGCGTGATGATAGAAGTGGCGGATAACTAGGGGGATGTCGATGTCGCGGCTTTCGCGGATTGGTTTGCCGTTGTCCATTGATTCGAGCACGGCAAACAAGCGGGCATGCTTTTGGATTTGGCGGGCAATCGCATACAGAAAGCGCGCACGCACGTGGCCACTGGTCTTGCTCCACTCGGCATAGGCCATGCGGGCGGCGCGTACGGCGGCATCCACATCGGCATCGCCGGCCTGCGTGACCTCGGCCAAAGTGCTACCGTTGGCCGGATTGATGGTGGCAAAGCGTGACTCGTCACTCGGGCGCGTCCAGGTGCCGTTGATGTACAGCCCAAAGCGGCGCTGGTGACTGTCGAGCCACTGATTGACCTGGGCGGGGCTTTCGGGGGCCGGCCCAAGGCTCATTTGGTTGTATATGTCTGCAACTGTCATAATCTGCATCGTCCTTTGTGACTAGCCCATGGCGTGGCGATGATTGGCCGAGTAGGCGCCGGTAACGCCGTGTTCGATTTGGCGCTCGATGTCGGTCAGCAGGGCACTTGCGCCAAAGCGGAATCGACTGGCGTCCAGCCATTCTTTGCCCAACTCTTCGTCGATCAACAACAACCAATCGAGGGCTTGTTTGGCGGTACGGATGCCGCCGGCCGGCTTGAAGCCGACGATTTGGCCGGTGGCGTCGTGGTACTCGCGGATGGCGCGCATCATCACGAGGCTGACCGGCAGTGTGGCGTTGGTTGGCTCTTTGCCGGTCGATGTTTTGATGAAATCGGCGCCGGCCATCATGCATACCAGCGAGGCCCGAGCGACATCGGTCAGCGTACCGAGCTCACCCGTGGCCAAAATAGCCTTCATGTGGGCGGTGCCGCAGGCCGCTCTGAATGCCTGAATCTCGTCGTAGAGCGCCTGCCAGTTGCCGGTGAGGACGTGGCGGCGCGAGATGACGATGTCGATTTCGTGGGCACCGGCCGCCACGGAGAGCTCGATTTCGCGCAGGCGCGTCTCGAATGAACTCAGGCCCGCAGGGAACCCGGTTGATACGGCAGCGACGGGGATATTGCTGCCCTGTAAGGCGGCCACGGCGGTCGGGATCATCTCGTGGTAGACACAGACGGCGCCGACAGTGATGCCGGAATCAGCCATGCCCATGGCCGTCAGCAAATCGGCGCGCACTGGTTGGCGCGCTTTGGCGCACAAGCGCCGCACATTGCCGGGCGTGTCGTCGCCGGCGAGGGTGGTCAAATCAATACAGCTGATGGCTTTGAGCAACCAGGCAAGTTGGAAGTTCTGTTTGACGCTGCGGCGTGCCGTGTGACTCGTACAGCGACGCTCAACGGCACTGCGGTTGACCACGGTCCGTTCGACCCAGCGCAAATCAAGTGGAATGCCGTCGGGACGAGGATATGAATGAGACATGCGGCCTCCTTGGCGCAACAAAATCTGCATGTTGGTCGTATTATACGCACATTGTTTCTGCGTACATATGCTGTTGATGACTACTATGCGTAATCCTCATCAACATGTAATATGACAGTAATGCGTATTTGTGTTTTTAGAAAGGAAAGAAGCCCTTGATTTGTTTGTATGGTGACTCAATTCTCGACAATGGCCCGTATGTGTCGTATGGCAACGCCGTGATTAACCAGATGCGCGCTGCGTTTGGCAACGAGGTGGCGTTGGTGGCCCGTGACGGTGCAGTGGTGTCCCACGTGTTTGGTCAAATCGATCGCCACCCACCAGTCCCAGGTGATGTGGTCGTGCTGTCGGTGGGTGGCAACGACTTGTTGCAGTACCCCAGTTTGTACGATGGGCGCCCGCTCGATGCGACGCATCCGGTAATGCAGGCTATTCAGGGCATGCACGGCGATTATCGCCGCTTGGTTGGCCAGTTTGGTACATTCGGGTGCCGTGTGGTGCTATGTAATCTGTATACACCGGCCGAGTTGCAGGGCTATTTTGCAGGGGTGATGCCCATGGCGCTGGTGCACGAGCTGATTGCGTATCACAATCGGGTAGTCGCTGATGTGGCGAAGGCGCACAACGCTCAGGTGCTCGACATTGCGGCGCTGTTCACTGAGGCTGAGGATTTCAGTCATGTGATCGAGCCGAGTGAGCGTGGTGGACTCAAATTGGTCAATGGATTGAAAAATTTGCTTGGATAAAAACATCTGAAACCCACTCATCGCAGCAAGGTCGTGCCTTGCTGCGATGAGTGAGGGGGAATTACCAGACGTCGCCGGTGCGCCAATCACAGACAAATACTACGCCGGGTTGATTGAGATGTGCGAGGGTGGTGTAGACCATCAGGCCTTCGTCCTCATCGGCAGTGCGGGTAATGGTGCCGTGATCGTCGACGTAGCTCTGGCCAGCGAAGTGTTGCCAGCCGAATTTTGCATAAAAGCCGTGTTCGCCCGTCGAGAGCATCGATACCTGATACAGCTCGTCACATAAATCAGTGATGCGCCGCATGATTTGGGCGCCGATTCCTTGGCCTTGGCGGTGGGGCACGACGGCCACCCCCTCGACGTACCCGGCGGTATAGGGTGTGCCGGCGATGGTGATGGTGCGGGCAATCAAGGCGGCATGGCCGACGATTTGGTCGCCGTCGAGGGCGATGATGCGGATGCCGCCGTTGGCGTGGTCGTTGTCTTCGTCGGCGAACTCAAACTCAAATGCTTCGTCGAGGACGGCCCGAATGGCGACGAATTGGCTTTCATCGAGTTCGTAGTCGCGGCGGGTGATGTAGGTGATTGACATGTGGTGGTGCATTTCGTAGGCACGTGTGTGCAGAAGAGTAATTATGCTCGCTAACAATACTAGACCAAAATGAGAAAAAGGGGAATATCAAGGGGGCG
>CAYZZI010000038.1:26705-30432 GCA_964482795.1 uncultured Klebsiella sp.
CCGGAATGATAGGTAGCGCTGGCGAATGCAATTGCCGGCATGCAGTGACGAGGGGAGACTGCACGCCGGAATGATAGGTAGCACTGGCGAAAGCAATTGCCGGCATGCAGTGACGTGGGTGTAGAGTGGTAGCGACGGCTAGGAATCCATCGAGGGGCGCACCGCAGTGCGCCCCTCGATCATTTCACGAACCTATACCGCCAAAAAGTTTTTGAGCATGGCGTGGCCGTGTTCGGTCATGATCGACTCGGGGTGGAACTGCAAGCCATAAATCGGATACGTGCGGTGCTTGAGCCCCATGATGATGCCGTCGTCGGTCCAGGCGGTCGAGACGAGATCAGCAGGTAGGCCCTCTTTGCGCACAATCAGCGAGTGATAGCGCGTGGCCATGAACTGCTGGGGCACGCCGGCGAAGAGCCCATGTGCGTCATGATTGATAGCCGAGCGCTTGCCGTGCATCACATAGGGCGCGCGCTCGACGATGCCGCCGAAGGCTTGGCCGATGGCTTGGTGCCCCAGACAAATACCGAGCGTGGGGATATGCGGGCCGAGTTGGGTGATGACGTCGACGCTGATGCCGGCCTCGCTCGGGGTGCATGGTCCGGGCGAGACAACGATTTTTTGGGGCTTGAGCGCTTTGACGTCGGCGACGCTGAGGGCGTCGTTGCGTTTGACGAGCACATCGGCGCCGAGCTCGCTCAGGTATTGCACCACGTTGTAGGTAAACGAGTCGTAATTATCAATCAAGAGAATCATGCCTGACCTCCTTCGGTGCGGAGCCGCTCGGCCAATTCAATAGCGCGCAACGGGGCGGCGGCTTTGTTGCAACTCTCGCGGTACTCCATCTCGGGATCGCTGTCGGCCACCACGCCGCCGCCGGCTTGGACGTAGGCCATGCCGTTTTGGACAACGATGGAGCGTAGCGCAATACAGGTGTCGAGGTCGCCGTTGAATCCGAGGTGGCCGACGGCGCCGGCATAGACACCACGGCGTGTGCCTTCGAGCTCGGCAATAATCTCCATGGCGCGGATTTTGGGGGCACCACTGACGGTACCGGCGGGGAAGCAGGCGCGCAATGCGTCGATACTGCGCATGTCGTCGCGCAGCTCGCCGGTGACGTGGCTAACCAAGTGTTGCACGTGGCTGAATTTTTCGACCTGCATAAACTTGGGCACGCGCACGCTGCCTGGTTTGGCCACCCGACCGATGTCGTTGCGCCCGAGATCGACGAGCATCAAGTGTTCGGCTTTTTCTTTTTCGTCGTTGAGGAGTTGATGGGCGAGGGCCTCGTCCTCTTCGGGCGTTTTGCCACGGGGCACCGTGCCAGCGATGGGGTGGGTGGTGACGTGCCCCTCTTCGACGCGGACGAGCAATTCGGGCGAGGCGCCGACGAGGTGACCCTCGGGGCTGGTGATGTAGAACATATAGGGTGACGGGTTGACAGTGCGCAAGGCACGGTAGATGGTGAATGGGTCGACGGTAATCGGCCGGCTAAAGCGTTGTGATGGCACAACCTGAAAGATGTCGCCGGCCGCGATGTACTCTTTGGCGTGCATGACACGCTCGACGTATTCACCGAGCGACACGTTTGATGTCGCCTCAACCTTGGACGCCGTTTCGCTTTCACTGAGCGCCATACCAGGAGGGAGTGGCTGACGCAGGCGATTGACGATGGCGGTGATGCGTTGCTTGGCGCGTTCGTAGGCATCGGCCAAATCGGGCGTGTCGAGGTGCACGTGGCTGATGACTTTGATGCGATGGCGCACATGGTCAAAGACGAGCAGGGTGTCAACGAACTGCCACTGGCCGTCGGGCATGTCGTAGTCGCAACTGGCTGGGCGCGGAATGCGCTCGAAGTTACAGACCGTTTCGTAGGCCAAATACCCCACTGCACCGCCGACAAAGCGTGGCAAATCGGGTAAGCGCACGGGGCGGTAGTCGGCGAGGTGTGAGGCCAACATCTCGAGCGGGTCGGTGTAGGCGATGGTCTGCTTGTAGCCGCCTTGGACGGCGTGGGCTTTGCCCTCACTGAAGCGCAAGGTCATGTAGGGGTCAGTGCCAATAAAGGAGTAGCGTGCAAGGTGTTGCCCACCTTCGACGGACTCGAGCAGAAAGCTCCACGGGCCTTGGGCCGTCTTGAGATAGGCCGAGACGGGTGTCTCGAGATCGGCGGCTATTTCGGTGTAGAGCGGGCACAAATTGCCTTGGCTCGTGAGATTTTGCATGTCGTTGAGTGATGGTACAAATTGCATATGCAGACTCCTTTATGGACTACCTGCAACCGCCGGCGATGCGCAAGAATACACCGGCGGTTGGTGTATGGGGACTACTTGAAATAGGTCAAGCCCATGGCTTCGTTCATCATGCGCACGGTCTCTTGGGCGACGGCACGGGTCTTGGCGTTGCCGGCGTAGATGATTTCGTCGACCATACCGGGTTTGGCCTCGTACTGGGCGCGGCGCTCACGAATCGGCTCAAGGAAGTTGTTGATCGCGGTGGCCAGCTTGCGCTTGACCTCGACATCGCCGACGTTGCCGGTGCGGTAGCGGTCTTTGAGATCGTTGACCTCCTCGACATTGGGGTTGAAGATGTCGTGGTAGATGAAGACCGGGTTGCCCTCGACTTTGCCGGGGATATCGGCGCGCACACGGGCGGGGTCGGTGTACATGCCACGCACCTTTTGCTCGACGTCTTTGGCGCTATCCGAAAGCATGATGGCGTTGCCGAGGCTTTTGCTCATCTTGGCTTGACCGTCGGTGCCGATCAGGGTGCCGGTCTCGGGTACGAGTACATCGGGCTCGGGGAAGACCTCGCCGTACAGGTGATTGAAGCGGCGGGCAATCTCGCGGGTAATCTCGACGTGGGCCTCGTTGTCTTTGCCGACGGGTACGAGGTGGGCGCGGGGCATCAGGATGTCGGCGGCCTGGAGGACGGGGTAGCCGAGCAAGCCGAACGGCATCTGCTCGTCGTCCATCTGGGCAGCCTTGGCCATGTCTTTGATGCTCGGCAGGCGGCTGAGGCGGGCGACGGATACGAGCATCTCGAAAATAAGGTTGATTTGATAGATCTCTTTGACTGACGACTGCACGTAGAAGGTGACTTTGTCGGGGTGCAGGCCACAGGCGAGTTGATCGAGCACGAGGTCACGAATGTGCTGTTCGACGAGCTGGATCTCTTCTTTACTGGGTTTGGTGGTCAGCGTGTGCAGGTCGGCGATAATAAAAAAGCACTCGTACTCTTCTTGCAGGCGTAGGCGATTGGCAATTGAACCTACGTAGTGGCCGAGATGCAGTTTGCCGGTTGGCCGATCGCCGGTGAGAATGCGCTTCTTGGTTGTCATAATCTGTCGCTACTCCTAAAAAAGCATACAAAAAACCGCCCCCTGGTGCAGGGGACGGATTGTAAACATCCGCGGTGCCACCCCAATTCGTCAGGCCGACGCCATGACGCCCTCTCAGTGCATCCGCTGTCAAAAAACAAAACGGGCAACACTGGCTGCCTGATAACGGTGGCAGACTCCGACAGTTGCTACTAGGGGCCAAACGCCCGGTTGGAACTGCAGCTCCAAGGCCCATTCATCATCCGCGTTCGCATCGACCTCTCACCAATGTGTCGATTCGCTGGAGCGCCGGCCGGATGATTACTCTCCCTCTTCATCGCCGTTGGCTTCATGATATACGGCAGTTGGGTGGATGTCAAGAAAAATGAAAAGTCATGCGTCGATGAA
>CAYZZI010000039.1:0-21449 GCA_964482795.1 uncultured Klebsiella sp.
GTGGTAGGATAGACGTGTCTGACAGGTTGACCAAAATACTCAATGAGGAGGATTCTGCATGACGCAAGATACCTATGCCATGCGTGCCGTGCCCGGGTACGTTTCGAGTACTGCCGGCATTCAGATTGCGATTCAGACCAACGATGACGCAAGTGATGAAGATTTGCAGTATTATCAGCAGCTCGGCGTCGAATGGGCCATGCTTGGCATCAAAAACCCAGCCAACCACACTGCTGAACACTACAAGGCCATGGTCAAGCGCTTTGCCAACTTCGGCCTCAAAATTTACCGCATCGCCAATTTGCGCGTCCATAACGCCTCAGAGATGACGCTGAATTTGCCCGGCCGCGACGAAAAAATCGAAGAGTTCAAACAGTTCATCCGCAACATCGCCGCCGCCGGTCTGCACTACAACACCTACGCCCACATGGGCAACGGCATCTGGAGCACCGGCCATGTGCCTGGGCGTGGCGGCATGAGCGCCCGCATGCTCGACATCAAGAACGCCAAAGGCTACTGGGACGGCAAAGTCTACGAGGGCGAGCTCACCCACGGCCGGCGCTATAGCGAAGATGAGTTGTGGGCCAACTACGAGTACATGATCCGCCGGATTGCCCCCGTGGCCGAAGAAGAGGGCGTCTTTATTGGCATTCACCCCGATGACCCACCAGTCTACGACTTGGGCGGTATCCCACGCTGCATGTTCGGCAACTTTGCCGGCTACAAAAAGGCCATGGAGATCGCCAATAGCCGCAACATTGGCGTCTGCTTGTGCGTCGGCTGCTGGCTCGAAGGCGGCGAAATCGGCATGGGCAACAGCGTTACCGATGCAATTCGTCACTTTGCCAGCAAGGGCCAACTGATGAAAGTCCACTTCCGCAATGTCACCAACCCAATGCCCGAACCATGGGAGGAGACATTAATAGACAACGGCTACCAAAACATGTATGATGTGATGCGTACTCTGCGCGAAGTCAAGTTTGACGGTGCCGTTATTCCCGACCATATCCCCAACATGCTAGGGGGGTACCGTGTTGGCACGGCCTACTCGATTGCGTACATGCGTGCACTGATTCAGGCGGCCAACACCGAGTTTGGCGGGCCAGCCTAACCCCTCGGATTTGCATGCGGGATATCCTCGCATCACCCACAGGAGGCACCATGGATGCACTTAATTCACTCCAATACGACATCTATTTTCCGGTGAATCCACTCGTCATCATCATTGCGATTATCGTCGTGCTGATTATCATCGCAAGTCGGCGTGGGTGGGGTTGGACTCCCGTGTGGCTCGTGCTCGGGCTCGTGGGTATCGTGTTGATGGTCGGCGTGTTGACTGGACTTGCAATTGTTCCTGATGGCGTTGACATCTTCACCGTGTTGTTTGGGAGCATTGGCGTTATCGGGGTCATGATCTATATGATTTTGAAGCCCAAAACGCGTTAGTTGCAGTATGTGCCCACGCAAGGTGCAGAATGCAAACCCTTGCACCTGCTGTATCGCTGTTCAACCAACGAGGCCGCGCACATAGGCGCGGCCTCGTTGGTCTTTTCTTGCGCCACACCCGCTTCGTAATGTACATTGTGCATGTGTAATGGCTTCGTCATCTGTAGATGACACAGCATGCCAAATAGTTCTTTTTTTGTAACTTAATTTCATATTTCATGTAATTATATTTAAATATATCTACTTATATTCAATTTTTTACGGCTTTATTTTTAATATTTATTAATTGTGATATTTCTTTTTGTAATCATCAATGTCATAACTTTTTATCACATTTTATCCATCATTATTTGTAGGATTTTATGCAAATTGTAATCTTCTACTCTTCCTAATTTAAACATATTAACTTATGATACGTATGAATTAGCGTGAAGACGTGAGAGGGACTTCCATGAACCGGATTTGGATAGCGATACTCATTACGATTCTTGGTGGATTCGTTCCAACAACAATCACATATGCACAACCCCAACAGACATGTGTGGAAAATCCTATTTCATGTATTGGTGACCCATTCAAAGATATCTGGTTGAAGAACAACGGACCAGAGAACTTTGGGCTCCCACTCACAGAGATGACGCATTTCCTCATTAATGATGTGCATGTGTATCGCCAAGAATTCGAACGAACGCGCATGGAATACTTTCCACGACGCGAAGCCCCAAATAATGTCATTTTGGCACGTGTTGGTGCTGAGTGGCTTGACGCTAACATCAGCGTACTCTCACCGATTCCGAGCTACCACAATAATTTGTTCAAGCCGGGCGAGGCCAACTGCAAGAGTATTCGCACCGGTTCACCAGCAGTGTGCGGCCCCTTCCTCGAATACTACGAACAAAACGGTATCCATATCGATGAGCTCCCATATGTTCATCCTGCCGAGAGCCTGACTCGCTTCGGTTTGCCACTGACACCCGCTATGGTCATGATGAACGGTAGCTCCATGCAAGTGGTTCAGATATTCGAAAATGCTCGGCTCGAATGGTACCCAGATGATCCTTTCAAAAAATACGTCCAAGTAGGTCGCGTCGTTGATGAGATGATCAACGCCAACCAACCACGCCCTTTGCAACCGAGTGTACCCGTGAATCAGCTCGTCGAGACCGATCAACGCGTGTTGCCTGTCGAAATCTATGCACGATGGCGCTGGTTGTGGGACAAAAAAGGCTATTGGGATCTCATGGCCGATGATTTGTACATGGCCACTAGCACCCTGGTCTATCACGATGAGTTTTGGTCGGTAAAGGCTCCTGCCGGGCACAAATTTCTGAGCATGACGGTCCAAATTCAAAACCGACGCACCAGCTCAGAAGCTCCCATCTATGCCGACTACTCCTATTTCTACATCATTGACAACAATGGCATGCGCATTCCCGCCCACCCACTCAGTCAACGGCTCGTCAAGCCCATTCAGCCAAATACGGTGCCCCCCGGCAAGACGTTCGTCGGTCAGCTAGTCTTCTTGGTTCCTATAAAGGCCATCCCGGCACAATTAGAGATCAATATTGCCAACCTTGACAAGGAACTCTCACGCTCTATTTCGTACATGGAATTACGTGCCTATCCAAAGGGGTGGTAACAAAACTGGTGATGTCGTAATCATTATGTCATCACTTACTGTGTGTTAATATACTACAGTATGTAATAGTATCAAAATATTCATATGAGGGGGGCAAAATGGGCGATATGCAGAGAGATACGGCTGCAATGACGCAACGGGCACGCGTGCACAGACGCACAATGCACATCATCGTGATGCTTCTATTGGCGAGCATCTTGGTTGTTCCAACACAGCAGGTTGATGCACGAGCGAACTGTATCACGAAGCCCGAATTATGCGTCGGTCTCATGTTCCGCGAGTACTGGCGCGGCAACGACGGGATGCACACATTTGGCGACCCCATCGGCACCACCCAAACGCACTACATCACCGGGTCATACTATTTGACACACAAATTTGAACGTGCAATCCTCGAATATTTGCCTGGGCGACCGGCGCACATGCGTTACCGCAGCACGCCAGTAGGTCAAATCTGGCATGACGCCTTCAAGGCGCAATTACGTCCACTCGATCAAAACGAAGAGCTATCGTTCCAGCCGGGTCATGGACGATGTAGTGTCGTAGAAGTTAACAAGCCTGCCGTCTGTGGTGAGTTCTTGGATTACTACACGACACACGGCATTCAAAACGATACCGTACCACATGTAACTCGCGCCGAGCGGTTGGCACTCCTCGGTTTCCCGTTGACGCCAGTGATGAAGTGGCAAAACGGCAACGAGACGCGGCTTGTGCAGGTCTTCAGTCATGCGCGCCTCGATTACATGCCCAACAACGCCGCAGACAACAAAGTGGTTGCCGGTGACGTCGTGGTTGATCTGCTGTCAGCCAACATCCCACTCCCCACCACCCCGAGTGCGCCCATCAACTATCTGGTTGACACGGGAGTCCAACTGCTTGATAACGCATCACTCGAGGCATGGCGCAAGGTGATGCACAAGACGGGCTACTGGCAATCATCCAAGGACGGGATATACTTGGCGGTAAGTTCATTCACCTATCTTGATTACTTTTACACGATCAAGGCCGGCAAAAACATGAAGTACATTACCTTCACGCTGCTCGTCAAAAATCAACGAGAGGCAAATCAACCGGCAGTATATGTCGACTATTCGTATATCGGTCTGATTGATACAGACGGTAATCGTCATTCTGCGTCATACAAAACAATGTATCTTGCGACGCCATTCACTCCAACAACGGTGCCTGCGGGGAGTAATTATGTCGGTCAATTAATATTCGAGGTACCATACACCGTGGCGCCGGGGCAAATCGAGATAAACATGGCCAACATGGATGCCGGTGTAAGTCGATTTGACCAAACAATTGAGATACGCGTCCCACCGCTCAATTAATCCAAAACTCTTACCATAGCCAACGAGGCACCACAAAAAGTGGTTGCCTCGTTTTCATTATTACGGTACAATAAGCAAGCTAATTGTCAGCAATTAGTAATCATTTATATTTGACGTTATTCTACGCCATGCACGGCGTTACCATAGTGAGGTTGCGATGCGGTATTGGTATTTTGTGTTTTTGGTGGCGCTAGCACTAGGGGCGACACCACATCGGCAGGCACATGCAGGGTCAAACTGTATCCAGCGACCGGAGACCTGCATTGACACGACATTTTTGCCGTTTTGGCAGGCACATGGTGGGCTTGACCAATTCGGCAACTCCATCACTGGCATGTACGCGCGTACCGTCGACAACGACACGTTCTATGTGCAGGAGTTTGAACGCGTACGTCTTGAGTACTTCCCCAAACGTGAGGCACCACATAACATCGTCATCGGCCGCGTCGGTGCTGAGTGGCTCGATTATCACATCAAAGAGATAACGCCTCTGACCACAGCCGATACCGCCTTTGCCCCTGAGAGCGGCGCGTGTGCCGTCGTTGAAGTGAATCGTCCGGCCGTATGTGGCGCATTTTTGCAGTACCACAGCACACATGGCGCAGAACTCGATGGTATCCCATTTGCGAACCGCAACGAGCGTTTGCGCCTGTTTGGTGCACCGTTGACTCCTGCCATGCGGTGGAACAACGGCACAACAAGCATGGTCGTTCAAGTGTTTGAACGTGCGCGCTTTGAGTACCATCCGAACGATCCTGCCGGCAAAACAGTCCAAATGGGCAAAGTGCACGCCGAAAACACGTTGAGTGGCGTGCCAGCACCGATTGGTGCCAGTCCGGCGGTGAATTACTTGACCGATACGGGTGTCACCGTCATGCCCACTTCGGTCACCGACGTATTTCGCAAAAACATGCCAGTCGTAGGATTTTGGCAACATCACGCCAGCGGTCTGAAGTTTGCGGCTACCGACTTCCGCTACTTGGATTCGTTCTACTCTATTCCCGCACCCGAAGGCAAGAAGTGGCTAACCTTTACGGTCTTAATTCAAAACCAACGAGCCGGCGACCAAGCACCTGTCTACATTGACCATTCGTACATTGCGGTCATCGATCTAGAGGGGAATCGTCACACGGCAGCAGCACCGATTCGCAAACTTGACCTGCCCGTCGTCCCAACCACTGTCTACCCGGGTGGCCAAATGGTCGGCCAGATGTTGTTGCTCATCCCCGAAGGTACCGGCGTAGCACAGGTTGAGTTCAATGGAGCCAATCTCGATCAATACGTCAGCCGGTTCAACACCGTGATGGAGATTCGCGTCGCACCATTCGTTTACTAAAGCAGTACGTCTGCACCCACGGATCTACTGATCCGTGGGTGCGCATCGAAGGGGGCGTGCCGTGAGTGCAATTCTCGACGTCGTCATGCACCAGCCACTCGTTGACACCCACGAGCACCTCATCAGCGAGTCGGCGTATCTCCAGTTAAATCCTGACATCATCACTGCGCTCTTCGGTCAGCACGCCTACATCCAACATGACATGGTGAGTGCTGGATGTGGTTACGACACACTATCCGCGTTTCTTGATCAATCGAATCCAGACATTGCCCAACGCTGGCGTATGATCGAGCCGTATTGGCGCAACTGTGCATATACCGGTTATGCAGAGGGGGTGCGCCTCGCTGCCGCTCATGTCTACCAGATTGACCACCTGAGCGCCGAACACCTCGTGGCTGCGCAGACACATCATCGCGCCAGCATGGTCCGTGGTCAACATCATCACATCTTGCACCACATCGGCAACCTCCACAGCGTCCAAATTGATGCGTTTACGTGGGGCTTGCCGCAAGAGGCAGATCCCGCTCCCTTCTATCAATACGATATAAATGTCCACACCATCGCCGATGGCAGCGTTGACCTCGATGCACTCGCACACGCAACTGGCATACAAATTGGGTCGCTCAACCATTATGCGGCGGCGTTAGCGCAATTGATTCGCCAACATGCACATGCAGCGGTGGCCATCAAAAGCCAACACGCCTACACACGGACGCTTGCGTGGAGTGCTCCGGATCACGATGATGTGGCCATGGTGCTCCAAAAGAAGCTTTGGGGTGTACCGCTCCTCCCACGTGATGCGTGCATCATCGGCGATTGGGCGCTCGGAATTATCGCCGAAACAGCTGCAATGCACCAACTTCCATTCAAGATTCATACTGGCCATCATGCGGGCAACGGTTCGATGCCAATGCACTGGATTCGCCCGGGATTACTCGATGGCCTCATCAAAGCATACCCAGACACACAATTCGTCTTGATGCACATCGGCTATCCGTATCACGATGAATTGTTGAGTCTCGCCAAACACTTTCGGAACGTGTACGTCGATTTGTGTTGGGCATGGAGTATGAACCCACGCGCGAGTAGCGATTTTGTGCGTCAGTGGATACACAGCGTCCCCATCAACAAGTTATTTGGCTTTGGTGGAGATGCCTTCTTACCCGCACAAGCGGTCGGCTTTGCTGTTCAATCACGCATCTGGTTAGCACGGACGCTACACGCTGAAATGAATGACGGGATGCTCACCCTCACAGAGGCTGAGCGCATCGCCAAACACTTGATGTACGACAACCAGATGGCGTTATTCTATCAACGGTAACCGCAGGAGGGATTTCATGGCAGTTGTGATTGTGACGGGAGCAGGTGCAGGGATTGGCCGTGCCATTGCCCGTGAATTCGCCGCACAAGGTGATTCGGTAGTCGCATGTGATATCAATATTGCCAACGCCCAAGAAACCCTCGCATCGTGTGCTGGCACCCATCTTGCGATTCGTTGCGATGTCAGCCAAAAAGAAGACGTCGACGCAATGGTTGCCCAGACATATGCACACTATGGGCGCATTGATGTGTTGGTCAACAATACAGGCATTTTGATCAGCAAACCGCTTCACGAGACCAGTTATGCCGAATGGCAAAAGATTATTGCCACCAATCTCGACAGTGTCTATTTGTGCAGTCATCCAGTCATTCCAATTATGTTACGTCAACAACATGGAAATATCATCAACATCGCCTCACCACACGCACTCGCCACCACTACGAACATTGCGGCGTATGCTGCCTCCAAAGGCGGCGTCGTTTCATTGACGCGACAAATGGCCATGGACTACGGTCGTAAGGGGATACGCACCAACTGCGTCGTACCCGGTGCAATTGATACCGCCATGCTTCGCAGCGATATTGCACATGGCGATAATTGGGAGGCAAGCTTGGCCGGATGGGCGAAAGTCCAACCCATCGGACGAGTGGGCTACCCGATTGACATTGCTCGTGTGGTTACTTGGCTCGCCAGTGAACAAGCAGGCTTTGTGCTTGGTGCCACGATTCACGCCGACGGCGGTATGCTCGCACAACTCACCCCAAGTGAATAACAAACCGCCGTCGCGCAATGCGCGACGGCGGGCAACGTTCATCATTTATCGGTTCCGCAATAACGCCACAATTCCGCGGATCCATTTACCGTTCATCATCATCAAAAGTGCTTCGAGACGAGCAAGTGTGATCTGTCCACGCGAGAACATCAACAAAGTGCGCAAGGGCATCTCATCCATGATGGTACGAAACATGATGGCGGTAGGCGACTCAGCATCAATGGAGACTTGACTGATTGCAAGACGTTTCATGCGGTCATGGAAGATACGCGCAAACCACGAATCTTGCATGTCGGCCAATGGCGTGTTCAACGTGTATGCACCTCGGCGAGGACGCACAGATTTGACTTGCTGGCCAATCAAGACCGCAAATGCGCCTGGACCAAAATTCCCACGTTGCAAATCATAGTAGTCGGCCAATAAACTCTGTTGCGCACTCTGACGCAACGTCTCACCACGGACTTCGACCATGGCGCGCATGCGAATATCACGCGATGATGCACCAATCTGCACCTCAAACTGCCCACTCTCAACCAGCCAATCTGCACGATTCACATCATAGAAGGCCCATGACCGTTTGTTCAACGTGAACGTGATAGTGGCGGATTCTTTAGGCTTAAGCGAAACCTTGTGAAATCCTTTGAGCTCGTGTACAGGGCGGAACGGCGTACTTTCGACATCGCGCACGTAGAGTTGCACAACTTCCGCACCTGCACGGGTACCCGTGTTGGTGACCGTCATACTAACCATTAATGGCTCATTCGCCGATACTTTAGTGGCGCTTACCTGCAGGTTACTATACGCAAACGTGGTATAGCTCAATCCATGTCCGAATGGAAAGAGCACTTCTTCGTCAGCAGTGTTGTAGTAGCGATACCCCACATAAATACTCTCACGATATTCAACCATTTGGGGTGACCCAGGAAAATACGCACTCGCAGGATGATCGCTCCACGAAATCGGGAAGGTCTCAGCCAACTTACCGCTCGGATTCACATCCCCAAACAATATATCGGCCACGGCACTACCGCCTGCTTGACCGCCCAAATACCCCTCCAAAATGGCAGGTACAACGTCATGCCACGGCATCTCAACGGGAGCACCATTGTTCAACACAACAATAACGCGTGGATTCACAGCTACAACCGCATTCAGTAATGCGGTATGCGCATCAGGCAAACGCATGTGCGTGCGATCTACCCCTTCAGTCTCGTAAATGTCGGGCAGCCCAACAAATAACACTACGGTCTCAACACGCCGAGCTATCTTGACCGCCTCAGCAATGAGTGCCTCGTTTGGTTGATGATCGCGCACCCCGTATCCTGGAGCGTACGGGATTTTTTTGCCGTTGTAGCGCATGCAGATGCCCGCATATGCCGTATTCAAACGCGACGGCGACATCAAAGAACTCCCCGCACCCTGATAGCGTGGCTTTTTGGCAAATGCACCAATAACGCCGATTGACTGCCCAGCCGTGAGAGGCAACATGGCATCGTCGTTCTTTAGCAAGACGGCCCCACTTGCAGCCGCTTTACGTGCGAGTTCATGGTGCTCTTTGGCATCGTATTTCATCGGTTGTTGGAGTGCAGGCAACGCAGCCTTAATCAGGTGAAGAATACGTTCCACACTGCGATTTAACGTCTCGTGCGACAATTCGCCCTGTGCAAGCGCCTGCTTGACGACCGAATTGTGCGCACCGTTGTTCCCTGGCATCTCAAGATCGTTACCCGCCTGTAGCGATGGCACACGCTGGTAAACACCACCCCAATCAGATACGACTAGACCGTTGAAGCCCCACTCGTCTCGCAATATGTCATTGAGGAGCCATTTATTCTGACTACAGGGAGTGCCGTTCACGGCGTTATAGGCCGACATCACCGTCCACGGTGTTGCAGCTTTGACTGCCGTCTCGAAACTTGCCAGGTATATCTCGCGCAACGCACGTTCGTCAACAATCGTATCGATGGTCATGCGCCGATATTCTTGATTATTTGCCGCAAAATGCTTGATTGATGTGCCGACCCCTTGCGACTGCACACCTTGGATGAATGCAGCGCCCATCTGACTCGACAACAACGGATCCTCGGAGAAGTACTCAAAGTTACGTCCCCCAAGTGGTGAGCGCTTAATGTTCACACCTGGTCCAAGCAGGACACTGACTTGTTTGGCACGTGCCTCAATACCAATTGCGGCGCCAACGGCATGAATGAGATCGCGATCCCAACTACTTGCTAATGCCGATGCAGTAGGAAAACAGGTGGCTGGCTCGGCTTGATCGAGCGTGACTCCACTCGACTGTTTCTGTTTGCGGACACCATGTGGTCCGTCAGTGATATAGAGTGATGGAATGCCTAATCGATCGATGGCGGGGGTTTGCCAAAAGTTAAATCCCGACAACAACGCAATTTTTTCATCAATTGTGAGCTGCCTCATGATGTGTTGTACATCAAAATGCACTTGTGGTTGCACAAATTACTCCTATGTATGCGCATGCCAGCCGCGAAGCAGTACATTGGCATTTCATACGTCGGTGAAAAAAACAACTCAATCCCTATAAATAATTATACGTATATTATGAAAAAAATGTAAATCTACAAATGATGTGGAGTGGAAGGAGCACAGGTAGTGCGTAGTCCTTGTAAAATTAATTCGCACGTCATGGAATAAACGTGCTGTGGCGTGTAACCGAATTCACCCTCAAATGTGGGCATTGCAACCGCTAAACGCCGTTCAATACCGGCCAAAATAGTCAGAATAGTAACACCCATGACCTCTGGATCAACGTCCGATCGGATCGAACCATCAGCAATGCCAGCGCGTAAGGCGAGCACGATAGGCTCGTCACCCTGATGCAAACGATATTTAAAACGATTCATACGATCGGTTGAACCGTCTTGGGCATACAATGCATCAAATTGGGCGAAGTAGAGCGCACGTTGTGGGTAGGTATGAAAGAACAGACAACTTCCCTCTAAAATGTTTGCTACCCTAGTAATGCCATTAGCCGTATGGCGTGTGAATTCGTCAGGTACCATGGCCGTCATGAGTTCGCAGTAATTCTCGAACACAGCCCACGCAATCTCTTGTTTATTTGGGAAGTATTTGTAGAGGGTTGCACGTGTAACCTGTGCCGCTAATGCAATATCGGCCATATTGACATCGTCTATGCCACGTGCCAAAAAGAGCTCCTCAGCGGCCACCAGAATGCTCTCGCGCTGGCGATCACGATGATGCTGGTATATTTTCCGCTCTGTTGCTACCATGCACACTACCTCTACTTGGGGAACATGTCGTATAAGACGCTCAATGAGAGTTACTTAATCGTTTAACTAACGTTATACAAAGGATTTCGCACTCTGTCAATACGATATTGACACGGTGGATATTTCATTTTGACAACATTCTGCACGAAATAGTTTTCTACACGTCCAATCAGTCAATCCATATTGGCAGAATACCATTGGTCTGTGCCATATCTCCGTGGTAGGATATGCCGTCAACACGTTTAGGAGATAATCATGGCGGCATCCAATCCCACGCGCCCGCATTCGTTGCTCTTCCTCACGATTATTCTCGGTTCCGTACAAGCCATTATGCCGATGAGCATTGACTTGTACTTACCAGCCCTGCCCACCATCGCTAATGAGCTCAATGTCGCAGCAGGATCAGTACAATTCACAGTGGCAATATTCATGATTGGTGTCGCAATCGGTCAAGTTATTTACGGGCCAATTACCGACAAGTTCGGCCGCAAAACACCGCTCTTATTCGGATTTGGTCTCTACGTAATTGGAGCAGTCATCTGTGCAAGTGCCCCGACCATCACTTGGCTGATCATCGGCCGATTTGTCCAGGCACTCGGCGCATCGGCAGGTGCCGTCATCAGTAGTGCCATCGCCCGCGACCTTTGGAGTGGCAACATGCTTGCCGACCGACTCAGTTTGCTGGTACTGGTATTGGGCGTCGCACCGATTTTGGCACCATCATTGGGTGGTGTGATTTTGGGGCAGTGGGATTGGCACGGGTTGTTTTGGTTTTTGGTGCTCTATGGCGTAGCGGTAGCAAGCGCGGTCACACTGTTGCCCGAAACATCGTCGGCGACCGAGCGAAGTAACGTACGCCTCGCTGATGCCGGTCATACCTATCTCGCCATCATGCGCAATCGACCATTCATGCTGTACGTCTTGACTGGCGCATGCACCATCGGCATGCTCCTGACGTATATCACTAGTTCATCGTTCATCTATATCGAGATACTTGGCACATCGCCGAGTACATTCGGACTGATTTTCGGGCTAAATGCGATTGGATTTGTCGGAGCAGCGCAACTCAATCGGCTACTCCTGCGCCGCTTCCACCTTGCGCAGATGGCGCACATCGCCTTGGCTGCGGCCATGCTCATCGGGCTCATCCTCGCCGCCCTCGGGCAATCCGGGCAAGCGACCATCATCAGCGTGACCATTCTTTTCAGCATGTTGGGGATGTGTGTGGGATTCTCAATGCCCAATATCGCCGCACTTGCGTTTGCACACATCAAAGAGCGGATGGGCAGCGCCTCAGCGCTACAGGGGACCACCCAGTCGGTGGTGGGGGGCATTGCTGGGACGTTGGTCGGACTACTGAGTAACGGCTCGATGATCCCCACCGCCCTGATTATCGGCGCATTTGCCACAATAGCATCAGTGCTATTGGTGATTGCACAGCGTATGACCGCTCCTGCACAACCAGCAACACCGCACAGTCGATAAAAACATCAGCATGGCAAGAGCGCGTGGGAGTCGAACCCACCAACGAGGCTCGTCACCCCGTTCACTCGTTTTGAAGACGAGGACAGCCACCGGACCACATGCGCTCTCACCAGTCATTGTACACGATTGTGCCATTGAGACGACGGCAATCACCTACAGGGGATGCAGTCGTACCACCAGGCGATTGTAGCGGAACCCGTCGACCACGAACGGGGCTTCGTAGGTGTCAGGCACGGCCTCACAAAGTTCGACACGTGAGACCCGCTGTGACAACTCGGCCATCAGTGTGCGTGCCAACAAGCGAGCATGCGCATTGCCCAAACAACTGTGTGGCCCACTGCCGAACGCAAGATGCGGGTTTGGTTTGCGGTCGACGATGAAGGTATCGGGATTCGGAAACACATCAGGATCCCGGTTGGCACGCGCATAACAGACGGCGATGCGTTGCCCTGGCGCCACATCCACACCATCCACCGTACCACCATGCGGACAGACACGGGTCAAGATGCCCAACGGCGAAATAAAGCGGAACACCTCCTCGGTGGCTGAGGGGATTAAACCGGGATTACGCCGAATAGCGTCGTGCGTCTCTGGTGAAACTCCAAACAGGGCTACAATGCCGGTCAACATGTTAATGACCGTATCGCGACCGCCCGAAAAGGTGATGTGGGCAAAGCCGAGCCGTTCATCGCGCGTGAGCGGTCGCCCTTCATATGTGGCGCGCTTTAGTACCCCAAAGATGGAATCAGACTCTTCGGTGTCAGCCTTGCTCGTCTGATGCTCAAGGTATTCGACCAGCGCATCGGCACTCCCCGAGCTAAAGA
This sequence comes from uncultured Klebsiella sp., assembly GCA_964482795.1. Lineage (GTDB taxonomy): Bacteria > Chloroflexota > Chloroflexia > Chloroflexales > Roseiflexaceae > UBA965. The sequence goes on from CAYZZI010000039.1 coordinate 13,421, forward strand.
CATCCTTGCCGAAGTTCATCCACACATCTGCCTCAGATTCGGGCATTTCCAACAACACAGAAAGCGCTTTGTTTTGTAGTGGCAGAGAGAATTCGTCAGCCACCGACACCTGTGGGGCAGCCATCATCGCATCAACGCACCGTCTGATGAGCGCTTGGATGCGCATGGCATACTCAGGTTGTAATGCGCGCTTATAGAACGGCTCAATCAGCGCGCGGTAGGCAGTATGCGTCGGCGGATCAAACTCAAACGGGTACTGCCGGAAGGTGCGCGTTTTGTCTTGGGGCGTCAACACCAGAAACCCGTGTGTATCAGAGCTAAACGTGCGCCAATCGTTCAGTGCACCGCGCAACGCGCGAAAGCCGCGCACAAATACCACATCTTCGTCACCCTCTGGATCGGGGCGACGCACCGTAATCGTCGAGACGTCATGCATGATCTGCTCCTGGAATCATTACAACGAGTCCGTCTAAATCGGGCTGGAGTGCGATTTGACAACTCAATCTGCTTAACGGGGAAAATGTCGGCTCGTACTCGAGCATCGTTACCTCGTCTGGAGATGCCCGCCCAATGCGCGCAATCCACTCCTCGGGGACATGTACGTGACACGTACCACAGGCCACAAATCCGCCGCATTGTCCCTCGATTCCACGCACACCAAGTTCGAGCGCGAGTTCCATCACCGACGACACATTGGCCGTACCCGATACGACAGTGCCATCACGTAGCACGAAGCTGATGACCGGCGTTGTAGGGGGTATGGGTTGCATATTGCTCCTTCTCGTGTTTGTGTCAAAACCACGCACTCATGTATCAACACATGGGTGCATATCTCGACAGGACTATTTCTAACCTGCACATTATTCCGCGTATCAAAGGAATAATCTGATTCACTCATGGTTGACTTTAGCGAAAAATGGAAAAATTTACATGGTAAAATAATCCGTAACTTTTGTATAAATCGCTGATGCACACATTTCGACTGGTTGGTATATTGAGAAAGACGAGGGTACATTGTTCCCAGCACCACTTGTTCCGTATATCCGCATGGCAGATTACGCCGTACGCACACCATGGCAAACGGGCGAACGGCGCTTGCTCGATTACTTGTTGATTTATGTGCAAGAGGGAGAGTGTGCGATTACGCTCAACGGGGTAGCACACGAGGTCCCGCCAGGGCATGTCTGTCTCATCCAACCCAACGAGCTCCACACCTTACATGGGCGGAGCAACACGATTACGCCGTTTGCGCATCTCGATATGTTTTATCATCCACAGCGTCATGAGAGCTTTGTGACGCGCGGGTACATGACTGATTTGACGGCATATCGTGCCTACCTGCAACCGCGACTCAACGACATTGAAGGGATATCGATTCCACCGGTCTTTCAGCCGGCAGATGTCAACGGATTCCGTGAGACGATGATCAAGATGATTGGCTCGTGGCACCAGCGCGACGTGTTGCGCCAACTGATGAGTCAGCACTATGCGATGGAGTTGATACTCGCGCTCTTGGGGCAATTCAGCACCTTAGCGACGCCAGGGATTACCCAGCCCGAATCGCTTAACTGGATTACCGCCTACTGCGCCTTCCATTTAGCGGAGCCGATACGCGTGGCCGATTTGGCGGCGCGCGCACATCTTTCTGAGTCGCACTTTAGTGCACTCTTTCGGCGCCGCTTCGGCATGTCGCCCCATCAATATCTCATCCACATGCGTATTCAACGGGCACAAGAGCTGTTGCGCACCACACCACACGCACTCGAGTATATTGCCGAACAGTGTGGCTTTGCGGACGTACACCACTTGGCCAAGACGTTCAAACGCATAAACAGCATTTCACCGGGCGCATATCGCACCCGCAACCAGCTCCCGGTAGTGGCCAATTAGCACAGCTGCGCCATGACTCCAGCAATGGTGGTCGCGGCAATGGCCTGTAACCGGTTGTACCAGCGATCAATACCCGTATTTAAGTGCGTATTTGTCAGTGCCACCACAATCAGTTCTTGTGACGGGTCCGCCATGACTTGACAGCCACTTGCACCGTGATGACCGAAGCTTTCGAACGACAACAACTCCGAAAACAGCGCCGGTGTGCGTGCTGTTTGTAAGGCCCACCCGAGCCCCCACGCATGCTGTGGCTGTGACCCCAGGCCCGAAATAATCGGATAGCTGCCAGGCACGCCAGCAGTCTGATCGCGCGTCATTGCCCGTACGGTCGGCTCGCTGAGTACGCGCGGTCCACCGGGCATGAAGTGCCAAGCAAAACGTGCCACATCGCGCGCACTCGCCCCCACCCCGAAAGCTGGATGCGCCAACGAACGGCCGTAGTCGGAGTTGTACATGGCACCCGACGTCCCCTCCGCCAGCACCCCACGGACATAGGCAATGTGTGCGGGAGTGGTGGCACGTGCCGTAGGGAAGAACGTCTGCGTCAGACCCATTGGATCCAGCACTAGCTGTTGCATCAACGCGGCGAACGATGTGCCCGTCAGGCGTTCGGCCATGGTGGCGAGCATCAGCCAATGATAGTCGCTATAGCTCAACTGCGTGCCCGGGGCAAACAACAGCGGTGATGTGAGGGCCTCGGCGTACATGTCAGCCAGCGGCGTCTGGGCACGCAGGCGTTCGGCCATGTGTGGTGACTCGTAGATCATGCCGGCGGTATGCGTGAGCAAATGCCGCACCCGAATCTCCTCGCGCAGGTCGCCGTGGAGTTCAGGTAACACGCTAGTTGCGCGCGTATTGAGGGTCAACACACCCTGCTCAACCAGGCGCATGATGGTAGCCGCCGCATAGACTTTGGAGATGGAAGCAAGTGGCCATACACTCTGCGCGTTTGCAGCCGTTGTGGTATTTGCCAAGCCGGTATAGTGCTCGAGCACAATCGCACTGCGATGCATCACCACAATCGCAGCACCGGCAATTTCTTCTTGTGAAATATATGTGCGAAGCACAGAATCAAGGGTGTCTGGCACCTGCATCATCATGAACATCCTCCAACCATCAACAGCAAAGACCGGCACACATTGCGCAACGATTGTACCACGCGCCACACCACGCCTTATCCCTCTACTTACATTTTGTATCAAAAAAGAGTATGCTACGCGTATCCACACAAAGGAGTAACCGACGATGTTTACCCTTGCTTCGCTGCCAGTCGGCACAACGTTTTATCCTGATATTGCGTATGTTCCCCATGGTCATGAGCGGCATACGCTTGACATTTACATTCCTCCCACCAAAGGTCCCTATCCTCTCGTTATCTGGATTCACGGTGGTGCATTTCGTATGGGGAGCAAGTCAGACAGTGTACCTCTTGCCATGCTCAATCGCGGATATGCAATTGTGGCAATCAATTATCGCCTCAGTCAACACGCCATTTTCCCTGCGCAAATCGAGGATTGCAAGTCAGCGGTGCGTTGGTTGCGCGCACATGCGGGTGTCTATGATTTCGATAACAAGCGATTTATTGCCTGGGGAGAATCTGCCGGCGCACACCTTGCGGCAATGCTTGGCACATGTGGTCACATCCGCGAATTAGATGTGGGAACACATCTCGACCAATCGAGTCGCGTGCAAGCGGTCATTGATTTTTTCGGCCCGACTGACTTTCTGCAAATGGATGCACAACGAATCCCCGACGGCATGATCCATGATGCCGCAGACTCACCTGAGTCACAGCTGATTGGCGGTCCGATTCAACAGCATGAGGCGGCCGTCAAAAAAGCCAATCCCATTACCCATATCGATGGATTTGCGGCGCCTTTTTTGGTGATTCACGGCGACGCAGATCCACTTGTGCCCCACGGTCAAAGCGTACTTCTTGTAGAGGCGTTACAGCGGTACCACATTCCTGTCACCCTGCACACGATAATCGGCGGCGGACACGGTGGCTTCGATACACCGTTAATTCCGCTACTGGTGGAGACGTTTTTACAACGCACATTTTCACGTTCACCGCATACGCACTAAAACGCAGAAAGATGCACATGATGGAGTACACAACCAACCAGTACGAAGGTATGTTGGCCGAGACAGTCAGCTACCAGGGGCATAACAGCGATACCATCTACGCCTATGTCGCCCGCCCACTTGGCCCCGGTCCGCACCCTGCAATCGTGGTCATCCACCACATGCCCGGTTGGGATGAATGGTACCGTGAGGTGACGCGCAAATTCGCCCATCACGGGTACATCGCCATTTCGCCCAACTTGTACCAACGCGCTGGCCACGGCACACCCGAAGATGTCGCCGCCAAGGTTCGAGCCGGCGGTGGAGTACCCGATGATCAAGTCGTCGGCGATATTCACGGAGCACTGGCGTGGATCACTGCACAACCACAAGCGAGCGGCATGGTTGCGATCTTCGGCACCTGCTCGGGCGCCCGCCACGCCTATCTATCGGCGTGTCGTATTGGGCAATTCAGCGCCGTCATCGACTGTTGGGGCGGACGCATCGTGATGGACGCAAGTCAACTCACACCCAACCAACCAGTGGCTCCGGTGGATTACACCGCCCAACTCAACTGCCCTGTGCTAGGCATTTATGGCAACGACGACCAGAGTCCATCGCCAGATGCTGTCAATCAGCTAGAGGCGGCACTCCAGCAGCACGGTAAGACGTACGAGTTCCATCGCTATGATGACGCCGGCCATGGATTTTTTTACTACGATCGACCAAACTACCGTCAAGCCCAAACCGTCGATGGCTGGAAGAAGATTTGGGCGTTTCTTGCCAAAACTACCCGCTGAGGAGCGACGCCATGTGCACCATGATTGCCACACAAATCAAGATAACCGGCAGCGGCAAAGGTCGTGAAGGCTGGTTTACCCTCAAAGAAGCCAACGTGTCGTACGACCACCCGTTTGAGGCACCGTTTGAACACGCCCTCAACCTCGACTTCGTCAATGAGTCGCTCGGCACCGGCGCCCGTGTTGCCGTTGAACTAGACGTGACGTCAGCCAAAGCGCTGGTCGAGGCCATCAATGCCGTCCTTGCCAAAGCCGAGGCCGGCGGACACATCATCGAATAACCGTAGTGCTACATCCGCCCGACCATCTCGAAAAGTCGGCGCTGCCCGTCGTGCACGTCACCGACATTCACCACGGTCAGGAGCACTTCGTCGATGCCACACGCAAAGAACTGTGCAAGTCGATCGCGAATCGCTGATTCATCACCGTGGATGACCAGCGCCTGTGCGAGTGCCGGGTCAACAACGCCGTCACGCACCGCATATCCGGCAGCCGCAAACATGTTGGCGTAGAACGGCAATCGTGCATAGCCACCGACAGTATCAAGTGTGGCGGCAATCACGGCATCGGTGTCAGGGTGAAGCGACACCCACGCATGAGCCACCAATGGCGGACGTGGTCGATTGGCAGCTGCGGCCCCAGCCGCAAGGGCGGGCAATGCAGTGTTCTGCAAAAACGACAACGGCGTGTTCCACGATATCGCCCCATCGGCAATCATACCGGCTTGGTGGTAGGCCGACTCACCGAGCGTCGCAACAAGAATCGGGATGTGTGGCGCCTGTGGCCATTGTGCGCGCGCCGTAAACCACTCGTCGTGCACATCAACACTGCCCGCATGGGACGCCTGATGGAGCACGGACACGTACGATTTCAGATGACTGAGTGGACGGGGCATTGGTTCACCGTAGGTGCGTTCGATGATCGGCCGATGACTACTACCGACGCCGAGGCGCACGCGCCCCGGACTCAATGCGTCAACTGTGTAGGCCTGTTGCATCAGCGCAAGTGGATGTCGTGGGTAGGTCGGCACAATTGAGGTGCCAAGACGAATTGCGTGCGTCCGACTCATGGCCGCTGCATAGACCGTTAACGCATCAAGTGATGTAGGCCCTTGTGTCATCCAAATTTGGCGGACGCCAACCTGCTCAGCAGAGGCAATCGTGTTGAGCAGTTGGGTGATGTCTGCGCCGCCAATCGAAAACCCGATTCGTTCACGGAACTCCATGGAGCCCTTCTTTCAATGCGAAACGTGCGAACTGATGCACCCGACACCGCAAAAAACGAGTATTATTGCTAGTATGCATCGATAACATCGTAACCGAATGGTGAAGCATATGCAGACGCGCTGGAGCAAAGCAACCAAATATATCGTCGGAATTGCCGTAGCGGCTCTCGCCATCTACGTCATTTATTTGAGTAGCTCAGTGATTCCGCTCCTCATTGTTGCGGGACTCATGGCAGTTATTGTGCGACCACCAATTAGTTGGTTGCACCAACAGCTACATGTTCCACTCGGTATCGCTGTTGGGTTGGTACATCTCTTGCTCATCGTGATTGTACCGGTCATTATTGCGTTACTCGTGCCTGCCGCCGCTGATGCAGTTCGCTACATTCTTGATATTGACTATAGTAGTATTATTCAACGAATTACCGCATGGTCATTAGACACACTCACTGCCATCAAAGCCATGCCCATGCCCAGTAGCGACATTGATCGCATCGTTGACCGAAGCGTTGATGACATCATTATAGGATTACAAAGTTCTGCATCGTCATTTACGGTACCACCGGTTAGCATGATTCTTCAATCACTGACATCGGCACTGAGTACGACGTTTGGTGCGGCTACCGGACTGATTGGCAATGTGTTTTCAACCATCATTCTCATTATTTTTATCGTCTTAGCATCAATCTACTTTAGTTTGAGTGCCCATACCTACCGCCATCGCTTCATTGAGGCAGTGCCACCTGCCTACCAAACGGAGATGAGCACCTTACTTGACCGGATTGGAATAACGTGGAACTCATTCTTTCGCGGGCAACTCGCACTCATGATTATCATCGGCGTTATGAGTTGGATTGGCTTGACGATTCTTGGTGTCCCAGGAGCAGTCGGGCTGGCGATTGTTGCCGGCGTCCTCGAAATCATCCCCAACCTCGGGCCAGTGATTGCCACAATCCCAGCCGTGATTGTTGCCCTCATTCAAGGGTCAACATACTTGCCGATTAGTCCAGCGTGGCTGGCAGTAATCGTGGCACTTTTTTATTTGCTGGTGCAACAACTCGAAAACAGCGTCATTGTGCCACGCGTACTCGGCGACGCCGTCGGATTACCGCCACTCGTAGTGATGACCGGCGTGCTCGTGGGTACGATTGTCGCCGGCATTTTGGGTGCACTCCTCGCCACGCCCGTGATTGCCACGGCGTACGAGATTTTGCGCTATGTCTATGCAAAAATGATGGACCAAGAGCCGTTCCAGACGCCTCCAAACAAACCCTTGTTGCGTACCCCGACTACGCCCCTCCCACAACGCCTACGCACTTGGTGGCGCATGCGCCAGACGCGACGCGTCACCACTCACCCAGACGCATCCGGCAACGAGCCAACCAAGTAATTCGCTCTGACTTGGCTCTGGCGTACCAACTCGGCATTCAACCCATCACTCTGGGCAATACGGTGCTCAGCCTGATCGCGACGAAAGTTCCACGCGCGCATGTGACGTTGGGTCAAACGCTCCATTGCCACATCAAACGGCGTATTCAGATACCACACCTCGTCAAACACACGCTGCGCATCCTGCCAGCCGTCGTCATTGTGCAGCAAATACAACCCCTCAACCAACACCAACCGCACCACAGGGCCGACCGCAATGGCATCCTCGATGGGGTCACCGACCTCGTGCGCAAAATCGGGCCAGCGCACCACCTCATCAGCCCGACGCAAGTCGTTGAGACGCGCTACAAACCCGGCCGCATCAAACGTCCATGGCGCACCGCGGCGCGCAAAGGCTAGATCTGGGTCGGGCATCTGGCGCAACTGGGCCTTGCTCAGATGAAACCCGTCCATGCCCAGTGCCACCGCCGTAGCATCACCATGCACTAGATTCATTCGATTGGCCAGCTGCTGGGCCAACGTGCTTTTGCCGCTCCCCGGCGGGCCGGCAATCCCCACCATGACACGTCCTGGGTGGGTGGTTAACAGGGTATGCAGGTGTTTCACGGGATTATCAATGGTTGATTGCATGTGGGGTTCCTTATATTTCACCAATCCATCC
>CAYZZI010000039.1:21549-29611 GCA_964482795.1 uncultured Klebsiella sp.
TCCGCCGCATGACCATGCGGCGCTACCATCACCCGTTCCGTCATCGACCATCCCATCCGCCGCATGACCAATTTTCCGCCGCATGACCAATTTTATCCGCCGCATGACCATGCGGCGCTACCATCCATCCATCCATCCATCCATCCGACCGATGTATCAAATCGTCGGATTTGGCACCATCAATTCACGCACGCGTGGGATGACCTTGGTACCAATCAATTCAATCGCCCGCAACAACTGCTCATGCGTCAATCCGGCATTGTCCATTTGGAAGGTGAAGCGGTCGATGCCACCTAACGCCTTGCTGTGGCGCACAATCTTGGTGGCCACCTGCTCAGCATCGCCGACCAACAAGGCACCGAGGTGACCGTTTTGGGCATCGAAGCGGCCACGACTCACCGGCGGCCAACCGCGCTCTTTGCCGATACGCGTAAACGTCTCAGCATAGCCCGGGTAATAATCGTTGACGGCCTTTTCGGCGTCATCAGCCACATATCCGAGCGAATGTAGGCCGACCCTGAGCCGCTCAGGTGGATGCCCAGCCTCGGCCCCAGCCTGGCGATACAGGTCGATGAGTGGCCGAAAGCGGTGCGTCTCGCCGCCAATGACTGCCACCATCAACGGCAACCCGAGCGTACCTGCCCGCACAAATGACGCCGGTGTACCACCGACGCCCAACCAAATCGGTAACGTCTCTTGCAACGGGCGCGGGTAGATGGCCTGTTGGTGCAGAGCCGGGCGGAACTGCCCCGACCAGGTGATCACGTCGGTATCGCGGATCTTGAGCAAGAGATCCAACTTTTCGGCAAACAACGCATCATACTGATTCAAATCAAGCCCAAACAAGGGATACGCCTCGATGAACGAACCGCGCCCGGCCACAATCTCGGCACGCCCGGCCGAAATCAAGTCGAGCGTGGCGAAGCTTTGAAAGATACGCACCGGATCAGCCGCACTCACCACCGTGACCGCGCTCGCCAGCCTGATGCGCGAGGTGCGGGCAGCTGCCGCTGCCAAAATCACTGACGGCGCCGAGTCCAAGAACTCCTTGCGATAGTGCTCGCCGATGCCGAAGACGTCGAGTCCCATCTCGTCAGCATACTGCATGCGATTGAGCAGTTCGTGGAGCGACTGCATACTGTCGCGCGCCGAATACTGGTCTTGGTGGACACGCGCCGCCGCAAAACTATCAATCCCGATTTCCATGATGCATCCTTCGTTCACACAACGTGGTAGAGTAGAAGCGTATTCGATTACCATCTACTCTACCACCAAATCTCCAAAGGAGAAGACGCATGGCAGTCCCATCGATTCGCCTCAACAACGGGCTAATGATGCCCCAAGTCGGCCTTGGCACATGGCCACTCAAACATCATGATGCAGCCCCCGTAATTGTGACGGCCATCGAGGCCGGGTATCGTCATATTGACACCGCCTACCGCTACGAAAACCACATCGGCGTCGGTCAAGGTGTGCGGGATAGCGGTATCGCCCGCGAAGAGTTGTTCATCACCACCAAGCTCGACGGCGAGTTTCAAGGCGGTGACAAAGCCGTTGCAGGACTTGATGCCTCGCTGCGTGAGTTGCAAATGGATTATGTCGACTTATTACTCATTCACTGGCCACTCCCACAGCGTGGCGACTACATCTCAACCTGGAAGACGTTTGAGCGCCTGCTTGCATCAGGCAAGACGCGTTCGATCGGCGTCTCAAACTTCAAACCAGCACACCTCGAACACCTCTTCAGTGAGACCAGTGTGCGCCCGGTCTGCAACCAGATACAGCTCAATCCGCGCATCACGCGCCCCGAGCACGTCGAGTTCGGCCGCGCCCACCACATCGTGACCGTGGCCTGGAGCCCAATCGGCCAAGGCAGCGATCTGCTCCAAGATTCGATGCTGACCGCCATTGCCGCCAAGTACAACAAAACGACGGCGCAGGTGATTTTGCGCTGGAATATCGAGCTTGGTCTCGTCACCATCCCCAAATCGGCCAATCCAACGCGCATCGCTCAAAACATCGACATCTTCGACTTTTCCTTGACAGCCGACGAGGTTGCCGCCATATCGGCACTCGATACCGGCGCCGAAAAGCGGGTCGATTCGGATATCAACGGCCACTAAATTCGCATAACCCATCACAGACCTCCATCATTTTTACAGTATGATGGAGGTGCACAAACATGATGTGAACAGTCCTCACCACACAAAGGAGCACAACGATGACGTATGGCTACCATGGTGCTGTGTTACATGTTGATTTGACAACCAAGACATCTCGCGTCGAACATCCGGACGACAATTTTTATCGCATCTACGCCGGTGGAGCGCTGATGGGCACGTACTACCTGCTCAAACACACGCCTGCCCAGATTGACCCACTCAGCCCAGAAAACCTTCTCATCTTCAACAATAGCGTGGTATCGGGCTACCCAGCAGCCGGCCTCGTTCGCTACATCGTTACCACCAAATCACCGCTGACCAACGGCATCGGCGAGACGCGTGCCGAAGGGCGTTTTGCGGTATCACTCAAAAAGAGCGGCTACGACGCCATCGTCATTCACGGTGCCGCCGATACCCCAACCGGTCTGTTGATTGACAATGGCAGCGTATCGTTTTTTGATGCACGCGCCGAGTGGGGCACGACGGTGGGTGTTTGCACCGACCGACTCGAGGCGCGTTTTGGCCACGACATTGATGTGGCGGCCATCGGACCTGCCGGCGAGCATCGGGTGCGCTTCGCCAATATTATCAGCAGTCGCACGCATCAAGCCCAGCGCCACGGAGTCGGGGCCGTCATGGGCAGCAAAATGCTCAAAGCGTTGGTCATCAAAGGCGGTGCACTGCCCGCCGTAGCCCACCCGACACAGCTCGATGCGCTCAATCAGCGCTTTGCGCACGACATTCAGCACAATACGCTGTCGCGCTGGCAACTCGACCTGCCCGGTTTTGCGGTGTGGATTCACACGCACGGGCTCGATACCGCCATTGATGCCTTCAACTTCAGCAAAGCGTCGTTTGACCACCTCGACGCCTATGCCGCGCCGCAGTGGACGCCACACTACAAGGGGGTGTCACCCTGCCCGGGCTGTGCAAACGACTGCATGAAAGTCTACCAAGGTCCCGATACGGATCTCGATGTACGCGCTAGCGCCATCCACCAAGAGATAAGCGGCGCACTTGGACCCAACATCGGCACCAGTGATGCCGCCATGGTGATGCGTCTGAACAATTTGTGCAACCAACTGGGATTCGACCCAGTATCGCTGGGGCTGACGCTTTCATTTGCCATGGAGGCGGCGCAGCATGGGCTTATTGACCGTGCACAGTTCGGCGAGGTCGATCTGCGCTTCGGCGATCATGCGGCCATCGAGCGCATGATGCAGCAGATTAGCGTGCGGTCGGGCTTCGGCGATGTCTTGGCTGAGGGGTGCATGCGGGCGGCGCAGCGCATCGGCAACGGCAGTGAGCGCTTTGCCATGCACGTCAAAGGACTCGAGATGGTCCCCATTGAGCCACGCAGCCAGACCAATCTGGCCATGGGATTTGCCACGGCGCCCATCGGGCCGCGCTACGACATCTGCGAGCATGACTGGGACTTCGACACCGAGGTCGGCTGGGAGCACTCACTCGAGTACTCACGTACCCTAGGCATCATCGAACGCGTCGCCATGGAGGATACCAGCGCCAAGAAGGTACGCAACTACAAGGCGCTCAACAACTTGTGGTCAGCTGCCGACGCCCTCGGGTACTGTATTTTTGCCATTGCGCCTACCCGCGCCATCAGCCTACAAATGATGACCGACCTGTTGGCCGCCATCACCGGCTGGGAGACATCGTCGCACGAGTTATTGCGCTTCGGCGAACGGCGCAACCACATCATGCGCATCTACAACGCCCGCGAAGGACTCACACGGGCTGATGACACCTTGCCGGAGCGCTTTTTCACGGAGCCGATTGAGAGTGGTCCCAAGCAGGGGCGCGTGCTCAACGCACCGGCGTTCCACGCCAACATCAACCTTTACTTCGACATGATGGGCTGGGACGAGCGCGGCGTACCACGCATTGGCACGCGCTACGATCACCATCTCGAGTGGACATTAGAGCAAGTACCATGATTCAACGCATCAATAGCGGCGACTATCGCTTCGATTTACCCGGTGGCGCTGGTGCTGACGCCATTCATACCAAACCGCAGTATGCGTATGCGGTGTGCGTCCTCCACGATACGAGCGGTCAGACTGGCGTCGGACCGGCGTTCACCTTGGGCGGTGGCAATCAGCTCGTCTGTCAGGCCATTGACATGCTGGCCGCGCCGCTGGTCGGGCGAGACATCGAGGAGATCATGGCCGATTTCGGCACCGTCTATCGGCAACTTGCTGACCACCATCAACTCCGCTGGCTCGGCCCCCACAAGGGCGTTGTTCACCTCGCGCTCGCCGCCGTCGGCAACGCCTGCTTTGATTTGTGGGCCAAACGGCGCGGCGTGCCGCTCTGGCAACTGCTCCTCGACCTCTCCACTGACCAACTGCTTGCCCTGTTGGATGTTGCATATCTTGAGGACGTACTCGACCGTTCACGTGCTCGGAGTATCATCGAACATGCGCGCACAAGTCGCCCACAGCGCATGTCGGTGCTCGACCACGGGTATCCCGGCTATGACACGTCAGTCGGGTGGTTCCATTATGACGAGCAGCAAGTGCGTGAAAACGCCAAACGCGCCCTCGCCGCAGGATTCACCGCTATGAAACTCAAAGTCGGTGCGCGTGACCCACAGTACGACCTGCGCCGCGCACATGCGGTACGCAATGCCGTCGGTGACACGGTGACGGTCATGGTTGACGCCAATCAACAGTGGTCGGTCCCACAGGCCCTTGAGATGTGTGCGGCGCTCCGCGATATCAACCCGTTCTGGGTCGAGGAGCCAACGCATCCCGATGACATTGTGGGTCATCAGCGCATCGCCCGTGAGATTGCACCAATCAAAGTCGCCGCTGGCGAGCATGTGGCCAACGCCATTCAATTCAAAAACTACCTGCAACTCGAGGCCATGCACTTCGTCCAAGTTGATTGTGTGCGCGTTGGTGGCATCAGTGAGTTCTTGACTATCAGCCTACTCGCCAAACACTACGGGTTACCGGTGGCACCTCATGTCGGTGACATGGGGCAAATTCATCAGCATCTCGTGCTCTTCAATCACATTGGGCTCGATCTACCCAAACTCTTTCTCGAGTATATTCCACACCTACGGCCACATTTCGTACATCCTGCACAAGTCACACAGGGCGTGTATGTCACGCCACAGGCACCTGGCATCAGCATGGATTTGGTTGACATGGCGTAACGCACACACTCACGACGTGCCGTCCCGCAGGAGCCACGGCACGTCGTATGCATAAAAGATATAGTCCTGCGAGACGGTTTTGATGCCCGCATCGTGCACACAGCGCAACAGCTGCGCCCGGTGGTCGGTACCGTGATTGACGAGTTGTAAGAGCACTTGCCACACGTATAAATCGGCGTCTTCGTCGGACAACGACTTGATGTACGTGACAGTGTATCTCGCCATCAAGCAATCGAGTACTTCCACTCATCTGCGGTTTATGATGATACCCCGTCCATTCATGATGTCGATGCGCCAAATCGTCGCATAATGAATGCCTCAAACCAGCGCTGTGGCAGCATCTGTTTGACGACCGGCATAAATCGGGCCAGACCGCCAACAGGGTAACGCAAAGCCGGATACGGTGTAGCCACGACGCGCGCAATGGTGTGCGCAAGCTGGTCAAGCGCTATGCCTTCGTTTGCGGCGTGCTGCTGCATCTTCTGCATCAGTTGTGCGCGTGGTGCATGATACGCGGTATGTGACGTACGTGGTGCCACCAACGAGCGATCGAGCGTCCCGGTTTGGACTGCACCAGGCTCAACTAGTGACACGAAGACCCCGAACGGGAGCATCTCATAGCGCAGTGATTCACTAAACCCCTCGAGTGCGAATTTACTCGCTGCATATGCGCTGTTGTAGGGCAACGCCAGGAGCCCACCGATAGAACTTATATTGAGGATCTTGCCCGTGCGACGTACACGCATCTGTGGGAGTACCGCTAGCGTCATGCGCACCGCACCCAAAAAGTTCGTATCCACCTGATCATACAATTCATCAAACTCAACCTCTTCGGCGGCACCGTACAAATCGTATCCAGCATTGTTGATGAGAACATCGATGGTGTGTCCCTTGTGCTGAATCTGTTGCATGCATGCATCAATCGAGTCAATTTGTGTCACATCGAGCGCTACGAGCTCAATGTCAGTGACATCCGCCTGTGCTGGATTGCGACAAGTACCAATCACCGTGTGACCTTGCTGCTGGAGCAGTCGTGCAGTGGCAAGCCCAATTCCACGTGATGCGCCGGTAATCAGAATCGTCTGTGTCATCGTGTTCTCCTTGTGTATCGCGCCGGTACAACACCCGTGCGCATAATCAAATCGTTTACCATTGGCACAAAAGACATGGGTGTTTTTATGTCAAATTCATACTTCCATGCATATAGGCACCCATCGTCGATCATGTGCGTATTGGTGTATCTCGACTGGCATCCTACCGACGCAATCGTGCGATTAGGCGACCAAGCACCACCCCATGCGTGATAATGGCCAACGGTACTTGGAACAGTGCAATGAGCGCAAGTGGATGCATACCAATCAGCACAGGCGCTGGGTATACGGTGACAACCCCGAAGAAGACCAAGAAGACGTAGACGACTGCATTACCAATGTCAGCAAGACCGAGCAAGTTCCAACCGATTGCCATGCGAGGTGCCCAAGTCGTAGCGCGTGCTAGCCCCCAGGCAACCAGCACTGCCATTGCGCCAACCAATACATCACCGATGCCGGTGCTCATACCCCACCAAAAAGGCACTTGTCCGGATGCAACGAATCCCACAAAAACGACTCCGCCGATCCGATAGACCTGGAGCGCCACCATCCACCACGTGGGAATGGTGGCAACCATCTGACGAAAAAGTGCGCTCCACCGCATTCCTACCCAAAAACAAATCACTGGAATCGTCATGATGCTACCGAACAGCGCAAAACCGAACAAATCATCCGCGCTAAATTGCGTCGGTTGCCGAAAAAAACCAATCAACGATGCGGTCAACGCCACACTCAACCACGCCCACACGCCGATATTCACGATGACTGCGAGCCTGCCTAATTCGGGTTGTTGCCTACCAATGCGCTTGATCTGTTGCGTCAACACCCATGCAATCGCACACGCAATCATGACGATGTAGAGTGACCACGGCTCAAACAGCCCCATACGTACGCCCCTTTCTGATGCCCCACCATCCACAAGACCGGTTCATTACCCTCTATCCGCAACCTTAATCCACTCATCGCCGTAACAAAACTTATGCACATCTTTTAAAATAACACTGTTAACTATTGAACAAAAAAATAGCCTATGCGCTGGTGCCTTGCAAGGCCGCATCAATGATTGTGGCAAACGACGCATCATGCCCTGCGCCACCAAATAGCTGTGGCATGGTAATCGACAACGCAACTGCACCATGCACAGCAGCCCAGAAAACATCGCTCACCGCATCAAGGTCACCTGCGCGGACGACGCCGGCCTCTTGGGCCAGTTTCACTGCGTGTTTGAGGATGTGGAGCGACGTTGCGCGCGGCTGTTTGGTCCCAGCCTTCCATTTGAGCAAAAAGTCAGGACGTTGCATGAACATGACCTGGTACGCCTCAGGATTACCTCTGCCAAACGCAATATACGCCTCCGCAAGTGCACGCAAACGAGCGCGCGGGTCATTGGTTGAGTCGAACGCACGTTGCAAATCAGCAGTGAACTGATCGTACACCTGATCCACCACCGCAAACAGCAAATCATCTTTATCTTCGAAATACAGATAGATCGTGGTCGGTGTATAGCCAATCTGCTCGGCAACCTGACGCAGCGAAAGCCCCTCATACCCTTTGGCAAGGAAGAGTTGACGCGCTGCATCGAGCATTGCCTGGCGTAACTCTTGTTTTTCACGCTCGCGCCGCTCACT
>CAYZZI010000040.1:0-28702 GCA_964482795.1 uncultured Klebsiella sp.
TGAAACTGCCCATATGCATGCCACACAGAATCCACTATCATACCCTCAGTACACCTCAAAGCAGGAGCATCAAATGGACGCATCGCGGCGGTCGTTTTGGGCGGCATTTGTAGCCGCCGTGAGCTTTTTTGCGGCATTCTATAGTCTGATTGTGCCCCTCCCACTTTACATGACCGAGATGGGGATCCCTGATTGGCAGATCGGGGTCATCATGGGTGCATTCGGCATTGCCTCATTGATTGGCCGACCATTTGCCGGCTACATCAGCGATCGCTACGGCTTTAAGCCAGTGATTTTGTTTGGCAGTGTGGCGCTGGCGCTCGGTGGATTTGGTGTGCCACTCACTGCTGAGCCAGCGCTTTTGTTTGGCTTGCGTATGCTCCAAGCGGCTGGGTATGTGGCGTTTACGACGGCATCGACGGCACTTGTTTCTGCCCTCATCGAAAGCCATGAGCGCGGGCGATTTTTGGCATTGTTTGGGGCGGCCGCCAATGTAGCGATTACGATTGTGCCTGCAGTGGTGACCACCGTGTTGCCGAGTATCGGTCTGCGTGGTGCATTTGCTGCAAGCGGTGTCATGGCGATCGGAGCAGGCGTGCTCATCTGGTGGGTTATCCCGCGTCAGGAGTTGGCGAACTCCCCGTTTGTTTGGCGTGAGGTTTTCTCCTACCCACGACAATTGTGGCCGGCCATGGCGACGACTGCGTTGTTTGGAGTTGGCTTTGGTGCGTACTTTCAGTATTTGCCGTTGCTCGCCGAAAAGCGTGGTATCGAGCAGTTGGGCTGGGCCTATACCGTCTACGGCGTGTCGATTATTGCGACGCGGTTATTGAGTGGTCGCCTGCTTGATATGCCGGATCGGCGGCGCGTGCTCCTGCCTGCAGCAATGGTGATGGCGTTGGGGCTCCTCGGCTTTGCGCTGGCAGATTCAATCTGGCTGTTATTGGTGGCTGCGGCGCTCACGGCGAGTGGCGGCGGGGTCTTCCATCCGGCCTTGATTGCCATTCATGTTGATAGTATCGAGGCGCGTGGCAAAGCGACGGCGGCGTTCTATTTGGCGTTCGATTTGGGGATTGGTGTAGGTGCGTGGCTCTTGGCGCCCGTGCTCGAATTTGCCGGCATCGGCGTGATGTATGCAGTGGCGGCGGCAATTACGCTCGCCGCCGGCTTTGCTAAACGCTTTATTGGGCAGTTGCGTTAACGCCAGGCCGTATGTGCATGAAACTCCTGGCGCAGGCGTGCTTTGGCGGCATTGTCGAGCCAGCTGGCCGTAATGGCGTTGTCGATAAGCGCGCAGATGTGGTGCTCGTCCAAGCCAAAGCGCTCCATCAGTAGCGCGTATTCATCGACCATCGTATTGTTGAACATCTTGGGATCGTCGGTGTTGATGGTCACGAGCATGCCTCGAGTGATAAAATCTGCGACCGGGTGTTGGGTGATATCCCCATACACTCCTGTGCGCAGATTTGAGATCGGGCACATCTCGAGGGGGATCTGGTGGGTGCGTAGGTGCTCAACGAGTGCGTGATCTTCGTTGGCGCGAGCGGCGTGGCCGATGCGTTCGGCACGCAGGTCACGAACTGCGCCCCAGACGCTCTCGGCACCGGCCGCTTCGCCGGCATGTGCCGTGGTGCGCAGACCGAGTTGGCGGGCACGTGCAAAGACTGGTGCAAACGGGGCTGGTGGATGGCTTTGCTCGGATCCGCCGAGCCCAATGCCGATGACGCCGTATTCTTTGAGTTCTGCTACAGTCTCGACCGTGCGCATGGCGCGTTCGATGGGCGAATCGCGCACCACATCGGCAATCAAGTTGATGGTAATTTCGGGGACGCGGTCGAGTCCGGTGCGGATGGCGCGGGTGATTTCGCCAATCTCGAGACCATGACGAGCAAAGTCGGTGGGCGAGTAGTGCGATTCGACATACCGTATATTTTGGCTGGCCAAATCACGAGCGACCGCTTCGGCAATCATGGTGAAATCGGCGTAGGTGCGGATGAAGCGATTCTTCCACACCCAAGTGTCAATGAAATGCGGAAAGTCGCTGTAGGTGAAGCGTTGCTCGAGGTCTGCGACACTCGTTACGTCGTTATCACCGCCGTGTTGTTGGACCAATTGCCACAAGGTGGGGAGCGGAATCGCCCCTTCGAGGTGAATGTGGAGTTCGACTTTGGGGAGTGCAGTCAGCCATGTGTGGTTCATGTGTGGTGCTCCGAGCGCCAGCGAATTAGGTACACTGGCGCTGTGCGTTGCGATCTAGGTGCCTTCTTGCCAACTGTTGAGGTACTGTTGTTGCTCAGGTGTGAGCGCATCAAGGCGCACGCCCATCGCTTTGAGTTTGAGCGAGGCAATCATCAAATCAGCACTATCGGGTAAGGTATGCACAACCTTCGCCATCTTGTCGGCGTTGCGGGCGAGTGTCTCGGCAGCCAGGGCCTGATTGGCGAACGACATGTCCATCACTGCCGGTGGGTGCCCCTCGCCGGCCACAAGATTGACCAAGCGCCCTTCGCCCACGAGATTGAACTTGCGCCCATCGGCCATGTGGTAGGCTGTGACATGCGTGCGTGGTTGGCTTTTGCTGACGGCGAGTTGCTCGAGGGCGGCCACATCCACCTCAACATTAAAGTGACCAGCGTTGGCAAGCACACAACCGTCTTTGAGGGTGGCGAAATGCTCAGTGCTCACGACGGTGCGATTGCCGGTCACGGCGATGATGATGTCGGCCTCGGTCACGGCTTGGCTCATCGGCATGACGCGGTAGCCGTCCATGGCCGCTTCGAGTGCTTTGACGGGATCGACCTCGGTGACGATGACGCGGGCACCGAGACCTGCTGCCCGTGATGCGACGCCACGGCCACACCAGCCGTAGCCGGCGACCACCACGGTGCGCCCGGCCAGGAGCAGATTGGTGGCGCGGATGATGCCGTCGATGGCGCTTTGGCCGGTGCCGTAACGGTTATCAAACATGTGCTTAGTACGGCTTTCATTGACGGCAATCACGGGGAACGGTAATACGCCTTGTTTCTCCATCGCTTTGAAGCGCTTGACGCCGGCCGTCGTCTCCTCTGAGGCGCCGATGGGCATTTGGCCTGGGTTGATGCCACGTTGGAGGAGTGCGCTGGTCAAATCGGCACCGTCGTCGCACAAGAGGTGTGGCTTGGCATCGAGGGCGATGTTGACGTGCTTACGAAAGGTATCGAGAGACTCGCCACGCATGCCAAAGACGGGAATCTCGTCGTTGACGACGAGCGATGCGGCCACATCATCTTGGGTGGAGAGCGGGTTTGAGGCCACCAGCATCACCTCGGCGCCACCGGCGGAGAGGGTGCGCACGAGGGCGGCTGTTTTTGCGGTTATATGCAAGCAGACGGAGAGGCGCATGCCCTTGAGTGGCCGCTCTTTGCGGAATCGCTCGCGGATGCCGAGGAGTACCGGCATGTCGCCTTCGTTCCAATCGATGCGATTACGGCCGGCTTCGGCCAATGACAAATCGCTTATCTCAAAATCAGGCATGGGACCGTCCTTGTGGGCTAAGTGGAACGCCCTCATTATAAATGAAGTGTAACGGACTGTGTACACTGGGTAATATCGATGAACCGTCACAGCACAATGTCTCCATGCTGTGGAGATTTATCTGTGACACACGCATTTGGAGCGCACTCGCATGATGCATGTTCTGGTGTGACCGCAAGGTAAAGACCATACATGCGGTGCATGCGCTGTATAGATTTTTGAAAATTGAAAAATAAACACAAATGAGCTAAAAATGCCAGATTTTGGGTTATTTTTTTGATAACACTGTGCTACAATGCACTTCCGTGTGTAAATCACACGGCATACATACACTTTGGCAGTAAGTGCGTATGAAATGTATGTGTGAATTTCTCAGTGGTGGACTAAGGAGTAACCGTGTTACGAGAATTCCGGACGGGGAACGAATATCCCTACAATCGCACGTCGGCAGTGCGATGGGTTCTATCGCATATGATGCGCTACCCACTGTTGCCGATAGGGTTTACGGTGTTGGCCATATTTGCCATCAGTGCGTTCACCTATACATCCTTTCAAATTCAGCAAGCGTTCAAAGTCATCGAGTCAGCAGGTCCACTTGATCAACTTCTCGTCGTATCAATTGGATTGATCGGCATACGAGCGCTTTTTGCAGTGGTTGACATGATTAACACGGTGGTGCGCGAGATATTGGCATCGCGCATGGAGCGTGATGCACGCGAGGAGTTGTACATCAGCTTGCTCGGCAAAAGTCAGACGTTCCATAATCGACAGCGCGTCGGCGATTTGATGGCGGCGGCAACTGGTGACGTCTCACAGTTGAACCTGATGATTTCACCGGGATTGAGTCTCATCATCGAGGCTGCCACGCAACTGATTACGCCATTAATTGCAATTGCCGCGCTGAGTCCATCGCTTTTGCCGTTACCGGTGGTGTTCGTGATTTCACTCGTATGGGGATTGATGCGCTATAGTGGTCAGCTCGGACCTGTCGCTGGCATGTTGCGCGGGCAATACGGTCAGGTTAGCGCCACATTGTCCGAGGCAATTCAAGGTATCGAAGTCGTCAAAGCAACGGCTCGTGAACGTTTTGAGGCAGATCGTTTTCGCAAAGTTGCAGCGCGGTATCGTGATTTGTTCGTACAAGAGGGTGAAATTCAAGCGCGGTATTTACCGGCACTCTTCTACGGTCTGCTGATCGGTTTGGCCTTCGGCTACGCCATGTGGTTACGCTCGATTGGGACGATCGACACGGCGACCGTCGTGGCGTTCATGTCGTTAATAAGTCTCTTCCAATTTCCCACCTTCATTTCACTCTTCATGTTTGCCTTGGTGCAGTTTGGTCTGGCCGGTGCTAAGCGTATTTTGGCCATTATCAATACCGAGACAGAAATGGACGAGAACCCTGACGGTGAATCACATCAAGTTCGTGGTGAATTGGTCTTTGAGAATGTGTCATTCGGGTACAGCGGTGATAACAACATCTTGACGGACATTTCGTTTCATGCAAATCCGGGTGAGACGATTGCCATTGTGGGGCAGACTGGGTCTGGCAAAACCACGTTGACGCGGTTGGTCAATCGTACTTACGATGCATCGAATGGGCGTGTATTGATTGACGGTGTTGATGTACGGCGGTGGAACCTTGACTCGTTGCGTTCACAAATTTCGATGATTGAGCAAGATATTTTCCTCTTCTCGAAGACGATTGCTGAGAATATTGCATTTGGTGCGCGTGGCGATGTACCGCGTGAGCGGATTGAATGGGCAGCGAAGCAGGCACAAGCACACGATTTCATCATGTCGTTCCCTGATGGGTATGACACGGTGGTTGGTGAGCGTGGTGTCACCCTTTCTGGCGGGCAGCGCCAGCGTATTGCGATTGCCCGTGCCTTCTTGACTGATCCACGCATTTTGATTCTTGATGATTCAACGAGTGCCATTGATAGTGCCACTGAAGATCAAATTCAACGTGCCATGCGCGAAGTGCTCAAAGGACGTACAACCCTATTGATTACCCATCGTCTTGCACAAATTCGCTGGGCTGACCGAATTGTGGTGGTGCGACGTGGTCGAATTGAGGCACAAGGCAGTCACGAAGAGTTAATGAAGCATAGTGAATCATACCGGCGCATTTTTGCCCGTGATGATTACAAATAGACAGCGTAGGAGTACACAGAAATGGGTTTTGTACTTGATGGACTAGATGCAGAGGCATACGATCGTCAGTATAGCGATGGCGTTTTAGTACGCCGTATTGCCGCATACTTCCGTCCTCACATAAAAACCATGGTCGTTGTTGCCGTGGTGACCGCACTGGGGTCAAGTTTTGCGCCAATCTCGGCCATTCTGATTTCACGTGGGATAGATGACGCCACCAATGGTGGCGATTTGTTGACCGTCTTGATTTGGGCAGGGATCATCACAGCACTTGGCTTGTTGGGTTGGGTGGTCAACTACATCCGTCAACGCTATACGGCGATTGCGGTAGGTGACGTGGTACTCAAGGTGCGTGAGGATTCAATGGATGCCGTATTGGCACGTGATATGTCCTTTTATGACCAATACGCCTCAGGGAAAGTGGTCAGTCGTGTGCTCTCTGACACACAAGACTTTTCGTCAGTCGTCACATTGACCATCGAATTGTTGAGTCAGGTGATGTTAGTGTTGGTGGTGACCATTTCGCTCTTCTTTGTAAATCCCACGTTGGCGTGGATTACCTTGGCGGTATCGCCGTTAGTCATCATTGCGGCGCTCATGTTTCGCCGTTTTGCCCGTGCCGCCACACAGCAGTCACAGCGCGCAAGTGCGTTGGTAAATAGTGCGGTATCAGAGACTGTGAGCGGTATCGGTGTCGCCAAGAGTTTCCGACGCGAAGAGCAAATTTACCAAGAATTCCTCGAAACCAATAAGATGCAATATGGCATTAAGTTGCGTCAAAGCATTATATTTGGTTCGATCTGGCCAGTGCTCAACATCATCTCCGGATTAGCACTCGTGCTACTGGTGTACTTTGGTGGTGTCATCTCGATTGAGAATCCCTCACAGCTCTCACCGGGCGATTGGTATTTGTTCATCCAGAGCGTCGGCCTGTTCTTCTTCCCACTGACGAGCATTGCCTCGTTTTGGAGTCAATTCCAGCTCGGATTAGCAGCCAGTGAGCGTGTGTTTGCACTCATGGATGCTGAGGCCAAGGTGGTACAAACCGACAGCAAGCCAGTTGATGAGATGCACGGCGAAGTCATCTTCAAGGATGTGCGCTTTGCCTACAATGAAGAGAGCGTGGTCCTGCGCAATTTCAATTTGCATATCAAACCAGGCGAGAAGATAGCCATCGTCGGTCATACCGGAGCCGGCAAATCGAGTCTGGTCAAGATTTTGTTGCGCTTCTACGAGTTTCAAAGTGGACAAATTTTGATTGATGGGCAAGACATACGTGCACTCGATCTCGCAGAATATCGAATGCACACCGGTCTTGTGCCACAGGTGCCGTTTCTTTTTTCGGGTACCGTGATGGAGAATATCCGCTATGGGCGCCCCGAGGCTCGTGACGAAGATGTGCTTAAGGCTGCGCAATCATTAGATCGCGGTGATTGGATCAACGATTTGCCCGATGGTCTTAAGACTGATGTCGGCGAGCGTGGTAGTCGGTTGTCACTCGGTCAGCGGCAGTTAGTGGCGTTGGCACGTGTGTTGTTGCGCAATCCATCTATTTTCTTCCTTGACGAGGCCACGGCGAGCATTGATCCATTCACTGAAGCACAAATTCAGGATGGACTTGACATCGTGATGCAAGGGCGCACCAGTATTGTGATTGCTCATCGGTTGTCGACGGTGCGTACCGCAGACCGCATTCTAGTTCTCAAAAACGGTGATATCATCGAAGAGGGAAATCATGCGGCGTTGTTAGCGCATGGCGGTCACTACGCTGAGTTGTACAACACCTACTTCCGCCATCAGACCTACGATTATCGTCCGTGGGAGAATTGATTTGATGGGTGAACGCGTATCACGCTGAAAATCACGTGATGGTGGGCTGATTTGTTTTGCGAAAATGGCGAATTCCTACTAGAGTGTATAAGGGAATTCACATTGTATCGATGTTCGTTACATACATGTCATAGAAGGGGCGTGTGATGGAGTTTATCAGTGAGATTCTGTCGTTTATTTTGAATATCGATGAAGAACTCAAGGCGTTAACTGCACAATATGGAGTGTGGACAAACGTTATCTTGTTCTTGATTATTTTCTGTGAGACTGGACTCGTCATCACACCGTTTTTGCCTGGTGATTCCCTACTCTTTGCCACGGGAGCCATCGCAGCCGATCCGGCTGCTGGGCTCGATCCACTCTTCTTATATTTCATCTTAACAATCGCCGCCATCGTTGGCGACTCAGTCAATTATTCGATAGGCCGACGTGTGGGCATGCGCATCCTCGATTGGAACTTGCCGTTTGTCAAAGCTGAGCACATCGAGAAGACGAATGAGTTCTATGCCAAGCATGGTGCCAAGATGATTGTACTGGCACGGTTTACGCCGATTGTGCGCACGTATGCCCCATTTGTGGCCGGCATTGCCAACATGGATTACAAAGTCTTCCTCACCTACAACATTGCTGGTGGGATTTTATGGACGACGATTTTCATCTGGGCCGGGTACTTTTTCGGTAATCTGCCATTTGTCAAAGAAAACTTCGAACTGGTGGCGCTGGCAATTGTGCTGTTGTCGGTTATCCCGATTGTGTACGAAGTTTGGCAAGATCGTCGCCACAAAAAGCGCGCTGCTGTCTCATAATTCAATTCAGATACGCGCACGGTGTGGCCGTAACCGCACCGTGCGCGTTGTTGTTAGTACGAAGAATGTGGCGCTGATTGCTGACATGCGACACCATCATGAGCATCGAGCTGCGCAAGTGCGTGATAGATAAGTGCGCGATTGATGTAGTGTTGCACCGAGCGATTGGCAGCGATGCGACGCGGTTCAACGATGCCCGCGTTGTGCCACGCCAATATACTTGCCGTGGTTACTTGAATGCCGGCGTCATGTGCTCGTTGCACTCCACGTGCCATGTTGGCTGCGAGTAGCTCGATGGCGGTGGCAGGATTGGTTGCCAAGTCATTGTTTGACGAGGGGTCGTTGCGGGATACGGTGAATGTTGACGGCACAATGATGTATTGTTCAGCGCGGATTTCGTCAATGACTGAAGGGCGTAGATTGGCTGGCCAGACACTAAAGTTGGTCCCCAGGTGATGATTACTCAACACTTGTAAATCTTGATAGAGTGGCGTCAACGCCCGAACACTGGGAACCACGTCTTCGAGCCACCCATGATGCTCAGTGTATAGAATCATAATCAGAATACTGGCGAATTCTGCGTCGGTGAGCCCTGACAATGCTGGTTGGTTATACGTATGCGCAACGTGAATGATATGCTGTCGGTGTGTGTGGACTAATTGGGCGACGTGAGGACGCACATACGGGGTGGGTAACGGGAGATACGGTGCAACGACGCCACTCACAGTGGTGGTAAACGACGTTCCTGGAGTTGTTGCAAGTGGAGCATTCAGCAACATCAGCGTTGCCACGATCAAATTGACTAGCGCACGCACTGTCGATAACTCTCCGTGGCCCGTCGTAGCATGGTATAATACTATGGTGTAGTATAGCATAGAGAACGTGTAAACGATGGAATATCAGCCAGATTTAAAGAAAATAACAGGTAACGGCGGAGAAATTGCCGAGCTTGATGCGCACGGTACTGGCGCTGCCGCTGGTCTTGAAATCGGCGATGTTGTCGTATCAGTGAATGGCAAACGACTGCGTGATGCCATTGATTACCGCTTCTATATCGCTGACGAATATGTCGAACTTGAAGTGCTTCGTGGTGAAGAATCATTGCTGTTCGAAATCGAAAAGGACGAGGACGACGATCTCGGTATTGAATTCAGCGAACCACTCTTTGACCGCTTGCGCACCTGCAACAACAAGTGCCCGTTCTGCTTCTTGACCCAAATGCCCAAGGGGTTGCGCAAAACGCTCTACCTCAAAGACGATGACTATCGTCTCGGCTTTTTATACGGCAATTTCGTCACCTTCACGAATCTCAACGAAGACGATTGGCAACGAATCGACGAGCAACGCCTCTCACCGCAGTACATCTCGGTGCACGCGACCGACCGTGCGGCGCGTGCGGTGTTGCTCGGCAAAGTCGACGTCCCCGATGTGATTGATCAAATCAAGCGCCTCGGCGATATGGGCATCCAAGTACATGCCCAGATTGTGGCCATGCCCGACATCAACGATGGGGCATTGCTGCACCAGAGCATTCGTGAATTAGCGGCGATGTACCCAATTGTGCGTACAATTGCTGTGGTGCCGGTCGGTTTGACCAAGTATCGCTTTGAGGGCAAGCGCCCCCAGAGCATCCGTACCGCCATCGAGATCCATGAGGGACCCGATTGGATTGACGCCAACTGGGAGCGTCAGCCGTTGTGGGATCAAGCAGTCAAGGCCGAGGATCTTGGCTTCTGTTCACGTCTTGGCGCGGCCACCGATGTGCCGATGCGCTGTTACAACGCTGACGAAGCCGGGCGTGTAGTCGACATCATCGAGGTCTACCAGAAGCACTTCTTCAAGGCACACGGGACCTCGCTGGTCTACCCGTCTGATGAGTTCTATTTGTTGAGTGGGCGTGAGATGCCGCCAGCCAAGCGCTACGACGGAATGCCACAATACTCGAATGGCGTTGGTATGACGCGTGACTTTTTGGATGAGTGGACCAAACACGCCAAAAAGTTGCCCACCGCCATGCCCCAGCCGACCGAGTTGGCGTTGCTGTGTGCTACGTTGATTGCACCGACGCTGCAGGGAATAGTTGATCGCCTCAATCAGGTAGACAACTTGCAGGTCAAGTTGGTGCCGGTGGTGAATCAATTTTTTGGTGAGACGGTAACAGTTTCAGGCTTATTGATGGGCCAAGATATTGTGCCGGTGCTCAAGGATTGTGGGATGCCGCGAGCCTTGCTGCCACGCGTCATGTTTGACCATAAGGGTGAGAAGACAATCGACAATATGACCCTCGCTGATATTTCTCAGGCGAGTGGCGTGACGTGTGTCATGGCGGGTGAACCAGACGAGGTGGTACGCTACATCAAGGCTTTGACACGCGCAGAAGCAAAGGTGCGTGCATGAAACCCATCGTCGCGGTGGTTGGACGGCCGAATGTCGGCAAGTCGACCTTTTTTAATCGTCTCATCGGCCAACGCAAGGCCATCATCGAAGACTTGCCGGGTACGACGCGCGATCGCCTCTATGGCGATTGTGAGTGGAACGGTCAGCAGTTTACCGTGGTTGATACGGCCGGTTTGCTCTTTGAGCACGATGATCTGACGGAGGGCACTCCCCAAGAAGAAATCGCGCGCCAAGTGCGAGCGCAAGTCAAAGTTGCCCTTGACGAGGCCGACGTACTCATCTTCGTGGTAGATGTGATTGCTGGTATAACGGCTGCCGATGATGAAGTAGCGGTCTTGTTGCGCCGTGCGAGCAAGCCAGTGGTGCTTGCTGCCAACAAAGCTGATAGCCTCGCCCGTAACCTCGACGCCGTCGAGTTTTATGCGCTAAATCTTGGCCACCCTATCCCGATGAGTGCCTACCATGGCATAGGTACGGGTGATGTGCTTGACGCCGTCACCGCCTTGTTGCCACCGGTTATGGAGGATGAGCAAGACGATATTGTGCGCATCGCACTTGTCGGACGCCCGAATGTGGGCAAATCGTCGCTTCTCAATCGACTGGTCGGTTCAGAACGCAGTGTCGTCTCATCAATACCCGGAACGACGCGTGATGCGATTGACACCATGATTGATATTGATGGGCAACCAGCCATGTTGATCGACACGGCAGGTGTACGCCGCCGTGGGCGTGTTGAGCCCGGTGTCGAAAAGCACAGCGTGTTGCGCACCATGCGCGCCATTGAGCGTAGTGATGTGGCGATTCTCTTGATTGATGCCGAAGAGGGTATCACCGCCCAAGATACCCACATCGCTGGAATGATTCTTAATGAGCTCAAGGGTGTGATGATTCTGGTCAACAAGTGGGACTTGGTCATCAAAGACGATGAGACGTTTTATGCCTATACCCGGGCAGTTCGTGAGGCGTTTAAGTTTATTCCGTATGCGCCGATTATTTTTATTTCGGCCAAAACCGGTCAACGCGTTGATCAGATATTGCCGCGAGCCATGCAAATTGCCATGGAACGCCGCAAACGTGTCTCTACCTCGCAACTCAACATGTTGTTGCGTCAGGCGATTCACGATCATCCTCCGACGTCGATTAAAGTGGGTGCACATTTGCGCATTTACTTCGCCACGCAGCCCCAAATTGACCCGCCAGTTTTCTTGTTCTTTACGAACGATAGCCAGATGATTCACTGGGGCTATGCCCGTTATCTTGAGAATCGGCTACGTGAAAAGTTTGGTTATGAGGGCACGCCCATCAAAATCGTCTTCCGCAGCCGTGTGGAGCACGATCCGCAGACTGGTGCCAAGCCGAAGAAGCGCCGGCCGAATCCGATTGACAAGCGCACTGTCACGGCCATTCCACTTGATGATGATGCGCAGCTGATTGAGTTTGAGCCCGAAATCGAAGAGTACGAGGACGACGACTTCGACGACGAAGCAGAGTTCTTCTGGACGCGTGAATAAGTAGGTACCACCGACCGCCCGGTTTATCGCCGGGCGGTTAATTTTTTTTGCAATTCATAAAAAATCGCTCGTGGTGTGCCGTCACCAGCCACGATCAACCAACCATCTTGGTAGGTGCGCGTCGGTGCGGGTAGCCCAAACTGCCAGATGACCATGCTTTCGATCCATGGCCATGTCTCAGCCATTTGGTACGCCTGCGCCGTCCAGCGGATGCGTTGGGCGGGGGTTATGGCCAGTTGCCAGCGTTGATGATCGTTCCATCCACTCTCAGTTATATAAATCGGGAACTTGCCGTAGTGCGAGATGAGCTCACGCACTAACTCAACCCGCCTGAAGTTCACTACATCCCAATCTGGAGCTGCATCGGGCGGTAACTGCCCGCCATAGGCGTGAACGCCCCATGCGTCGGTGTGTTGCCAGCCGCCGGCAGCGAAAAAACGCTCGGTGTACTCGCGGTCGTTTATTCTCACCTCTGCATTGTCACCCAATGATGGTCCTGGTGACAGATTGCCGGCGATGATGATTACGTCAGGATTGACGGCCTTCACGGCTGGATAGAGCTTTGCCATGAGTGCCGCGTATGCTTCGGGGTCAGGTGGACGACCGCCCCATTCAAAACGCAAATTTGGTTCGTTCCAAATGCTGATGTGCATGATCCCGTGTGGTGCGTAGCGTGTGACAAACGCGACTACATAATTGACATAATCGTCATATGCATACGGTAAGAGCAAACGATCGCTACTGCTATCAGGTCTTGCCCATGCCGGTACGAAATCGAGGCGCGCAATGATGCGAATGCCACGCTGCTTGGCATGGGCGACGACGAGGTCGAACCCCTTCCAATCGTAACCATATGCCGAGCGTGGCTGTGCATATGCCCATGGAAATAGCTCGACCACCCATGGCGCACCCATCTGCGAGACCAAATCGAGTTGATTGCCGATAAACAGCTCATCACCAACTCCTGCAAGTCGGGTATGAACTCCAGCTTTGAGAAATTGCGTGGTTACCGTTGATGGTGGAGGTAGTTGCGGTGACACGGGGATGCGTGGCGTGATGATTT
The DNA here is from genome assembly GCA_964482795.1 of uncultured Klebsiella sp. Classification (GTDB taxonomy): domain Bacteria; phylum Chloroflexota; class Chloroflexia; order Chloroflexales; family Roseiflexaceae; genus UBA965. Next base: position 13,278 of record CAYZZI010000040.1, read on the forward strand.
GTATTACACCACTTGCGCAGAGGATGATGCTCACGATGCGTATGATGATGTGTTGTATCTGTGTCATGCCACATAGCATCACCGATTCTTCTGTATGTGTCAATAGACAAAATGGGTAACTTGACGTATAATCGCAACGCTTACAGGGAGGCCTAACACGCAAAACGTGTGGGCACATCAACAAAAGGATGAACTATGGCGGCTGCGTTAACCCTCTACCGCTCGACGATCGGCAAAAAAGCCATCATGGCCCTATCGGGTATCATCTGGTATGGCTTTGTCATCGTCCACATGATTGGCAACTTCAAAATCTTCGAAGGGGCTGAAGCATTTAACAACTACTCCCATTTTTTACGAGAGGTGGGCTATCCAGCAGTACCTGAGGGGACAATTTTGTGGGTCATCCGCATCGTGTTACTCGTGTCACTCGTCATGCATGTGCTCATGGCCATTCAGCTGACGCGACTTGATGTGTCAGGGCGGCCAGTAGCCTACAAGAAGAAGCGCACCAAGCAGGCCAGTTTTGCCTCGATGACGTTGCGCTATGGTGGTCTTGCCATTTTGTTCTTCGTCGTCTATCACTTGTTGCATTTTACGACAGGCGCGGTGCATCCCCAATTTGTGTACGGCGAGCCGTACAACAACGTCGTGATCGGATTTACTGCTCAGCCGATAACAGCGGTATTTTACATTGTGGCGGTAGCGGCATTAGGAACACACCTTTATCACGGTGTGTGGAGCGCACTGCAGACCTTGGGTCTGAATAATCGACGATCTGACAAATTGTTCCGTGGTGTGGCTGTGTTATCTGGCGTTGTGTTGTTCTTAGGATTCGCCATGGTCCCGGTTTCGGTTCTCCTTGGCATCGTCAACTAGTGACAGTGGAGTACATGGTATGACAATTGAGACAAAGCCACAAGTGGATTCACGATCATCGGTGACCTATACTGATGCACGCTTGAACGCCAATATTCCTGCAGGGCCCATCGAGCAGAAATGGTCCAAGCACAAATTTGAGATGAAGTTAGTGAATCCGGCCAATCGGCGTAAATATACCATCATCGTCGTTGGCACTGGTCTTGCTGGTGGTGCGGCTGCAGCCACACTGGGCGAGATGGGTTATAACGTGCAGGCGTTCTGTTATCAGGATAGCGCACGCCGCGCCCACAGTATTGCGGCGCAAGGCGGGATCAACGCCGCCAAGAACTACCGCAACGACGGCGACAGCGTCTATCGCTTGTTCTACGACACCATCAAGGGCGGCGACTTCCGCGCACGCGAGGCCAACGTCTATCGTTTGGCCGAGTTGAGCGTCAACATCATCGACCAATGTGTGGCGCAGGGTGTGCCGTTTGCGCGTGAGTACAGCGGCTATCTCGACAACCGTTCGTTCGGTGGTGCGCAGGTGGCCCGTACGTTTTATGCGCGCGGTCAGACCGGTCAGCAGTTGTTGATTGGCGCTTATCAGTCGTTGAGCCGTCAGGTTGCGGCGGGCACGGTCAAACTCAACGAGCGTACCGAGATGCTCGACGTAATTGTGATTGACGGTCGTGCCCGAGGTATTATTACGCGCGACATGGTGACCGGCAAGATTGAGTCACACTTGGCCGATGCAGTGATTTTGGCCACAGGTGGGTACAGCAACGTCTTCTACCTCTCGACCAATGCGAAGGGCTGTAACGTGACTGCGGCTTGGCGTGCGCACAAGCGTGGGGCGTTCTTTGCCAATCCGTGTTACACACAAATTCATCCGACCTGTATCCCTGTCAGTGGTGATCATCAATCAAAGTTAACGTTGATGTCTGAGTCATTGCGCAATGACGGGCGTGTCTGGGTCCCTAAGCAGGCTGGTGACAACCGGGCACCGCATCTAATCCCTGAGGATGAGCGTGATTACTACCTCGAGCGTCGCTACCCGAGCTACGGCAACTTGGCGCCACGCGATATTTCGTCACGTGCGGCCAAGCAAGTCTGTGACGAGGGACGCGGGGTTGGTCCTGGAGGTCTCGGCGTTTATCTCGATTTCAGCGATGCCATCAAGCGTCTCGGCGAGAGCGCTATTCGTGCCCGCTACGGCAACTTGTTCGACATGTACGAGCGCATCACCGGTGAGAACCCGTACAAGTCGCCGATGCGTATTTATCCGGCTGTGCACTACACGATGGGCGGTTTGTGGGTCGACTACAACTTGATGTCGACCATTCCTGGGTTGTTTGTCGGTGGTGAAGCTAACTTCTCTGACCATGGTGCCAATCGTTTGGGTGCGAGTGCTTTGATGCAGGGCTTGGCAGATGGCTACTTCGTGTTGCCGTCAACGATTGGTAACTACCTGGCACAAGGTGGCTACGACAAGGTCGATCACAGTCACCCGGCCGTGCAAGAAGCCTTGAATGAGGTTACGCAGCGCACACAGAAGATACTCGACATCAACGGCACCCGGAGCGTTGATTCGTTCCACCGTGAATTGGGCAACATCATGTGGGAGTACTGTGGCATGTCACGCACCGAAGAGGGGCTCAAACATGCGCTCAAGCTCATCCCCGAGTTGCGCGAGCAGTTCTGGAACGATGTGCGTGTGTTGGGCAGTGGCGATGAACTCAACCAAGAGCTCGAGAAGGCCGGTCGTGTGGCCGACTTCATCGAGTTGGGAGAGTTGATGTGTCGCGATGCGCTCGAACGTGCCGAGTCGTGTGGTGGCCACTTCCGTGCAGAGAGTCAGACGCCTGAGGGTGAGGCCTTGCGTAACGACGACGAGTACTGCTACGTCTCAGCGTGGGAGCACATGGGTGATCCCAGCCAGGCCGTCCTCCACAAGGAGAATCTTGAGTTCGAGAATGTTAAGCTCGCTACGCGCAGCTACAAATAGGACAACGGGAGTAGTAACGCATGAAAATCACCGTTAATGTGTGGCGCCAAAAGAACGCCAAAACAAAGGGTAACATCGTCAAGTACCACGTTGACCATGTATCGCCTGATATGTCGTTCCTTGAGATGCTCGATGTGCTCAATCAACAGTTAATTGCACGTGGTGAAGAGGCAATCGCCTTCGATCACGACTGTCGCGAGGGTATTTGTGGGTCGTGTGGTGTCGTCATCAATGGGTATGCACATGGCGGGCAGCAGGCAACAACCACCTGCCAATTGCACATGCGCTCCTTCAAGGATGGAGATGAAATCACGGTTGAGCCCTGGCGCGCTAAGGCTTTTCCTGTTATCAAAGATTTGGTCGTTGATCGGGGTTCATTTGATCGCATCATCCGTGCTGGTGGCTTTATATCGGCCGGTACTGGTTCTGCACCGGATGCGAATAGCACGCCTGTTGCTAAGGAGAGTGCGGATTTGGCTTTCGATGCAGCGCAGTGTATCGGTTGCGGTGCCTGTGTGGCAGCGTGTCCGAACGCATCCGCCATGTTGTTCACGGCCGCCAAAGTCAGTCATCTCGGGCTTTTGCCACAAGGTCAGCCAGAGCGCAAAACGCGTGTACTCAACATGGTTGCGCAGATGGACACAGAGGGGTTCGGTGGATGCACGAATATTGGCGAGTGCTCGGCCGCTTGCCCGAAGGAAATTGGATTGCACTTCATTGGACGACTCAATCGCGACTTGCTTGGTGCGAGTTTGACAGGTGGGAGTTCGGTCGATTAGTACGATGACACCAACAACCCCGCTACGACTGCACAGTCGTAGCGGGGTTGTTTATTGGCCAATGATGAGTTTGGCAGACTGCAGTGCGTCACGCTCTCGTTGAAAACTAGCGCGCGCTACGGCATCGTCAATGTCAACCCATTGCGCATCATCGACTTCCGTCTCTTGAGGACGAATGTCACCATGGAGGTATCGTACCAAAAAAACATCTACATACTTGTGAATATGCAACCCGCCCACGCGAAACCAATACTCAATGGTGGTGATGTGTTGTTCCACCACACCTTGGAGATTCGTTTCTTCAGCGATTTCACGTAGTGCTGCAGCCTCTGCTGTTTCACCACGACGAATATGTCCTTTGGGTAAGCCCCACCGTTTGCCACCGTGTGTGGCAATCATGGCCACCTGAATAGTCGAGTGCGTGAATCGGTAGACGATACCACCTGCAGAATAGGCCGTGCGTTGATCACGGTCAATTGCGGATGGATTGGTCAGTGGCTACCTCGCTAGCTGTGCGACGCTTTGCCGGCACGACCTGCGCGCATATCCCAGTACCGGTTTACTGCATAATGGATGCGTTGCTTGGCTACCTCGGCACTGTCCCAACCGATTGGTTCAACACGGCCACCCTCGAGATCTTTGTAAACTTTGAAAAAGTGCTCGACTTCGCGGATGTAGTGTGACGGAAGTTGGGTGAAATCGGTGTAGTCCGAAAAGAACGGATCGTAATGCAGGACCGCCAATATCTTGTCGTCAGCTTCACCGCGATCGAGCATGCGGAACAGCCCAATTGGGCGCGCCTCCACAATACAACCGGTGAATGTCGGCAAGTTGGTCATTACAAGGACATCAAGTGGGTCGTCATCGTCATAAAACGTCTGAGGTGTGAAGCCATAGTCACCTGGGTAGTGGACTGCCGAATAGAGTACCCGGTCGAGCTTAAACGCGCCGGTGCGCTTATGAAACTCGTACTTGTTGCGCGATCCTTTGGGGATTTCGACAACGACGTGGATGACCTCAGGAACACTCGGCCCAGGATCTAATTCGTGCCACAAGTTCATGCAATGGCTCCTCACCGAACTGATATACTGTCGTGAATTGTACCACGAACTGACTTTTTATTCCGCTCTCCACGCCACTAATTCATCAATCAACTGAAAGCCACATTGCCGATACAGATGAACAGCTGGTGCCTGCTGGTCGCTAACACTCATCACGCGTGCCTCACATACTCCAGCCGCAGATAAATCGTGCAATGACTGACAAATCAGCGCACGTGTGAGCCCGCGTCGTTGATACGCTTGATGACATCCAACTGGTTCAAATAAGGCAATTCTTGACCTACAATCAAGCCAAATCGTGCAAAACGCAACAACGCACTCGTCTTCATCAACGATGACGCGGTCCCAGCGGCTGGTGTAACTCGGTAATGTGCGGACGCGTTGGTAAATCGTAGGAGTCATTTTTGTACTTTGAAAGGCACTTCGCTGACAGGCTACTCGACTTTCAATCAGCGAATCTTCCACGCTCCGTATGGTGAATCCTGATGGAAGCAGGTAACGAGGTGCGTCACTTGGTCGTACAGTATGCATCCGTAGTTCTGCGTTACCGGCACTATATCCGTGCGCTTCGAGGGTTGTGTTGCGCTGTTTCTGCCGACGGAGTGACCACATAGTGAGATGGCGATACGTGGGCATTGCGTAATGTGCCACAATTGATGGCCAAATGTGCGGATCGCTGTCATCGTATATCGTGTCGACTTGATCATCGCTCTCCCAGCCAAATCCAACAATAACATCGTTCTGCCGCCAAATCGTGATTTGGCTGCGTATTTGTTCATCACTGAGTGCACGACGCCACCAATCAAGATCGCCGGGGAGTGCATAGACGTACGGAGTTTGTTGGATGGCCATCCGACTAACGAAGCGGAGTAACTCGTGGAATTCTGACATATCTTGGAGATGGTGAATGTGGTAGTTTGACATGAGTAACCTCCGCCACCCTGGGAACGCCGAAGAAGAGTGCTTCGGCGTTCCCAGATGAAGATTTAAAAGAGCATGGCGCCCGCTTCACGAGCGATGCGGCGTACTTTGTCGGCATCGTCGGTCTTGCCTTTGCTTTCGTAGAGTTCAGCAAGCTCGTTGAGTTGCTTCACCACAGATCCGGTGATGTCGCCAATATTTTCACGGATATACCGTGTCGGATTTTCACTGTTTATGAGCGCATTCACGATGCGATCTTCTGGTGTGAGTGCTGCTTCTTTCATTGTTTTGGTGAGTTCAATGATTTGTGCGAGACGCTCCGCACTTGCCTGATCACCAGCGCGCTCTGCCATGGTGCGTTGTCCATCGACAAGGATGTCCCACACCTCGTCGAGCTGATCGAGGTGCTCTTGAAGCACTGCTGCCATGTCTTCTGCACCAAAGACGCTGTCGAGGAGAGCACCTGCCCGTATGTATGCGGCTTCCAAACCGGCTTGAATTTCTTCGTAGAGCGCTAAAACATGTTCGCGCATGGCATTTATTGAGTCTGCCAAAGCCGTATCGCCGGCATCTTGGGCCGCATTAACGCGATTCGTGATGAGGTCAAAGAAGGTGTAGTCGATGATTTCTTGATGTGTTTTGATGAGTTGTGTGCGTGCGTCGGCGTCATCGTTGGCTAGTAATTTTTCGATGAGGATGTTGTATTGTGTGATGTTTTCGCCGCCAACAAATTGAGCGATTTTGGATTGGAGCGCGGAGAGTTGTTGAATGCCTTCGGGGTCTCCACTCGCATGACTCGCTTCAACAAAGGCGTTTAACGTCGCTGTGAATTCCTCGTCCATATCTGCTTGATTAGCTTCGAGCACCTTAAGGAGTGCTTCGTCACCTTGCATCATCGCCTCAAGAAGTTGACTGATAATATCAACGCGTTTGCGTTGTGCCTCAAGCATCTCTTTGGTGACGCCGTCACCTTCGAGTACCGCTTCTACCAGTGTCTGCATGGTCAAAAAGCGTTTGGGGTTGAGTAAGTACCCACGAGGTGCATCGGGTGGGAGTTGTTGCATCAAGGCATTCGTGATACTCCCCACATAGCGTTCCATGTCTGTGGCTTGTGCGCTTGCTAAGATCTGTTGTGGAATATGGACAAAACAAAATTGTTTATTGGCGTCGTGATAGACCAACGGGGCGGCAAGCATCACGGGCGTGCCGCATGATTGACAAGATGCCGAGTTGATACGACCGCCGATTAAGATGTTTTTGAGTTGTGGGAACATGTCTGCATCGATGAAACTTACGATGCCAACACGTATGGGGGAGTGACAACTTGGACAAGAGACTTGTGTCTCGCGAATCGGTGATGCAGACATTGATGCTCCCTTCGTGCGTACCTTAGGTACACCGTATGATGAATGTACTTCTATTGTAGCCGGTTCTCTCTCAGCGTAGTAAATTGTTGTGCTATAGAAGTATCAGATTTGCCAGAAATGAGAGTGTTGAGTACACTTAAGGCAACATACGATTGTGAAAGGGTAACGCATGTCAGCACCTGTTCGTCCTGCTCGTCGTTCTACGGCATATGTGCATGCTGCGTACACACGGTGTGCCGGTACGTGGCTCGAACTCGCCCCTACAGAAGCTGAAGCATACAAAATCCGTGATGCCATGGAAGTAGCACGTCGTTCACGTGACCAAGTCCAAGAATCACTGACAAGTCTCGATGCATATCACGAACAGAGTCTTGCACTCTTTCGGCATGACCGATTTCGTGCACTTGCCCTCGAAGGGTGGCTCATCGCCGATGTCATTGACAGCATTGGTGAACCTCCAATTGTGGAAGATGAAAATGATAAATCGTTCACTGATTACATCATTCGCGCGATTGGAGTGATTATTTCGGCTCGTATTCGGCGCGCATTGGCCGAACAATCACAGCGTTTTCTCCCTGATTTAGTTGCCGAAGGTGAATTGGCTGGAGCCGTTCTTTTGGCAAATAACGCGTACATGACATTGATGAGTGAATCTGCAACGCCACTGCTGGTGCAGGCCATGGTGAGTGGTTTATCTGCATATTACGACGAACTCCCCGAAGAATAACCGATACGTTCAGCAGTACGCCGCACAAGTTTCGTACTTGTGCGGTTTTTTGTGTCACTTTTTGTGTTAGAAAAACGGTACTAGTACGCGAATACCTACCACCGCAGGAGGCACAGTATGGTGGCGCGTGCAATGAGTTGTGGAGTCAGAGGACTTGACGGTGTAACGGTGACCGTTGAGGTGGATATTGCATTTGGATTGCCGTTTTTTGCAATTGTGGGAATGACGGACACGGCAGTGCAAGAGAGTCGTGAACGGGTACGCGCAGCCATTCGTAACTCGGGCTTCGAATTTCCAATGCGCCGTGTTGCTGTCAGTCTTGCACCTGCAGATTTGCGCAAGGCTGGTCCAGCGTATGATCTGCCAATTGCAATCGCTATTTTGGCTGCATCACAACAGATTGAGGTGCGCTTCGATGATGTGGCGTTTCTTGGCGAATTGAGCTTTAATGGGAGCTTGCGTCCAACGGAGGGCATCTTACCCATGGTGATTGCCGCTCGTGATGCAGGTGTTTCGCATGTGGTGGTTCCAGCGGCATCTGCAGCAGAAGCATACTTGGTTGATGGGATTGTCGTATGGCCATGTACATCGTTACGCGATGTGTACGATGTATTAACTGGTGTACGTCCACCGCGCAATCAGCCAGTCCAACCACCCGGTGATGATGACGAACCAACTGCGGTTGATTTTGCCGAAGTACGTGGCAATCAGCATGCACGACGAGCACTTGAGGTGGTTGCCGCAGGTGGACATAACATAATCATGACCGGCGCACCTGGTTCAGGCAAAACAATGCTCGCACGTGCATTATGGGGCATCATGCCATTACTCACGTCACACGAGTCGCTGACAGTAGCGAAAATTCGCAGCGTGGCGGGTGTGTTAGGGCGAAGCGGGCGTATGCCAAGTGTGCGGCCGTTTTGTGCACCACACCATACAACCTCACTCGCTGGTTTGGTCGGAGGAGGTGCCGGCAAGATACGACCTGGCATGATTACCATGGCGCATCACGGCATCCTGTTTCTCGACGAATTTCCTGAGTTTGGCACGAAGTTAGACGTGTTGCGGCAGCCACTCGAGGATGGTCATATAACGATTAGTCGTGCGCACGGCTCAATGCTGATGCCAGCAGATTTTATGCTTGTTGCTGCGCGAAATCCCTGTCCATGTGGATGGCGTGGTGATCGAGATCGGAGTTGTACGTGTACGCCACTCGTGGTTGATCGCTATCAACGGCGCATAAGTGGACCAATTTTGGATCGTATTGACATTCACTTGGCCATGCCGCGCATCGAAGTCAATCAACTATTAGGTGTGGGCTATGGTGAGTCTTCTACGACAATTCAACAACGTGTAATTACTGCACGAGAACTTCAGCTTGCCCGTCAGGGATGTGATAATGCGTCGTTACGAGGGTCGTTACTGAAGCGCTTTGCAGAACCAGATGCGCCTGGTGCGCGCCTGCTTGAGTTGGCCACGTCAAAGTTACAGTTATCCGCACGCGCGTATTTTCGCATTCTGCGTGTGGCTCGGACAATTGCGGATTTGGCGAACGACACATCGATTAATGCGCAGCACGTGGCTGAGGCACTTCAGTATCGAGGTGAAGGATAGATGATTTACCGCTATAATTAAAGAGGGTATATAAAAGGAGTTTGCATGGAGACAAATCCATTTTCACTATTATTGAGTGTGTTTGCCATGTTTTTTTTGGCACGCCTCTCAAAAGTTGCGCGCACCAATAATCAGCCAAATCGGAGTAAAGCATTTTTGAGTGCATCTGGTGCGGCTACAATCTTGGCAGTTAACGGTATCATGCGCTATCTTCAGATCGAAATTATTGACCAAACAGTTGTTGCGGGTGCGGCGTTCATTTTATTCGCGGTGACTGGATTTTATTTGGTTCGCGCAGCGCTGAAAGGTGAGGCCGTGCAAATCCGTCAGAAAGCCGCAGAACACGCTGAGGAATTTAAGCGACAACATGATGCCTCGAATACGAATTCAGACAAATGATGAGCTCCAACGTGCTGTAGCACACTTTAATAGTGGTCAATGGCGAGATGCCCTACTCGTGTTTGAGCAGTTGTGGTTTGTTGAGCGACGTGACGAGCTTAAAGCGTATGTGCAATTGTCAAATGCAGTCATGCAGTTGCATGATGGGTTTATCTCATCGCCACGGCGTCTTCTGCAACGGGTCTTCCAAATCTTGACGCAAGAGCCTGCAACGATGGGGATTGATGTGGCACAACTTTTGCGCGTAGTATTGCAGTTGCAGGCAATTATACCGGCCGATGGTGAATCGGGACAGGTATCGCTGCTTGCGCCTGTACCGACGGTCATGATTGTGTGGCATCAATGACAGGATTACAGTTCTTCAATGAGCGTGTGGCGTATCTGCCTGGTACCAATAATCTTGGCATCGTTGTGTCTGCTCCTGGTCGCGCCGTTGCTATAGACACAGGGATTGACAAAGAAGCCGCCCGCCTGTTGCGTCGTGCATGTGACGCGTCTGGATTGCAAATTGTGGCCACGCTCCTCACACATCATCATGCCGATCATGTGGGTGGGAATGATTACTTGGAACGCAACATACCGAGTCTTGTGTGCTACGCACCTCGTCGCGAAGCGCCGTTTATTGAGGATCCCTATCTCGAACCGAGTTATTTGTCGTACGGCGCTGCGCCCATCGCGCCATTGCGCAACCGGTTTGTGATGGCGACGCCTTCGGTAGTACATCATCGCATTGAACCAGGTGCGTTGACGATTGAGTCGGTAACGATGCAGATTGTGGCCATTCCTGGACATAGTTTGGCACAGGTGGCAGTGGTCGTTGACGATGTGTGCTTTGCGGCTGATGGCTTCTTTGGTGCTGCAGTGCTGAACAAATATGGCCTGCCGTATGCGCACGATGTGCTCGCCCAAGTAGGGTCGTTTGCTGTGGTGCGGGCACTCGACGTGACACACTGGATCCCAGGTCACGGTGAATTGCAAACGCCCGAGACGATTGATGCGACATTAGCCGCCAATCGTGACGCCGTCGCGCAGGGGATGACGTTGGTGCGTGAGGCGTGTGCGATTCCTGCATCACTCCAGCAGATTGTCGCACGTGTGCAACAGCGCTTGGAGTTGCAATCGAGTGCGCTTGCGCAGTATGCGGTATTTGCATCAGGCATATCGGCGTATCTGACCGCTTTGCATGCGCAAGATGCACTTGTGGTTGAATTGACGAATGAGGGGCCGCTATGGCGTCAGAATTAGCTGTCCATCGGTCACAACTGCGCGTGCGCTATGCCGAAACAGACGCAATGGGTGTGGTGCATCACGCCGCCTATGTGCCATGGCTCGAAGTCGGACGTGTCAATTTACTGCGCGCAGCTGGTGCGCCATATGGTGACATCGAGGCGCGTGGATTGCTGGTAGTGCTTTCTGATTTGCAGGTGCGCTACCGGTCGCCAGCACGTTTTGATGATCTGATAGAGGTGCAAACGACGCTGATTGCTCTCAAGAGCCGTCAAATGGCATTTCGGTATCGCGTACTGCTCCACGAGACAGGTGCGACGTGTGTCGAAGGTATGACAAGTCATATTGTGGTGCAGCGTGCAACGATGAAGCCGGTGCTCCTGCCTGTCGATTTGCATGATTTGCTCGTGCCGTGGTTGGTGCGTGAGTAGTGAGGGCTGTTTTTGTGTGAGAAAGCATTGAGACGCGGCATGAGATGATGATGCCGTGGTTGAGTGCGGGCGGAGTGACTTTCAAACAAAGAGAAAAAGAAACAGTCCATCAGGGAGCTGGTGGGCTGTTTTTGTGTGAGAAAGCATTGAGACGCGGCATGAGATGATGATGCCGTCGTGGTATGCGGGCGGGCTGGATTTTTGCAGAAAAGGTAGAAAACAGGCGAAAACGTGGTGGAATTGGGTGTATGATGTGGGCACACCGTACACAACAAGGAGCGCATCATGACGTGGCAGACAGGATTTATTCAGTCCGAAGATGTCAAAATTCACTATTATCGCCAAGGGACAGGCGTGCCGTTGATTATGGCGCACGGGTTTTCGGATAGTGGGGCCTGTTGGCAGGCGTTTGCCCAGCATTTTGTTGATGCATATGATGTGATTTTGATTGATGCACGGGCACATGGCCACTCCGACGCGTCGCTGGTAAGTAACGGCAATCCGGCGCAAGCGCGTGATGTGGCCAATCTGATTGCGGCGCTCGGTCTTGATCGCCCGATTGTAATGGGGCATTCGATGGGGGCCAATACAACGCTGCAGGTGGCCGTTGATTTGGGTGATCAGATTCGGGCTGCGATTCTCGAAGATCCGCCGTTTATTATGCAAGAGCCCGAGCAATCGACTGCGCGTGTCGAGGAGATTCGCCAAGGGATGATGCGTTGGCTCGGTGAGATGCAAGGGATGCCGCTCGAGCAGTTGGTGATGCGCTGTATCAAAGAAAATCCGACTTGGCGCGCTGAGGAGCTCGTAGCCTGGGCTGAATCGAAACAGCAGTTTGCCACCAAGGCGCAACACTTTGGCCCGCGTCATTTTAATCCGTGGCAGGATTTGCTGAAAGCCCTTACCGTCCCGAGTCTACTGATTGTCTCTAATCCGGCCCGTGGTGGTTTGGTCACGGCCGAGGCAGCGGCGCTGGCGCGGAGATTGTCGTCACATATTGAAGTAGGCTTGATTCGGGATGCAGGGCATTGTATTCGTCGTGAGTCACCAGTGGCATACATGAAGATGGTGAAAGGGTTTTTAAATGAAAAATGAAAAATGAAAAATGAAAAATGAAAGAGACGTTGTTGGGTGATGATGCGTGCTATAGTAGTGCCACAGATGGGGCTTTGCATAGGAGGGTGTGATGATTCACTACGATCTGAATGAAGTGACGGAGCTGACGCGGGCTTTGGTGGCAATTCGGAGCTTTCCAGGGGAAGAGCATGCCGTGCAGCAGTACATCGTTGATTGGTTTGCGAAGTATCATATTCCTACCGAGATTCAACCAACTAAGACTGCCCCGAATATAATCGTGCGGATTGAAAACGGTGATGGTCCGACCATCATGCTTAATGGCCACACTGATACCGTGCTCGTGGCTGAAGGGTGGGAGTGCGATCCGTTTGTCGGCAAAATCGACGGCGAGAACTTTTATGGGCTTGGGGCCTGCGACATGAAATCGGGTGTCGCTGCGATCATGCTCGTGACGCGCGAGATGTTCCGCCACAAAAATCGCTGGAGCGGCACGCTCATCTTCAGCTCGGTTGTTGACGAAGAAGCCTACTCAGTTGGCGCCTACGCCCTGATCGAAAGCGGCATCAAAGCCGACTATTGTATTGTTAGTGAGCCGATGCCAGGGTTGGTACTCGGCGCTACCGGCAAGGTGTTGGTCAAAGCCGATGTAATTGGCAAGGCGGCACATGGTTTTATGCCATGGATGGGCGTCAATGCGGCCAGTGAGGGCTCGCGGTTTGTCGTAGGGGTCGACCAATTGCCACTGGGCACACACGAGCGTATCCCGTCGTCGCAATCGGTGCTGTCGTTTTTGAGTGGTAGTGCGCAGTACGTGGTGACAATCCCCGAACGTGCAGAGATTTTGGTGTCACGTCAGATAGTACCGGGCGAGACTAAGGAGAGCGTCTTGGCGCAGATGCAAGGTGTTGTCGATGGACTCAAATCGCCAGCACGCATTGAATTGAGTACACCGCCGCCGTATTATCCATCATATGATATTGACCCACAGCATCGGTTGATTCACGTGATGCAAGAGGCCTACCGGGTGGTGCACCACCGCGAGGCAGAGTTGACGTATTCGACTGGTGTGGGTGATGCTAATTTGTTCAATGGATTAGCAGGGATTCCGTCAGTGAATCATGGTCCGACGGGCGGCAATTTCCATCAATGTAACGAATGGGTCAATTTGCCGTCGATTGCTGCCTGTTGTGTGGTGTATACCCGGGCCTTGATGGCGTTCATGGGCAAAGATTTGTAGTGTATTTGGGGCATTGCAACGGGTGTCAGTAGCTGGCACCCGTTTGGTGTTTGATGGAGAAAGTTGACATGACACTACGATATGAGGTAGCCGAGGCCACGGCTTTGACGCGCGCCATGGTGGCGATTCAGAGTTATCCTGGGGCTGAGCATGCAGTTCAGCAATATGTCGTGGATTGGTTTGCTGCACAAGGGATTACCGCTGAGGTGTGGCCCACATCTGCAGCGCCGAATGTGGTTGTACGCATCGAAAACGGAGCTGGCCCGACGCTGATGCTCAACGGCCACACCGATACCGTGCTTGCCGCCGAAGGTTGGGAATGCGATCCGTGGCAAGGGCGAGTCGACGGCAATCGTTTGTACGGGCTCGGCGCGTGCGACATGAAGTCGGGCATGGCGGCAATCATGCTGGTTACGCGCGAGCTGCACCGACACCGTGACGCCTGGAGTGGCACGCTGATTATGAGTGCCGTCGTCGACGAAGAGGCCTACTCGGTCGGTGCCAATGCCTTGATTGAACAAGGCATCAAAGCGGACTTTTGTATTGTGGCCGAGGCATATCACCCAAAGATTGGCATTGGTGCCGCCGGCAAGGTGTTGGTCAAAGCCGACGTGATTGGCAAGGCTGCGCATGGTTTTATGCCGTGGCAGGGTATTAATGCGGCCAGCGAGGGCTCGCGGTTTGTGGTAGGCGTCGATCAGTTGCCACTGGGCACGCATGAGCGTATCCCGGCATCTCAATCGGTGCTGTCGTTTTTGAGTGGCAGTGCGCAGTATGTGGTGACAGTGCCTGAACGGGCAGAGATTCTCGTCTCACGCCAGATTGTGCCGGGCGAGAACCGCGAGAGCGTCAAGGCCCAGATGCAAGGCGTGGTTGATGGTCTCAAATCACCGGCACGCATTGAGTTGAGCACGCCACCGCCGTACTATCCGTCGTTTGAGATTGCGCCAGCGCACCCGTTGGTCCAGGCAGTGGTGCAGGCGTATGTGGCCGAATGGGGCATGCAGCCGCAGTTGGCGCATTCGACGGGGGTAAGCGACGCCAATTTGATTGCTGAGTTGGCGGGGATACCGACATTGTTATACGGCCCGGATGGCGGTGACTTCCATCAGTGCAACGAATGGGTCAATTTGCCCTCGATTGTGGCCTGCTGCAACGTGTATACGCAGGTGATTCAGACGTTGATGCCACGAGTGTAGAACATAACGCGTGACACATGGGTAACGAAACGCGCCCCATGACTCAAGAGTCATGGGGCGCGTCTGGTGTTTAGAGGGTGCAGGTGAACTCGTACGCTCCCGATCCGAGAATGATGGCGTCGGTGTGGGGGACCTTTTGGCCGTCAAGGCGAATTGACTTGTGGTTACTGGTAGGCAAGCGCACTTCAGCCTCGCAGCCGACTGGGACAGTGACGCTCAAGGTAAAGTGGGAGCCCTTTTGCTTCCAGCTGGCCTTGTAGGTGCCGAACTGCGAGTTGTAGCTGCCACTCGCCGTGGTAATGTCGCCACCCGGTTGCGGGGCAATCAAGGCCACGCGGAATCCGGGGTGATCCGGGTGATCACAAATCCCTACCATGGTACGCATCATCCAGTCGCCCACACACCCGTAGGCGAAGTGGTTGAACGAATTCATCGTCGGAGTCTGCAAGCCAAACTCGTGGTGCCACGAGTCCCAGCGCTCCCACATGGTGGTGGCCCCCTGGGTGACCGGGTAGAGCCA
>CAYZZI010000041.1:0-8052 GCA_964482795.1 uncultured Klebsiella sp.
ACATCGACTGCGTCGGCGGCCAAGGCTCTGCCAATTTGGGGCATGGTCACCCGGCTGTCGTGGCCGCCATTCAGGCCCAAGCAGCGACGCTCTTGCACTGCCCCGAGATCTTCCACAACGATCAGCGCGCCGCCTATCTCGACGAACTCGGTGCCGCCCTACCGGCCGGCATGGGGCGGCTCTTTTTGTGTAATTCGGGTACTGAGGCCGTCGAAGCCGCCATCAAGTTTGCCCGTCTGCATACCGGCCGGAGCAATATTGTGGCGGCGATGCGCGGATTCCACGGGCGCACCATGGGCGCGCTTTCGGCCACCTACGAGCCCAAATACCGCGAGCCGTTCGAGCCGCTCATCCCGGGTGTGACCCACGTGCCCTTCAACAAAATCGAGGCGCTCGAGGCGGCGGTCAACGACCAGACGGCGGCCGTACTGCTTGAGCCAGTCCAGGGCGAGGGGGGCGTCCGGCCGGCCGATCCAGGCTACCTCAAGGCCGCCGAAGCGATTTGTTGCCGCCACGGCGCCCTCTTGCTCATCGACGAAGTTCAAACTGGCTTCGGGCGCACCGGGTCACTCTTTGCCTGCACGCACGACGGCATCACCCCGGCGGTGTTGATTCTGGCCAAATCAATCGCCGGCGGCGTTCCGATGGGTGCGATTGCCATTCACGAGTCACTCGGTGGCTTCACGCCGGCCAGCCACGGCTCAACCTTTGGGGGTAATCCGCTGGCCTGCGCCGCCGCCCGCGCCACCCTCAAAGCCATGATTGACGACGACCTACCGGCGCAGGCTGCCCGTAAGGGTACTTACATCATGGAGCAACTCGCCGCGCGCAATCTCAGTAAAGTGCGTGAGATTCGTGGGCGTGGGCTCCTCATTGGCCTCGAGCTCAAAGAGCGCGTACAGCCCACGCTCGTCGCCTTAATGGAGCGCGGCGTCTTGGCCCTGCCTGCAGGCCCCAACGTGTTGCGCCTGTTGCCGCCACTGATTATCAGCGATGCCGAAATCGACCAGGTCATCACCATTGTGGCCGAGGTGCTGGCATGACCACCCACCCCGATATTGCCTTACTCGAAGGGGCTATTCGCATCGATAGCCCATCAACCCACGAGTCAGCTGTGGCGCACTTCCTCGTAAATGCAATGCACGAACGCGGCATGCGTAGTTATGTCGACCGTGTGGGTAATGCGATTGGCCAGATTGGCAGCCACGGCCCCGAGATTGTGCTCCTCGGACACATCGACACAGCCCCCGGCTATGTGCCGGTCGAGCTACGCGACGGCAAGTTGTACGGCCGGGGCAGTGTCGATGCAAAAGGGCCATTTGTGGCGTTCATTGGCGCTGCCACAGCCCTGATGCAACAGGGCGCGTTACCCTTTCGCCTGACGCTGATTGGGGCGGTCGAGGAGGAGTACGCCACCTCGCGCGGGGCACACTATGCATCGCAACGCTACCAACCCGACGCCTGTATCATCGGCGAGCCAAGTGGGTGGGATCGGGTCACCCTCGGCTACAAAGGGCGCGTCCTGCTCGATATCACCACGCGTCAAGGGAGTGCGCATAGTGCGGGGCCCGAGCAGTCAGCC
Source organism: uncultured Klebsiella sp. (assembly GCA_964482795.1). Classification (GTDB taxonomy): domain Bacteria; phylum Chloroflexota; class Chloroflexia; order Chloroflexales; family Roseiflexaceae; genus UBA965. Next base: position 1,583 of record CAYZZI010000041.1, read on the forward strand.
CCCGAGCGCTGTATGGCCGTGTGGCAAGCGATTCAGCGCTACTGCGCCACCTATAACGCCGACAAACCGCGGCTGTTTGATCAATACCTGCCATCACTCCGACATATTGCTTCGGGCAGTGATGGACTCAACGATTGGGCGCACGCGGTGGTCGGGATTCGGCTGCCACCACAACGCCCGCCGTGGGAGTTCATTCATGACATTGGGCGATTGGGCGATGCACACACCACCCTGCTCTTCCGCGATGTCTCACCTGCCTGGCAGTCGCCACGAAGCGACGTAGCGGCCAATGCCTTTGTGCAGGGGATTCGCGCATGTGGCGGGCAACCAGGCTATCTGCTCAAAACAGGCACCGCCGACATGAACGTGGTCGGACCCATCTGGAAGTGCCCGATTATTGCGTATGGACCAGGCGATTCGACGCTCGATCATACACCGCACGAACACATCGAGTTGGCTGAGTTCGTACGATCGATTGACGTCCTCAAACAGGCACTCCCAATACTGGCACATCGGCTGACGAATTAACGGCTGAGTGAAGAGGCGTGGTGCACGTGTCACACGCACAGCCAGCAGAGGGAGTTACCGTTACCATGCGTAGACAATCACTCCCAGCATAATCAGACCAAAATAGGACCACTGTCGCAGTGTGACAGATTCATTGAAAAAGAATTGCCCAAGCAACGGCGCAATCATGTATGAAATCGATGAACCAACATAGAACATACCAATGCCCAAATCGCGAACCGCCCACATGGTAAACGGAACAGCCAGACTGAACAGACAAATCCCACCCAGTAACCACGTCATCTGTTTGTTCATGCCATATTGTTTGTACACAAGTTGTCCAAGGACGGTAAAGAGAACACTTGCGAGTAAGAACACCCACGCCATAGTCGTCCTCTCTAGACTTGTCGAACCAACGATACCACACCAATCATCACCAATAGTACGCCAATGACGTGTTTCACGGTGACTGTCTCACCATAGAGATATGCCATGAACACAATTGCAGGAAAAAGGAGTGCGGTTGATGCATAGGCAACACCAATGGGAAACTGCCGATGAATCACACCCCATACTACAAAACGCACTCCATTAAACCCGAGTACTGCCAGATACGCAAGTACAAGGAAGAGCCACTCTGCAGATGTGAGCACCGTTGATTCTTTGATTATTGCTGCCGTAATGAGCTGTACGATAATGTTGATTCCAGTCAGTCCTATAAGTGTCCACATACGACGAGATGAGAGATCTTGCGGAGACGGATTGCTCATGCGAGGGGTACTTTCACAATATACCTATCAACGAACCACATCTAACCGCTCACCAAGCTGAAGCACTCGACACTGCTGTGCGCGCAGGGTGGCATAGTGCACACACTCAGATGGACGAACAGTATTAAACGTAAACATATCATAATGACACGGAATCAACAACGTTGCGCCGATTTGTTGCGCCAAATCAACCGCCTCGTGGGCGTTCAAATTCCCTGCAACCCCACGTGCGGGGTCGTTACCATTGATGGGCAACAACGCCACGTCTATTGTCCATGATGCTAACTCGCTCACCAGTTCGGGGTACCACAACGTGTCACCACTGTGATACATCGTCACACCACCCACCTCAATCACCAAACCAATATACCGTTCATGTCCATCTGCATCTTGCTCACGTGCGTTATGTGCAGCCGGTATCACATGCAGTCGAAATGGCCCATGCATGAGTGGACTCCCGCGCCCCACTCCGGTCATCCGCGCCACATCTACGCCCAAACGCTCCGCCGCAAACGCCACATTCGCCTGACTACACACCATCTGTAGCGCAGGATTTGCCTGCATCATCGGCCCAATCGTCTCGGCATCAAGATGATCGGTATGATTATGACTTGATGTCACCAGACTGACCATATTCAACAACGCCGGATCAACCACTCGATGCCCCATGCGGATATGTGGTTTGTTGGTGTTGGCGTATTTAGCCGTCAGCGAATCCGACAAATACGGATCGACTGCGATACATACCCCATCGTATGCAATCAAATACCCACTCTGGCCCAACCACCACAACGACACGCCGATACGGCGTGCCATTGTGGTCGTCACATCCACCAAAAACGCTGCATCACGTTGCAGAGGTTCAATCATTTGCGCACCCGTTGCTCAAGCGCACCCGTCTGCTTATGGCGCAAAATTACCTTGGTTGAGCCGTCGGGCATCAACTCTTCTTTGATCAGCAAATAGTGCTCATCATAGTCACGCCGGACTGACACATGGGGCACGCCTGTGCGCCCGCGCCACTCGGCCAACTGCACCGGCTCCCACTTTTTTGAGGTGATAGAGGCATACGCCGCATCCATGATGGCATTGACTACATAGCCGTCATAAAAGGTCTCCATCGGTGCCCGTTTTTGCTCAAAGGCCTCAAGCATGTCATGGAACATCGGCGTGTAGCCGAGTGCGGCCACCTCGTCACCCACCGGGAAGAGCCAGCCCGTATCCCCTTCAGCTTTCTCCGCCACGTAGCCATTCTGACCATTCGCACTGAACATCTCGAACCCCGTGCGCAACCAGTGGTTGAGCCAAATCGTCCCCTCGGTGCCTGCCACCTCGTCGCGCAAGTCCATGCCGCCGCGGAACGACCAACTCACCTCGAATTGGCCCATGGCGCCGTTCTCGTAGCGCACCATGCCGACCGCATGATCCTCGGCCTCGATCGGGTGCACCTGGGTGTCGGCCCAGCACATTACCTCGACCGGGCGGATATCTTTGCCAATAAAATTACGTGCAATCTCGATACAATGACACCCCATGTCGATGATGGCGCCACCGCCTGACTGCTCCTTATCCCAAAACCAGGCACTATGCGGTCCCGGGTGCGTCTCGCGCGAACGCGCCCACAACACAGTACCAACCGCCCCAGCTTTGACCGAGTCAAGCGCCTTGAGCGTCTTGGGGGTGTACGTCAAATCCTCGAGATACCCGTGGAACAGGCCAGCCTGCTCGACCGCCTGCAACATACGATAGGCCTCGGCCGCATTGCGACCGAGCGGCTTGGTGCACAAAATCCCCTTGCCGGCTGCCACCGCTGCCATCACGGCTTGCTCGTGCAAGTGATTAGGCAGACCGATCACCACCAACTGCGTGTTGGGGTCGTTGATGGCCGCCTGCATATCAGTAGTGGCATGCGCCACATTGAATTCTTTAGCAAACGCGTCGACGCTCGACTGACTACGCGAATAGACGGCCGTCACCCGGTCACGACTCCGGCCACTATGTAACGTCATCGTATAAAACCGGCCGATTAACCCGGTCCCTAACATGGTGATGTTCATGGAGGAGCTCCTTTCGTTATAACGTACTGCGCACCATTTTGACGCCGGCTACCATATTTGCGAGTTTGCGCTTGGCTGCCCAACGCGCTGTCTGACTCAGGCCACAATCCGGCGCAAAGGCCAATTTGTCGGCTGGTGCATACTGCAGACAAGCGCGCACCCGATTGGCGATATCCTGCGGCGTCTCGATGTAATAACTCTTGACATCGACAATCCCCACGGCCACATCGTAATAATTCGCCAACTGCCCAATGACCTCAAGTTCGGCGAATTCACGGCTGGCCATCTCAAGATGAATCTCGTCGACCGTCATCTGATAAAACGCTGGGAACATCGGCGCATACTGGCGCGGTCCCACCGCCCGCCCTTTGAAATTGCCGAAACAGAGGTGGGTTGACAACCGCGTTTTGCCGACGACCGGCGCTACCGTCCGATTAAAAATATCAACGAACCGCGCAGTGTCTTCTTTGTAGGCATAACAGCTCATCGACGGCTCGTCGACGGTCAACTCCTCACAACCTGCCTCAACCAACGCCACCAACTCAGCCTGCACCATCGGCAACAAGGCCTCGGTCAACGCATAGCGATCCGGATAATCGGCGTTGGGAATCAAGCGGCCGCTCAAGGTGTACGGCCCAGGCACGCTGGCCTTGAGCGTCGGCCCTTTGGGAGCTAACTCAGCAAGTCGCTTATACTCCTCGACCACACCCAAACCACGCGGCGCCTTGAGCTCGCCCATCAACATGTGCTTGCCACGCTGATCGTGGGCGGGCGGGCCGTATCGTCGCGCACCAGCATCCTCACGGGCGATGCCTTCGATATAACCGTAGAACGACAAATTAAAGTCAAAGCGCGTCTGCTCGCCATCGGTAATCACGTCGAGTCCAGCTTGCATCTGGTCATAAATCGCCACGATGGCGGCGTCGCGCTGCATCTCGGCGATGTCGTCGCGCCCAAAATCACCCAAGTGCTCGACCGCATGCTCGAGCCATGCCGGGAACGGGTAACTGCCGACAACTGTGGTGCGTAATGGATGTCCCTTCATTTAGTCCTCCCGTCGCCCGCTATACAGTGGGGCAATCCGTGCGCGAAAATCATCATATGTACGATCAAACAACTCGGCCGACGCCGCGCTGCCAATCAACGTGCTACTCGTCAGCACCAGCGGCGGCTGGCCGCGCTGTGTCAATTCGTCGGCCACCACACACTTGAGCATGTTGACCAAAGCCACGTACCCGATTGACGAGCCTGGCCCAACCGGGTGCTCAAGCCCATCGACCGCCACCATGGCGTCGCCGAGCGGTGAGCAGTTGTCAAGCGTAACATCGGCGATATCCGTCAAGCGCTTGCCCGAACTGTGTTTGATAGGCGATCCCTGACAATGCGCCAACGACACCACGCCAATCACCGGCATACCCCGTTGTTTGGCGCCGAGTGCCACATCAATGACCACGCCATTGACTCCACTATTCGAAAAGACCATCATGCAGTCATGCGGTCCAAAGATGAAGTTGCGCAGGATAATCTCACCGAACCCCTCCAACTTCTCTAAGTACATCGCCTGACGCTGGCCGTTGTTGCCCACCACTTGTGTATGATTGGTCAGCGACAATTCGATAATCGGATGAAAGCCGGGGAAGCTACCGTGGCGTGGAAAAATCTCCTCTACCGGGATGCGCGAGTGCCCCGTACCAAATAAATGCACCAAACCGCCCTTGGCGATACTCTCGGCACATATCTGCGCCGCTTGGCGCAACGCCGGCAACTGCGTTGCTCGGATATCGCGCAAAATCTGTTCCGCCGCATCCAAATAGCGCTCGGCGGCATCAGCCTGTGTCATGGAATGTCCTTTCGATCTGGGAATGAATCGTATGAGCTGGTCAGTGCAAGGCTCGGCCTTGCACTGACCCTTTTATACCTATGGGATTAAGAGTTGGGCTTTTTTGGTTTGGGCACTCAGCACCGCTGTCTCAACGATTTGTTGGCCGATGCGGCAGACTTCAATCGACAGTGGACCATGCACAGGCGCACCAGTGCTCAGTGCATGAATGAAGTTCTGAATCGGATCCTGCATCGGTGACACAAGCGTGTCAACCGGCATCACAAAGCCTTCGGGCTTGGCGCGCGTCTGCACACGAATCGTCTCCTCGTAGTCGTACGAGGCAATCGTGCCGTCGGTCCCCACGATCACAAATCCACACTTGGGTTGTGGTTGATGCGTCCACGGGTCAGTGAATGCACCCCAGCGCGTCTCGAACTTCGAGAGGCCTTTGGCGTAGCGCGCCACCGTGATACTATGCTCATCGACCTCGAGCCCGAGCGGCTCGTCGACCATGCACATGACTTCGATTGGCTTATCACCGCCGTGGTACCAGGTACCAAGTGTCACACCATAGCCGAGGTAGTCGAGCATTGAGCCACCACCGGCCTCTTTTTTGTACCACCAGGCCTCGTTCTTGCGGCGGGCAACCTCTTCGGGCGAGACTTCGATTTTGTCGGCCACATGCCAGAGTGGACCACGATTGCCGTCGTAGTAATGCACCTCAATCACCTTACCGATCACACCTTCGTCGATCATGCGCTTGGCAGTAACGTGCGGCGGGTACCAGGCCAGTGGCCAATTGACAATCATCTGTTTGCCCGTTTTTTGCATGGCAGCAATCATGCGATCGGCTTGCTCGAGCGTGGCAGCAAACGGCTTCTCAACCAGCACATTCACTCCATAGGGTGCCACCATTTCGACGTAATCTGCATGGAACGCGGTGCCAGCGCAGATAATGGCCACATCCGGTTGGGTGGCCTTGAGACAAGCGTGCACATCGGTGAACACCTTGTTGGCCGGGATGTTGAAGGTGTCGATGGCGCTCTGCATGCGAGCCGGATCAGCATCACAAATACCGGCAATCTCGGCATTCGGGTGCTCGCTCACCTTGCGTAACAAATCACCCATGTGCATATGATCGAAATTGATTCCTACGAATTTCCACGTTTTCATCGTCGATTCCTTTCGTGTGTGGATTGTTATACCAGTTGATTCGGTGCGACCGCAGTCGCACCCCGCTGGATCCCCATTCACCCATCAAATCCCCCGCACCTCACCCGACCGATGCGCCTTGCCATCCCGACTACTTTGAAT
>CAYZZI010000041.1:8152-28389 GCA_964482795.1 uncultured Klebsiella sp.
AAATCCCCCGCACCTCACCCGACCGATGCGCCTTGCCATCCCGACTACTTTGAATCGCCGCAAAACAGAGCGCCAAACTGGTCAAATTATTCGCTGCACTGTTACTCGGCTCACGATGTTCTTCAATGGCACACAACAACTCGCCCATCGTGCCATGAAAGCCGGTGGGGAACCACGACCCGACCAGCGTTGGCTGCACCGGCTCATGGCCATCACGATACACCGTCACCGTCTGATTGCCCAACCCAGGCCCATCGCTGTGCATCGTCGCCGTATCGCCGACAATCACGGTGCTGTCACGTGGCCCTTGTCGCGCATCTGCATTGAAGCTCAACGTCGCCTGTGCATTGGCATACTCCACCATCACATGCGCCAACAACGGCGGCCGTGCTTTTTGGCTCGTCGTATGCCGCACCGAGGCCACTACACGCTCGGCTGTTTGATTGGGAAAGTAACACGTCAACATATCAAACCAGTGAATCGCAAAATCATACAGAATCAGGTCATCAATTCCGTCAAAGACGGTCCCCACCACCCAATTGTGATTCCACTGAATCGCCAAATCGGCACTGCTGACCTGCCCAACCTGGCCTGTAGCAATCATCTGGCGCATGTACGCCACATGCGGCGCCCAGCGACCGTTTTGGTTGACTGCCAACTTCACGCCGCGCTTATCAGCCAACTCGATGAGGCGCTCGCCGTCATCAAGATTGAGCACAAACGGCTTTTGGCTGAGCACGTGCTTGCCGGCCTCGATGGCCGCCCCAATCAACGGGATGCGGTCAGCCGGGTGCGTGGCAATGTCAACCACCTCGATATCGCCACGGCGCAATACATCTGCGGCACTTGTGTAAATCTGTGCGTCCGGATAAAACTCCTGTTGACGCTCACGGGCACGACTTTCGTCAATATCACACAACGCAACGACGTTATACCCGGCCGCCTTGTATGCTGTCAGATGACTCTTGGTAATCCCGCCACAGCCAATCAACGCAATGTGTGGCCGGTATGTCACTGGATTTTGCGGCTGATAACGAATTTCCATGCCAGCTCCTTTGGCTTTTATGTCAATACACGCACATCCTCGGCACCACTACGCTGCGCTGCCCAGACTGCTGCTCCTAATACCCCTGCATCACCACCGAGTGCTGCCGGTACAATTGCAATGCGATCAACCGGCGTGGCCCGACAGCGCTGCTGCACCACCTGCCGCACCGCCGCACACAGCGGCTCGCCCAGTTGGGCCACACTGCCACCAAGCACCACCACGTGCGGGCTAAACAGCGACACCACGTTGGCGACCCCGGCCCCCAAATACTGATACGCCTGTGCCAATACCTGATGCACTGCGATATCACTACAACTAGCCATTAGGCTGGGCGTCAAATGCGCACCTGCCGCGATACGTCGTGCCAAATCAGGTGCCTGCCCGGCATCAATCACTGCCTGCGCCTGAGTCACCATAGCAGTACCACTGGCAAACGCCTCGAGACAGCCGTAATTGCCACAGCCGCACTGCGGACCATCAAGCGCCAACGTCTGATGACCAAACTCGCCAGCCGTTCCGTCAAGACCCATGTACAAACGCTGATGAATCACCACACCACCGCCAATGCCGGTACCAATGGTGAAGCCGACAACGTTCTGTTGACCGCGCCCAGCCCCATATGCCGCCTCGGCCAAAACAAACGCCCGTGCATCATTGATGAGCCATACTGGGATACCCAAGGCGGCCGTTAGCGTTGGTCCTACTGGCACCTGATGCCACGTCCCCACCAGATTGGGCAGAAAGAGCGTGTGTCCCGTGGCGTCGTCATACACGCCGGGCACCCCACAACCAATCCCGCGCACATCGGTCAGTGCAACACCGGCATCGGCCACCACCTGACGGATATCAGCAACCATGCGTGCGAGCACCGCCTCGGGGCCTTCGGCCGAATCAGTGGGAGCCACACGCCGCGCTAACACCTGCCCTTGCACATGGTCAATCAGCGCATAGGCGATTTTGGTGCCACCTAGATCAACGCCAACAAACATGCCTCGACTCCTCCTACGCCAACGGCAACCAGACCTTCATCGCACCTGGACTCCGATTCGCCCACAGATGATATGGAACCAATGTCAGATTGACTGGCATTCCTGCATCACGGCGCCAATCCGCGTACAGCTGGTCATCAGTAGTGGTGACATGCGTACCCCGTGCCTTCAAGACTTTGTGATGCCCGAGCTCGGCCGTACCATCAACCACTTGCCAGTTCGTTGACACATCAAGATGCAATCCAGCCACGCTCGCTCCGTGATCGGCCTGCTCAACACAGTACAACATCGGCCCACGCGCCACCGCCACACGACCCACCGTATGCACCAACGCCGGGTGCGAGCGAATCAGGCGCGGCGTCATCGGCAACTGCAACACCACCTCGTCACCGACCTGCCAGGCCCGCCGCACGTTGAAGTAGGAATTCGGTGTGGCGAGTTGGCGTACCCCAGCCACGGTTGCCGTGGCACCACTCGCCCAACTGGGGATGCGCAACTTGAGGCCGTACTGCCCGCCCTGCACTATTTTGATGCGTACGGTGCCATCCCACGGGTACTCAGTTGTCACCTGTACCGCTGCCTCGAGTCCGTGTCCAGTAACATTAATATCGCCCTGAACGTAGGTGTGGATCCAGAGCGAATCAGCATCGACGCTCGACACATAACTACCGAACTGCGCCAAGAGCCGTGCCACATTGGGGGGACAACAGGCACAACCGAACCACGGCGAACGCCGGTGTTTACCGTCATTGGCGAGCGGATTCTGATAAAAGTACTCATTGCCGCTGAGTGACAACCCGGGCATCACGGCGTTGTAGAGCGTCCACTCCATCAAATCGGCATAGCGGGCCTCGCCCGTGCCTTGGAGCAAACGCCAGTTCCACATCACCGAGGCAATCGCCGCACACGTCTCGGTATAGGCGGTTTCGTTGGGTAGCTCGTAATCAACCCCAAAGTCCTCACCGTTCCAGCGCGAGCCAATGCCGCCACTGACGTACATGCGCTTCTGCGTCATGTTCTGCCACTGCGCATCAATGGCACGCTTGAGCGCGGCATCGCCCGTCTCAAGCCACAAATCTGTCGCACCGGCAGCGAGGTACAGCATGCGCACCGCATGCCCGACCACCTCATGCAGATCCCGATACGGCAGATGATCTTGGTGATAGGCAGCATCAAAGCGATCAAACGGTTTGGTTCCTACCTTTTGGTGGCCACGCACCGTCAACAAAAAGTCAGCCAAGCGCAAATAGCGTGGCTCGCGCGTGGTGCGGTACAACTCGACCAAGGCTAATTCAATCTCGGGGTGGCCATCGCTCGTCTCGCGCTTGCCCGCGCTCGCCGGCCCAAAGGTGGCGTCGAGATGGTCGGCCAACCGGCAGGCGGCATCAAGAGCCGTTTGGGTGCCGCTGGTGCGATAAATGGCAATTGCCGCCTGAATAAAATGACCTGCACAATACATCTCGTGCAGATCCATGTTGGTCCAGCGCTCAACAATGCGCTCTTTGCTGAAGTATGAGTTCAAATAGCCATTTACATCTTGCGCCGCCACAATGTCGTTGACAACCGCATCGCGGATAATCTGCAACGCCGGCGCATCGCTGATTGCATCGTTCCAGCCCACCGCCTCAAGCCATTTGTGCACATCTGAATCATTGAAAAACAAGCCGACAAACTCACCTGCCTCACGTCCGGCTGCCCGTCTAAAGTTCGCAATGCGCTCGGTATCTTCACAATGCGCATACTGTGACGGCAACGTCACGGTGTTGTTGGTGGCAATTCGTGGCGCCCAAAACTGATCGCGCAACTGCACGCCCTCTAAGGCCACTGGCTTAAGCAGTGCACCTGGGCTGTGTGTCGTATCTACTACGTACGATCGACGCATCTTTGCGTTCCTCCTGGTATGTGTGCGGGACGCCACCATCATACCACTGCTTGGGTCGCCTCTTGACTGCTACCATTATAGCATGTATGTCCGAACATTCGGATATTAATACATGAGTGGTGAGAACAGAAATCACACCAACCCCTCTCAATTACTCGCGCCAGCACGCCATAATCTCTTGCCCCGCAGATTCACGCGTCACCCAATGCCACTCATAGGTCTCAGCCCATGGTGGCATACATCCGCTGTAGCATGTAACCGCATAGCGCGCGGCCGCACGCACCCATTCAATCAGGTGTTCTGGCGAATGCGTGCCATTACACTCAATCACCATACGCACGTGCGCCGCCCGGACGCGACAGGCCAACGCCAAACAGCCGACACGCCATACACTCAGCCGGAGCGCCTCTGTCATCATCTGTAACTGTTCGTAAGGGACTTCGCAAGATGCCTGCATCTCCCAGGCAACCACAAGAATTCGCCGATCCATCATTGCACCTCATCGCACGTCGAGTTTTCAGCTCTACCGTGCGACAAGGCAAAAAAGGTACGCGCTTACTGAAATCCACCTGATGTCGCAGCTAACCCACGCGCGGCGGCCACGTTCTGTTCATACCCGCTCGCCTTAAACGCCGCCACCGGATCAGTCGGGACGCCCATCTCGCTCCGTACCTGGGCCAAGAGCGGGCGCACATCGGTACGGTAGGCGTCACTGAGCAACTGGTGGGCACCCAGCACGTCACCGGCCTGCTGGGCCTCGGCAAGGGCCTGGCGTGGCACCAACAATGACTTAGCGTAGGCTTCTTGGCAGTTGATGACCGAATAAATCATCGCTAGCATTTTGCCTTCAATGTTGTGGCTCTGGTCGAGCATATAAGCCACGTTTTGGGCGCAACTGCGGGCTGGCTCGTCACTCCCTAGCGCCGCACCGGTCAATTCGTTGTAGATCAAAAAGAGTTCGTACGGATTGGTGGTACCCACAATCAGGTCGTCGTCGGCGTACTTGCGGTTGTTGAAATGGAAGCCACCGAGGCGGTTTTCGTCGAGCAAAAACGCCACAATTTGCTCGATGTTGACCCCTTGGGCATGATGCCCCAAGTCGACCAGCACCTGCGCCTGTGGCCCAAGTTTGAGTGCCCAGGCATAGGCAGTACCCCAATCGGGGATATCGGTACTATAGAAGGCTGGCTCGAAGAATTTGTACTCGATGAGCATGCGTCCGCCGGTCGGTAGGTGCTTGTAAACCTGCGTCAAACCCTCTTCGAAGCGCCGTTTGCGCCCACGCAGACTGTCTTGGCCGGCGTAGTTGGTACCGTCAGCAAACCATAGGCTGAGGGCGTTGCTTTTGACTTTGGTCATGATATCGCAGCACTCAATCAGGTGGTCGAGCGCCTGCTCTTGCACGCCACGATCGGGGTGGCCGAGCGAGCCGAGTCGGTACTGGTCGTCTTGGAAGACGTTGGGGTTGACTGCCCCAATCACAATCCCCTGTGACTCGGCATACTGACACATGGCCACATAATCGCCGTCTTCGGGCTTGTCCCACGGGATATGCACGGCCACTGATGGTGCAATACCGGTCATGCGATGGACCATGGCAGCATCATCGAGCTTCTCACGGGTGGTGCGGGCGGCACCGGGCCACGCAAAGGCCTTAAAGCGCGTGCCGCTGTTGGCATAGCCCCAACTGGGCGTCTCGATGTGTTGGGACTTAAGGGCCGTCTTGACGTGCGCCACGTCGACACCGTGGGATGTTAGTTGTTCGGCCAGCGCTGCGTAGCCTTTCACGTCACTCATACTCACACTCCTTAGTTATGTAAAACACTATTGACTATCGTCGTTGGGCGCCGTACTCGCTGGCAGAAATGACGCCACCGCGCAAGGCCGTCAAATCGAGGGTCCGCATCGACTCATCTGACAACACGTAACAGTGGTTGGTATAGCGCGCTGGTGGCGTTGCACGCCGCTGCAGAATAGAACCGGCCAACTCAATGACGCGCTCACCGTAGCGCTCAGGGAAGCTGGCAACCGCCCCAACCATGCGACTCCCTGGTCGGCGTAACTCGCGTAAGGCATCAACATCTGCACCTAATCCAGCTGTAACACATCGGCTGAGTGAACCATCCTCATGAAAGGCCGAGAGTGCGCCGAGCACTGCCTCATCGTTGATGCCGAGAATCACCACACGGTCGTTCCGTCTGATTTTTTTGATGGCAACACGAGTTGCCGCGCACGAGTCAACGCTCGTATTTCGACTATCGAGATGAATAATTCGCCCATCGGGGAGCGATACCTGCTCGCGCAATCCGTCAATTTGCCCCTGCATGCGTGCTGCAGGCACTGGACCAGAGATGGGTAATCCGAGCGAAAAAACAACATCTACCACACCGTGCCATTGCCGGCGCACATATTGACCAAGCAAGCGCCCAGTCATCAGTCCCGCCCGATAATTGTCGAAACCGAAGAACGTTGCACCGGGTATGGGAATATCAATGGCGATGACTGGAATATTCGCCTGTCGAAAAGCCTCGATAATCATGTTGTTTGTGCGTGCATCCGTGTTGAACATGATAGCCAAATCCACGTTCGCTTTGATGAAGGTTTCGGCATTCGTCAATGCCACCGTACCATCGCTTTTGTTATCGGCTAGCAACAAATCAATTCCAGCAGACTCCGCAGCAGCGGTCATGCCAATACGGACCGCCGAGGCAAAGGGCAAACGCTCATCTTGATTGGCAAAACCGATGCGCCAGCGTCGTGCCGGTAAATTCTCTACCTGACGCCGACCAACCGCACCGCTGATGGTCATGGGAATGCCAGAACCAGCAAGTCGCGCAATACTCGAACTGTCAATCGCATCGTCCGTGACTATCCGTGAGATGCGCTCAAGATCAAGCTGCTGATCATGTCGCATCCAATCAGCAAGTTCGGTACTCTCAACCATCAAAATGACTTGGTCACAGACCTCCATCATGCGCCGACGTAACGTGTCACGCCGCACCACAACGTCACGACCGATTTCATCGGTGGGGAGTCCCGACAAAAACAACCCACGCGCACGCATACCGGGTGGCAAAAACTGATTCGTGTCGGGCCAACCAATACTACGACCGCGCGTTATCACGCCGCCAAGTAAGGCTACCGTGTGTGTGGTTTGTTGCAACTGCACGACTACGTCAATACTATCGGTGTACACCATCAGACCGCGTAATTCATGGAGTCTGGCCGCCAATGCCTGGCCAAGAGCTCCTCCTTCGATCATGATAGTATCGTAATCATCAATCAGCGAGTATGCACCATTTGCCACACGATCAACACGATTCGGCAGACCACTTTTGAGTGTGGGCACACGTTGCTCGCGACAATATGCGCCTCCGTGCGTTCGCGAAATTTGCCCTTGCGATTCAAGTACGTCGAGGTCACTGCGTATCGTCACCTCTGATACATTGAACAGTTGCGACAACGCAGTCACGCTAACAAACCCCTCTTGTTTGGCAAGGGTGACGATACGTTCTCGACGTTCCTTGGTGCGTGCACTCATGTGCAACCCTCTTCAGCGCTACGACGGTTTGTTTTCTTTCGTGAGTGAAAGTATCCTAAATTTATCTTTCGAAAATGTCAAATTATGCGCCATACACACCCAATCACGGTTGCAGTAGACAACCATGAGCACCCACAGGTTTTCGAGTATACTCATATCGATGTTGTGCCCCGATCAAGTGATACGCACACACATGCATACCGCCATGTCCAACATGTAGTACGGCTACACAACACACGATGCCGCACACGCACAGGAGCGCTCAGCTTCTACACCATGGCAATACCGGTACGAGGGAGGAACATTGATGAATGTGACCAGTGAATACTGGGCACTCATAGGTGCCATTGTGGTCGTACCACTCATGGCAACGTTGTTGAGTGTATGGTGTGGATGGGGCATTGCGCGTGTCGCATTACCGCCATCATTACAACCCCACACCCGCACGTTGACCCCACTCATCGGTCTTGCGGTGTTAATGGTTCTTCTCTATCTGGCCGTGTCGAGCGTGTTCGGCGTAGCCACGGCACTCCCCATCGTATTGGTGCTTACCGGCGCACTGAACGTAGCGGTGTGGCGACGTTTGGGAGCACCGGATTGGCGTCATCTACGCCCGAACTGGATGCTCGTCGCACTGCTCATTGGTACCTATATCGTAGGTATTTTGCCGCTCATACGGTACGGACATATCGGCATTATTGGCGCCGGGTGGGACGTTGAGTCGTCGCTCGGCACGGCACGCTACTTGCTACGCGGTCCTGTCTCGGCCATTGCATCAGCACCAGACAACCCGCTCCGCGATTTGGTCCAAGATCCACCGGCCATTGGCATGACCCTTGGATTCGCCGTGGTGCAAGCCGCCGTTGATGCGGCACTCAATGGTGAAGCAGTACGTAGTTTTGCACCGATGCTCTCCTGGTTTCGTACCATGGGCATCCTTGCATTCGTTGTGTGGTTACACACCACCATGGGGCTTAAACAACCTGCCGCTCTCATCGGTGGAGTGCTTGCCTCCGCAGGTGCGCTCCTGCTCTGGGTCAGCTACTTCAACTTCAACAACCAGCTCGCCGGCTGGCCACTCTTGTGGGTCAGTCTCATCATCCCACTCGCGGCCATCACCGACATCACCCAATCGGGATGGCGTCGGTGGACGGCACTCTTTTTGGGTGCGATCACGGTCATGGCGCAGGGTGTTGCCTACTACGCAGCACTCACGTTGTGGGCACCACTCGCCGTTGCCGCCGGTGGTGTGCTGCTGATTCAGGCCTACGTCATGCACCGCGAAGCTGTCGGCCAACTGCTACGCAGTGCCACGCTCTTTGCCGCCATGTGTGTCATTGTCGCACTCCCCTTGATTCGCGACTACTTCGCCGGATTCTCCTTTCGCTATCGCGATCAGGTGACCAGCCTCGGCGTATTTCGCTTCATTGGTCTCGACGAAATTATGGGCATCAGCGCGTTTGCCCCTGATCTTGCCGCGAATCCACCGATTTGGAGTTTACCCACTCTTCTTATCATCGCAGGATTTGTGATTGCTGCCCTGGTTGTTGCACAGCCATCAGCGACAACGCGTTGGTCACGAGCCCCGTGGATTGCGTGCGCTGGTGCGACCGTGACCTACATGGTCTGGTTACAGGTGGGACAAGCATATCCGTATGCCTTCATGAAGGGTTCGGCATACGCATTTGCGCTCGTTGTTGCCCTAATTGCAGCCGGATGGAGTACACTCCACCAGCGGTTGAGTGGATATGGCCATTGGTTCATCAATGCGGCCATCGGTGCGGTTGTGGCGGCGCTCTGCTACGGGCAGTATCACGTTATCACGCGCCACACGTCGGAACCTGGCCTTTATGGCGATAACATCCCAGCATTGCTTGCCCTGCGTACACAGGTGCCCGCAGATGCAACCGTGCTTTTGACGAGTGACGCCCGCCTCCACGGGCCGACCATCGGCATTGCGGCATATGCCCTCGACCATGCCGTGGTCCGCGGGAGCTTTCGTACGGCATATCGCACGTATCTCCGCCCTGCAGAGGGCGAACTGCCGGAATACGCGTTGCTCCACGCCCAGGAGGATCCACGTGCCTGGGGGTACCAAGAACGCATCTGGCGTGGTGGCTCCTTTGGGCTGTATCGACGCGACGCCACCATGCGTGGATTCACACCGGACGGCCAACTCATTGATGCAGGCACGCACGTGCGCCTACCACTCAAACCGCCTGCAGGTGCAACTCACGTCGTGTTGCATCTCGCCCTGCTTGCACCGGGCACCGTGATCATCAACGACACTGCATACGCATGTGAGGCTGGGCTACACATCATTCCACTCGCCGATGTTCCTGTTGCGCTGACTATTGGCGCACCCGATACCAGTGCGGTCATAGTGCGAGGCGTGGCATATCACGATGGACAAACGCAGATAGCTCCTCGTCATCAAGCAAACACGGTTGTGACGCAGATTCGGAGTAACGTACGCGATCTGGTCGTCGAGACCGAGGCACAGGTAGTCCTCGACCAGATTGGCCCCGTCCAAATCGCCCTTGATATCTGGGACACAGCGCGTGGAGTACAGTATGGTTGGTACGGTGCCGTTCTGCCACCAAATCAAACGGGAACACTGCGCATGACGCTCGATTTGGCGAGTGGCACCATGAACGGAAGCATGGATGGCACAACGCTGCCGCTGGGGAGTAGCTTTGCTGGGTTACGGCCAGGCTCCTACATGGCCCGTCTGCAGGTCGGTGCGGGTGCAACCCTCTTTGCAACACCGATTCCGCTCTTTCAATTCGTTGTTGACCGCGAGAATCGCATCGGTGAAGTACGTAGTTATCAGATGCAGACGGTGGTGGCCACCCCTGCGCACATCATCACATCACCAATCGCACAATTTGCGGACGACACGGCGTTGTTTGCACTCATACCCGACCAACTCCGCACTCCACCTGGGCAGGTGCTCAACCTGTTGTTGACATGGCGTGCACTCCGCGACGGCACCGACGAGCGCTCTGTGCTCGTGCACCTGCTTGACGCCCAAGGGAATCGTGTGGCACAGTTCGACGGCCCACCAGGTGCCGGCATGACGCCTACTCGTGCCTGGCGTGCTGGCGACATCATCCTCGATGCCCGCCAACTGACACTCCCCACCGATATTGCGCCGGGGAGCTACACGCTGATGGTCGGCATGTACCGCTGGCCATCGCTCGAGGCAGTGCCGCTGACAGTAGCTGGCGTACTCGATGCATCCTCCACCCTCCACATCCCCGTCGTGGTTGCAGATGAGTAGCGCAAACGCCACGAAAACGCCCTCGGCAGAAGACTTCTGCCGAGGGCGTTTATCCATCCCGATCTATCTACCGTCGGGTCGTGAACTTCCATACCGTACCGTTTGACACGGTGAGTCCTGCCACCTTCTTGGCACGCACATTCCAGAAGTATGCTGTATTACGCATAGCAATGAATTTATGGCGCGGTCATAAAGCGCCGACGGCCATCTTTTGCATTTGTGATACCAGTTGAATTGACGGCGCGCACCTGCCAGACATAGGTTGTGTTGCGAGCAAGCCCTCGTACTACGACCTGCCGATTTAACCCCACGTTTGTCCAATTCGTGCAGGCGGGTCCCGATGTGGCAATGCAGTATTCGTAGCGCTTTGCGCCCGCACTCACGCGCCATGAAAGGGTCACCGTTTGTGGGAGGTTTTTGCCTAAATGCAACGGAGCCAGTTTGGTGAAATCAGCAGGTTTTATTGGTGATGGCGTACGGGTGAGCGTACGAGTTGACGTACGGGTGGGCGTACGGGTGGGCGTACGGGTGGGCGTACGGGTCACGCTCATTGTCAGGGTTGTGGTTGCCGTGGGTGTTGCGCTCGTTGTCGGGGTTGTGGTTGCCGTGGGTGTTGCGCTCGTTGTCGGGGTTGTGGTTGCCGTGGGTGTCACACTTGGTGTCAACGTGGACGTCGGCGTGCTGGTTGGGGATCGCGTAGCGGTCGCAGTGGCATTGATTGCCGTTGAGGCCATACGCACGGCGTATGACACGTTAATTCGCGGGAGCGAGAGCGAGTTCCGTGAATCAATCAAGTAATCACCCGATCGATACAACCACAACAGGATCTGAGTTATTGATGCGGTCGGCGCAAGTTGCTTCATCAATGCCCATGCGCCAGCCACATGTGGCGCAGCCATCGATGTACCTTGTTTGTAGTCATAAGCCGACGTCGACAGTGAGATTGACGACTTAATCACCTCCCCCGGGGCCAACAAATCGATTAACCGATCGCCATTGGCGTTCATAGCATTTGCACTAGCTGGGACTGAATTTGAGAAGGAAGACACCACGTCTTCGGTCCGAACTAACACACCAGATGTACTCGACCCAACCGCAATCGCTGACGAAATACAGGCAGGGCGTGCGATTGCACCCGAGTTGCTGTTATTACCGGTTGCAATGACTGTGGCCACACCGAGCGCCCGCAAGTCGTTGATATACGGAGTCAGACTACTTTCGGCATCACATGCTGTCGAGTAGAGACCACTGCCAAGACTCATGTTTATGGCGGCTAATGTCCCCCATGCTGGGGTATTGATATGTGTAATCAGCCAATCGAGTGCCATCACTTGATTGCCCGTATAGGTCCCGAGTGAGCCACCTGAATTGGTAAATACCTGCACAGCGATGATGTTGGCGCCTGGCGCAACCCCGCGATACGACGATGTCACCTTGCCTGCGATAATTCCTGCCACATGGGTACCATGATCGCAATTCGCGATGCCCGTGCATGGTTGTGCACTACCAACGTCGTTGGCCACATCAATCGTTGTGTTGGTCCCCGACGGGCAGAGCGAGGTTTCGCCACCAAAATAATTCGAGAAGCACGCTTCTGCAACCACCTTGCCAGAAAGAAACTCGTGCGTTTTGAGCACACCAGTATCAAGCACCGCAACACTCATACCGGTACCATCAAACCCTGCGGCATTGACCACTGTTGCGCCAATCAATGCCGTACTGCGTGTCACAAGGACTGGCATCAGTTCGTCTTCTTCGATGGTCAGAACCTCAGCATCTTGTACGAGCAGTGCCACGTCTTGCCGACGCATCTCACCCATCACAATGGGGGCCAGTGTCGGTTGTTGAGCATACGCATCAAATCGACCTCGTTGACGGCCAACAAAACCAATTTGGGCACTGCGTACTGCACGTTTGCGGAGATGAATGCCAAATGTCGTTAGTGGTTGACGGGCAGTTGGCGTACGCACTAACGACACAAGGAGTCGTACGGTATCGTTGGGATTGCCCCGTCGCATGATTTGTTCTGCCTGTCCGCTCACGTGCGTGCGTGACGTCGATAAAACCGGCGTCACAGGTGGCCATCCTTGAGTGATGATGAGCAATCCAATTATCACAAATACACGCAACTTAACAGCCACGATGGCAGATCCTTGATTTCAAGAGTTGTATCATCATCCTATCAATAACTTTAGTGTCCATTTTGCACATTTGTATCCAAGTATCTTACATATTCGTTATATAACCATACCATGTCGTTACAACAGATTATTTATGTCTACTTGCCGTCATGCTCACAAATGAGCGTATTATCATAAACCACCTGCATCCACCTAGCGACAGTGATACAGGTTGAAGTAACGGCGTGCACCTGTCAGGCAAAGGACGTACTGCGAACCAGCGCACTACGTCCTGCCGATTTACCTCACATTTGTCCAGTTCACACAGGCAGGTAACGAGATGGTAATGCAAGATTCGCAGCGATTTGCTCCTTCATGAGCGGCCAAGAAAGAGACATGATAGGAGGAGGTTTTTGGCTAAATGCAATTGAGCACGTTTGGCGAAATCAGCAGGCGTGGTTGGTAATGGCCGTATGTCGTGCGCATGGTCGTACCGCTGGCCATCGCTCGAGGCAGTGCCGCTGACAGTAGCTGGCGTACTCGATGCATCCTCCACCCTCCACATCCCCGTCGTGGTTGCAGATGAGTAGCGCAAACGCCACGAAAACGCCCTCGGCAGAAGACTTCTGCCGAGGGCGTTTATCCATCCTGATCTATCTACCGTCGGGTCGTGAACTTCCACACGCCACCGTTTGACACGGTGAGTCCTGCCACATTCTTGGCGCGTACATTCCAGAAGTAGGCCTTGTTCTTGGCAAGATTCGGCACGGTTACCGTACGCGCTGCCCCCACGCTCCTCCAGTTGGTACAACCGGCAGCCGTCAGCGCAAAACAGTACTCGTAGCTGGTCGCACCGGTGCTGGCCGCCCATGACAGCGTAATGGAGAGGGCTTGATTCACGGCATTGTTCACCGGTGCCGTCTTGTTGAATGCGAGTGGCCTTGATGGCGTCGGCGTTCGTGTACGCGTCCGTGTGAACGTGCGTGTAAACGTACGCGTTGCCGTGCGCGTTGCCGTGCGCGTTGCCGTACTCGTTGCCGTATTCGAAGCTGTAGGCGTCGTGGTCATCTCGACGATACTCAGGGCAATCGCGTCGTCCACATTGATACGTGGGAGTTGCAATCCGTTGCGCGTATCCGTGATGGTCGTGCCGGTGGCAAAGAGCCACTGCAAAATCTGCCCGACCGACGCATCAGGAGCGACCTGCTTCATCAAGGCCCAAGCACCGGCCACGTGCGGTGCGGCCATGGAGGTACCTTGTTTGTAACCGTAATCCGTCGTCGAAGCAGTTTCAGATGAATAAATCCACATACCAGGAGCAAGCAGGTCGAGCAGGCGGTCACCGTTTGCATTCATACCATTATTTGCTGATGTTGGTGCATTCGAGAAGTCTGCGACCTGGTCGGCTGCGGTTGCACCGTATCCGACTGCAGATTCAGTCGTTGTGGCACCTACCGCAATTGCTGACGAGATACAAGCCGGGCTGGCAATTTTGTTGGTAAATTCTTCATTGCCACTAGCAATGATGGTGGCCACCTTGAGGGTGCGTAAATCATCAATATAGGCTTTCAGCGCACTGTCATCAACATCGCAAGTGGTCACACTTTCGCCACCACCAAGGCTCATGTTGAGCGCCGCTAATGTGCCCCAGCCGATTCGATCATTACTCATATGTGTCAGCAACCAGTCCATGGCAAGCATTTGGTCAGCACTATACGAACCAATCCCCGAATCATCCGTTGTATCTGAAGGATTCGAATCAGGATAGTACGTGAAGACTTGTATGCCGATGATTTTGGCATTCGGCGCGACCCCAAAAATAGGATCAGACAACCGTGTGACTACCTTGCCTGCAACGGTACCAGCCACGTGCGTGCCGTGGTCACACCCATCATAACTACACGGTGCAGCGCTACCGACATCATTGGTCACGGTTGGACCAGTACTCGAACCACTCGGACAGAGTGATACTTCACCTGGTTGTGTCCAGTAGTTCGAAAAACAAGATTCGGCCACCACTTGACCATCCAAGAATTCATGATTCGTCATGACACCCGTGTCAAGCACGGCCACGGTCATACCCGTGCCGTCGTTCCCTGCAGCGTTGGCGGCCGCAGATCCGATTAAGGCAGTGCTCAGGTTCATGAGGAGGGGAAGTGGTTTGTCTTGTTTGACGCTGACGACAGCCGCGTCTCTGGCAACGACGGCCACGTCTTGACGACGCATTTTGGCAAAGATGATGGGATGCAGTTGTGGTTGACGCGGCATGACGCGCACGAGCGCGGCTTGTCGTGTCACAAAATCGTTCTGCAGTGCACGGACCGTATCAATGCGTTGTTGTCTGACGTGTGGCTCCAACGACAGCTCGCTCCGTGCAAGCACCGGATTGGCGAGCGAGATGATGACAGGAATTTCGTCATTGGCATCGCCATCTGCCAGAATTTTGCTGACTTGTGCATTTAACGCCATACGTGCCTCGGTTGAGGCAATCAGTTGCTGTCCGATCGGCAGACTGAAGATGAGGGTAAACGCAATAGCTATAAGAAGAACGCTACGCCACATATGCACCTCGCTTTGATAGGGATATGCACAAGTATAGCAATAAATAGCGAGTATTTATTAACAATTCCGCAAGAAATCGTATGGGATTTGTAAGATTTTACATATGGTGACGACTATTGTCATCGTTGCGTGGTAAATCGCCATACTCCGCCATCTGACACGGTCATGCCGGCGGCATTTTTGGCTCGTACGTGCCACACATACGTCCGATTGCGACTGAGATTTGACAGCGTTACACGACGCGCAGCACCCACATTTTTCCAGTTGGTGCAGGTCGCAACAGTGAGTGCCACACAATACTCATAACTCGTTGCACCACGACTGACTGTCCACGTCAACGTCATTGAGATGGGTTGATTCTGCATGTTATTGGCGGGCGCCGATTTGATAAAGGTCATCGGTTTGAGTGGTGTCGGCGATGCAGTGCGTGTTGATGTGCGCGACGCCGTGCGCGACGCGGTGCGCGTGACCGTTTGCGTAGACGTGCCCGTTTGCGTAGACGTGCCCGTTTGCGTGGCTGTGGCGGTCGCAGTTACGGTATCCGTCGGTGTTCTGGTTCCCGTGGCGGTAGGGAGTGTGGTATCTGTAGGTGTGAAGGTATGGGTTACAGTCTGGGTGCGAATTGGGGTAAGCGTATGTGTCTGCGTTGCGGTGACGACGACCGCTTGGTATCCGAGGGCGGTGTTAATCGCCGCAAAAAGCGACATACGCGGAATTTGTACGCCATTGCGGGCGTCAGTAATCTGTACACCCGATTGATACAACCAGGCCAATACCGTTGGAACGGTAGCAGCCGGGGTTATTTGTTTGAGCACGGCCCACGCACCTGCCACGTGTGGCGCCGCCATGGATGTGCCGGGTTTGAAGCCGTAGGCGGTCGTTGACGAAGAGACGGCGGAGTAGATATACTGACCGGGTGCGAGCATATCCAAAAAACGATCGCCACTGGCTGAGAGTGGAGCGTTATTGGTTGACGCAGGGGCATTCGAGAACCAGGGTACCGTATCGCCCGTCAGGCCGCTACCGGGCAAATTGGTGGCACCGACTGCAATCGCCGTCGAAATACAGGCAGGGGCCGATATACCATCGGTAAAGCCACTATTACCACTAGCAATGACCGTAGCAACCCCAATGCTTCGCAGTTGATCGATGAACGCTTTGCGGGTGTCAGTATCACAGGGTGCCGTGTATTTGGTTGCCCCTCCTAGGCTCATGTTGACGGAGGCCAGGGTGCCCCAACCAGGGCTGTTGGCGTTATCGTAGAGCCAATCAAGGGCGCGAATTTGATCGCTGTCCCACGAGGCGAGACACCCGGCTGCGGAGGAACATCCGACGTAGCCGTTTTTTATGTGTGAAAAAACCTGTACGGCGATGAGATTGGCACCCGATGCCACACCGCGCAGCGAATACCCGGCGGCAGTGGTGAGCGCATGCCCGGCGGCAATCCCAGCCACATGCGTCCCATGCGAGCAATCAGAAAATGCGGTGCACGGTGCGCCACTCCCGGCACTGGTTGATGAAGTGGCTTGACCGGGACAAAAGGAAGTACTCATGACATTCGATGTCGAAAAGCAGGCTTCGGCCACCACTTTATCGCGTAAATACTCGTGTGACCCGAGTACGCCGGTATCAAGGATGGCCACCGTCATCCCCGTTCCATCATAGCCGGCAGCGTGACTGACCTGTAAGCCGAGCAACTGACTACTTTCGCCGGTTGAGAGGAGGCTGACACGGTCTTCGACGATTGTGTGCACTTCGGCATCGTCGTACAACGCGGCCACATCGGCACGCGTCGCGGTCACAAAGAGCAGGGGCAGCACCACGGTTTGACCCTTGAGTTGGCGGATGCGCCCAGATTGGCGTTGTACGAATGCCCGTTGTTGCTGACGGATACTAGCCCGTCGTTGTGTCTTTTGGGTCGCGGTGGCACGTGCCCCTTCGAGGCCCACGGGAGCGTTGAGTGTCACAATGAGTGGGATTTCGTCACTCGGCGCTCCCTGGGCAATCAGGGCCCGTACATGATCGGGCAGGCGCTTTTGACTGGCTTGCGTGACACGCTGATCGAGTGGCATGCACACCATGCCCACACAGACCATCATCAGCATGAATCGTCTCAACCCAGACATACCACTCCTCACACGCGTGAACATACGATGTTCACACCCCGTTCACGGTGTTGTACACCCGTCCTTGATACAGTATACATGTCAGTAACGACATGCAAGTATTGAATGCATACAATAAGGAGTTACAACCATGGCGTGGAACATCGATACCAGTCACTCAGAGATTTTGTTTAGCGTGCGTCACATGATGATTTCGAACGTGCGCGGCCAGTTCACCAAGTTCAGCGGCAACCTCAACCTCGACGAGGCCAACCCAGCCAACTCAAGCGTTGAGGTAACCATCGACGTGGCCAGCATCAACAC
The DNA here is from genome assembly GCA_964482795.1 of uncultured Klebsiella sp. Classification (GTDB taxonomy): domain Bacteria; phylum Chloroflexota; class Chloroflexia; order Chloroflexales; family Roseiflexaceae; genus UBA965. Next base: position 26,007 of record CAYZZI010000041.1, read on the forward strand.
CCGCGACGAGAAGCGCGACGGCCACTTGACCTCACCAGACTTCTTCGACGCGGCCACTTACCCAACCATCACCTTCAAGAGCACCAAGGTTGAGAAGACGGGCGACAACACCGGCAAGATTCATGGTGATTTGACCATCAAGGGCGTCACCAAGGCTGTTGTACTCGACACCGCGTTCGTCGGCAAGGCTAAGAGCCCGTGGGGCACCACCAGCGCCGGCTTTAATGCTAGCACCAAGATCAACCGCACCGACTTCGGGTTGACCTGGAACGTGGCCCTCGAGACCGGTGGCATCTTGGTCGGCGAAGAGATTACCATTACCATCGAACTCGAAGCCGTCGAGAGCTAAATCGTTCAATCCCCCTGCAGTACAGCATGGTACTGCAGGGGGATTTGTGTTTCACAATCTGGGACCTATCATCACCCCGCAGGCGCCCTTCATTGCATGGCCAACCTATACCGTATTCGGCACATCATAGTGCATCCGGTTGGCCGTGCAATCGCTCTGGTGCGCCCCATCATCACCCCTCGGGCGCCCTGTCGGACGCCCCTACGCAATCTCAACAATCAGCTCGACCTCGGTGGCAAAATTGAACGGAATCACCATGCCGACGGCGCTGCGGGCGTGGGCACCAGCGCTCCCGAACACCTCGAGCAACAGATCGCTACAGCCGTGGATGACGCCCGGCGTGTTATCAAAACCAGGGCCAACGTTGACCATTCCCAAGACCTTGACCACACGTACCACCGAGTCGAGACCGACGAGTGAATGTACGGCCTGCAAGGCATTGAGGGTACTCAGCTTGGCAGCCTGATAGCCCTGCTCAACGGTCAGATCGGCACCGACCTTGCCCTTGATCTCATCGGTACCGAAGCGTGAGACGCAGCCAGCGGTATAGACTAGATTGCCGGTGCGTACGGCCAGCATGAAACGACCAGTGCTCAATTCGACTGTGTTCATGGTGTAGCCCATCTGGGCCAATTTGGCGACATATGACATGACGCGTGACTCCTCTAGGGTTGTTTCGCAATTGCGGTGCGCAACTGCTGGCGATAGTCGGACATATCGATGACATTGCGCACGATGCGCGCATCTTCGGAGGCAAACGCTAACAGGTGCGATTCAAGTGATTCTTGTGCGCTACTCCGTGGTGGTGATTCACCGCGAATTGCGGCCACAAAATTGCGCATAATCCCGACGTCGCCGCCGCCGTGCCCACTCCGTCCATCCACGTCGATGATTTCGGCGTGACCGCGATGTGGCAAAATCTCGATGCGTCCACCCTTACTGCTGAACGTACCGATAATGGTGCCCTTGGTGCCATCGTAGCGCATCCAACGGTCTTCTTCGTGACTCAGGCCGTGCATGGTCAAGGTAGCAGTCATGCCGTCTTCGAACTCCATCATCACCACCTGGTGATCGACCACGTCGTTGTCGCACTGGTAGACGCAGCGACCATACGGTCCCGTGCGCAAGGCGGCCTCGCGGGCGGCATAACTGGTGTCGTGGCTGAGCACATTGAAGGGCCACTGGTTGGGCAGTGTGCCACGCGGATCAATGCCTTGGGTCAGATGGGCAAAGGGCTCGAGGTCGAGGTAGATGCGCTTGGCCGACCACGGGCAGGTCGATTCGACGGCACAGCCATCAAGACAGCGGGCTGTGGCACCGGCTGGAGCGTTTTCGGGGCGATAGTGGGTGAGATTACCGAACGACGAGAGCTTGGTGCAGGTTTTGCCGATGTTCCAGACCATGATGTCGAGGTCATGGCAGCACTTAGCGAGAATCATCGGGGTGGACTCATCTTTGCGCCGCCAATTCCCACGCACAAAGCTATGGCCCATGTGCCAGTGTGATACGTTTTCGCGGTGAGCGACCGTCACGAGTTCACCAATCACGCCACTTTCGAGCGTTTGGTGGAGCTGATAAAAGAAGTCGGTGTAGCGCAACACGTGACCAATCACGAGCATCCGATTGGCGCGTTCGGCGGCCATGACGAGGCGGGTACTCGCCTCAGGCGTGGTCGCCATCGGCTTTTCGAGGAGTACGTGATAGCCAGCATTGAGGGCCATCAAGGTTGGTTCGACATGCATCGAATCTTGGGTGCAGATGATGGCGGCGTCGGCGATTTGGCCGAGGGCAAAGAGCTGCTCGTACGAGTCGAAGCAACGCTCATCGCTCAAATCGTGCTGATCGGCGATATGGGCGCGCCGAATGGGATCGGGCTCGGCCACCGCGACGATTTTGGCATCGGCCGGATATGACACAGCATACGGGGCATAGGCATGGGCACCGCGCGAGCCGGCACCGACCAAGACAAATTCAACGGGCTTCATCGTCCATCGCTTTCTGTCGCAAGAACCGCTCTCATTGTACACGAGGTTA
>CAYZZI010000042.1:0-27834 GCA_964482795.1 uncultured Klebsiella sp.
TCAGCCGCGCAATTTGGCCAAATCGGTGACGGTGGAATAAAAATAGGTGCCCCCGGTATAGCAGAGACGCATGGCCATGCGTCTCTGCTATACCGGGGGATTTTCATTTCAACCAGGGCTTTAACGCCGGGATGACCTGCTGGCCAATCAAGTCGATACCGGTGCCGGCGGCGTGTAGGCCGTGGGGCGTGCCCAGTTCGATGCGATCGGCTCCGGCGGCGTAGAGGGCTTCGCACTGGCGAATCAGGTCGCCGGCGTCGCCGCTGAAGGCGAATTTGTCGAGCAGCTCGTCTGAGATGAGGCGCGCGCCACCGACAAAATCGTTGGCCTCGGCGTGCTGTTGCAGGCGCGCAATCAACTCGGGCTCGACCTGCACACTCGGGTCGAGCGGCGCCACCACCGGCAGGTAGAGCACCGCCGATTGGCGGGCGGCCTGCCGGGCGGCTGCCCGGTCGCTGTCGATCACGGTAACGGCGCCGATGGCCACCTGCACCGTGCACCGCGGTCGCTTGGCCACATCCTCGCCGGCGCCGATGTAGTCGCGGATAAAGGGGATGACGTCGGGGTTGGCCGATCCGCCGATTTTGACCTCGTCGGCGAGCTCACCGGCCACGGCACACAATTTGGCGCCCCACGAGCCGACCATGATCGGGATCGGCCGGCTGGGCAGCGGGTACCCGGCTTTGACATGGTCGGCGATCTGGTAGACCTTGCCGTGGTAGGCGGCGGATTGGCCACTCCAGAGCAATTTGATGATTTCAATGCTTTCACGAATCGCCTGAATCGGCTGACGTGGCTCGCTGATACCGTGATCGGCTAGCCAGGCCCCGCGTGAGATGCCGAGGTATGATCCGGCCGGCGCAACGTCGTCGAGCAGGGCGGCGTCGGCGGCCATGTCAATCGGCGCCATGCGCGCCGGCGAGACGGCCGCACTGCCCAGCCGCGCCCGGGTGATGTGGGGCGCCATCAAGATCAGTGGCCCGTAGCTGGGGTGATACGGCGCATCGCAGTAGACGCTGACGCGGTCGAAGGCGTATTGGTTGACGTGTTTGGCCAGGGTGATATAGTCGCTGGCGCGTTTGTTGGTTTGAAAGGCAATGCTAATCTCAGGCACACGAACTCCTTTGGGCTCCAACGGCTAGGTCAACTCGGTGCTGTCCATGGTGTGCTGGCGAATTCGTTCGATTTGCATAATCAAGCGCTCTTCGGGGTCGGGGCAGGCAATCAACGTGTCGCGCTCGAGCCAGTCGTTGGCCGCCAACAACCGTTGCTTGGCCGGGATCAGCGGCATGATGGCGGCCATGGCGTACAAACAAAAGTGCTTGCCCGCTGGGATTTGTACCTGGCTGCTGTTGACCACCTCGAAGTAATCGCCGATTTGGAGCCCGCATACCGAGCGCCCCTCGATGGCAACGACGGTAACCCGGATGTCGTGAATGGTAAATGGCAATGTCATGATGCATCCTTGAGCCGGTGCACGGATGCTCCGTGCACCGGCGATTTACCGCACGATTACCACGAAGGTCCCATCTCGCCTTTGCGCGTCTTGCGGCCGTACGAAAGCTCGGCGCCGCCCGAGAGGTAATGGTCGACACCGGTAGTGAAGGTGGCCTCGGCGGCGATGAACAAACACAACTTGCCGGCTTCTTCGATGGTGCCCATGCGCCCCATCAATTGGGCATTGTCGCCGTGCTGGCGCGTGGTGACGGGGTCGTCTGAGGCGTCTATGCCGGCCTGCCAGAGTGGCGTGTAGATGTTGCCAGGTGAGACACAGTTGACACGCACATCGTAGCTGGCCTCGTCAATCGCAAGCGCCTTGGTGAATGCTGTGATGGCACCCTTGGTGGCCACATAGGTGGTGGCGTAAGGTTGGGCAATCGTACCAACTAAACTTGACATATTGATGATGTTGCCTTGGACTTTGCGGATGTGGGGCAAGGCGAATTTGCAGGCAGCAAAGATGCTGACGAGGTTGAGCTCGAGCAAATCGCGGAAGTCTTGAATTGAGAATTGATCGATGGTGCGTGTCGGTGGGTGCCAGCCGGCGTTGTTAATCAGACAGTCGATACGCCCATACTTGGCGACGACCGCGTTCATCATTGACTCGATTTCACTGACCTTTGAGACGTCACACTTGATGAACCAGGCACAACCTGGGCGCTTGGCGTTGAGCTCGGCCTCGAGCGCTTTGCCCTCGACTTCATTGCGTGCACAAAAAACGACGATGGCACCGGCATCGGCGAAGACGCGTACGCACCCCTCGCCAATTCCCTTGCTGCCGCCCGTGACAATGGTGATTTTATCCGTGTACTGCATGGTGCCACCCTCCTTGGTGTGTGCTGTTCATTGATGCGAATACCGTGTTTGTAGTATACCGCCTCTGTAGCATGCCGGTGCATCCCGTTGTGGTGGGGATACGTTTGGTTCTGCGTTTTTTGCGTGGTACGACAATATGTAGTATATTTTTCATACAGAGACCGTGCAAAACGTCAATAGCATGCTGACCAAACGGGGAGTGAAGGCAGGATTGGAATGCGATATATATTTGTGCACATTCCCAAAACAGCAGGTACGTCGTTATATCAGGCCATAGTGCAGCAATTTGGTACACACAATGTGTTGGCACACTATGGGGCGCCGCCGGAGTCACAAGGATGGTGGCAGGGTGCAACGGCGCAGATACGCACGCAGTTATGGCCACAACGGTATGTGGTTGGGCATATTCCGGTGACGACATATCTTGATGCACAGGGTGAGGGGCAATACATCAAGCGAGCCAATCATCGGTACGTCACATTTTTGCGCCATCCACTCGAACGTGCGTTGTCGCACTATTATTATTGGAAACAGATTGACGATCCACAGAATCCGCGTTGGCGCACATTCCATGAAGAGCAGTGGACGGTAGAGCAATTTTTGGTGCATCCGCAATTTGTCAATTTCCACTTGCGTTACACGCGTGGATTGACACTCGAACAGTTTGATTTTGTTGGAGTCGTTGATGCATATGCACAAAGCATGCATCTATTGGGGTGTTTGTTCCCAGAGTTTCGGCAGTTGCCGATTCTGCAGTCTCGGCAAAACGTACACAAAGATGCGAATGCTATCGCCAAATTGTCACCACAGGTGATTGACGAATTTACCCGGTTGCACCATGTTGACATGGCGATGTACGAATATGCACGACAACGGGTTATGCGACTGTCAGACGAATATGCGAATCACCGCGCGTGATGAGCCATTGCGGTCGTAGCGTGACTAGGGTGTTGAGCTGATTTATTGACGCAAAAGCGTGCTCCATGCTACGATACCGGTACACAAACTGCGTGGCGTGGCAATGGAGTGCGCAATGATTGAAGCGATTCGACAGATTTATTGGAACGTCGGTGAAGTCTTAGGGAGTCTGACGGTATACGTGTCGGCGCTTGCAGCCATGCTTGTGCTCTTCTATGGTATCGTGCGCGATGTGGCAACGTGGCGCAAGGGGCGACCCGATGCGCGACTTGATGCGCTTGGGAGTCGTGCAAGCGAATTTGTTGTGCAGACGCTCGGTCAAAAGAAAACCCTGCAAGATCGCAAACCGGGCATGATGCATGCCCTCATCTTTTTTGGCTTTCTGGGATTGTTCATCGGGACCGATGTGATTGCTGTTGAAGAAGATTTTACGATTCCACTGCTCGGTCCGGATGCCGGTAAAATTCTCGTCGGTGATTATTATCGTGCCTACGAAACCATTCTCGACGCCGTTGGTCTGCTCTTCGTCGGTGGACTCATTTGGGCCTACTGGCGTCGTTATCACCAGCGCGAGGAGCGTTTGCATGAGCGTCAGTATGACCGTGAGGCGTTGCTCTCGCTTATTTTTGTGGGTATCAGCGGCTATGTCATCGAGGGCTTGCGCCTCGCCAATCAAGAGATATCCGGTGTTCCGGTGTTCGAGCAGTCGTGGGCCATTCAGTCGTTTGTCGGCTATGGTTTGGCGGTGGTAATGCGTGCGATTGGCCTCGGGAGCGGCAGTGAAATCGGCCTCGGGTTACATCTGTTTTTGTGGATTACCCATACTGTCGTGTCAATGGCGTTTTTGGCGGCGATTCCATTTACCGGGTTGCGCCACTTGGTCTACACGCCACTCAACTCGTTTTTCAAGCGCACACGCCCACGTGGTGCCCTGGCCCCGATTGCAGATTTTGATGCCGAAATCGAAAAAGACGAGCCCAAGCTCGGCGTCGCCACGATCAATGACCTGACGTGGAAGCAGCGTCTCGACCTTGATGCGTGTATGAGCTGTGGTCGTTGTCAGTCGGTCTGTCCGGCGCACGCCTCGGGCTCCAATTTGTCGCCCAAGTTTTTGATTACCAAGATGGCCGATTTGCAGCGTGGTCATGCCGTCACAATGAAAGACGGCTCCGTCAAGACTGCCGAGGCTGAGACGAGTGGTCGGGGCGCATTTGATGCCATCAGCTTGCTCGAGCAGGGCTTTTATGACGAAAACGAGCTATGGAGCTGTACCACTTGTGGCGCCTGTGTCGAGGAGTGCCCGGCCATGATTGACCACGTCGACTTGATTGTCGACTTCCGCCGTAATTTGACGATGATTCAAAGCGAAGTGCCGAGCGGTGTCAAGCGCGTGCTCGACGGCATTGAGCGCGCCAACAATCCATGGCGCTTGCCACAGCGTGAGCGCGCCAACTGGGCTGCTGGCCTCGATATCCCGACCATGTCAGACAAGGGCGAGGCCGATGTCCTGTTCTGGGTGGGATGTGCGCCCAGCTACGATGATCGCTCCAAAAAGACTGCCCGCGCCATGGCGCAGTTGCTCAAGCAGGCCGATGTCGACTTTGCCATTCTCGGTGGCGAAGAGTGCTGTACCGGCGACCCGGCCCGCCGCATGGGTGAGGAGCTGCTCTTCAAGCAACAAGCTGAGACCAATGTGCAGACGCTGGGCCAGTACAAGTTCAAGACGTTGGTGACCACCTGTGCCCACTGCTACAACTCGCATCAGAACGAGTACGTGCAGTTCGGTGGCCGCGCAGGCATTGACTACCAAGTGGTACACCACACCGATTACTTGGCCCAATTGGTACGCGATCAGAAGTTGACGCCGGTCAATGAGGTCAACCAGAAGGTGGCCTATCACGACCCGTGTTACATTGGCCGCTACAACGATATCGTCGATTCACCGCGCGAGCTGCTCCAGTCGATTCCGGGCATCGAGTTGGTCGAGGCGCCCGAGTACAATCGCCAGCGCGCCATGTGCTGTGGCGGCGGCGGTGGCAATGCCTGGCTTGAGGGCTGGGGTGACAAGAAGACCAACGTTATCCGACTCGAGCAGTTGCGTACCGAGAACCCCGATACCATTGCGGTGGCGTGCCCGTACTGTATGGTGATGTTTGAGGATGCCGCCAAGAATACGGGCGTCGACGAAAAAGTCGCCCGTCAAGATGTGGCCGAGCTCTTGTTGCAATCGGTCAAAACCGAATAATTCGGCCAACACAAAACACCCCTGTGGCTGCGGCCACAGGGGTGTTTTGTGTGCTTAGTAGACGCCAAATGCACAGAGTGCCGGTGTGGCACGCGATTGCGTGATGCGCAGGCGTACGGCAGTGACGCTGAGATTGGCGCATCGCACGAGGCGCCGATTGCCGATCGACTGAACGGTGGCGACAGATTGCCAGCCACTCGCTGTTTCAATCTCGACAGTGACTTCGTCGATGCGTTGACCGAGAGGTAGATATTCGCGGATGTCGATGACGTTGATGGCTGTTGAGTGCGCAAAGTGGACACTGATGGTCGGCGTGTGGTCGTCAAGGGCTGGTGCCCAGTATGTATCGGGATTGGCGTCGGTGAGTGCATGTATCGTGTGGGGGTGGGACGAGGTCTGCATGGTAGCGGTTTGGGCCAGATTGGTGGCAAAGAGCCGTTGTCGCTGGGTATGAAACTCAATGAGCGATGCCCGATCGCGTTCGTGGACGAGACCACGTGGGTCGACGGGGAGATTGACGAGCAAATTGGCACCACGGCCGACCGAGGCGAAGTAGAGATCCATCAGATTCTCGGGTGTACGCACCTGATTGTCCTCGTGCTGGTGGTAGAACCAGCCCGGGCGGATTGAGACGTCGCACTCAGCGGGGAGCCAGTGTGGGCCATGACGTTCACCCGTGTTGAGGTAGGCGGGCTCTGCTAGCCCGGGATAGAGACCGGTGGTATCGATGGTCGACCAACACGGGTCGCCGGCGATGCCCTTTTCGTTGCCGACCCAACGCACATCGGGGCCAGCATCGCTGAAGATGACGGCATCGGGCTGGAGCTCGCGTACAATGGCCGTGGTCGTATCCCACTCGTAGTAGGTCTTCGCGTCGATTTTGCGTACCTCGTTGGCGCCGCCGTAGTAGCCGTCGCCGCCGTTGGCACCATCAAACCAGACCTCGAAGAGCGGTCCGTAATTGGTCAGGAGCTCGCGCAACTGGTTGCGGTAGTAGGTCAAGTAGGCCGGGCGCCCGTATTCGGCGTGGTTGCGATCCCACGGTGATAGATAGATGCCGAATTTGAGTCCGGCGGCGGCGCAGGCGTGCGCTAACTCACCGACGACATCGCCTTGGCCGTTGCGCCATGGGCTCGATGCGACGGAGTGTGTGGTATAGCGTGACGGCCACAAACAAAAGCCGTCGTGATGTTTGGCGGTGAGAATGAGCCCGTGCATACCACCGAGCTTGGCGCTCTCGACGATTTGGTGGGCGTCGAAGGCGGTTGGATTGAACATGTCGGGCGTTTCGTTGCCGAGTCCCCATTCACGGTCGGTAAATGTGTTGACGGTAAAGTGCAAGAAGCCGTAGAACTCGAGGGCGTGCCAGGCGCGTTGGCGCGGTGATGGTACCGCGCCAAAGGGTCGCAATGTGTCCATGTGTATGCGCTCCTGCCTATGCGTGTGTTATCGCGCGCGTGAGATTTTCGTAGCCGACTTCGAGTGCCCACTGGTTCTCTTCGAGACCTTCGAACTCGAGAGACACGGTGCCGGTGTAGCCGGACTTCTTCATGATGGTCAAACACTGGGTAATTGGTACCACGCCAAAGCCGACTACCGTGCCAGCGAGGTAGTGTCCGGCTCGCGAGGTGAACCAGCCCTTGCCCGGGTTGGGGAGGGCGCCGTCGCGCACATAAAAGTCCTTGGCGTGTACGTGGAATGCATACGGCGCAAGTTTGCCGAAGGCAATTGCCGGTGATTCATCGGCACACAAGAAGTTGCCCATATCGATGAGCAAACCAAAGTTGTCGTGAGCTACGCCACACACGAGTTGTTCGAGGCGATCGGCATCTTGCACCAAAAAGCCGTGATTCTCGACCATGGTTTTGACGCCGTGGGTGGCGGCGTATTCGCTGACCTCGCGGCAGGCGCGGATGAGCGTGGGCAAGGCATCGGCGAAGCTTTTACGGCGGGCGTGGGCAGGGAACCCAAAGGTGGCGTCGTGGCGCATGCCGGGTGACCCGAGGGCCACGGCCACGGCGATTTCGGCTTTGACGCGGGCGATTTCGCGGTCAGTATCACCGCCGCTGCCTGTCAAAAAATCGGCATCGATGGTGTAGTTGCCCATGGTAATGCCGATGCTTTGGCAGTGCGCACGGAGTTGATGTGCATAGGCGATGCGGTCGGTCCCTTCGGGGAGACGGAGGGCCTGTACCTCGAAGACATCGTATCCCATGGATTTGGCGCTCGTGGCAGCCTCGATATAGGTCATGCCTTGGCGCATGAGGCGGGCAAAACTGTAGCTACTTATGCCGATGTGCATGTGACACCTCTCGTGGTGTGATTATCTACACTTCGAATTGTACTCCAAGGTCGGGTTCCACACACAGGAGGTAGGCATATTGCCTACCTCCTCTCTGGTGCATTAGCGGTTGCGGAGTTTCATTTGGCGATCAATGTCGCGTTTGGTATCGCGCTCGGCGATGGTTTGACGTTTGTCGTGTTGTTTCTTGCCTTTGGCGACGCCGACTTCGACTTTGACGAATTGATTATCAAAGAAGATGCGCAGGGGAACGAAGGTGTAGCCTTGGCGGCTCACCATCCCCCAGATTTCGTTGAGTTGGCGGCGTTTGAGGAGCAGTTTGCGCTTGCGGGTCGGCTCGTGGTTGAAATGCGTGCCCGATTGGCTGTAGGGGCTGATATGGGCGTCATACAACCAGGCTTCGCCACCCTCGATGCGCACATAGCTCCCACGCAGCTGGCAACGACCAGCGCGGATGGATTTGACTTCGCTCCCCGTCAGAACGATGCCGGCGGTGTAGCGTTGTTCAATAAAATATTCATAAAAGGCATTGCGGTTGTCGGCAATTGTTTTGCCCGACAGTGCCTTTCGTTCAGTACCCATTGTTTCTCCACAAGACAACTATTTAAGAAGTCAATGATACCACAACGAGAGCTGTTTGTAATCGCTCGTCGTGATGGACTCTCTAGAAAGACGTAATTAGGCCAGATGTTGTTGCAGGCGGTGCTCAATGGTGGAGCGATCGGGGATGGCAGAAATACCGAGACCCTCGACGCTTGCGGCAGCAACGACTGCGGCAAAGTAGGCGGCGTCAATTGGGTCGCGCGTTTCGTAGTAGCGCACAAAGAGTGCGGCAGCAAAGACATCGCCGGCGCCGGTTGGATCGCGCTCAATGGCGGGGTAGGCGGGGATGTGGTGAAGCTTGCCGTCCAAAAAGAGCTCTGCGCCGTTGGCTCCGTGGGTGAGCGCAACGATGCGACAGTGTTGGGCATACGACTCGGCCACGGTGCGATCACCCTTCACATCTTCGATGCTCATGACCAAGATGTTGACGCGTTGCAAGAAGCTGGCTGGTGGCGTAAACGGCAAGTATTCAATCTGACTGGGGAGTGGGTGCTGCCAGCGGCGCATCATCCCCTGCGGAGTCATGCCGATGAGGGCATTTGGGAACGAGTCGACGATGGAGAGTGGTGTTTCGGCCAAAATCGGTCCAAGATGGACAATGGGTGCACTCCGCCACTGCGGTGGAACATCGTTGATGGTCAGTGGTTGAGCATCGCCATGGAGCATTTGGACGCGACCATGCGGTGTATACTGATTTTCGAAAATCGGGGCGTAGCTATGATGGACGCTGGCAACTGGAACTTCGGCAGGCCAGTCGTGGGGAAGTGTTGCTTGGGCGGAGACGATGGCTGGGTGATGGCCAAGGCGTTGAGCGGTGCGAGCGGCGTAAAGTGATGTGCCACCGGGGATATAACTGCCGTCGGGGAGCAGGTCGCTGGTGACGTGGCCGAGGATAAGATAATTCGGGTTCATGGGCTACCACCTAATCCAAATAAAATTGCGGTCAGTTGCTTGTGCCACTGACCGCGTAGGGGTGCTGACAGGGATGGGCATCAAGCTTTTTTGGCGGGGAAGATGACAATCTTGCGATTCTCGCCTTCGCCTTCGCTCTCGGTATACACGGTCGGATCATCGCGCAGTGCCAGGTGAATCGACCGTCGATCGGCGCCAGACATCGGCTCAAACGGATGTGGACGGCCGGTCTGGCGAACGCGTTCTGCCATGCGTTTGGCCATGCTTTCGAGCATCTCTTGACGGCGTTGACGATAGTTACCCACATCAACGATGATTTGAGGCCAGCGTCGACTGCTACGACCGGCGATGAGATTGACCATGAACTGCAACGAGCGGAGTGTGTCACCACGCCGCCCAATCAAGAGTCCCATGGCCTCTTCATCTGCACCTTCAACATGCAGAGTGATTGTCTCTTCGACGCCACCATCTTGTGCCGGTGATGAGGTGCGTACTGCAGTGACAAACCCTTCAATATCCATACGCTCAAGGATATCTTCTAGGATGTTTCGCGCATGTTTTACGATGTCATCTTCGCTCATTTGTTCGTCGGGTTCGTCATCGACCACCGTGACACGTACGAGCGCCTCTTCTTCGGTGTTACCGGCGATCAAAATCTCAATTGAAACCTCATCGCGATCACGACCGAGTTGCGCCAGGGCCAAATCGACGGCCTCGGCAACGGTCTGTGCACTGATTTCAATTGACTGTTTTGGCTTTTTCATGAGCATCTCCTCGCACATACGGCGATGAAACTACGACGGGCGTTTCTCTTCGTCTTTCTCCGTGAGAGGGCGTAATACCTCCCAGAAATCAACGTGCTTGGCAGGTTCAGCCTGTGCCAAGGATGCCTCGTGCTCGCTGACACCGACGACCACCGGTGGTGGGAAGAGCCCTGCATTGGTGGGGAGAAAGGTCAGATGGTTGGCGAGCGATCCCCAGCCAGAGATGATGTACTGTTGAATCATCGACAAAATGCTACCAACGACCCAGTACAACACGGCACCTGATGGGAAGGTAAAGCCGATGTATCCGAATACCAGAGGCATGAACAACAAGGTGCGCATCATGGCTTTTTGTTGCGGATCCTGGACACGCGGTGTAGCCATCAACTGCACGATGAGTTGGAAGATGATTGAGAGAATCGGCAAAATGTAGAGCGGGTCAGTTTGACCGAGGTCAGGCAACCACAAAAAACCACCTGACAAGCGCGGTTGATTCAGAACTGCTGCAGAGAGATCGGTAGCCATGTTGGCTTGTTGGAGTACCGAAATCATCCCGGCCGCGGCATGCTCTGCCGGTGAAACGCTGGTGAGGTGGAAGACTGCCTGATAAATCCCCAAGAACAACGGGAGCTGAATGAAAATGGGCAAACATCCCGAAACCGGGTTTGCGTTGTTTTCGCGATATAAACGCATCGTTTCTTGTTGGAGTTTCTGGGGGTCTTTGCCGTGCTTGCGCTGGAGCTCTTGGAGCGCCGGTTGGAGCGCCTGCATTTTGCGACTTGATTGGAGCTGGCGAATGGTCAGTGGTAACAGAAAGATGCGCGCAATAATGGTGAACACAATTACAGCGAGGCCGGCACTCCCGGTCCATGCGTAGAATGTCAATAGTACATTCTCAAGAAAGGTGACAAGCGATGTCCATAGTGCCATACGGTATTACCTTTGGTTGTCTGATTGCGGATGAATGTCGTGTTGCCACGCATTAGCCCGTTGGAGCAACATAATCACGACGTCAATGATGCGTGTGAATGGGAGTGTCGTGAGCGAGCGCGATCGTGCCACGATTACAATATCACAGTGTGGTTTGATGAAGCCATACTGACTCCGTAATGCCTCACGTATCCGGCGCTTGATGCGATTTCGTATGACCGCACCACCCAGACGTCGTGCCACAATAATACCACACCGACTTATACGTTGACGAGCGGGCGCGACGCTGATAGACAGCACCGCACCGTCGTGGTGAACCCCATTTCGACGCACTCGCTGGAAGTGTGTCGGTCGACGCAGACGATACTGCCGTTTCAACGGTCGGCCCGCTCTCAGTACAAACTAGCGTTGTGTGCGCTGTACGGCACGACGCTCACTGCTGACGGTCAAACGCCAGCGGCCAGTCAAACGACGGCGCTTCAACACGTTGCGCCCGTCCTTGGTCTTCATACGCTCCAAGAAGCCGTGCTTGCGTCGGCGTGGAATGCGCTTTGGTTGCCACGTTCGTTTGGGCATGGTCTAACCTCTCCATCAGCCAGAATTCTGGCGGTTATTGTAATCGTGTATTGTCGACGACACGACACAGACATTTACGCATTATACCGTTGTGCCTGTATGCATGTCAAATAAACACGACGGGTGTGTGCACAAAGGAGATACACACCCGTCGTTGGATAGAAGACCTATTCGTCGTCACCTATATTGAGCGTACGGCGGATGACATCGCGGGGCAATGCGCCTTTGCGACCATCCTCGTACTGTGCATCGTTATCGCGGGTGCGCTTTTCGCGGCGAGCACCACCAAAGCGCGACAGCAGGTCTTCGATGGTTGCATTTCCGTCAGTGCTCTCTTCGCCGAACGACGATGACGTGTAGCTCTCTGGTTTGCGCGGTGCACTCCCACCCTCACGGCGTTCACGGCGGGCTGGCCGTTCTTCGCCTTCGGCACGTGGCGCACGTGCAGGGCGATCGGTGCGGGCTGGGCGTTCAGCGTTCTCGGGGCGTGGTTCGAGGTAGGCGCTCAAGCTAATGCGATTTGTGGCGGTATCAACGCTAATCACACGCACTTGCAGTTCGGTGCCTGCGGCAGGCTTTTGACCACCAGGGATTTCAGAGATATGCACCAAGCCATCGCGACCGACGCCGATATTCACGAAGACACCAAACGGGGCATGCCCGCTGACCTTGCCGGTGAAGATCTGGCCGACGTTCAGTTCTGCCGTAATCCCCTTGCTCTGGGCTTTGCGCAGACTCAGGCTAATGCGCCCTTGTGCCACGTCAATTTCGAGGATTTTGAAGGAGTAGCCCTGGCCGATTTGCACGGCATCCTCGACTTTTTCGATGCGGGTCTCTGACAGCTCGGAGATATGCACAAGGCCATCTTTGCCGACGCCGATATCAACGAACGCACCAATTGGCTTGATGCTCTTGACCACACCTTCGACGATGTCGCCGACTTTGAGGGCTGCAATCGCCTCTGTGTTGACTTCGGGGCGGCGACGCTCGGTGCGCTCGGCGCGCTCGGTACGGGCGGGTCGTGGTTCGGTGCGCATCGTCAAGCTGATACGTCCCTTGGAGTGGTCTACTTCGAGGACTCGTACGGAGACCTCTTGGCCGACCTGCACCACATCTTCGACCTTCTCAACGCGGGCATTGGCCAGCTCTGAGATGTGCACAAGGCCATCGCGGCCGACGTTGATATTAATAAACGCACCATAAGGCGTCAACGACTTCACCTTACCGGTCAGCTCCTGTCCAGGCTTGAGCTCAAGGAAGGCTTGATTGTTCTGGGCCTCACGCTTGGCCTTGGCAGGGGTCTCAGTCGCAGGTGCACTTGCAGGGGTCTCTGCTGCTGAGGTGCTGGCACTCTCGCTGGCGGCTGTTTGCGCCGTGAGCTGAGTATCTTGCTCGGTCATCTTCTCACATCCTCCTAAAACCGTAACTGTTGTTGAGCGAACCCAATTATTTGCGATTGAGTTCGGACCGTACAAGATCGACCAAGCCACCCTCGCGGAGATCGTCAAGACGGTAATAATTGCCTTTGAGGTGATGCGCAAGTTGGCGAGCCAAGCCGCGCTCAAACACTGGATGCTCAGTATCAATGACGACGGACCTAATCTGATCGGCCGCAATGAAGTCGGCAATCGAGTAGCTCTCGACCTGGGGTGGCAGGTCTGTCATCGAGACATTCGCTTGGCCGTCGGTGAGGAGCACCATCAGGGGGACCACCTCAGGATCTTGGCGCCAAGCGCGTTTGAGTACCTCATATCCCATCATCAAGCCGCGGGAGAGCGGTGTACGCCCGCCAGTCGGCATGGTCTGGAGCATCTTTTGCGCCATTTCGACGCTGTTAGTCAACGGCAACAAGAGTGTGGCGTAGTCACGTTGGAACGAGACCAACCCCACCCGGTCACGTCGCTGGTATGCATCACGCAAGAGCGATAGCACCGCATCCTTGGTGGCCCGCATGCGTTCATCGGCCGCCATCGACCAACTCGCATCAACCACGAAACAGACGGCGTTACGTGTTTTGCGTACACGCACCTTTTGACGCAAGTCGCTCCGCTTGAGCATGACGGGCCGCGCTGGTTTGCCCTCAGCCAATGCGTCTGCACGGCGTTTGGGTTGCAGATGCGCCGCATACCGTAGCGTGGCATCGAGTGCCAAGTCATTCACCTTGTGAGCCGGTCGACTCGTCACATACCGACCTTGCTTGCGCGTGGTACGGGTACGACTGCGGCGACCAGGAGAGCGGCGCTCTTGGCGGTCACGTTGCCCCTCAAGACGTTTTGGTTTGAACATCTCTGAGGCTTTGAAGGCCTTGTCACCACCACCCTGCTCACTATTGGCCTGCGACCCCTGATCAGAGGCTCCTGCACTTGCAGTTGCCCCAGCACCACCCTCGCTCTCTTCTTGGCCTTCGCTGGTGGTGCTGTCGTCGTCACTGTTCAGGGGTTCTTTTTTTTTACTCCGTCAGCCGTTGCCTGTGCTGACTCATCACCCTCGGCTGATTGGACGCGGTCGAGAATCTCGCCGACTCGCGCTTCGTCGAGTTTGACCTCGGTGAATGGCTGTCGCCGCATGCGGTGCGGGAGTGCCAGCTCGGCTGCCACACGAATGTCTTCGGCGGCTAGCTTGGTGCGACCGGCCCAGGCTGCATGTGTGCGGGCCGTCTCGAGGATGGCCAAGTCGGCACGGTGGCCGTCAACGCCCAATTCGAGCGACAACGTCGCCACAGCAGCCATGTCACGGCGGGCAATCTCGACCAACGGTAACAAGGCACGTGCGCGTACGATTTTCTCGGCGAGGTCGCTCTCTGTGGGGCGCCACTCACCAACAAACATGTCTGGATCGACGTCGTAGCGCATGCGGCGCGACACGACTTCAACACGACCGTCGACATCGTGAATACCACCGATTTCGACCACAAGACCGAAGCGGTCGAGCAACTGCGGTCGTAACTCGCCCTCTTCGGGGTTCATCGTGCCTACGAGAATGAACCGTGCAGGGTGTGAGACGCTGATGCCCTCACGCTCCACCGTATTGACACCCATGGCGGCTGCATCAAGCAAAATATCGACCAAGTGGTCGTCGAGCAAGTTGATTTCGTCTACGTATAACAGACCACGATTTGCTTGTGCGAGCAGACCTGGCTCGTATCGACGTTGCCCCTCGGTAAGCGCATGTTCGAGGTCGAGTGACCCGACAACGCGATCCTCAGAGGCTGCAACCGGCAAGTCAACTAAGCGTGTAGCACGCTCGGCGACGGGCAAATCGGGGTTCGTTTCGTAGCGGGCTCGGCACGATGGACACATCGCTGACGGTTGCTCGGGAGGACAACCGTATGGGCAGTCGGCAACCACACGAATGTGGGGCAGAATGCGCGCCAAACCGCGTACGGCCGTTGATTTGGCCGTGCCCTTCTCGCCGCGAATCAAGACGCCGCCGATGCGCGGGTTAATGGCGTTGAGAATGAGCGCACGCTTCAGTCGGTCTTGGCCGACAATCGCACTAAATGGATAGACTGGTCGCACAGTGGTCATGGACATCTCTTTTCACACCGACATGTGTGCCGTCATGTGAGGCACACAGAAAGGCGCCAAGCAGGGCAATATCGTGTACACATGCCACATCGATGAGCAAAAAAACGCTCGCAGTGCGCACAAAATGACCTGTGACAATGTGGTAATTGTTTCATACATATGCCTAACTGTCAAATAGTTGGATGCGTGCATGTGGCGTTGACACGCATCTGATTACCACCCTACAATGAATGGTGTGACACACGCATCACTATCAGTTGTACAATGAACGCAAATGTCCACAAACCGCACCGATTGCATCGCCACTCCATGAGTTCTTGAAGGGTAGCGTATGACGCGTCAAATCACCCAATTGACCCACCACTGGCGCATGACTCCTACCAATGGATTTCACCAAGGGAACTACACCGATATTGCCGATGAACGCTGGGTATCGTGCGTCGTGCCGAGTCACTGGCAGTCTGAACCCTTATTTCGCCATTACGTTGGTCGTATGGTCTATCAAACACGATTTGCAACGCACGTACAGCCGGATCGCCGGTATTGGCTTCGGCTCAATGGCGTCTTTTATTACTGCCGCCCATGGCTGAATGGACAGGAACTTGGACGCTACGAAGGGTATTTCACTCCACATACCTGTGAAGTGACGCACGTCCTGGCGGCCGATAATACGCTCACACTTGAAGTCTCGTGCCCCGAAGAACACGACAAAGTCAATAAACGCCTGATTACCGGCGTCTTCTCACACTGGGATAGTCTTGATGGCACGACGAATCCTGGTGGCGTCTGGCTCCCCGTTGAGTTGATTGAGACGGGGCCTGCACATATCCGTAATCTGCTCCTGACCACGCACCACGTTGCCAATCATCAGGCCGAGTTGCGCTTTCGTCTGCAGACCGATGCCGTTCACGCTTGTCGTGCTGATGTGCACTGGCGCTTTGCACCACGTAACTTTGCTGGCAAAGTGCATACCATGACTACGACGGTGGCCCTCGCAGCCAGACAACACGAAGCGAGCGGCCTGCTGAATATCCCCGATCCGCAACTCTGGTGGAGTCATGATCTCGGTCATCCCGCACTCTACCAGGTGACTGCAACACTGGTAATTAATGGTCAAATAAGTGACGAAGTATCGTTTGATTTTGGTATACGAACCTTTGAAATGAAAAATTGGATACCGTACCTCAACGGTAGACGCTTTTTCATGAAGGGTAATAATTACCCGCCGACCGACACGCGCATCGCCACGACCACCCGGGCACAGTGCGCCGAGGATATTCGGCTTGCACGAGCATGTCACATGAACGTCTTGCGCGTGCATGCGCATGTAGGGCATCCTGATTTGTACGCTGAGGCCGATGCCCAAGGCATGTTGATTTGGCAAGACTTTCCGTTGCAGTGGATTTATCGACGCGAGGTGCTTGAGCCAGCCAAACGCCAAGTGCGTGAGATGGTGCATCTGCTCCACAACCACCCATCCGTCGTGCTGTGGTGTATGCACAACGAGGCCGTACATGTGGCGAGTACTAGCGATGAGCGACTGTTGACCAAATTGCGCACGTATTGGTCGGTCTTTGTGTGGAACTGGAATCGCGACGTGCTTGATACTGCGCTGCAACACGAAGTGGCTGTTGAGGATTCGTCGCGCCCGAGTGTGCGTTCATCGGGAGAATACGCCATTCCGTTATGGCACAAAGGCACCGATACGCATTTTTATTATGGTTGGTACATGATCTATGGCAAATTGGCGACATGGCAACAACTCATCAAGCGATTCCCGGCTAATACGCGGTTTGTGACGGAGTTTGGTGCGCAGAGCTTCCCGAATCATGAGAGTGCTGTGCGCTTCATGGATGCCGACATCCGTACGATTGATTGGGCCAAACTACAGCGCCAACACTCATTCCAGCCCGACATTTTGGCGTACTGGATGGACTGGCGCAGTGCCAGCGATTTGCAGCAACTGATTACCATGACGCAGCAGTACCAAAGCCACATCAATCGGCACTACATTGATCGCTTGCGTCTACGCAAATACCGTCCGACTGGTGGCATCTTGCCGTTCATGTTCCACGACGCCAATCCGGCTGTTTCATGGTCGATTGTCGATTACTGGCGGGTGCCCAAACAGTCGTATTATGCGATGCAGTTGGCTTTTAGGCCGCAGTATGTGTGGTGTGTTATCGAAAACGAAACGGTTGCCCGTGGCACGTCGGTTGATCTCCCGGTGATGATAGTGAATGATGCGCCAGAGGAATGTGCGGTGACCGTCGAGATACGATTAATCCATCCTGACGGACGTGAACTTGCCCAAGTGCGGCATGCACGGACACTACCAGCAGATTCGATGGCGTTGCGCGTGGATGAATTGCGCATGCAGGCCGATACGACTGGTCGGTATCGGTTGCAGGTACAACTCCGTGGTACAGACGATGGAATGACCCAAGAATATGTCATCACGGTACATGAGTGATGGCGTGAGATGTCGGTGAGAAAGGAAGTTCACCATGTCGATGATTGCACGTGCCCACGACTTGACCGACGAGATGTCGCGCCTGCGTCGTGAAATCCACAAATACCCCGAACTCGCATTTGAGGAGGTGCGTACGGCCGCCCTCGTCGCTGAGACGCTCCGCGAAATCGGCGGCATAGATATTCGGACCCAAGTTGGCAAGACCGGCGTCGTCGGCGATTTGGGATTTGGCGATGGTCCGACGATTGCCATTCGTGCTGACATGGACGCCTTGCCGCTCCAAGAAGCAACCGGGCTTGATTACGCCTCAACTACGGCGGGCAAGATGCACGCCTGTGGGCATGATGCGCACACGGCGATTTTGCTTGGGGTGGCCCATCTGCTCAAGCAGGAGTTTGCCAGCGGTCAGCTCAAAGGGCGCGTGCGCTTTCTTTTTCAGCCGGCCGAGGAGTTCGGTGGTGATGGCGTGAGTGGTGCGCCGCTGATGATGAAAGATGGCGCACTCGAAGGTGTCGATCATGTGATTGCATTGCACGTGGCCTCTGAGATGCCGCTCGGGCAGGTGGGGATGGTGCGTGGGCCGGTGACGGCGGCGGGTGACGGATTCCGCGGAATCGTCAAGGCCACGGGTGGCCACGGCGCCTATCCACACTTAGGTGGTGATCCGATTGCAATTGCGGCCTCAGTGATTCAGGCGCTGAACGCAATTGTCTCGCGCAAGATCGATCCAATGTACCCGGCGGTGTGTAGTTTGGGCGTGGTCCGTGGTGGGGCGGCGTTCAATGTGATTCCGGCCGAGGTTGAGCTCGCTGGCACGTTGCGCAGCTTTGATCATGCTATTCGTGCGCAGTTATTTGCTGAGGTCGAGAAGGCCTTTGCGCTGACCAACGCCATGGGAGGCGATTATACACTCGAGTTACAACGCGGCTGTCCACCCGGTATCAACGACGCCACGGTGGCGCAGTGGATGGATGACGTGGCGACTGACTTTTTGGGCGCTGAGGCGATTGATCGGCACACGGTGGGCATGGCGGGCGAGGATTTTGCTTATATGCAACAACAGGTGCCAGGTGCCATGCTGATGCTGGGGGCGTCGGTCGGTGACATGAACCGCCCGCATCATACGCCCGTGTTTGACATTAATGAGCGCTGTATGCCAATTGGCGCAGCGATTTTGGCTGAGACGGTTCGTCGGTATTTGCGTCAACACTAAGGAGATTACCCATGTCAATGATGGACAAAGCGCAAGGCCTGGCGGCCGAGATGTCACGTTTGCGTCGTGAAATCCACAAACATCCTGAACTCGCCTTCCAAGAGGTGCGCACAGCGGCCCTCGTGGCCGATACATTGCGTGAGATTGGCGGGATTGATATCCGCACCCAGGTCGGCAAAACTGGCGTGGTCGGTGATTTGGGGCTTGGTGACGGCCCGACGATTGCGATTCGTGCTGACATGGACGCCTTGCCACTCAACGAGTCAACTGGGCTTGCGTTTGCCTCGCAGACGGCCGGCACCATGCACGCCTGTGGCCACGATGCGCACACGGCGATTTTGCTCGGGGTGGCCCATCTGCTCAAGCAGGAGTTTGCCAGTGGAGCGCTCAAGGGGCGCGTGCGCTTTCTCTTTCAGCCGGCCGAGGAGCTTGGTGGTGATGGGGTAAGCGGTGCGCCATTGATGATGAAAGACGGCGCGCTCAAGGGTGTCGATCATGTCATCGCCTTGCACGTCTCGTCGCGGACGCCGGTCGGACAAATCGGCATGGTGCGGGGACCGAATTCGGCAGCGGCGGATGGGTTCTTTGGGGTGGTGACGGCGACCGGCGGCCACGGTGCTTATCCACATTTGGGTGGCGACCCGATTGCGATTGCGGCCTCGGTGGTGCAGGCGCTGAATGCGATTGTATCGCGCAAGCTCGACCCGATGTACCCGGCGGTCTGTAGTCTGGGTGTGATTCGCGGTGGCGCGGCGTTTAATGTGATTCCGGCTGAGGTTGAGTTAGCCGGTACATTGCGGAGCTTCAATCCCGAGATTCGTGAACAGTTGTTTGTCGAGGTCGAGAAAGCGTTTGGATTGGCGAAGGCCATGGGTGGCGATTATCGTCTTGAGCTGCAACGAGGCTACCCGGCAGGCTATAATGACCCGACTGTGGCACAATGGTTAGATGATGTTGCCAGCGACTTTGTCGGCAGCCAAAACGTCGATCGGCAGACGGTCGGTATGGCTGGTGAAGACTTTGCGTACATGCAGCACACCGTGCCGGGGGCGATGTTTAATTTGGGGGCGGCAGTGGGTGATATGAATCGGCCGCATCACACGCCGGTCTTCGATATTGATGAGCGGGCAATGCCCATCGGGGCGGCGATTTTGGCCGAGACGGTGCGGCGCTATTTGGGCAAAGCCTAATACGAGTACCAGATAACCCGGGCCCCTTAGTGGCGTGGCCCGGGTGTATAAGGAGGATAGTGATGTCAATGATGGAGCGTGCCCAAGGGTTGGCTGATGAGATGTCACGGTTGCGTCGAGAGATTCACCAGCATCCTGAATTGGGCTTTCAAGAGGTAAAGACTGCGGCCTTGGTGGCCGATACCTTGCGCGAGATTGGTGGGATTCGCATTCGCACCCAAGTCGGCAAAACCGGCGTGGTCGGTGATTTAGGTACGGGCGACGGGCCAACGATCGGCATTCGTGCAGACATGGACGCCTTGCCGATTCTCGAAGCAACCGGGTTGGCATACGGCTCGCAAACGGCCGGCACCATGCACGCATGTGGTCACGATGCGCACACGGCGATTTTGCTTGGGGTGGCGCATCTGCTCAAGCAAGAGTTTGCCTCGGGCAAGCTCAAGGGCAACGTGCGCTTCTTGTTCCAGCCGGCCGAAGAGGTCGGTGGTGATGGCGTCAGTGGCGCCCCCGAGATGATCAAAGATGGCGCCATGCAGGGAATCGACCATGTGATTGCCTTGCACGTCGCCTCTGATGTGCCGTTGGGGCAGATTATGCTACCACGCGGTCCGATTACAGCAGCCTCAGACGGCTTCAAGGGCTGGGTGCGGGCGGCAGGTGGCCATGGTGCCTACCCACACATCGGTGGCGATCCGGTAGCGATGACCGCCTCGGTGATTCAAGCGCTAAATGCGATTGTGTCACGCAAGATTAATCCGATGAAGCCAGCCGTGTGTAGCATCGGTATGCTCCAGGGTGGGGCGGCGTTCAATGTGATTCCCCACGAGATTTTGATTGGTGGCACGTTGCGCAGCTTCGATGCCGATGTGCGCGATCAACTCTTTGAGGAGGTCGAGCGTGCGTTTGCCTTGGCGACCGCCATGGGTGGCAGCTACGAGCTCGAGCTCAAGCGTGGCTATCCGGCTGGCATCAACGACGCCACGGTGACGCAGTGGATGGACGATGTGGCGAGCGACTTTTTGGGCGCCGATGTGATTGACCGCCACACGGTGGGCATGGGTGGAGAGGACTTCGCCTACATGCAACAAAAGGCCCCTGGGAGCATGATGATGTTGGGCGCTGCTGTTGGTGACATGAGCCGCCCACACCACACGCCGGTCTTTGATATTGATGAGCGTTCAATGCCGATTGGTGCGGCGATTTTGGCCGAGACGGTCCGCCGCTATTTGACCAAGTAGTTATACGAAAGGAAGTATTGCGATGTCAATGTTAGAACGTGCCAAACAGCTGAGTGGCGAGATGTCTCGCTTGCGCCGTGAAATTCATCAGCATCCTGAGCTGGCCTTCGAAGAGGTGCGCACCTCTGCACTTGTTGCCGACACGTTGCGCGAGATTGGTGGCATTGATGTGCGCACCAACGTCGGCATCACCGGTGTCGTCGGCTCAATCGGGACCGGCGATGGCCCCACAATTGGTATTCGTGCCGACATGGACGCCTTGCCGATTATCGAGGATAGCGGCGTCGATTACAGCTCAACCACGCACGGCAAGATGCACGCCTGTGGGCATGACTCACACACGGCGATTTTGCTCGGCGTTGCCCACCTGCTCAAGCAAGAGTTCGCCAAGGGCAATTTGCGCGGCAACGTGCGCTTTATCTTTCAACCGGCCGAAGAGGCCACCAATGGCCGCCACCAGAGTGGTGCGCCAATGATGATGGATGACGGTGCGCTTGATGGCGTCGACCACATGATTGCGTTGCATGTCGATTCATTGACGCCGGTCGGTCAAGTTGGCCTCAAGAAGGGCCACATCACTGCTGCGGTCGATAGCTTTAAGGCGTGGGTCCGCGGTACCGGCGGTCATGGCGCAGCACCACATCAAGGTACCGATCCGCTGTGGATGCTGATCCCCATCATGTCATCGTTGCACTCCATCGTGTCACGCAAAGTCAACCCGATGCACCCTGCGGTGGTTAGCTTGGGCGTGGTGCGCGGTGGTACTGTCTCGAACGTCATCCCGGCTGAGGTCTATCTCGAGGGCACGTTGCGCAGTTACGACCCCGATGTGCGCGAGCAGTTGTTGCGCGAGGTTGAGGCCTCAATCGCCTTGAGCCGTCACTTCGGCGGCGATTACACGATCGAGTTCGAGCGTGGCTACCCACCCGGATACAACGATCCAACGGTCACGGGGTGGATGGAGCAAGTCGTCACCGAGTACATCGGCAGCGACAACATCGATCGCACCAAGGCCGGCATGGGCGCCGAGGACTTTGCCTATATGCAACAAAAGGCACCCGGCACCATGTTGATGCTTGGGGCGGCGGTCGGTGACATCAAGCGCGCCCACCACACGCCGGTTTTTGCCATTGACGAGACGGCCATGCCGTTGGGCGCGGCGATTTTGGCCGAAACCGCCCGCCGCTTCTTGGCCGGTGAGTTCAAGGGCGAATAATCGCACCAATCATGCGTGGTTCTGGCGGCGTGAGGCAATAACTGCCTCACGCCGGTTTTTTTGGGGTATAGTAGGGGTGTATTCGGCTGGAGCGAGGGGCGTATGACGACGCGACGGGTAGTGGTAGTAGGTGCAGCACGCACTGCCATCGGTAAGTTTGGTGGCAGTCTCAAAGATATATCAACGGTCGATTTGGGTGCGCACGTCGTAAAAGAAGCCGTGACTCGTGCAGCCATTGAGTCGAGTGCGGTTGAACAGGTATTTATTGGCAATGTCATCCATACGGATATGCGTGACATGTATTTGGCCCGAGCCATCACAATACACGCCGGGTTGTCGATTGAGACGCCAGCATTGTCGCTCAATCGCGTGTGTGGCAGTGGCCTGCAGGCAATCATCAGCGCCGCCCAAGCGATTTTGTTGGGTGATGTGGATGTAGCTGTGGCTGGCGGTGTTGAGTCGATGAGTCGTGCGCCGTATTGGTTGCCCACAATGCGTTGGGGGCAGCGCATGCAAGATGGCGTCGTACTCGATGCGATGACGGGGGCTGTCACCGACCCGTTTGATGGGTGCGCCATGGGCATGACGGCCGAGCGTGTGGCCACACGCTATGGTATTACGCGTGAGATGCAAGATCAGTTGGCACTCAATAGTCAACTGCGGGCGGCAGCGGCCATTGAGGCGGGGTATTTTGCGCGCCAAATTGTGCCGATTGATATCCCAGTCAAAGGTGGTACCACGTCGTTTGCTGTGGATGAAGGCGTGCGAGGTGAGAGTACGTTGGCTGGTCTGACCAAACTGCGCCCGATTTTTGATGCGAGTGGTAGCGTGACAGCCGGTAATTCGTCAACAATTAATGATGGAGCTGCCGCTCTTGTATTGATGGAGGAGCAGGTGGCGCGGGCTCGCGGGTTACCAATTTTGGCGCATTTGGTTGGCTATAGTCATGCGGGTGTGGATCCTGCGTACATGGGGATTGGGCCGATTCCTGCAATCCAAAAAGTACTCGCTAAGACAGGGATTAGCCGTGACGACGTGGCCATCTACGAAGTCAACGAGGCATTTGCGGCGCAAGCGGCAGCAGTGACCCAAGAGTTGGGCCTCGACCCGGCCAAGGTGAATCCCAATGGGAGTGGGATCTCGCTCGGACACCCACTCGGTGCATCGGGGGCAATTGTGTCAATCAAGGCCATGTATGAGTTGCACCGCACGCATCAGCAGTATGCGGTAACATCGCTGTGTATTGGTGGTGGGCAAGGGATCGCTGCGGTGTGGGCACGGGCGTAATAGCCACAAAAACACGCAGGGTGCGGCATGTGCCGCACCCTGCGTTGTCATTTAAGAAAGTAACGAATTAGTCGTTGAAGTGATCGCCGATGTAGGCGGTCAAGTCGGCGACGCGGTTCGAGTAACCGAACTCGTTGTCGTACCATGAGATGACCTTGAACAAGTTGTCGCCGAGACCGATGGTCAATGGCAAATCAACCGTGCTTGAGGCTGGGTCGCCGAGGAAGTCGGTCGAAACCAACTGCTCGTGCGTCACGGCCAAGATGCCCTCGAGCTCTTCGCTCTCTGAGGCGGCAATGAAGGCCTTGTTGATCTCTTCGACGGACGTGCCCCGCTCGAGTTCGACGACGAAGTCAACCATTGAGACGGTCGAGGTTGGTACGCGCACGGCGAAGCCGGTGAACTTGCCCTTGAGCTCTGGGATGACCAATGACACTGCTTGGGCGGCACCGGTGGTGGTTGGCACCATGTTCATGGCAGCAGCGCGGGCACGACGCAAGTCGCTGTGCACATTGTCCTGCAGGTTCTGGTCCATCGTGTAGGCGTGGACGGTGGTCATCATACCGCGCTTGATGCCGAACTTGTCGTTGAGCACCTTGGCGACTGGGGCCAAACAGTTGGTCGTGCACGATGCATTCGAGATGATGTTGTGTACCGCGTGGTCGTACTTATTCTCATTGACGCCCAAACAAATGGTGATGTCCTCACCCTTGGCTGGGGCGCTGATGATGACCTTCTTTGCACCGGCTTGGATGTGGGCCTTGGCCTTGTCGGCCTCGGTGAAGCGGCCGGTTGACTCGACCACAATATCGACGCCCAACTTGCCCCATGGCAATTGTGCTGGGTCGCGCTCGGCCAACACTTGAAGGTTCATTTGACGCTCATTGCCCTCGTCGTCGTAGTAGGTAATCTCGATGACGTTGCCGTTGGCGCGCACATCGCCGTCGAAGCGACCGTAGTTTGAGTCGTACTTCAACAGGTGGGCCAAGGTGGCGACGTTCGAAAGGTCATTTACGGCTACGATTTCGAGGTCGTCTCCGTAGTTGGCCAGCATGGCCTTGAAGCTCTGACGGCCGATACGGCCGAAGCCATTGATTGCAACTCGTGGCATTGTTGCTTAACTCCTCACATGAAATGAAAGATGTCCTTGCGCATCGTGGGCTGTGCACCATTGCGTGGGAGCGTATCGCGTCGTTGTGATACGCAGGACCTGCGATTACGTTCTGCGCCAAATTATACCACGCAACACGCTCCCTCTGTAATCAATTCATAACCTGTGCTACAATACGCCAAGATAATGATTAAAGTACATGGTGCGGTTGGTTGTGAAAGGTAGACCGTATGGCTTCTATAGTGGCAGTTTTGGCAGTTATCGCACTGGTTGCTGGAGGATTCCTCGGTACATTCCGTCATCGCGCCTATGGAGTGTGGTCGTTAGCTGGCGTCTTAATCGCCATAACAACGGCTGACATCATCGGTACATCGATTGGCGTATGGATGGCATCCTCAATCGGCACCACAGATGTGAATGCGGTGTTCGTGATCGTCAAAACGAGTGTGCTCGTGATGGTCTCATTAATCATCAGCTACTACGCGAGTGATTTATTACCCGCACAAACGGATCCCAAGACGCGTGCAGACAACATCATGTCCGGCATGCTCGGCGTATTCAATGCGTTTTTGATTGTATCCACCATTCTTCGGTACATGCAAGTACTGAACAACGACTTCACGACCAACGTCTTCGGCGATGGGAATGGGTTCAACTTCAATCGCATGTTCATTGATGCACTGCCGTGGATATCAAGCGTGTTGGTGCTGTACATTGTTGGATGGTCATCGGTGCGCAAATTCAAACTAGCATGGGCTAAGTTGCGTGGCACTGCGAATCCTGCCACACCTGCATCGAATACCACGACAACAGGGACCAATTACCAGGCTAATTTGATGTCATCACCAAGTGCGTACACGCAACCATATACCGCGCCAACAAATGCGCCTACCGCTCCTGCCACCAACGATACCGGTGAGAAGAAGGGGTGGTTCGCGGGCATTGGTAGCTGGTTACGTCGCGATAATCCGTCGAATGACCCGAACGCTTCGTTGCCCAATCAACCGGCCACGAACGCTGGTTACACGGCACCCACGTATCAAGGGACTAGTGGCGCCACACCGCCGTACGGGATTGCAACGGGTGGTACATCATCAACGGGTAGTGGGTATGGTGCAGGGTTTACCCCCAGCTCATCAAGCTCGACGAGCACCGGGTATACCGCCCCATCATCGGGGTATGCCGCGCCTACATATGGTGCAGGTTCATCAACGTATGGGTCCGGCTACAACACGACGCCGTCAAGCACGACCGGGTACACACCGACAACCAATACGACGGGGTACTCGTCAAGCACGACCGGGTACACGCCGTCAACCGGCACGACGGGATACTCGTCAAGCACAACCGGGTACACGCCGGCACCGAGTACGACGGGATACTCGCCAAGCACAACCGGGTACACACCGACAACCAATACGACGGGGTACACGCCATACGGCACACCAGCATCACCGACACCGGGGTATAGCACCTCGACGCCGAGTACATCGCCGTATGGAGCATACAACCCGAATGTGTCGAGTGGATTTACCTCTGGTACACCGCCCACACAACCTCCTGCGTTCCCATCAGCCACTGATGCAGCCGTAGGCGGTGTTGTTGCCGGCGGCATGTTTGCCTCCTTTGCAAACCAGCCTGGGAGTGGATTTGGGGATGCAAGTGCGTATCAAGATAGCAATGAAGAAGATGGCTATTTTGAGGACGATGAGGACGATGATAGCCCCTATCCATCCGGGTATCGGGGCTAACGCGATAGACCACACCTCATGCATCACGGCTGGCAGTATGTACTGCCAGCCGTGATGCGTTTGATGGGTATGCAGTAGTCGAGCTACGGTTAGAAGGTAATTGACTGTTCGCTGATGGTGCTGTTGGGCCACAACCGTAGACCGTTAGCGAGATGGTTGTGACTGGCAATTCGACACCGATCGCTGATAATTGTGCCCGCGTGGATGCTATTTTGGCTGGCAATGTAATTGTGATTCCCGATGACGGCACGATCAATGCGACATTGGGTGCCGATATGATTTACTTGCCAGACCACGCTCCCACTGATGTGCGTCCCTGCGCCAATATGCGAACCAGCTCCGATGACGGTGGGTCCCACAATCGTGACGTCAGCTTCGATGGTGACACCGTTGCCGATGACCACTGCGCCATGAATCTGGGCGCTCGGGTGGATGATGGTGTTGTCACCGATCCACACGTCAGTGCGAATCTGCTGGCCGGGTAGTCCGAAGCGTACTTTGCCATTGAGGATGTCGTGATGCACCTCGAGATAGGTCTGCGGTTTGCCGATGTCGGTCCAGTAGGCGTCACTGGCATACCCGTACATGGCGTGGTTGTTCTGCAGCGCAGTAGGGAACAAGCCGCGCTCAAACATGTAGTGCTGACGTGCAGGCACGTAGTCGAGCAAATGCGGCTCCATGATGTACGTCCCTGCGTTAATCATGTTGGTCGTGACTTCTTCGGGGCGGGGCTTTTCGAGGAAGCGGGTGATACGACCTTCGGCGGTCGTCTCAACCAACCCAAACGCCGTAGGGTCTTCGACCGGCGTCAATGCAATGGTCAGCTCACTCTTGCGCTCGCGGTGGTAGCGCAACATGCCCTGCAGGTCAAGATCGGTCATTACGTCGCCGTTAAAGACAAACATGGTGTCATCGAGCAAATGGGCTACATGCTTGACTGCTCCAGCGGTGCCACGTGGTTCAGGCTCTTCGATGATATGTACCTTCATGCCGAGGCGTGAGCCGTCACCGAGACTGGCACGGAAGCGATCGGCGAGATATTGCACTGCCAAAATTGCCTCGTCAATGCCTTGATCGCGCAAGTTGGTAAGCATCCACTCAATAAATGGCGTGCCGACCAACGGCAACATCGGCTTGGGGGTGTTGCAGGTGAGTGGGCGCAAACGTGTGCCCAAACCACCAACCAAAATAACGGCTTTCATGCCTTTGACTCCTTTATGGTGTGACGCCAGTAGTTGAGCATATCTCGCAGTGTCGTTTCA
>CAYZZI010000043.1:0-12129 GCA_964482795.1 uncultured Klebsiella sp.
GCGGGATATAAATCACCGCCTCGGCCTTTTCGGCCAGCTCCGCATCACCCTGCGTGGCGATGGCAATCACACGCCCGCCACGCGCCTTGACCTGCGACACGTTCGAGAGCATCTTGTCGTACGAGGCGTCGCGCGGCGCAATACACACCACCGGCAGCCGGTCGTCGATCAAAGCAATCGGCCCGTGCTTCATCTCGCCGGCGGGGTAGCCCTCGGCGTGGATATAGCTGATTTCTTTGAGTTTGAGCGCCCCCTCGAGCGCAATCGGGTAGCACATCTGCCGCCCCAAAAAGAGGGCACTCGTGGCGTAGTGCAACGAATCAGCCAAAGCCGCATAATCGGTACCGTCGTTGAGCAAGGCGCCGACCTGACTCGACAAGCCCATCAGACCCTTGATGTGCGGGCGCATCGTCTCAGGGGTCAACGTGCCCCGCGCTTGGGCGATACGCAACGCCAGCACGTACAAGCCGACCAACATGGCCGTAAAGGCCTTGGTCGAGGCCACGCCGATCTCGGGGCCAGCATGCAGCATCAACGAGCCGGCCGTGGCCACGCGCGTCGCCTGACTGCCGACCGCATTCACAATCGCAAGCGTTTGCACACCGGCTGCGCGCGCCAGCTCCATGGCCGCCAGAGTGTCGGCCGTTTCGCCGCTCTGCGTAATCGCCACAAGGAGCATCGACGGGTCGAGCACCGGCTCGCGGTAACGGAACTCCGACGCATAATCGACTTGCACCGGGATGCGCGCCAACTGCTCGATCATGAACTTGCCGACCAGCGCCGCATGCCAGGCCGTGCCACACGCCGTCAGCACAATCGACGACAAGCCGCGCAACTGGGCGTCGTCGAGCTTGATGTCGTCGAGCCGCACGGTGCCGGCCTCGAGGTCAACTCGGCCACGCAACACGTCGGTCAAGACGCGCGGCTGCTCATGAATCTCTTTGAGCATGAAGTGCTTGTACGGGCCGCGCTCAATCGAGACCGGGTCCCAGGCCAGCGCTTGGATGGGTCGATTGACGGCGCTACCATCGGGGCGAGTGATACGGACGGTTTGGGCGTCTATTTCGGCAATATCGCCGTCCTCCAAAAACAGCACGCGCCGGGTGTGGTCAACAATCGCCGGCACATCCGAGGCCACAAACATCTCGCCGTCGCCCACGCCGATTACCACACCACCGGCGTGGCCAATCCGGGTCGCCACCAAGGTGCCCGGTTGATCGACCGACATGGCCACGATGGCGTTGCCGCCTTTGAGCATGGCGGCGGTCCGGCGCAAGGCCTCGACGAGTGAGCCACAGGCCTGGTAGTGATTGCCCAACAGGTGGGCGATGATTTCGGTATCGGTTTGTGAGCTAAACGTATGCCCTTCGGCCATCAATTCACGTTTGAGTTCGAGATAATTTTCGACGATGCCGTTTTGAATCACCACCACACGGCCACTGGCATCGCGATGCGGGTGGGCGTTTTGTTCGGTCACATCGCCGTGCGTCGCCCAGCGCGTATGGCCGATGCCGACGTGGCCGTGCAACGGCTGTTGGCCGAGGAGGTGGACCAAATTGGCCAGTTTGCCGACACTCCGGCGGATATCGAGCGTGCCGTGATCGTCGACGGCGATGCCGGCCGAGTCATAGCCACGATATTCGAGGCGAGCCAGACCACTGGCAATAATTGGGGCAGCGGATTGAGTACCGATATATCCGACAATTCCACACATAACCATGCTCCCTGATAACACATAATTCGTCGCATGGGGGACTCCATTGTCGGTCCACGCACACCAGCCTGTATCATACCCAAATTTTGACGGGATTGCCACGATACTCATACACGAACAAGACGGTATATAATGGTGGCACATTCACCATACTAGAGATTATCCATGAGTCATTCAGCTGCCGCACACCGCATTGCCACCTTTGGCACGACAATCTTTACCGAGATGAGTGCGCTCGCCATTCAGCATAACGCCGTCAACCTCGGCCAAGGATTCCCCGACTTTGCCGGCCCGGACTTCGTCAAACAAGCCGCCGTTGACGCCATCAACGCCGACCTCAATCAATACGCACCGATGCCCGGATTGCCCAGCCTGCGCACCGCCATCGCCACCATGTGGCGCCAGCGCACTGGCCTCGAGATTGACGCCCTCAACGAAGTCACCATCGCCAGCGGCGCCACCGAGGTCTTGTGCGACGCCATGTTGGCGTTCGTCAATCCGGGCGACAAGGTGCTGGTCTTCGAGCCGGCCTACGACGCCTACTTGCCCGACATCATCATGGCCGGCGGCGAGATGATTACTGTGCGCCTCAACCCGCCGGACATCCAGCATACCAGCTGGTGGTACGACGACGACGAGTTGTTGCAGGCGTTTGCGCAGCGCCCCAAACTCTTGTTGCTCAACACGCCACACAACCCGACGGGCAAGGTCTTCACCCGGGCCGAACTCGAACTCATCGCCCAACTGTGCACCGAATACAACGTCATCGCCCTGGTTGACGAAGTCTATGATCGCCTGGTCTACGACCAGCACCAGCACATCCACCTCGCCAGCCTGCCCGGCATGTGGCAACGCACCATTAGCGCCAACAGCATCGGCAAGACGTTTAGTGTGACCGGGTGGAAGATTGGTTGGGCCATTGCTCCCGCCCACCTCAGCCGCGCCCTGCGCGCCACGCACCAATGGGTGACGTTTGCCACCTCAACGCCAATGCAACAGGCCTCGGCAGTGGCCCTCAACGACGCCGATACGCACGGCTACTACGATCAGCTCGTCACTGAGTACAACCAGCGCCGCCAGCACCTGATTCGCATTTTGGCGCAGACCAACCTGCCGTTGATGGATGCCGAGGGATCATATTTTGTCAGCGTCGATGTCACACCGCTCGGTGTCAGCGACGTCTACACGTTTTGTAAGCGGCTTGCGATTGAGGTAGGGGTGGTGTCGATTCCCATGTCGGCGTTTTATGTCACGCCCAATGCGCCAGCATTAGTCCGTTTTTGTTTTGCAAAAAAATTCAGCACCATGGATGCCGCCGCCGAGCGCCTGCAAAAGCTGACCAGCATCGACTGGCGCGCATAGCTCTAGGGGCGCTCGCCCTCGCCGACCAGGGTCAATAGCGCTTGGCGCATGCGCGCCAAGCGCTGATCCATGCCATCGGGGCGCACATACAAATCTTGGCGCATCGTCACCACATCGCGACGCAGTTGCTCAATGGGGTCACGCGCAGTTGTTGCCGCCGTCGTCGTTGCACGTTGAAGCGCATCATCCAACAAGAGCAGAATTTGCTCAACACGGCCGAGATCGTTTTCGCGCAGGGATAATTCGGCATCACTTGCATGCATCAACGCACGTGACAGATAGACAGCACTCCACAGTGCCTGCGTTTCTGCCTTCACGTCGAGGAGTTCTTGGCGTGAGATATCGCGAACCACTTCGGAGGCAGGTGTTGGTGTTGCCGCTATCCGTATCTCAGTCGGACGGGGCGCCACAACTGCAGTCGGCTCAGTCACGCCGACCGCAACTGGTTGCGGTTGGCCCCACAATCCCCAGGCAACAGCCAACGTGATGAGGGCCGTACACACATGCGGCAACACCGCACGGACGATGCGGCGTTGCCGTGATTGATGCTGATCCGAACGCTGTTCGCCGGTCATCACATATCTTTCTCTGAATCCCCGCACTGGCTACTTGTCGATTTGGGCCGTCAACAAAATGGCTTGGGCGATTTCACGCATTGACTTGCGCGTGTTCATTGACAACTGCTGAATCTTGCGGAAGGCCTCTTGTTCCTTGAGCCCTTGGGTATCCATCAAGACACCCTTGGCGCGCTCGACCAACTTGCGCGTCTCCATGGTGTCTTTGAGGTCGCCAAGCTCTTTGTTGATGTCTTGGAACTCAGCAAAGCGCGCCAAGGCAATCTCAATGGCCGGCAACAATTCAGCCTCGCGGAACGGCTTAACGATGTAGTTAACCACGCCCGCATCACGCGCTCGATCCACCAACTCGCGATCCGAGTATGCGGTGAGCAACAACACTGGCGCAATCTTCTCTTCGGTCAAGACTTTGGCGGCCTGGATGCCATCGAGCTTGGGCATTTTGATGTCCATAATGACCAAGTCAGGGCGCAACTCACGGGCCAAATGAATGGCACTGACGCCGTCACCAGCATCACCGACCACCAAGTACCCAAGTCCAACTAAAGTCTCACGCAAATTCAAACGAATAATTGATTCATCATCGGCTATGACCAGCCGGAGTTGTTCTGCCATGATATCCCCCTACATGTGTGGGATGCACACTAACTTTAACTATTATGTTTGACTATAGCACGGTATCAAAAGCACGGTCAAGAACACAATGTACAAATTACGCTGAAATTCTTGTACATTTCTCCTCAACCCATCATACACGACACCGCATTATTGCCATTCATGCAAAATAATCGTATACTGTACGCAACAAACGCAATGACAGAGACATGTCAGTGTGGCTGGCGTTTCAGAGAGTTGCCGGGTGGTGCGAGGCAACAACGACACCGCACTGGTTCCACTCTCGAGCGGCCGAGGATGACTCGGATCGGGTGCACCCGTCATCGTGCAATCAAGGTTGCGTTGACCCGCAACGAACGAAGGTGGCACCACGAAGGCCTTGACGCCTCTCGTCCTTCTCCGAAGGCGGGGGTGTTTTTTGTTGCACGTCAACCGTGAGGAGTGGCAATGCAGTATCTCTTGCGACTCATCTATCTCGTGGCGCGAAGCGGGCGTGATTGGTACTGGGCGCTCCGTCAACCACATTTGTACGGAGTCCGTACCGTTGTCGTCGCCCCTGACAACTCGGTATTGCTCGTGCGCCATCGGGCCGGGCCATATGCGTGGGTACTCCCTGGTGGTGGGGTTGGACGCCACGAGGCCATCGCCGATGCGGCTGCCCGTGAAATCCACGAGGAGGCCGGGATTGCGCTTGATGCGACGGAGTTCGTCTACCATGGTCGATTTGACCACTTCCATCACGAGCATCCTAATACCGTCGATGTCATGGTGATTCGTATCGCCGACAACGTTGTGCCCACACCACCGCGGTACTCAATCGAAATCGCAGACGCCCGCTTTGTCACCCTACGTGAACTGCGCACCCTCGATGATGCGGTTGAGCCTGGGTGTGTCCGACGCATCGAAGAGGTCGTTCAGCAGCGCCCACCACGCGTCCCCAAGTGGTAAGGAGTTTTTGGTATGCCCTATACCCCGATTGTTGCCACACTCGGCTATATTATGTCACCCGATGGCACTCACGTCTTGATGGTGCATCGCAACGCCCGCCCCGATGACCTGCACTTCGGCAAGTACAACGGGCTCGGTGGCAAACTCGACTCACACGAGGATGCCGCCGCCGGCATGGCCCGCGAAATCATGGAGGAGGCCGGTATCACCGTCGATCGCATGACCATGCGCGGCACGCTCAACTGGCCCGGCTTCGGCAAAAACGAAGAAGACTGGTTTGGCTTCGTCTTCCGCATTGATGCCTGGAGCGGCACACCCTTCACCAGTAACCCCGAGGGATCACTGGAGTGGGTACCCGTCGCCAACCTCCAGTCACTCAACTTGTGGGATAGTGACCGCCTGTGGATCGAGATGGTCTTCGACGACGACTACACCTTCCACGGTGTTGCCCCGTATCAGGCGGGCAAAATGGTCTCTTGGAGTGTCAGCAAAATCGCCCGTTAAGTATATGTACCTACGAAAGGAACTCCCGTGTTAGACATTCGATTGCTCCGCGAACAACCAGATGTAGTCAAGGCCACCCTCGCCAAAGCCGGCGTTGCGGCCAGCGCTGTCGATGCCGTCTTGGCCTTCGACGAAAAGCGCCGTGGCGTATTAGCCGAGGTCGAGCGCCTCAAGGCGTTGCGCAACACCGTCTCCAAAGAGATTTCGACGCTCAAAGATGCCGACGTACGCAATACCAAAATCGCCGAGATGCGCGTTGTCGGCGATCAAATCAGCACCCTCGATAAGCAAGTCGCCGAGCTCGAGGCCGCCCAACAAGCCGCCTTGCTCGATTTGCGCAATCTGCCCCACGAAAGCGTGCCTGTCGGTGCCGACGAAGAAGGCAACGTCGTGTTGCAGACCATCGGCACACCGCGTCAGTTCGACTTTGCGCCGCGCCCGCACTGGGAGCTCGGCGAGTCACTCGACATCATCGACTTCGAGCGCGGCGTCAAGGTCTCGGGGTCGCGCTTTTACATCCTCAAGGGCAAGGGAGCGCGCCTGCAACGTGCCTTGATTCAGTGGTTGCTCGATTTGCATGGCGACCAAGGCTACCGCGAGGTGTATACGCCGTTTGTGGTCAAAGAGCAGTGTATGTGGGGCGCGCGCCAACTGCCCAAGTTCCGCGATAATCTCTACCATGACGCCGAAGAAGACTTGTGGTTGGTGCCGACCGCCGAGGTGCCAGTCACCAACTTGCACCGCGACGAAATCCTCGACGCCACCCAGTTGCCGATTAACTACTGCGCGTATACGCCGTGCTTCCGCCGCGAAAAGATGAGCGCCGGGCGTGACGTGCGCGGTATCAAGCGCGGTCATCAGTTCGACAAAGTCGAGATGTACAAGTTCGTGCATCCCGACACCAGCTATGCCGAGCTCGAGAAGTTGCGTCAAGATGCCGAGGAGAGCTGTCGCTTGCTGGGCATCCCCTACCGCACCAAGGTGCTCTGCACCGGCGACATGGGCTTTGCCTCAACCAAGACGTACGACATCGAGGTATGGGCACCTGGTCAGGATGAGTGGCTCGAAGTCAGCTCGTGCTCGAACGTCGAGAGCTTCCAGGCACGATCAACCAACATCCGCTTCCGTCCTGAGCCATCAGCCAAGCCTGAGTTCGTGCATACCCTCAACGGCTCCGGTCTTGGTATCCCACGCACCATGATAGCCATCATGGAGAATTATCAGAACGCCGACGGCAGCATCACCGTCCCCGAGGTGCTTCGCCCGTACATGGGTGGCCTCGAGGTCATCAAATAACAACACAAAACCGCCGGATTGCCGATAATCGGCAATCCGGCGGTCAATTTGTTCGTTACATCACGTGATAGGCCATCACCACCAAATCATGGCGGTTGCCGTGCCGGTCATGGGCGTGCTTGCTAAAGATGCCCTCGCGGCTGAATCCGAGCCGCTCAAAAATCGCTCGACCACCGGTTTGTACGGCCAGAATCTCGACAATCACTTTTGCGACACCCAAGCCTCGGGCTGCCTCAAAAACCACCTTGGCCATCTCGGTCCCAAGACCGCTGCGTCGATAGCTCGACTCAACCATCAGTTGAATATCGCCGACATGTGACGACCACCCAGTTAAGCGTCGGACGGCGCTGTACGCAACGACTTCGCCATCTTCACGCACTGCTACAATCTGTCGCCAATTCTCTGCGGCACTCGCATTGACGAGTCGATTGATGATTTCAGGGCTTTGTAGATCATCCTCTAGGTAGATGAGATCATCTTGGGGCAGTTGTTGGCCAAATCGCATCAACGCCGCTCGATCATCTTCCGCCAATGGGCGAATCGTGACCTGTTGGCCATTACGCAACGTGATGGGCGTCGCTGCCTCTACGCGCATGGTCATGGTCCCTGTCCTTCCTACATTTCACAATACTAATCAATACGCTCATCTGTGATGTCTGGATGCGTTTATTCGTGCAAATTATCACATAATCAAAGTATAACGAAATTTGTTCTTTTTGTCA
Organism: uncultured Klebsiella sp.; assembly: GCA_964482795.1. Taxonomy (GTDB): domain Bacteria; phylum Chloroflexota; class Chloroflexia; order Chloroflexales; family Roseiflexaceae; genus UBA965. Next base: position 7,737 of record CAYZZI010000043.1, read on the forward strand.
CGAGAAAAAAATAACCCTCTGATTACAGAGACGCATGGCCATGCGCCTCGGCAATCAGAGGGCCAACACTTATCGTTTGACCGCAGTCACCACAGCCTCGGCAGTAACGCCGAGCTGCGCATACACCTCACCCGCCGGCGCCGAGGCGCCAAAGCGGTCGATAGCGATGATGGTACCCTGGGCGCCAACATAGCGATCCCAGCCGAACGACACGCCGGCCTCAATGGCCACGCGATTCGTCACGCTCGCCGGCAAGATCTGCGCTTTGTAGTCAGCCGATTGTTGCTCGAACAACTCATGCGACGGCATACTCACCACGCGAGTGGGGACACCATCGGCCTCAAGTGTACTCGCGGCCTGCATGGCAATCGCAACCTCAGATCCCGTGGCAATCACGATGGCCTGTGGCTTACCACCACTCGCCTCGCGCAACACATAGGCACCACGCGTCAGTTGTTGGGCTGGCGCATGCGTATGATCGAAGGCTGGTAGCTTTTGGCGGCTAAGAATCAAGGCCGTCGGACGATGCGTCTCACTCAACGCCACCTGCCACGCAACCGCCGTCTCGGCACCATCGGCCGGGCGAATCACCACCAGATTTGGCAACGCACGCAACGACGCCAAGTGCTCGACCGGCTGGTGCGTTGGGCCATCTTCGCCGACGCCGATGCTGTCATGCGTAAAGACGTAGACGACCGGGTGATGCGATAATGCAGCCACACGAATCGACCCGCGCATGTAGTCAGAAAAGGTCAAGAACGTGCCACCGTACGGGCGAATCCCGCCGTGCGCCGCCATCCCGTTGAGCATGGCACCCATGGCGTGCTCACGCACACCAAACCAAATCACTGATCCGGCATAGTTATCACGTTGGAAGCTACCCTTGCTAATCTTGGGCGTCTTGTTCGAGCCAGCCAGGTCAGCCGAGCCACCAAGCAACCACGGAATGCGTGCGCGCAACGCCTCAAGCACCTTGCCCGACGCATCGCGCGAGGCCATCTCACTGCCTGAGACCAACTCAACCAGACCGTCATCCCAACCGGCCGGCAAACCGCCATCCCATGCGGTGCGCAAGGTTGCAGCCAACTCAGCGTGTGCTGCGGCATACACGGTCACATCCTTCTGCCAGCTCTCGTAGATCTTGGCGTTGCGGCGCTTGACATCGGCCCACAACTGCGTCACCACATGTGGCACATCAAATGTGGCATCAGGATTGAGCCCGAGTGCTTCTTTGGCGAGGCGCACCTCATCTTTGCCTAACGGCTCACCGTGAGCGCGGCTCGTCCCCGCATAATTGGGGCTACCGTAGCCAATCACGGTGCGCACTGCAATGAGTGACGGGCGATTCAAATCGGCGCGTGCCTCGTTGAGTGCGGCCTCGATGGCATCACAATCGTTGCCGTCGGCGACTTTGAGGGTTTGCCAGCCATATGCATCAAAGCGCGCCATCACATCTTCGCTGAACGCCAGTGACGTAGGGCCGTCGAGTGAGATGAGATTATCATCATACAAAAAGATCAGTTTGCCCAAACCGAGGTGCCCGGCAAGCGACGCCGCCTCGGCGGCGATGCCCTCCATCAAGTCACCATCGCTGACCAGTGCATACGTCCAGTGATTGACTGGGGTATGCCCGTCGCGGTTGTAGGTCGCCGCCAAGAATGCCTCAGCCACGGCCATACCGACGGCGTTGGCAGCACCTTGGCCGAGCGGCCCGGTGCTGACCTCGACGCCCGGAGTGACGCCGACCTCGGGATGCCCGGGAGTAATTGAGTTCCACTGACGGAACCGCTTGAGTTCGTCGAGTGAGACATCATACCCAGCTAGGTGCAACAAGCTATAGAGCAACATCGAGCCGTGCCCAGCCGACAGCACAAAGCGGTCGCGGTCTGGCCAATGTGGGTCGTTGGGATTGAAGCGCAAGAAGCGCGACCACAGCACATGCGCCATCGGAGCGGCACCCATCGGCAAGCCGGGGTGACCGGAGTTGGCCTGCTGGATGGCATCCATGGACAAGGCGCGAATGGTGTTAATCGCGCGTTGGTCGATTTCGTTATACGGCATATGCCACATCCTCTGTATTACTGGCGGCTCTTCCAGTCGGCCAAGAACTTCTCGATGCCACTATCGGTCAATGGGTGCTTCATGCTCTGCTCAAGCACCTTGAATGGGCAGGTGGCGATATCAGCACCTGACAACGCTGAGTCGATGACATGACGTGGGTGGCGAATCGACGCCGCCAGAATCTTGGTGGCAATGCCGTGTTGCTTGTAGATGCCGCTAATCTCGCGGATGAGTTGCATGCCGTCAACACCCATATCGTCAACACGCCCAATGAACGGGCTGATGATGAAGGCACCGGCACGTGCAGCGAGCAATGCTTGCGCAGCGTTAAAACACAGGGTCACATTGGTACGGATGCCGTCCTTGGCCAAGGCGTACACTGCTTTGAGGCCTTCGGTGGTGACTGGCACTTTGACGATGACGTTGGGGTGCCAGGTCGCAAACTCGCGACCCTCGCGAATCATGCCTTCGGCATCGAGCGAGATGGCCTCGGCACTGATTGGGCCATCGACCAACTTGGTAATCTCAGTAATCAAGGTTTTGTGGTCGATGCCCTGCTCTTTGGCGACCAAGGATGGGTTCGTGGTAACACCACTAAGGATGCCCCAACTTGCTGCTTCGCGGATTTCTTTCAGGTTGGCCGTATCCAGATAAATTTGCATCGATCCTACTCCTTTGTCTATACAATCACTAAAAAAAGAGCGCCGCCTATAGCGACGCAGCTGACACAATTATACCGCATAGAGACACGCATGTGTATCTATGCGGTATGGTGGAATTACTCCAAAAAGCTCCGCAAACCACGGGCCACACCCGGGTGACGCAACTTGCGCAGCGCTTCGCCTTCGATTTGGCGGGTGCGCTCGCGGGTGATACCGAACTCACGACCGACCTCTTCGAGGGTGCGTGAGCGACCATCCTCGAGACCGTAGCGCAACTGGATAATTCGACGTTCGCGCTCTGGCAGGCGTGTCAACGCCTCGTGTAGGCGCTCGCGTAAGACAATTTGCTCGGCTGACATCATCGGTGTAGCACCGTGATAATCCTCGATGAAGTCAGCTAAATTTGCGTCGCCATCGGTACCAACGGGCGTTTCAAGGGAAAGCGTCTGGCGCGATGCATCAAGGATGCGCCGCACCTTCTCGACCGGCATATTGAGCTCTTCGGCAATATCATCGGGCGTCGCCTCACGGGCAGTCACCTGTTGAATCTTGGCGGCAGTACGCATCAACCGGTTAATCGTCTCACCGACGTGCACGGGCAGACGAATCGTCCGACTCTGGTCGGCCACCGCCCGCGTAATCGCCTGGCGAATCCACCAGGTTGCATACGTCGAGAATTTGAAACCGCGCCGGTGATCGAACTTCTCCGTGGCGCGCATCAACCCGATACTGCCCTCTTGTATCAAATCGAGCATGGACATGCCACGACCAAGGTACTTTTTGGCATTCGAAACGACCAACCGCAGATTGGCCGCAATCAGGTGCTCACGTGCGAGCCCACCATCATGCACCATGTCGTCAATCATGCGACGCGGCAACGGTTGCGCATCACTCAACTGCTGACCATGATGGGGGTGGACCACACTCACATATGTCACGAGGCGCGCAATAATGTCGTCGGTCGTTACCGCCTGTTCGAGAATCGGCTCAACTTCAACACATACCAATGCCGCCAGCACAGCTAACTGTCGAGCCTCCGGTCGATCGTCGGTGCGGTACTTCTCACGAATACGCTCGGCCATTTCGTACGCCATCGGATCGGTGGGTGCTGCGGTGCTGGTGTCGTGCTGCAGTATCTGCAGGATAGCCTGCACCAATTCAGTGCGCGGCCGATGTCGCTCGTCACAGTAACACACGAGTACACTCTGCTTGGCCAACTTGCCGGCAACCAAGCCGAGCTCAATACGATACGCAAGCGAAATCTCCTCGACAATCGATTTGAGCCGATTAATACGGCCGATATCGCGCAAGTACAAACGCACTGAATCGTCTACATCGCTATCGGTGTCAGGAGTGGTGTCAGATTCTATATTGGAAAGTTCTTCGTCAGAAAGGAAGTCGTGGAGTTGCGCAGAATCGACATTTAACAAGTCAACTAAGTCAATATGGAACTTCGCGTCGGAGCCCGAGGATGAGCTCGCATGTTGTTGGGGTGGACCGAGTGGTTTATCCACGCAACACCAACTTTCTTACGCCAGCAGAAAGAAGATTAACCGATTTGTAATTTACCATATTTTGGCTATAAATGCAACATTTATGACCACATTTAGTAGTATTTCAGCTGAAAATTTACTATAATTTGTGTTATGCGTGCATGAAAGCCATGAACG
>CAYZZI010000043.1:12229-27642 GCA_964482795.1 uncultured Klebsiella sp.
ACCTACATTCTGGAACAGGCCATGGCCGATCTCACCAACACACAGGATGACGACGACATTCACATACCGGCCACGCTGATTGGTATGCTCCAAGCGCTACCGAGTAGCTACCTCGACTACTTCTACATGACCAACGAAATCATCGCCAAACAACAAAGCGGGATTCCGACGCGTGCCGAAGTCGTCATGGATGTCGAACGCCGCCTGCTTGAGCGCTATGCCGACGTCCATCTCTGCGAAAAGCCACCCGAGCTAATGGAGCGAGGTGGAGCCTACTACTCGACGGCAGCCGCCGCCCTGATTTGTTCGCTCCACCTCGGCGACAACGCTACCCATATTGTGAACGTGCAGAATAACGGATCATTGCCCGATTTGCCCGATGACGTTGTCGTCGAGGTTCCGTGCCGTGTGAATCAGCACGGGGCAACCGCTCTACCCCATGCACCGCTCGCCCCAGTCATGCACGGGCTCGCCGCCCAAATCAAAGCCTACGAACTCCTGACCATCGAGGCAGCCCTCAGTGGGAGTCACGAACGCGCCATGAGCGCATTGTTGTGCAATCCGCTCGGGCCAGGTGCCGGTGCCGTGGAACGTGTCTGGCACGATTTACTGAAGCGCAATGCGCACTGGCTCCCACAATTTGGTCCTCACGCGTAACATAAAACGAATAGACAACGGTTATGACAGCTTCTACTGATTGGTTTGTTGGCAGTGCAACCAAATCCATCCCTGATAGCATCGATGGCACGCACGCAGGACGGATTCAGGCATTCGGATTTCGCGGGGATGATCAACTGTTCGCACTAGCAGTGTGCGACGTCATCAATGTCGCAACACTCGACATCTCATCGGTGAACTTCCACGTCAACCTGCACCCGATTACTCCCGTGCAAGTCGTCCTGGTTGCCAGTGGGCGACACCCTGCACCCGACGTGCATACGTGTACGACCGACGAGCGGCATCAGCTCATTCATATCATCACTGATTGCGTGATTGACGCACTCACGTTCGGTTGCCCAGCCACAATGCGCCTCGCACCATCCGTTATTCAGTGGCGCAAATTCGATGATCAACCGATTGCCACCCTCGTATTCCATGATGTGCACCATGATGCACCCCATGCTAGCCACACCGAGCTGATTGCGGCATGCGGCGATCCGGTCATCCATTTGACCCACTATCACCGGCACCCCCATTGGGATAGTCAACAACTCGCCCATGCCCTTAAAACCGCCACACCCGCACCACTACGACAGGTGACCTGGCAGGCACAGCAACCGGGCTGGATGATTACGCTCAACGAAACAACGTTTGGAATTGACCGGGATGCCGGTGATTATACGATTACCAGTGCCCCCTCGTATGACGAAGAATCTTGATGGATGCACCTGCACGTTGCCCGTGGTGTGGCCAAGACCCACTCTACACGGCCTATCATGATACTGAATGGGGGGTGCCCCTGCACAGCGAACACGGGTGGTACGAACGCATCGTGCTCGAGACAATGCAGGCCGGCCTGAGCTGGATTACCGTGCTCCGCAAACGCGCCCACTACCGGACTGTCTGCCATCAATTCGACCCAACCATCGTCGCAACGTATACCGACGCAGATGTCGTGCGGCTCATGGGCGATAGCGGCGTCATCCGCAACCGCGCCAAGATAGCCGCGATGATTGACAATGCGACGGCATTCCTCAACCTGCAACAACGGTTCGGCAGCGTTGATGCGTTCTTTTGGCGCTATGTTGACGGCGTACCAATCCAACCCAATCGCCAACAGATGAGCGATGTTCCCACGGTGACACCACTTGCCGAACAGCTGGCCCGCGACCTCAAAACCTATCACTTTCGTTTTGTTGGACCAACCATGTGCTATGCCCTCATGCAAGCCACCGGACTCATCAACGATCACCTCGTACACTGCCACCGCCACCGCCATCTAACTCCACACCACTAAACGGTCGCCGTGGTAGACAAGAAGGCACTTATGACCCTGGATGCCCTCCTGCAAATCCTCGATACTGGACATATCATCGTCGATACTCAGCACGCCGATGCCCGGCATGTGCTCAATCAACTCAATACGTGGGGGCGCATCTACGCATATGGTGGGCGCTACGTCAGAGCCAAAATCGATCGCGTCACCTTGTGGAATGCTGCCGCCCAGGGAATTCGTGCCGATGAAATTATCTCCTTGTTACACACTGCTAGCCATAATCTCCTCTCTCCTACCGTGCAACACACTATTAGAACGCTCATGGAACGATGGGGTTGTTTATGGCTTGAAGGTGATTATTTCACCCTGACACTTGTCAGCAATAACCCTGATATTTTACGCACATTACGTGCCAAATCGCTCCTTACCGATGTCCTGGGGCAATCATTAAGCGATACGCACATCCGCATTGACCCACTCCAACGTGCCAACCTCAAACGCATCTTAACGCGCCTCGGTTGGCCGGTCGATGATCGTGCACACCTAGCCCTCGGCGATGAACTCCACTTTACGTGGAACCACGCCGTCACACTCCGCCCATACCAACTCGACGCAGTAAATAGTGCCGAACGCACTAGTCATGGTGTCATCGTCTTGCCACCAGGGAGCGGCAAAACCTTTGTTGGCGTGGCGCTGGCAACGCGCATTCAACGACATACGCTGGTGGTGACCACCAGTCGAGCCGCCGTCCAACAGTGGATTGATAGTTTTATGGTGGCAACGACACTGGCTCCATCACACATTGACACCTACCAACGCAATCACCCATTACCGGCGGTCACCGTAACCACGTACCATCAGTTGATTGCCACGCCCGAACGCATCAGTCACGCCGACTGGGGCGTCATCTTGTACGACGAGGTACACACCCTGCCAGCGCCCATCTTCCGTACCACGGCCGCCTTAGCTAGTCGACGTCGCTACGGATTGAGTGCGACCCTCGTGCGTGAAGATAACCGCATCAGCGACGTCTTTAGTTTGGTCGGCCCTCAACGCTACCATATCCCGTGGCGCACCCTCGAATCACTCGGATACATCGCCGATGTCACCTGTTATGAAGTGACGGTGAACCAAACCCCTGATGAACGAATCGCCTACATGCAGGCGGCAGTTCGGCAACAAGGCCGATTAGCAGCCACAACCGCCCAAAAATACCACGTCGTTGAACGCCTTGTGGCGCGCCACGCTGACGAAACCATCTTGGTGATTGGGCACTACCTCGAACAACTCCACATCTTGGCAAAACGCACCGGGTGGCCACTGTTGACCGGCGCAGATGACAGCGCCACACGCGAACACATCTATAATCAAGTACGAACCGGTGCCGTACGCGTCATCATTTTGTCGCGCATCGGCAATCAAGCCATTGACATTCCGCGCGCCAGCGTGCTAATTCAACTCTCTGGGAGTTATGGATCACGCCAAGAAGAGGCACAACGTCTCGGTCGGATTTTACGCCCGAAATCTGACATTTCATCAACGTTTTATACCATCGTAACAGCTAAAACACGCGAAGTTGATGACGCCTGGCAACGACAACAGTTTTTATTGGGGCAGGGGTATCGTTATCAACATATCAGTGCCAAGGAGATCCTTGAATGAGTCCATCGTTCCGTCACATACTCGCCACGTTGCTCACACCCAAGCGCATTCTCATCCTCAGTGGGATGGCCATCATATGTCTGGTAGTGCTCATCGTGGCACGCCAATACATCGAGCTAACTCCACAGGGTCTGCGCACCTTCTTGGCGCCGTTCGGGTGGTGGGGTGGACTCATTCTGGTCGGTCTGATTATTGCGGTACTCGTTGTCCCAGTCATTCCGGCGACCATTTTGCAGGTAGGAGCCGGTGTCGTGTTTGGTCCGTGGGTCGGATTCGGTTTGACGCTCCTCGCCGACGGCATCGGCGCGTTAGTTGGGTTTTGGCTGGCACGCTATTGGGGCAAAGCGGTCATCCGCACCAAACTGAGTGTGGCAGAGCAGGTCGCATTCGACGATTTGTGTCAACGCATCACCCCCATCCAGATGGTTATCCTCCGGCTCTTGCCGGGTCCCGCCTACACGGTCGTTTCATTTGCTGCCGGGTGTAGTGAGATGGTGTGGTGGCGCTACGTCAGTTTTTCATTACTGGGCGTCGTACCAGCACTCGCCATGCTCACACTTGCCGGCGATTTGAGTACGAGTAATCCGTGGCTCGCCATCGGTATCGGCATCGTTTTTGTATTCATCATGCTCGGATTGAGTCGATTTGTCCCAAAGACATCGGGATAGCGCTCTTTTTTATCTGTTGTTTAAGAAAGCATAACAATTCCTTATAATGAAGATTGCATACTAGTAACAGAGTGGAGACCAAAGTGCCAATGATTGATGCAGCCCGCATACATGCCAAGTTCGTTTCACGGTTTTCGCAAGATCCCGCCATCATTGTGCGCGCGCCAGGGCGTGTCAATTTGATCGGTGAACACACCGACTATAACGATGGATTCGTATTACCGGCCGCCATTGACCGTGCCACATTCATCGCCGCCAGCCCACGCACTGACCGGCGTGTGCGCGTCGTTGCGGCCGATCTCAACGAAGAGGATGAATTCGGCATTGACCAGATTGAACGGAGCGGCATGCGCCCGTGGAGCAACTACATTCGTGGCATGATAAAGTCATTACTTGCTGCCGGACATGCCATAAACGGCGCCGACATGGTCGTAGCCAGTAGCGTCCCTCGCGGTGCCGGTTTGTCGTCATCTGCGGCGCTCGAGGTTGCCACAGGCTATGTCTTTCAGCTCTTTCACAATCTGAATATCTTGGGTGAAGAGCTGGCATTGATGGCACAAGCCACCGAGAATCACTTCGTCGGTGTCAACTGTGGCATCATGGATCAATTCATTGTGACACTCGGACAGGCCAACCACGCACTACTCATTGATTGTCGCGACCTCAACTACCAAGCCGTCCCACTCCCAGCGAACACCTCAGTGGTCATCTGTGATAGCCACATTGAGCGCACCTTGGCAGGCTCTGCGTACAATCAGCGCCGTGCTGAGTGTGATCAGGCCGTTGACCTGCTCAAACCCCACATTCCCGGCATCAAAGCCCTTCGCGATGTGACGAGCGACCAACTTCAGACATATGGGCATGTGCTCGCACCCGTGGTACGCCAACGTGCCCGCCACGTTATCAGCGAGAACGAGCGCGTCATTGCCGGCGTCAACACGCTCCAAGCCGGAAATGTTGCTGAATTCGGACGCTTGATGAACGCTTCACATGCCAGCCTGCGCGACGATTATGCTGTGAGCATTCCCGAGATGGATGCACTCGTGGCATCAGCACAACGTGTTAGTGGGTGTTATGGATCACGATTGACCGGCGCCGGATTCGGTGGTTGTACGGTCAGCTTGGTCGCGAACGATTCGGTCGAACGCTTCCGTCATGAAGTGGCGGCTGCGTATCTGGCCAGTACGGGGCGCAGTGCCACCATCTATGTCACACACGCTGCCGATGGCGTGAGCCGTGTACGACCCGAATAATCCATACCCATGCGCGATACCATCATCGACATGCGGCGTATGGATGCCAAGTAGAGAAGGATTATCACTATGGCTACCGTTCTCCTTGTCGAAGATGATGTAACACTGGCAGAAACTGTCAAGTACAACCTCGAGCGTGAGGGCTACACCGTGCTCCATGCGGCAGATGGAGTCATTGCCCTTGAGATGGCACGACGTGAACACCCCGATATTCTCGTGCTCGACATCATGTTGCCACGCCTCGACGGCTTCTCGGTTTGCCGTATGCTCCGCAAAGAAAGTTCGGTACCGGTTATCATGCTCACCGCCCGTCAAGATGAGTATGACCGTATTGCGGGCCTTGAGATGGGTGCTGACGACTATCTCCCCAAACCATTTAGCATGGGCGAGCTTCATGCACGCATCCGAGCCATCCTGCGCCGAAGTGACCGCACACAAGGCATTGACCGTGATGTCATGCAACTCGGCATCATCAAACTTGATGCCGGCTCGCGACGTATTTGGCGTGATACCAATGAGGTGCAACTCTCCCAAAAGGAATTTGACCTGCTGGCCTGTCTGATGCGCAATCGCGGGCTAGCACTCTCACGCGATGTCCTGCTCGAACGCGTCTGGGGCATGGACTACGTCGGTGATGGTCGAACCGTCGATGTCCACATCCGTTGGCTCCGTGAAAAAATCGAAGCCGATCCCAGTGCTCCCGAATACCTGCAAACCGTACGTGGTATCGGCTATCGCTTCGACGTACCGCGGAACTGAGATGAATCATCCATGGATATGTTGAGTTTTGTCCCGTGGCTCATCACGGTCATCACCCTTGCTGGCGCCTGGTGGTGGGGACGACATCGTCCACCACCACAGATACCGCCACCGACGATGCCCGTTGCATCACCGACCAGCTCCCATAACGACTCACGTAGTGATGATGTGCTCGACTGCATTGACGTCGGAGTCCTTCTGGTTCACGCTGATGGCGTCGTTGTCACATATAACCGCACTGCCATTGAGCTCCTCGAACTCCCACTCCATGCACATGGACAATCAATCATGAGTTTGGTGCGCGATCATCAGTTCGATGAATTTGTGCGCCACAGCATAACCCACCGCGAATACCACGATATGCGCTACACCCAACGCAATCCGGCACGCACCCTGCAAATCAGCACACGCCCCATGACCCATCAACTCGTTGAGTACACGGTTGTGCTCGTACGCGACGTCACCCACATCAGTCAACTCGAACGTGCTCGGCGTGATATGGTGGCCAGCGTCTCGCACGAACTACGCACACCACTCGCATCGCTCAAACTCCTCAGTGAGACGATTATTACCAGTCCCCCACCCGAAATCGCCCACCGCATGGCACGACGTATCTCCGAAGAGGTCGATACGCTGACCCGTCTCGTCAACGACCTCCATGACTTGTCACGCATCGAAGCCGGACGTGTTGCCCTGCAAATGAGCCCACACCCACCGCTGCACCTCGTTGAACGTGCCATCGAACGCATCCAACCACAGGCCGAGAGCCATCATATTACGCTCGCACATACCATTGTGGATGACTTACCCGACGTGCTCGTTGATGCCGGTCGCGTTGACCAAATATTGCTCAACTTGATGCACAATGCGGTGAAGTTTACTCCCGATCAAGGCCATATCACCATTGATGCACGCCTCATCAATATCCCGTACGAAGGTACCCACACACTTACCCCGCCAGCCGACCACGCCACCGGTGAATGGGTCCTTTTTTGTGTCACCGATACAGGGGTTGGCATCGCCAAAGAACACCTTGATCGCGTCTTTGAGCGCTTCTACAAAGTCGATCAAGCCCGCACCCGTGGATCGGGTACAGGCCTCGGTCTGGCTATTGCCCGCCACTTGGTTGAAGGTCATGGTGGACGTATCTGGGTCGTCAGCACGGTCGGCCAAGGTACCACGTTTGCTTTCACCCTACCCACCGCCTAACGCCATATGGGCGACGTCACGGCCGGTGATGAGTTCGGTGTACTTCTTTGTGCATCAAGCACACGCCAGCGTTGCAACAACTGCGATTGCAGTTTGGCATTAGAGTCGTGGATACCAATCGTGCTGAGCAGGGTGTATTCATCGAGTACAGGCACAACCACCTCGCAATGCACTGGCACCACACAGCGCTCACAAAAGAGCGTATGCCAGACGGCACGGCGAATATGCGGCACCGGATCGTGGAGCAGGGGTAACAGTGCAATCACACAGCGCCCATCACCCCCATACCCACCATGGTCAATCACATCCACACAATTACGCCGAATACGCGTCTGTCGATTGCACAGCCCCTCTACCAACGCCGGGATAACTACGGCACCAGCGTGCTGGAGCGCCCAAATGGCCGGTACTTGCACACGTACATCGTGGCTCGCAAGACATGCTACCCACTGCGCATAAATTCGTTCATCGCCGGCTGCATCAACCACCATCTGCGTGGCCTGTCGCCACATCTCGCGCGCAGCAGCTTTCATGCCAATCCTCCACACTATCTGATGCAGTCCAGATAGTCCCTGTCACATCATCCATACTGTGTGGTACACAAATCCACCACCATGCCTCTGGTCAAATACTGCCCGATTGCCCGCTGCGCTCATTTTTCATTTTTCATTTTTCATTTTTCATTTTTCATTTTTCATTTTTCATTTTAACACCCTCGCCTCACAAAAGAACTGCGCCAACGGCGGCGGCAACAACTCAGCAAAACGCGTCCGATCACCAACCGCATGGCCAGCCAGCGGCATCAAACGCGCGGTCAAGGGCTTGTTGAGCGCCGTTGCCACACTGGCCACCTCGCGGTACATACCAGCCAAATCGGTCACACTGACGTCACCCGCCAACGGAATCGTGTCAATCCCGGTGCCACACACCGTGCTAAACGCCAACAAATCACGAAGCGTGTAGCGCGACTCAAGGGCCCGCTGCGCCAGTACCGCATCCTCGACCACCGGCAACATGATGCCCGAAAAGCCGAGTTGCGTCACCGCACACGCCCGAATCGTCGCCGTCAAGGCCCGCACGCCACTCAACGTCCCCCATGCCCCAAACGGCACACCGGTCAAGGCCTCGATGGCACCGCCAATCGTACGCTCAGGATGCGGATGCGGCGCCAGCGACCAATCACACCCCGCATAGGTGATACCGTGCGCAGCACACACCTCGCGTGCAATTGCGCCCATGCGTGCATCATGCGTCACGATCTCGTGCGCCAGCGCTTTGAGAGCTGCATGAACTGCCACAGGACGATCAGGGTGGTCCGCCGCAACATCAACGAGCGGGCGAGTCACTTTGTACGCCAACGCCGCTGCTTCGGGGCCAATCGCCAACCACGGTGCGCCACCATCGTGCCATGCCGCCGGGAAGAAGGGGCTCCCCGCTGGCACCATAGCCAACGCTGCGACCCGCAAATTCCCCACTCCACCCGGCACTTTGCGCGCCAAATCGTGCGTCATCTGCGCCATCTGCTGAATCGTTGCCTCATCAACCTGCCCGTTGTGCGTCAAACTCACACTGGCAAACAACGCTTGGGTGGCCGCCATGGCATCAGCGAGTTGATTGAGACGGTCGCGTTGCACCACACCCAACGTGGCATAGTCAAAGCCCAAATCAACAGCACGCTCTTCGATGCCCTGCGCCACACTCACCAAATCAGCACAACTATTAAATCCGCTCACCGTCGGTGCGCAGCGCAACGTCTGCACCACATAGCCAGCCTCGGCCAAACGCGTGCGCAGTGCGTGCGCCGCTTGTGCACCGCGGGCCAAATCACCTTCACGGGCGCCAATGGTAATTGTGCGTAGCTCCATCGTCTTTCCTTTTGATGTTTAGCCGACCACCATGCGTATCACCCAAAAAGCACACATGCCTATCACCACCGTCAAAATAGCGTTCTCGGTATGCCATGCCACCACCGCACCGACCACAGCCGCCCCAAGTGCCGGCCCAAACGCCAATACGCGCGCACCATCAACTGCGTGTGTCACGACCGACGGCACAATCAACGCCGTAAACACCGCCGGTGGCACATAGCGTAACCACGTGGCCAACCACGGCGGTGGCTCGTTGCGCAACAATAGCAATGGGATAGCACGTGCAGCATACGTCACCGCAAACATGCCCAAAAACGTCAGCCAAATCGACATATGCGTGTCCTTATCGCCCCGTCTGCGCGCCGAGGTATGCCTCAAAACGCGCCAGCCCGTCAGCAAAATCTGCTTTGCCAAACCCTACCCTGAAGTAGTTGCCCGGATACCCATACACCGTCGCCGGCAGAATCAACACCCCGTGCTGCTCGGCGAGTTCATGCGCTACCTCAGCAATCGGTTTGGGCAGGTTGAGCTGGGCAAACGCCACACTCCCAGCCTGCGGTGGCACCATTGAGAGTACCCCAGCGTGGCGCGCACAGGCCGCCGTAAATGCTGCCACATTCGCCCCAATAATCCGCTGACTGCGCGCCAACACCTGTGGCGCAGCACGCAACGCAATCAACGCAAGAATTTCTGATGGTGCCGAGTTACAAATGGTCGTGTAATCTTTGTAGGCCAACAAGCGTGCCCGTACATCGGCATCGCGCACCACCAACCAGCCAATGCGTAGCCCGGCCAACCCGAAGGCCTTCGACATCACGCCCAGACTCAAGGCACTCGTCGAGAGTTCGCACGCCGCCGGCAAGCGATCGCTCGGGTTGTACTCCAAAAAGCGATACACCTCGTCGGCAAATAACACCACCCCAGCCTCGGCACACATCGCAACCACCTCGTGCCAATCGGCCGGCGTCATGAGTGAACCTGTCGGGTTGTGCGGCGTGTTAATCAGCACCATCTTGGTATTGGGGCGGAGTGCCTGTCGCACCTGATTAGCCGTCAACTGCCACTGCTGCTCAGGTTTGAGTTCAATCAGCGTCACATCGGCTCCAGCAGCGCGCCCAACCTCATAAAGCGATTGGTAGCCGGGCCAGGTGGTAATCATGTGGTCGCCAGGCCCCAACAAGACGTTGGCTGCAATAAAGACGGCTTCTTCAGCCCCCGCAAACGTAATCACATCATCAGGCGTCACGCCGACGTACAAATTCGCAATGGCCTCACGCACCGCCGGCAACCCACTCGTCTCGGTATAGCCGAGGGTCAACGACTGCCAGCGCTCGCGCGCATCATCGTCGGCCAAATCGAGGAGTTCCTGCATGCGCATGCCTTGTACATCCGAGCTGCACAAAATATATGGCGTGGTAAATTCGTATTTGGCAAAGTAGCGCTCAAGGGCAAAATCAACAATTTTCATGAGGTTTCTCCTGCTACAACCGGCTGCCGATTAGCTAACCAGGCACCGACGGCACTGGCCAATAATCCAGCCGTCAGTACATACCAACTCCCCGGCAAGATTAACGCCGTGGCCACCGCAACCACCGTCGCCACAATCGCCACCACCAGGTTAATCCGGTCGCGCACCATCGGCATCGTAAAGGCGATAAACGTGAGAGGGAAGATGAGGTCGAGCCCCAGTCCCACTGGATCCGGAATCAACGCCCCCAACAAACTGCCGATAATCGTACTCGCCGCCCACACCACGTACAAACTCAGATTTGAGCCGAACTGGTACCAGGCATCGCCACCATGTTTGGCAAAGCGTTGCACACCGACGGCATAGGTTTCGTCTGTCAACTGAAAGGCCACCAGCGCCCGCAACCAGGCCGGCGCTTTGCGGATATACGATGCCGTCGAGGCGGCCAACAACAAGTGACGCGCATTGATAATCGCCGTGGTCGCTATGATGCTCAACGGATGCGCGCCCGTGGCAAACAGGCCGACGGCAGTAAACTGTGAGGCGCCGGCAAACACAATCAGCGACATGCCCAGCGTCTCCCAGATGCTCAACCCTGCCGCTAACGCGCTGACCGCATACGCCATACCAAACGGCGCTACCCCCGGCCACACAACAAAGGTGTCGACAAACCCTTGTTTGATAGATACCCAACGACTCATGATGCACGACCCTCGATCAACGCTACCGGAATATGGAAGCTGCAATCATCCTCGATCCCCAACACCGTCTTGACGTGCGTCGGCGCTGCCCCCAACATGCGCCGTAGCTGTGCGACTTCGTGGTCGGGCGTCGCCATGCGTGCCACCCACGTGGTGAACTCAAGGCGCACCGACCACGTCTGCAGATGCGTCGCCGGTAACCCGGCCTCGGCACACATGGTGAGCCACTGCGCCACGCTGTGATCGCGCACGTGCGAGGCATCGCGCAATATCTCGACCGCATTCAAAAACGTATCAGCCATGGGCGATGTCGGTGACACCACATCGACCAACAACCAACGCCCGCCCGGCTTGAGCACGCGGCGCACCTCGCGCAACACTGCCAGCGGATCCGCAAAATGATGCGCCGCGTAGCGCGATACCGCCATATCAAATGACGCATCAACGAACGGCAATGCCGCTGCATCCGCCGACTCCACGCGCACATTGGTAAACCCACGCGCATCCACCTGCTGTTGGGTTTGAGCCACCATGGCTGGCGTCAAATCAATTGCCACCACCTCGGCGGCATTCGGGGCCAGCCCGACTGTTACATGCCCCGCCCCACATCCGACATCGATCACCCGCTCGCGCCCCGTTAAGGCCGCAGCCGCAATCAACCCCTGCAAGTCGGCACCGCTGGCATGCACCACGCTCGTGGTGTAATTGGCGGCAACTGCGCCGAACTGTTGTTGAATCGATTGATTAACCGATGCATCGCTCATGGCTGCAATCCGATCACAATCCGTTTGTTGGTGGCTCCTTTACTGCGCGTCTTGAGGAGCTCTACCGTACCCACCTCGCTCGTGGTCGCCACATGAGTGCCACCGTCGGCCTGCAAATCGAGCCCGACGATGTTGACCGTGCGCACATGCGTAATCCCCTCGGGCAACAGGTTGATTTTGGTGCGAATCAAATCGGGGATTTGGAATGCCTCTTCGCGTGGCAAAATGTTCACCGCAATCGGACGATTGGCCTGCACCTCAACATTCACCGTGTCGACGATTTTTTGGGCCAGCTCATTGCTAAAATCGCTAATCTCAAAGTCCAATCGGCCTTCGTCAACATCCATGTTGCCACCCGTAACAAGTGCCCCATAATCACGAAACACCACACCGCACAACAGGTGTAACGCCGTGTGCGTCCGCATCAGGCGATACCGGCGCGCCCAGTCAATCGTGCAGGTTACCACGCTGCCCACATCAGGGCGCACATCACCTGCCAAGGTATGCACCACGCCCTCAGGGCCACGTTTGACCTCGACCACGGTGTACCCATCAATGGTGCCGGTATCGTGGGGTTGACCACCACTTGTGGCATAAAACACCGTTTGGTCAAGGATAATGCCGTTGCCCTCGCTCGCATGGCCAATCACAGTCGCCTGGCACGTGCGCTGATAGGCATCGGTGTGATACAACAAGGTCGTCATACAAGCCCCTTACTCTTTTTGTACGATTATATCTACACTATACTGCAACATGTGTGACGCAGTACCTACTCTCTTTCAAAATACCAAATCGCCAATCCCGACACGACATAGGCCAGTGAGCCCACGACCAAGATCGGCCCGAAGCCGTAGCTTTTCTGCAAAAAACCGCTGGCTGTCGCCGCAATCGCCCACCCCGATGACCACAACACGGTCATGATGCTCGACATCAAACCGCGCTGCCGCGGGCCAGCCAGGCGCATCACCAACACGTCGTTGGTCGAAACGCTCGCCCCCACCGCAAACCCACGCAAACAATACCCGACAAACGCCACTGGCAAGATAGGCACCGCCATCAGCAACATCGCCGGTGCCCCCATCATGCGGGCAATCGTGCCCCAGGTGCGCAAATCACGCTGCCCAACCAGGCGCCCCATCACCAAGGCACCAATCCCCAACGAGATACCATTGAACGCCACAATGCTCCCCACCATGGCATCGGATAAGCCAAATTCTGTCCGAAAGAACAGACTCTGGAACGGCAAAAACAACCCACCACCAATCCCCAAAATCATACTCGCCAGCGCATAACTGACGAGCTGCCAGGTACTGCGCGTCGGGTACTCCGCGTCCGAGCGTGGCGAGTTTTGGGTACTCGGGGCATTTGAGTGTGTAGCCGGCGTCAAGGCACGCGCCACCGGCACCACCGCCAGCAAAATAACCGCCACCCCAATCAGCAACGCACTGCGGTACGCCGGTGCCGATTGCGGATCAACTGCCATTGAGGCAGCTAAGATACTGGGCAACATGCCAGCAGCGATGCTCCCCACGAGTGAGATGGTGCTGACTGCGGCTTCGTTCAAGCCAATCACCGTCGGCTGTAGCTCGTGATTGGTGACTGAGATGAGCAGTGGGATGGTCGCCGTCGCCACAATCGACCAGGCACTGCCGGCCACAAATTGACTGATAATCAACCACGTCACCGTCGGCGCATGCAACACCCACGCTAGTGCGGCTACGTATGCCACCACGCTGATAATCAAGGCCCGTCGGGCGCCGATGCGATCAATAAAAAGACCAGCAGGAATACCAACGACGAGTCCGGCGACACGGGCTGTCGTCGACAAGATGCCGGCCATCTCAATCCCAAAATCCATGCTCACCAAATAAAAACTAAACAGCACATCGAAAAAGCTCATGCCGATGCCGAAAATCATGCTGTAGATGAGCATGCGCCAGACCGACCACGATAACTGCCGTAGTTGCACCCGTACCTCCCACGAATTCAGCGCTGAATTCATTCATCCCGTTGCAGATACCAAATCGACAACCCCGATAACACATACGCCACCGACCCAAGAATGAGGAGCGGGGTAAACCCGTACTGCGTCTGCACAAAGCCACTCATCGTCGAGGTAATCGCCCACCCTGCTGCCCAGGTCATGTTCCAAATACTCGAGGCAAAGCCACGTTGTTGTGGATTCACCAAGCGCATCGTCAACACGTCATTGAGCGCGATGCTCCCACCAATCAAAAACGCCCGCAAATAATAGCCGATCAAGGCCAGCCACAACGTCGGCGCTAACATCAACAACAGCGCCGGTGCTGCAGCAATCCGCAAGACGCTCGCCCATGTGCGCAGATTGCGCTGACCAATCCCGTGCCCAATTGCAATTGCTCCCACACCGAGTGCGACACCACTAAACGCCAACACGGTACCGACATACCCGTCAGACAAGCCGAATTGGGTGCGTAAGAATAGACTTTGGAATGGAAAAAACGTCCCGCTCCCCATCCCAATCATAAACCCGGCCACACCAAACTGCACGATGCGCCATGTCGTGCGCATCGGCACTTCAGCCTGGAGCGGCACTCCGTCTGAATCAGTATTACTGGCCGTCGGCATGTTGCCGAGCAACGGCAAACTCGACAACGCAAAAATCGCAATACCAATCAACAACACCGTGCGATACGCCACAGTGCTCTGATCATCCACACTCAACCACGGCGCCACCACGCTCGGCAACCAACCGGCAACGATGCTCCCCACCAAACCGATGGTATTGAGCGCCGCCTCATTGAACCCAAACACCGTCGTCTGTTGGGCGTGCGGCGTGGTTTGCGTGAGCAATGGGAACAACGCCGAAAAGAGCAGCGCAAATGCACACCCCACCACAAATTGACTCGCAATCAGCAGTGGGTAATTGGGCGCAAACACCACGGCTACAAGACCTACCGTGTAGAGCATCACCGAGGCAATCAAGGCCCGGCGCGAGCCAATCCGATCAATCAGGCGCCCAGCCGGAATGCCGACAATCAAACCGGCGATACGCGCCACGGTTGATAACACGCCGACCGTATCAGCTGCGTAGCCCATACTCACCAGAAAGAAATTGAACAACACATCAAAAAAACTCATCCCCA
>CAYZZI010000044.1:0-27406 GCA_964482795.1 uncultured Klebsiella sp.
CGCTCACCACGCGGGGCATCACCATCACGGCGGAAGCCACCACCCTGTGGGCGGTCGCCAAATGAACGCTCACCTTGCGGACGATCGCCATATCGACCGCGCGGGCGATCGCCACGTGGGCGTTCTGGCTCGTCGAGCCGGTTACCGCGCGGTGCGACTTCGTCTGAATCATCGGAAACTGACGTAGCTGAAGATTCTTGTTTGGCCGCCTTGGCTGCCGCTTTGGCTTGTTGTTGGGCAATCAATCGCGCCATTGATTCGGCACGATCAGCGTGTTGTTGAAGTTTCGTGACTTCTTCATCGCTGAGTGGACGCCATTCACCTGCTGGTAAATCGCCTAGTTGAATAGGGCCTTCACGCATGCGAATGAGTCGGAGCACGTTGTAGCCGAGTGCCTGTGCGACACGACGAATCTGACGTTTGCGTCCTTCGTGGAGAACCACTTTGACCCATGTGCCAGCGTCTGTCGGTTCAAGAATTTCAACCCACGCTGGAGCAGTGGTAATCGTCGGTTCATCTTTTGCGGCAGCTTCATCGATGTCGTAATTATCGTTGTCGCCGGCCTCATCATCGACGGCCGCCAATTGGACGCCATTACGCCATTCGCGTAAGTCGTCAGCATTGGGGGTGGCGTCAAGCAGGACGCGGTATTCTTTTTCGACTTGGTTGCTCGGATGGGTCAAGGCTTGGGTGATGTTGCCGTCGTCGGTTAGGAGTATGAGTCCTTCGCTGGCAAAGTCAAGACGACCGACCAAGTGCAGGCGCGGTGTTCCTTTGACCATATCGATGACGGTCGGACGCCCTTGCGGGTCTTCGGTAGTTGAAACGACACCTACCGGTTTATGGAACATCACATAGGTGCGTGGTTGACGGGCGCCAAGCGGCTTACCATCCACCATGATTTCGTCGACCTCAGGGTCGACACGAGTGCCGGCAATCTGGACGACCTCGCCGTTCACGACGACGCGTCCCTCGGCAATTAACACTTCACAGTCACGGCGCGAGGCAATACCTGCGCTAGCCAACACTTTTTGTAGGCGTTCTGGGGCCACGGAATCACTCCTTAAATGAAATACTTGATGCGCGCCTCACGGCGGGCTACCAAAGCATCGCGCGCCTCACGGCGGGCAAAAATAAACCTTGCGTTCGTATGAACATGCAGAACACAAGCACTGTATTATAGCAT
The DNA here is from genome assembly GCA_964482795.1 of uncultured Klebsiella sp. Classification (GTDB taxonomy): domain Bacteria; phylum Chloroflexota; class Chloroflexia; order Chloroflexales; family Roseiflexaceae; genus UBA965. The sequence goes on from CAYZZI010000044.1 coordinate 1,187, forward strand.
AGTGACGAAGAACACCCGTCGATAAATCTTGCACATCCGTTACACATCATGTAAAGGCACGTATATGACCCCAGAACGTCTCGCACTTTTGCCTCTCGCTGATCTGCTTCCCGGCCAAATGAAGTGTGTGGTTGTTGACGGTTTACCGATTGGTGTTGCAAATGTTGAAGGGCAGGTGTATGCCTTCGATGATGCGTGTCGTCATGAGGGGGGGCCACTATCATCGGGTGTGCTCATCAACGACACGGTGACCTGTCCATGGCATGGATGGACGTATCGGTTACGGTCTGGCAAAGCCGTGGTACCTCCGGTCGGGATTCGAATTCGTGTGTATCCGGTGGTGATTATTGACGGCATAATCTGGGCTGATGTTGATTGGGGTGACAAATAACTCGGTTTCCTCTTGACGAAACGATGCCTGTGGGTGACAATGACAGGGTAATCCCTGGTTTTTTGAGACAAGGAGGTCATCTATGACACAGGATGCAGGTGTATTATTGCGCGGCGCTGAACGTCTACCCGTGCCTGGTCCACTGAGTACGGCTCTCTACAACCGCGATGCGGCTGTATTATCGGGGAGCATGGGGCGCGTCTATCCATTTGTGATGGAGCGTGGTGCTGGGTGCGAGGTGTGGGATGTTGATGGTCAGCGCTATTTAGATATGGCTGCTGGTATAGCCGTTGTTTCAACCGGTCATTCACATCCACAGGTTGTGGCTGCCATGCAACAACAGCTCACCAAGTTCGTCCACATGGCCGGTACGGACTTTGTGAATGAGCAGATGGTCACCGTTGCTGAAAAGTTATCGCGCTCCATGCCGAGCACGGAGCAGTGGCAGGTGTTTCTGACTAACTCAGGTACTGAGGGTGTTGAAGCTGCCATTAAACTGGCTCGTCATGCGACTGGTCGCCAGGGAATTATTTCATTTTTGGGGTCGTTTCATGGACGGTCATATGGTTCGATGTCGTTGACGGCATCCAAGTCAACCCAGCGCAAAGGGCACTTCCCCCTGGTGCCTGGCATCTTTCATGCATTCTATGCGAATCCGTACCGTACGCCGTTTGGTATTGCGTCTGAGCAGGTAACGCAGGCAACCCTCGACTACATCGAAAAGACGATGTTTGGCACGATAGCACCGCCCACGGATATCGCCGCCATTATTCTTGAGCCGATTCAAGGTGAGGGTGGCTACATCGTACCGACACAGGGCTTCTTGTGTGGGCTGCGCCAGATTTGTGATCGGCACGGCATCTTGCTCATTTACGATGAGGTGCAAAGCGGCGTCGGTCGCACAGGCAAGATGTGGGGATTTGAGCACGACATGGAGCAGAACTGCGCAGGATGTAGTCATTGTAAGAGCCTGAATCGCAGCAATTGTACTCCCGATATTTTGGTGACAGCTAAGGGCTTGGGTGCGGGTATGCCTATTGGCGGTATTGTGGCACGCAAGTCAATCATGGAGCGTTGGGCCGAGGGTTCGCATGGGAGCACCTATGCCGGTAACGCTATCGCATGTGCGGCAGCAAATGCGGTACTTGACCTCGTGCACGGTGGATTAATGCAAAATGCAGCACACGTTGGCAATCACTTAATGAATGGTCTGCGTGAGTTGCAGTCACGCTATGCGTGCATCGGTGATGTACGTGGCCGCGGGTTGATGATTGGTGTAGACTTTGTGCTTGACCGTACAACTCGTGAGCCGGCACGCCAACAGGCCAATGCCATGATGGAAGAAGCATTTAAGCGTGGCATGCTCATCTTGACGTGTGGGTACTCAACGATTCGCTTCTGCCCACCGTTGGTGTTGACCACTGCCGAGGCTGATGAAGCACTTGAGCGCTTTGAATCAACGATCAAGGCGGTTTGGAAGTAAATGTGGGTTTGTGTGGCTACCGCAGGAGACCAAACGGTTTCCTGCGGTTTTTTGTATAATGCAACACGTGATACATCGTTGCGATAGAAAGAATCTGTATGCAGTTTCCTGGCATACGTCATGCATATACGCTCCGGCACTATCGTGTGCTTTGGCCGATTATTTTGACTGCGGTGGTGGTGTTCATCCTCCTTTTGGAGTATGGTGTGCCACGACAATGGCGCCTGACTGTCGGTGATCCTAACGCCGATATCTTCATGCGTGATATGCGCAAAGCAGAAAGTGTCGTGGTGGATGGTCAATCTGAGATGATTCGCTGGAGTTGGACAAGTAGCTCGTACTTGTTTTTGCCCAATCCAACACAGTATCATCTCGGTACCATGATCCTGCCATGGCAGTGGCCTGATAGCATTGTGTCCCTGCGGACAATGGCGCGCATCGAGGAGCCACCACGTCAAATTCTCCTTTCCATCGGTGATGCATATGCCCTCGATTTGCCGACTACTGCCGGTATCCGCGTGCATCATCTCTTGACCCCTGCCGTTGATGCATTGCGCTTTGACTGTGATAATTCGACCACCCAAAATCCAGATTTGGCCACTATTTGTGTGGCCGTGTTGGATGTCGAAGCACAGCATGTCGGCCAATCTGCACCAGCTGCCCTTTGGTTATGGAATGGAATGTATATATTGATATGTCTGACTATTGTCAGAATAATATTTGGTAAATTGTCAGAAATATTGCCGATAATTTGTTTTGTTGCGTTGACGAGTGTGAGCATGATGTGGCCGATTCAGACCAGCACCTATGCATGGGAATTTTTGCTTGGTGGTGGGTGTGTTGTCATCGGGTACGGTGTATTACAACGAGTATCGATGCCGACATGGCTACGATATGCGCTGATGGGGATGCTTGCCAATATTGTGCTCAAGGAGATGGGCGTACTTGCGCCGGGCATTTATGCAATTGACATCAAATTCCATGTTAATCGTTTCATTGAGGCGTTAGGGTATTCGATTTATCAATTTGCGGAGGGTCGCGGGACGAATTATCCGTACCCACCAATCATTTATTTTGGTATGGCTCCAATGGTATTACCAGCTGAGCACCTATTTAGTGTGCACGATGTGGTGCATACATTTGCGGTGGTGGTTGAAAGCAGCACGATTGTGGTCTTGGCGTGGATGATGCAACGACTTGGATGGTCGTTGCGTCAGGTTGCGCTGATGACGTCGTTGTATGTGGTGTTGCCGGCTGGGTTTCAACTGCAGTGGTATGCAACTATTGCGCAGAGTGTGGGGCAGTGGTTGGGTGTCGTGGCCATGTCATTAAGTGTAATTGGTGTGAGTCGTTGGAGTGTGCTTGCCATGTATGCGGCCACGCTTGGGCATTTCGGGGCATTTTTGTCGGTACATCTGAGCATGACACTTGGTCTAGTGAGTCAGCAGTTGCGGCGCATATCGTTGTGGTGGTGGGGGGTAGTTGGTGTGGTGGGAGTGGTGTACTACAGTCAATTTGTGACGTTAATTGTGGCACAACTTGGACGTCTCAAGAACACACAAGAGCCGACGACATTTGCGCAGCGGTTGTACGATTACATTTGGGGATATGGATTTGTTGGTCACTACAATGCTATTTTTGTCGGTTTGATGCTCGTTGGCATTCTTCTTGGTCGACGAAGCCAGTGGTGGCGCATGTCGGTGGCGATGGTCAGTGCTGCCGGGTTATTGTTGTGTGCACAGCTTTTTTTCGATGTAGTACCTACGCGGTATGTCATCTTTGTATTTCCGGTTGTGGCAACGTACGCCGCTCTACCACTCAGTCACTTGTGGCGTTCGCGGGCTGGGCGGATCAGCGTGGTGGCACTCTTGAGTTGGGTTTTTTGGCAAAGTCTTTATGTGTGGATGGACGGGGTAACACACGGCACGCTCATCGGTGTACTCTACTAAATAGCGCTGTGCATACAATATGCAATCCCCTACACGGCTACCCGTGTAGGGGATTGTTTGGTATGGTCTGTGGTGTAGATTACTGTGACAAAACCGTGGTATAGGCGGCAACGAGTTGATCATCGCTACTTGCGAGGAGGGTGGCTTCGTCCATTTCGGCAGCTGCAGCGGGCATGACAATATCAGACAAATTGGAGAGTGCAATGAGCGTATCGGGGTCAATACCCTTGCCACGTACTACTTCCCCTTCGGGAGTTAACCACTGGCTTGTGCCGAGGCGGATTTCGGCACCTTCATCAAGGTCAAATGGTCGGAGTACGGTTGCGGTCCCAAATGTTGGTTCACCGATGATTGGTGCGCGTTTTGCTGATTTGAATGCCCCAGCCAGGATTTCGGCGGCACTCGCACTATTACTATTGATGAGTACGACCATGGGTATGGTATTGGCTAATCCAGTACTATCGGTGGTATACGGTGTACGCGTGCCGTCACGATCTTCTTCGATGAGCACAGTACTGCCCTTGGGCAAGAACTGTGAGGCTACGCGCATCAGTTGATCGACATAGCCACCCGGATTGTTGCGTAAATCGAGAATGATGTGTGTTGCACCTGCTTGATTGGCGGCTATCAACGCTTCTTTGATGTCGTCCTCGGCTTGGGCTGAGAACTGGTTGAGATGGATGTGTGCGACGTTATTTGGAAGCATGCCCCACGTCACGCTCGGAATATCGATGCTCGCGCGGGTGATGGACATCTGCTCAATGCTCCCATCGTCATGGAGCACCTCAAGCTGGACGGTACTCCCACTGGGCCCACGGACTTTACTTTGGAGCTCGGAGACCGAATCGCTTCGCACATCGACGCCATCCACGGTCAGAATGCGGTCACCAGGGCGAATGCCGGCACGCTCAGCGGGAGTACCAGGGATGGGTGCCGCAATAATCACGAATCCGTCGCGCTCACTGAGATAGGCACCGATACCTTCAAACGTTCCATTGAGTGACTCGCGCTCAACGGAGGCCATCTCGGGTGATAAGTAGCGACTATGCCCACGATCGCCGAGGCCATCAACGAGACCCGTGATTGCGCCATCGACAAGTGCATCGGTGGTCACTGCATCGGCGTCGACATAATTCTCACTGACGATTTGCCACGCGTCATAGAATCGTGAGAGCTTTTGGCATTCGGTGGTACTTAATGTACATGGCGTGTTGATTTGTGTGGCTACTACATACCCAACCAGTGACATGCCTATGGCCACCACACCGAGTAGTGGCAACACAAACCAGAGTGGGAGCCGGAACGTTAGCAGTGCGCGCATATGCGTGTATTACCCTCTTCTAAACCGATACGCTTCTTGTTTTGTGGTACAAACACATAAATCACCATATGCATTACATCCTAGCAAGTGCGTATGAGAATAGAGTAAGTATGCGAGATACAGCGCAACAAATGCGAGAGTGTGTCTCCTCATTGCTTGGTATGCTAGAGAAAGATTGTTGATACGCACGTTGAGGGTCTTATGATTGAGTTGGCATATATGCGCATGGAATCACCACTTGGTGAATTACTAATTGCCTGTAGCAACCGCGCGTTACAGGTGCTCGATTACCTCGATTATGAGGATCGCATGCACCAACTGTTGCATCGTCGTTATGGCACGGCATATCGACTTATTGAGGCGCACAATCCACTCGATATGCGTCAGCGCATGCAGGCCTACTTTGCCGGGGATTTGCACGCCATTGACGACGTTCCAGTGGAGACCGGTGGAACACCCTTTCAACAGCGCGTATGGGCGGCACTTCGTACGATTCCGGCTGGGCAGGTGGCTACCTACGGCACACAAGCGATGCGAATTGGGCAACCGACAGCGAGCCGCGCAGTGGGGCGTACCAACGGACTCAACCCGGTGGCTATCGTATTACCGTGTCATCGGGTCATCGGCAGCACCTCCAAACTCACTGGGTATGCCGGTGGCCTGTGGCGCAAGGAGTGGCTCTTGCGCCACGAAGGATGGTCTGGCGCTAGAGTGCAATCAACGTTGTCGCTATGATGGTGGCGACCAGACCGACACGTTGGATTGTGGAGATGGGCTCGTGGCTGATAAATCGTGCGAGGAGCACGGTGACTGCCGGGTAGAGCGATGCCAGCACACTGGCCAAATCAAGCCGACCGGTCTGGGTGGCAAGGACATAGAGGCTGGTGGCAAGCACATCAAAGAGACCGGCAACGATGGCAAGGATGAATCCTAGGCCATTTGGACGACTCCCTGGGCGTATGAGTAACCAGGGTACCGTGATGAGCAGAGCGGCGCTTCGTACAAATGCGAGTGGTGCAAATGTCTCTTCGACGGTGCCAACATATTTGAGCAAAATAAAATACACGCCGAAGGCAACCCCGGCGACCAATCCTTGCCACAACCCTTGATAGCCGTTCGCTTTGCCGGCTAGCGAATTAAGTACAATCGCCATCATACCAATCCCCATGCCAATCATGGCGAGTGTTGATGGTAATCCATCGCTCTGCAATCCATAGAGAATCGGCAAAACAGCTGCTAAGACGGCGGACACAGGTGCGGTGATAGCCGTATACCCCTGTGATAATCCGTGATACAACGCTGCCACACCAATTGCACCGACCATGCCAGCACCGACCGCTATGAGCATGACCGCCCCGAGTTGCAGTGGCTCGGCGTACCAGCCAGCAAGACTCCACAATAACGCGGCGCCGAAGATCTCGCCAATAACAAGGACTTGTACAATCGAAAGGCGTGCACTAGCACGGCCGCCCACAAAATCGCTAATCCCGTAACTGAGTGATGCGCCGAGACCGGCTAACAAAAAGATCAATGACATAGAATACTTTCTACGTTGGCAGTGGATAGCACACGTCAATATCTGACGACAATTCGGTTTGATGAGCGAGATATGGACGTTTCAGTGACGATACTATTCTAGCATGGCAGTGGTAAGATAGAGCATTACGACGCATAACAGAAAGCAGTTACACGTGGCCGATCAACGGGTGTCATCAAATGCAGGACTGGTGTGGGGGCTGATTGGTGTGATGATTTTTAGCGTGTCACTGCCGGTCACGCGCGTGGCTGTGGCCGCCATGGATCCACTCTTTGTGGGAGCAGGGCGTGGACTCTTGGCGGCATGTTTATCTGCTATTACGCTGATTGTGACCCGTGGCCCAATCCCCACGCGTAATCAGTTGTGGCGGCTGGCGATTACATCGCTCGGTGTGACAATCGGCTTTCCGCTCTTTTCGTCAATCGCCATGCAGTATGTGCCAGCTGGGCACGGCGCCATTGTCAATGGCCTCTTACCACTCGCAACAGTGGCTCTCGGATCGTGGTTGCTTGGCTATCGTCTGCGTAACTTCTTTTGGCTGGCGGCGATTATCGGTAGTGCGACGGCGGTCGGCGTAGTTGTGTGGCAGAGCGGGAGCGAGATTAGTAGTGGCGATACTGCCATGCTCGTGGCCGTGTTGATTGCCGCGGTCGGCTATGTGTACGGTGGTAAGTTGTCGGCCGAAATCGGCGGCTGGCGCACCATCTGTTGGGCAAATGTGATGGCGGCGCCGATCCTGATTTGGCCAGCTCTGTGGTACATGCCAACTGCGAGTGTGCCCGAATCGGCCTGGCTCTCCTTTGCCTATCTGGGCGTCTTCAGCATGTTTTTGGGCTTTTTTGCCTGGTATCACGGCTTGGCACTCGGCGGTATCCCCCGAGTCAGTCAGGTGCAATTGTTACAACCGTTTTTGACGATGCTGTGGGCTTGGCCAATCGATGGCGAGGTGCCGTCGCTGTGGTTGTTAGGCGCGGCCGGTATCGTGGTGGGGTGTATTTGGGTGGCGCGCCGGTTTGCGAATTGAATGCATTGCGGATGGTAGAGATGCATGGCCATGCATCTCTACCATCCGCGGATTGACGATTATTTCAACGTTGGAATCATGTCGCCGTGGGCCTCGATCAAATCGTCGACCAACGACCAAATCTGGTCGAGCGACAATTCGGCAGCGGTATGTGGGTCAAACGCAGCTGCATGGTAGACATGCTCACGCTTGCCGGTCAAGGCTGCCTCAACGGTCAATGACTGCACGTTGATGTTGGTCTGCATCATGGCGGCCAAGTGTGGCGGCAAGTTGCCAATCTTGGTTGGCTGCAACCCACTCTTGTCGACCAGCACGGGCACCTCAACACAGCACCCTTCGGGCAGGTTGTTGATCAAGCCGGTGTTGGCCACGTTGCCGTAGACCACACGTGGTTGACCCGTCTCCATGCTGTGGATGATGAGTGAGCCGTACTCGTGACTGCGACGCACTTCAATCGGTTTGTCCGAGGTCAACAGCTCGTTGCGGAGCTTGTGCCAGCCGGCGATTTGGTTTTCACAGCGGGTGATGTACTCGTCGAGTGGAATGTTGAACTCCTCGATGAGTTCAGGGCGGTCACGCTTAATAAACCACGGCGTGTACTCCGAGAAGTGCTCGCTTGACTCGGTGACGAATGCGCCAAATCGGTTGAAAATCTCGTACCGCACGCGGTTCCAATCGGGTACACGACCCTCGTTGTATACCTTGCGGATCTCGGGGTAGAGATCTTGGCCGTTGCGCTCAAACTTGAGGTAGAAAGCCATGTGGTTGATGCCGGCACAGACGTAGTTGATCTCGTCGATTGGCACATTGATGTCATCGGCCAACTGCTCAGCAGTGCCCTGGACCGAGTGACACAAGCCGACGGTTTTGATGGGCGTAGCGCGTGACATGGCCCAACAGTTGATGGCCATCGGGTTGACGTAATTAAGGAACGTGATATCGCCGGCGACCTCCTCCATGTCACGGCACATATCGAGCATGACCGGGACAGTGCGCAAGCCGCGCATGATGCCGCCGATGCCGAGTGTGTCGGCGATGGTCTGGCGCAAACCGTACTTCTTGGGGATCTCGAAGTCAATCACAGTTGACGGCTTATACCCACCGACTTGGAACATGGCGATGGCGTAATCAGCGCCGTCAAGAGCCTTCTTGCGGTTGGTGGTCGTGATGATGGTGGGTTTGGCACCAAGCGCCTGAGCAACCTTGTTGGCCACGATTTCTGAGGTCTTGAGACGCTCTTCGTCGATGTCAAACAAGCGAATGGTTGAGTTGGCCAACTCGGGGAATGACAGGATGTCACCGAGCAGGTTTTTAGCAAAAACAGTGCTGCCTGCACCAATAAACGTGATGATTGCCATGATATGTCCCTACTATCCTTTCTGACCAGCGAACCATCGAACACGTCTATTATATTTCAACACGTCGCATGTGTTTGTTAACCCGTCTGATGAGTTTGTAGAAGTCGCTACGCGCGCTGGCGTTCGTGTCTGCGCCTTTGGTGGACCGATGCTGGCCACTTCTTGTGGTATTGCGTCGTGCATAGATGATTCAGGCAAATCTTCCAGAACGCACCAGTAGGTATTGTGGTATATATACGTGTGTTCATAAATGTAGTATGAGAGAAGCGTGTGACAAAGCGCGTCACAATTGAAGATGTTGCGCGTGCTAGTCACGTCTCGGTTGCAACCGTATCCCTTGTGATGCGCGGGCGCACGGGGATTAACATCGAGACGCGCAAACGCGTGGAGCAAGTGGCACGAGCCCTAGGCTATCAACGTCGGAAAGCGCGGAGCGAGCATCATGTTCAACGCATCAGTGTACTCATGCGTCATCATCAGGCGAGTTTGAACGAAATGAGCCCGCTCTATGCAGGCGTGTTGAGTGGCATCGAAGATGTGTGTCGCCGTCGCGGGATTCGTAACGATTTGCGTCATATGATGATGAACGATCAGTCCATGTTGACGAACCCAATCCTTTTTCCCCAACAGTATGAATATGGTGGTGTAATTGGTGTGGGGGTACGTGTCGATGAATACCTCTACAAACACGTGCACGAACACAGCATGCCGTTTGTGTTGGTTGACGTTGACGGGATAGAGGGTCACTTGGTTGACGCGGTGAGCGTGCGCTTTCAACACGCAATGGATGACATGATTAATTATCTTGTCTCGATGGGTCATCGTATGATAGCGCTGATTGATGAGCCACATCCATCGTTGCACTGGCAACAGAGTTTGCGTGCGTCAATGGCCAATTATGGCATGGCGGAGCCCGTAGTATTGGTGGCACACCCAACCTTTATGAGCGTACACGAGGTAGTGCAACAAATGATGATGGATCCGCAGATCTCTGCGGTTATTTGTCGGAACGACGAGCTCGCACGCATGGTCATCGCACAACTCCACACACTAGGGCGCTATGTTCCGCAACACATCTCGGTCGTAGGGTGCAATGATCTGTCTTCGTCCGTTGATGAAGTGTCTACGCTGACAACCGTACGGGTTGATGCATCGGCGTTGGGTGTGCTCGCCGTACAAACCCTGCTCCATCGCATTGAATGGCCCAACTCTCCTCTTTTGCAGACGACGATTCAGGCCGATTTGGTTATTCGTCAATCAACTCAACCGCGTGCGCTGTATACCTAAATGAACTGGACTCCGTGTCGTTGCGACAGATACCTGTAAGACAGGCTTTTTGCGCATACCCGAATTCAGCGTATGATATAGGGAACACATCGTGTATACCCCATACTCGTAGTACATACTCAGGAGGATCTGCGTATGACCGAATCACAACGATTTAAAGTATTAGATGAACGGGATATTAATCGCGAGACCTTTGTGGAGCCATGGCCTGAAGCAGGGCTCATGGTGGCGGATAGCCCGTATGACCCGCACCCGTCCATTCAGATTGTGGATGGGCGTATCGTTGAACTTGATGGCCGACATAGTGATGAATTTGATGCAATCGATACCTATATTGCCCGCTACGGCATTGATATTGCGGTGGCGCCGGAGGCAATGGCGCTCGACTCATTGACATTGGCACACATGTTGACCGACGTCAATGTGCCACGAACCCAATTACTTCGCTTAGCCACCGGATGTACGCCAGCCAAACTGGTCGATATCATGCGTCACATGAGCGTGCTTGAGATGATGAATGGCCTTGCCAAGATGCGTGTGCGACGTACCCCCGCCAATCAAGCACACGTCACCAATCGCCGTGAAAACCCCGCCTTACTCGCTGCTGACGCCGCTGAAGCCGCATTGCGTGGCTTCGCCGAAATCGAAACAACGGTTGGTGTGGCACGAGCTGCCCCATTTAATGCCCTTGCTATTCTTGTGGGTGCCCAGACAGGGCGTGGTGGCGTGATGACCCAATGTGCCGTCGAAGAGGCGCTCGGGTTGCGTTTGGCCATGAAGGGGTTGACCACCTATGCCGAGACGCTGTCCGTCTACGGCACCGAACGGGCATTTGTTGATGGCGACGACTCGCCGTGGTCCAAAGCCTTTTTGGCATCGGCATATGCCTCGCGCGGCGTCAAAGTACGTTTTACCTCGGGCACCGGCTCGGAGGCGCTCATGGGGAGTGCTGAGCAGCGCTCGATGCTCTATCTTGAGGCACGTTGCTTGTGTGTGACGCGTGGGGCTGGCAGTCAAGGGGTGCAAAACGGCTCAATCTCGTGTATCGCTTTGCCCGAGTCGTTGCCAGGTGGCGTGCGGGCAGTGTTGGCCGAGAACTTGATGGCCGCCATGTTAGGGCTCGAGGTGGCATCGGGTAACGATGCACTTGCCTCGCACTCCGCCATTCGCAAATCGGCAAAGTTGATGTTGCAGTTTATTCCCGGCACAGATTTCATCTTTTCGGGGTATAGTGCAGTTCCGCGTCGTGACAACATGTTCGGTGGTGGCAACTTTGATGTTGATGATCTCGATGACTACGCAGTGCTCCAACGCGACATGCAAATTGATGGCGGCACGCGTTCAATTAGCGAACAAGAGGCATGCGATATTCGCCGGCTCGGTGCACGGGCGATTCAAGCGGTGTACGCCGAAATGGGCTTCCCCCTGATTACTGACGCCGAGGTTGAGGCTGCTGTGGTCGCCCATTCGAGTGAAGATATGCCCGTGCGCGACATTGTTGCCGACCTTGCCGCCGCTGATGCGTTTTTGGCGAGTGATCGGAGTGTGGTGGATGTCGTTGCCGCTTTAGCCAAACGTGGATTCACACAAACGGCTGAGAATGTGTTGATGATGGGTCGTCAACGAATAGCTGGTGATTATCTGCAACCAGCGGCGATTTTTGATCGTACATTCACCGTTCAAAGTGCCATTAACGACCCGAATGACTATCGCGGACCAGGGACTGGGTATCGTGTCAGTGGCGCACGCTGGGACGAAATCATGAACATCCGTCAGGCCAAATCACCGCGTGATTTCATTGTGGATCGTTTGGGATCGCCCATTGATGGGCTGGATGCGTATGGGCAGGCCAAGCGCGGTGGTAGTACCGAGGTGGTTGTGGCCATCGGTCCGGCGTTTGGACGGGTCATCACCAAGACAATCGGCGGCATTGCACATGAGGAGGTCCTCAAAGCAGTACTCACCGGCATCGCTGAGGAGGGGTTGATTGGGCGAATTGTCCGTGTATGGCGTTCGTCCGATTGTGCGGAGATTGGACATGTTGGTGCGAAGTTGAGCGGTTCGGGCGTCGCTATTGGCATTCAAGCACGTGGCACATCGATTATTCATCGGGCTGATTTGGCACGTCTCAACAACCTCGAGCTCTTCCCACAATCGCCGAGCATGACACTCGAGACGTATCGTGCGATGGGGCGCAATGCGGCACGCTATGCGGCAGGGCGGATTACCACGCCGGTGCCAGTAACAGTTGATAACTGGGCACGGTTGCGTTTGATTGTCAAGACTGCCTTGCTCCATCGTCGTGAGACCGAAGAGATTCGTGATTTGCCCCCCGAAGCACTGCGACTTGACTGGGAACCGGAGGTATAACACATGCCACAATATCCACGCTATGTGCATCATGCTGATACGTTGGTTGCAGCGAGTGGTCGTGCACTCAACCATGTAACCGTGGCCGATGCCGAACTCGGTCATCTCACACTTGATGACATTCAAATTACACAACAGTCGTTACGCGATCAGGCGCAAATTGCACGCGATGCGGGATACACGCAACTTGCCCAAAATCTCGAGCGGGCGGCTGAGCTGACGGCGGTTCCGCGTGACGAAATCATTACGATGTACCACACGCTACGCCCTGGACGGTCTGATTATGCACAGTTGATGGCACTTGCAGAGCGTTTAGAGCATCACTATCATGCGCCCATCTGTGCACAGTTTGTCCGCGAAGCTGCGGATGTCTATCATGTTCGTGGTATGTTGCGTCATCCAGATGCGCTCTAGCACGGGCGTATGTCGGATGTGATGTGCTCTAGGTGCAACTCATCTAATGAGTTGCACCTGTGGTGTATGCATGAGGAAATAGGGGATAGGGAAATAATCGCCGTATATGCGTCACACTCTTAATTGACAACAGATATAATGACGTATTACAATAGGGTCGTCAACACACACATAACTACAGGAGCTGTCTTACAGGTTTTTTGTGAGTGAACGAGGATGTTTTCGGACAACTCAAGTAACAGAGGAGCACAAAGAACCGGTAATGTGCTTGAAGAGGGATGTGTGACGGAGACATAGATTCAACGTCAAAGGAGACACAGATGAAGTTACGCTTCAAGATCCTGGCAGCGTTGCTGGTCATGGCATTCATGATTGCTTCATGTGGTGGTGCTGCTGCACCAGCCGCTGAAGAGCCAGCCGCTCCCGCCGAAGAGGCTCCAGCCGCCGAGCCAACCGCTGCTCCAGCTGAGCCAGCCCCCGAAGAGCCTGCCCCTGCAGAGCCAGCCCCAGGTGGTTTGGCTGAAGTTGCACGTGAGGAAACCCTCAATTTGGCATGGAGTATTGCCAACCCAGGGGTAACCAACCCATGGGCTTCAGTCGGTTACACGCACCAGGGCGGTAACGCACTGTTGTGGGAGCCATTGGCCTACTACGCCATCTACGCCGACAAGCCAGTCATGTGGCTTGCCGATAGCATGGAGTACACCAAGCCAGACTTCACCGAGTTGACCATCAAGATGAACAAGGACGCCAAGTGGAGTGACGGTGTTGCCGTGACCGCTGACGACGTCGTCTTCACCTTCGAAGGTCAAATGAAGAACGAGAAGTTGGGCTACCACGCTCAGTTCAAGGAGTACGTGAAGGAAGTCAAGAAGGTTGACGATTTGACCGTTGTTGTGACGTTCAACTTCCCAGCCCCACGCTTCTCATTCGAAGTGCTCCACACCAAGTTTGACACTGGTATTCCAATCGTGCCAGCCCACATCTTGAGTGGTCAGGCCGATGTGAACGAGTTCCCCGGCGGCAATGATATGGTCCACTCAGGCCCATACAGCGTCGTATTGTGGGACGAGAACCAGAAGATCATGGACCTCCGCTCAGACTGGTGGGCCGTGGCCGCTGGTAAGTCACCAATGCCTGAAGTCAAGCGCGTCGTAATCACCAACATCGGTGGTACCGTCGGTCAGAACATGGACGTCGTCGCTCAGAAAGTTGTAAACAACGAGTACGATGCAACGTTGGACATGCGTAGCTCAGTGATTGGTAACATCTTGGCCCAGAACCCCAAGGTGACCACCCACACTGGCAGCAACCCACCATACGGTTACCTCGACTGGTGGCCAAACAGCTTGTGGATGAACACGCAGATTGCGCCATACAACGATGTGCGCGTCCGCCGTGCCATCAGCTTGGCTGTTGACCGCGACACCATCAACGAGGTTGTGTACGAGGGTGCAAAGGTTGCCACCATCTATCCATTCCCAATGTATCCTGGCTTGCAGAAGTTCGCCGACACTCCTGGCATGAAGGCCCTCGAAGAGAAGTATCAGCCCGGCAAGTTTGACTTGGCCGAGAGCGAGAAGCTCATGACCGAGGCCGGCTTTGCTAAGAACGGCGACGGTCTCTGGGAGAAGGACGGCAAGACGGTTAACGCAGTGATCAACGGCTTCGAAGGCATCCACAGCGACATCGTACCAGTATTGGTCGAAATGTTGCGCGCTGGTGGCTTCGATGCTGACGTCAACTTCGGTGCCGATGCTTACCAGAACATGGCCGATGGTAAGGAAGGCTTGTACATGTTCGGCCACGGCGCCAGCTTGGGCGATCCAGAAGCCGCATTGCAGCTGTACCACAGCCGCTATAGCGCAGCAATCGGTACCACCGCTGGCGGTAACCGCTTCTCACGCTACAGCAACCCAGAGTACGACAAGATCCTCGACGAGATGGCTCCTCTCTCATCAAGCGATCCGAAGTTCACCGAGTTGGCCACCAAGGCTATGGAGATTTACTGGCGCGATCAAATCGACGTACCAGCAATTCAGTGGTTGCACCGCATTCCATACAACCAGACCTACTGGACCAACTGGCCAACGGCTGACAACTTGGCCGGCGGTATCAATGGCGCCTTCTGGCACCACACCGCACCACTTGTCATCGCCAACTTGAAGAAGGCTAACTAGTCTCTCTTCTCCACAGTCCGGCGTCGTACGCGACGCCGGACTGTCCCTACCCTATCTTTTCACTGACTCCATGTAAATAATGATTGTGTAGTACTCGCCACAACGATGGCGTTGTTTATCCACCGGCTGAAGGCTAGGAGAGTACTGTGAAATTGCGTTTAATCCTTCGGCGAGTGGCCTTTCTCATTATGGTGGTTTGGGCCGCTTCTACAATTACGTTTTTTATCCCACGCATGTCCGATCGCAATCCGATTCGTGAACGTTTTGCAGAACTTGCCCGCACTGGTGGTTTTTCAGCGAGCGATCTTGAGGTAATTGTTGCCTCATATAACAAGAAGTTCGGTCTTGATAAGCCATTGTGGGAGCAATATGTTGATTACATCGGGAGTGTGGCACGACTCGATCTTGGCGTGTCGCTCAACCGCTTCCCCAAAACAGTCATGGAAATCATCTACGAATCACTCCCGTGGACCATTGTGCTGTTGTTTGTGTCGGCCATTTTGTCGTTTGTGATTGGGAACTTGCTCGGTGCTATTGCTGCCTGGCCAAAGTCGCCTGCATGGATGCGATCCGTGGCGACGCCGTTTATCATGTTCATGGGTGTTCCGCCGGTGCTCTTGGCGATTTTCTTGCTCTTTTTCTTGGCTTTTCGTTTGAAATTATTCCCTCTGGGTCAAGCATATTCAACAGGTATCGCACCAGACTGGTCATTATCATTCATCATGAATGTCGCCTGGCACCAAGTTCTTCCTGCCGTTTCCATGATTCTTGGATCGGTTGGTGGCTGGGTCTTGTCAATGCGTGGTATGGGTATCACGATTCAAGGCGAAGATTACGTGAATTTTGCTGAGCACAAAGGTTTGAGTGGCCGTATCATCTTCCGCGATTACTATCTGCGGAATGCGTTGCTGCCGCAAGTCACCGGGTTTGCGTTGGCCCTCGGTAGCTTGATTACCTCGGGCGCTGTAGTCGAGAGTTTGTATGCACTACCTGGCCTAGGCCAAAAGCTCAGCCAAGCCATCCAAGCCAACGACTTCTTGGTGATTTACGGTATTGTGCTCTTTATTACCATGTCGGTCGCCACCTTGATGGTGCTCGTCGAATTCCTCTATCCGTTACTTGACCCGCGTATCAAACAAGACTAAGGAGCACATGATGACGACGGCGACAACAATTGCTCCGCCAATTCAACCAAGTCGTTGGAAGTTACTGGCTGGCTATCTGCGACGCAACAAGAGTTTGGCGATTGGTTTGGGCATTATCTTCTTCTTGGTATTGTTTACCGTGCATGGCTTTTTTGCGGTTGATGAGGCCCGCGCTTACCCGCTCAAGGCCAAGCCCAAGCAACCACCTGGTATTCTCGATTTCAGTAGCCCTGAATGGCCGGGTAAACTCCCCATGGGCAGTGATTTCTTCGGCCGCGATATGCACGCTGCCATGGTCAAAGGCATGTGGCAGACAGCCTTGATTGGCGTGATTGCTGGTGCGTTGGGAACATTTATCGGCGTCGTGCTCGGTTTTACATCGGCCTACTTCGGTGGTCTGTTTGACACAATTGTCAAAGGTATCTGCCAAATCTTAACGCCGATACCGGTCTTTATGATTCAAATCATCATCGCTGCCTCGCTCGATAAACGCGATGTCACCATCTTTACGATGGCCGGCATCGTGGTGATGCTGGCCTGGATGGGCCCAACACTTGTCATCCGCTCACAAGTGCTCTCCATGAAGGAGCGCCAGTTTGTGTCGGTGGCCAAGCTCTCTGGCGTCGGTAACGGTGGTATCATCTTCGGTGAGATTTTGCCCAATTTGTTGCCGTTCATCGCAGCCTCCTTCGTCAGCCAAGTCTTCAACGGCGTCTTCTCGTCGTTCTACTTGGCCATCGTCGGTCTTGGCCCCTTGCGTGAGCCACTCTTGGGTAATATCATCTGGGCCGCCCAATCACAAGGTGCATTCTTTAATGGGTGGTGGTGGTGGCCAATTTGGCCGGCATCTGCCATGGTGCTCATTTTGAGCGCGTTGGCCTTGATTAACATGGGGTTGGATGAGTTAGCCAATCCTCGTATACGGCGAACGGAGTAACTCGATGACACCTATTTTGCAAATCCGTGACCTGCAAGTGTCATACTACACCGACCTCGGTCGTGCGACCGCACTCAACAAGGTCAATCTCGATCTAAACTCCGGTGAGAAACTCGGTTTGGTCGGTGAGTCAGGCTCCGGCAAAAGCACCATGGCCTTGGCCATGATGCGCATGATTAAGCCCCCCGGTCGTATCGAGGGTGGCAGTGTGACTGTTGGTGGTGTCGACCTGATGCAACTCAGCGAAGAAGAGATGCGCATGTCACGCCTTAGCCGCATTGCCTATATCCCGCAAGGAGCGATGAACTCGCTCAATCCGGTGATGCGTATCGGTGCCCAGATGATGGATGCCGTCCGTGCCCATGTGCCTAACATGAGCAAAGAAGAAATGACCGAGCGCTGTATGCAGTCGCTTGAGTCGGTTGATCTCAAACGCAACGTATTCACCATGTATGCCCATGAGTTGAGCGGTGGCATGAAGCAACGCGTCTGTATTGCCATCGGCATCTTGCTCAAACCACAGGTCATCATCGCCGACGAGCCAACCAGTGCACTTGACGTGGTCACGCAACGCCAAGTCATGGAGACCATCGATCGCGTCCAAAAAGAAATCGGCACTGCCGTGATCTTGATTGGTCACGACATGGGCTTGATGGCCCAGTTCGTCGACAAAGTCGCCGTCATGTATGCCGGCCGCTTGACTGAAGTGAGTTCAGTGCGCGACATGTTCACGAACCCGATGCACCCGTATGCACAGTCCCTGATTAAGAGCTTGCCAAATCTCTCCAACAAAGGCGTCTTCCAGGGCATTCCTGGATTGGCTCCGTCGTTGTTGCGGATTCCAACTGGATGTGCATTCCACCCACGTTGTGAGAAAGCCATGGATATCTGCAAAACAGACATCCCGGCAGTCGAACGGTATGACGGCGATCGCTTGGTCGCTTGTCATCTTTATTCGGAAAGGGCGTAGCCGTGGCGAACTTGCTTGAATTTCGCAATGTGACCAAGACATACACCCGCGGTTTCTTCTCCGAAGCCGGTACAACTGCCTTGGCCGACTTTTCAATGACGCTCAAAGAAGAAGACCCGACGATTTTGACCGTTGCTGGCGAAAGCGGTAGCGGCAAAACCACCCTTGCAATGCTCCTGTTGGGCTTCATTGACCCAACCCAAGGCCAAATCTTGTACAAGGGTGAGGACATCCGCAATCTGCGCGGTGACGCACGCATGACCTTCCGCCGTGAAGTGCAGGCCGTCTTCCAAGATCCGTTTGCCGTCTTCAACCCCTTCTACACCGTTGACCATTTGCTCACGGTGCCGATCGAGAAGTTCAAGTTGGCCAAGAGCAAAGCCGAAGCCCGCTCCAAAATGGATGAGGCCTTGAGCTCGGTCGGATTGCGCCCCGAAGATATCCTCGGTCGGTTCCCTCACCAACTCTCGGGCGGTCAACGACAACGCATCAATGTGGCGCGTGCCCTCTTGCTCAAGCCCAAGGTGCTCGTTGCTGACGAGCCTGTTTCGATGGTCGATGCCTCGCTCCGCGCCAACATTCTTGAGTCATTGCGCGGTCTGCATCGTGATCATGGTGTATCAATCGTGTATATCACGCACGACTTGACGACCGCCTACCACGTTGCCAACTCCATTGTGGTGCTCTACAAGGGTGGCGTCATGGAGGCCGGTGACATTGACAGCGTCATCCAAAAGCCAGAGCACCCATACACCCAACTGCTCATCGACTCCATTCCGTGGCCCGATCTTGATCGCCGCTGGGGGACTGATGGCTTGAGCGTCAAAGAGTCGGAGTTGTCTGACAAGGGCGGCAAGGGGTGTCGATTTGCGCCACGTTGCCCTTATGCCAAAGATGAGTGCTTGACGGCATCGCCACCACTCTTCCGCGTGAAGCAGACGCAAGTCGCATCGTGTATCTTGCATCAACAACACCCGGTGTTGCCTGCCACTGACTTGACAGACGTGTTGCCGGTGTAGAGATGAATCCCAAAGGGCGTGCCAGTGTGGTGCGCCCTTTTTGTGCATGATGCGACGAGAGACCATATCAGTCATTCTGAGGAGTCGGGCATGCCTGCTGTTGAGGAGTATCGTGCTGCTGACGGTTTTGGACGGGTGGTGGTACACAACCACGTGATACGTTGTGAGTTCATCCCCGAACTTGGCGCCAAAATCGCCCAAATTCATGACCTACGGACTGGTCGTGATTGGTTGTGGCGCCATCCCCGTCTCGCATATACATATGGCGATGCCTCAACGAGCTATGTAGCGACTGCCGATACCGGTGGTTGGGATGAGTGCTTCCCTACGGTTGGCCAGTGTCTCTACCCCACACATCCTTGGCATGACGTGCGATTGCCTGATCACGGAGAGTTGTGGTGCCAAATACCAACCTGGGATCTTATCGAACATGCCGATCATGTCGTGTGTCGGAGCGAGTGGCATGGTCTCGCCTTGCCGTATCGCTTTGAACGGCTCGTCACCATCGGCGATGATCAAACGATACAGTTTGATTATTGTGTGACGAATCAAAGCAATGTCGATATGCATTGGATTTGGTGTGCCCATCCACTGATTGCACTTGAGCCAGGAATGTCGCTGAACACACCAACCGCTACGACGTTTTGGCACACCAATGCAGCTGGCGATTTTGTCGCGGAATCAGCACGTGCAATTTGCGTGTCAACATCAACGACTATTGATTTGCAACGACTGCCGTCTCACCAGAGTGGGGTGGCAGTCAAATTGTATAGTGCCACGCTCCCAGCCGGATGGGTGCAAGTGATTGCGCCGAATGGCTGTTTGACAATGGAGTGGGATATCGCGCAGGTGCCACAACTCGCCATCTGGCTCAATGCCGGGGCCTGGAGTAACGACGGTGGTACGCCGTATTACAATATGGGCGTAGAGCCCGCAATTGGTGTGTATGATGCACTGAGCGATGCATATACCCACACAACCACATATGCCACGTTGGCGGCAGGTCAGCAGCGGTGCTGGCGCGTGCACCTCCAACTTGATGCAGATACACAGAGGAGATCGTCATGATTAAGATTGCCGAGTTTTTGCCACCAAATCCATCAATGCTGTGGACATTGTCAAAGCAATGTGGCATTGACCATGCGGTTGGTGGTCTGCCGTTCAATGAGCCATTCAACGGGAGTGACAGCGCCTGTGACTACTTGCCCCTGTTGCGCATGAAGCAGCGCTACGAGGATGCCGGCTTCAAGCTCGAGGTCATCGAGGCCCGCCCACCACTCAACCTTGCCAAGCGCGGTTTGCCCGGGCGTGACGCCGAAATCGACGAGACCTGCAAGCTCATCGAAAACATGGGCCGCCTCGGTATCCCCGTCTGGTGCTATGAGTGGATGACTGACTTCAATTGGATGCGTACTGCCACCACCACCCCGTCACGTGGCGGGAGTGTGGTCACCAGCTACGACCATGCGCTGATGGAGCATGCGCCCAACACCGAGCTTGGCCCCATCAGCGAAGAAGAGTTGTGGGTCAATCTCGAGTACTTCCTTAAGCGTGTCATCCCCGTTGCCGAAAAAGCCGGCGTCAAGTTGGCCATGCACCCCGATGACCCACCGCGTTCACCGATTCGTGGCGTCGGACGCATCATGCGCACGGTCGACAACTATCAGCGCTTGATTGACATGATCCCGAGCCCAGTCAATGGTGTCACCTTGTGTCAAGGTAACTTCACCTTGATGACCGATGATTTGCCCAGTGTGATTCGCCATTTCGGCAAGCAGAACAAGATTTTCTTCGTCCACTTCCGCGATGTGCGTGGCAACAAGGATAAGTTCGAAGAGACGTGGCACGACGACGGCAAGACCGACATGACCGCCTGTATGCAGGCCTACAAAGATATCGGCTTTGAAGGTGTACTACGCCCAGATCACGTGCCAACCGTCGCCGGTGATAGCAACGAAAATGCCGGGTACTCCGCATTTGGTCGCTTGTACGCCATCGGCTACATCCGCGGGTTGCGCGAGGTCGTCTACAAGGCATAATCACATCAGGTACAACCCGCGGCTGGCGTACGCCAGCCGCGGAAAGGACAAATATCCATGAAAATTGCAGTAACGGGTGGTAGTGGGAGCGTCGGCAAACACGTGTTGCGCATGGCGGTTGAACGCGGGCATCACGTACGCAACATTGACCGCGTGGCACCTCCCGAAGGGAGCGTACCGGCCAGCGTTGAGTATCTGAATGCTGAACTGACCGATTATCAGTCGTTTTATGACGCGATTAACGGATTTGATGTGCTCATTCACCTTGCGGCGTATCCATCGCCACATGGTCACCCAGAACACGTCATCCACAACAACAACGTCACGAGCAGCTACAACGCCCTGTTAGCAGCTGCCAAATGTGGCATCAAGCGCGTCACGCAGGCCTCAAGTATCAATTCGGTCGGTGCCGTCTATAGCCGCTGGCCCAAGTATGACTTTCTGCCCCTTGATGAAACGCACCCCACCTACAACGAGGAGCCCTACAGCCTCTCGAAGTGGATTTGTGAGATTCAAGGTGACTCAATGGCCCGGCGCTACGAGGATATGACCATCGCATCGTTGCGCTTTCATTGGGTGGTTGAATCGGTGCAAATGGCGCAAGAGCGTGCCAGCCATAACTCGGAGAGCAACGCCAAGCAACTCTGGGCGTATACCCTCGCAGAGTCGGCGGCCCGCGCGTGCCTCGCCATCATCGACGCGCCGTATGTCGGCCACGAGGCGTTCTACATCGTGGCACCGACGACGGTGATGGCCGAGAAGAGCATCGATCTCATTAATCAGTGGCACCCACATGTGACCGTCACCAAGGAGCTCGCCGACAAAGAAGGTATGTACGACTGTCGTAAAGCTCAGCGCTTGCTCGGTTGGACCCATTGATGTCTCTGCTCAAGGGATGATCCTTGAGCGTATTTCATAGTTGAAAGGAACGCCCGATGAGTTGGAATGTACAACCGCCCCGTGATGCCATGATTGCCTTGACGCCCAACAACCCGTTCGAGCGCTTTGCCGATGGGCGCCCCAAGGTGCCCGATGATTTGATTGAGCGCATGAAGTTGGTCACCACCGAGGAGGCCTGGGGCACGTTGCGTCGCCACGGCTACAATCGCCAGTTCGCCGGTAATTGGAAAGAGACGCACCCCGGCAAAATTACCGTCGGTCGCGCCGTCACCGCCGCCTTCGTACCACACCGCCCTGACTTCCATGATGTCGTGCAGCAATCGGGTTTGAATGCTGGCCGTGGTAAAATCGGCGGCCAGAACTCATGGATTATCGAGCAACTCGAGCGCAACGACGTGATGGTTGCAGACCTCTACGGCAAAGTCAAAGACGGCACACTCGTCGGCGACAACCTCGGCACTGCCGTGGCCAAGCGCACCCAAGCTGGTGCCGTCATCGACGGTGGCGTACGCGATCTGGCTGGTTTGGTGCAACTCGACAACGTTAACTTCTACGTGCGTGGCTTTGATCCGACCGCCATCGCCGACATGACTCTGCTGGGTATTAACATTCCCGTACGCATCGACGGCATCACCGTGATGCCGGGCGACGTGGTGTTGGGTACGCCCACCGGCATTATCGTCATCCCACCACACTTGGTCCAAGAAGTGGTCGAGGAGAGCGAGAACATTCGCGTCCGCGACGAGTTCGGCAAGATGCGCATCGGCGAAGGCAAGTACACCAGCGGTGAAATCGACGTCCCAACCTGGCGTGAAGACATTGAAGCCGACTACCAGGCCTGGAAGAAAGCGAACAACAAATGAGCCAACGCCCCGAGGATAACATTCGACGTTCGTCGAGCCCCAGCGATCTCAAAATCACCGACATGCGCATCGCCACTGTCGGCTGGGATCACTGGCATTTCAGCATCATCCGCATCGACACCAACCAGGGGATTAGTGGGTGGGGTGAGGTGCGCGACTTGGCATCGGCTAAGTACGCCCTGATGCTCAAGAGCCGTTTGCTCGGTGAGAATCCGTGCAACGTCGACCGGCTCTTCCGCAAAATCAAGCAATTCGGTCATCACGGTCGCCAAGGCGGTGGCGTCTCAGGCGTCGAGATGGCGCTGATGGACCTGGCTGGCAAGGCCTACGGCGTACCCGCCTACATGTTGGTCGGCGGTCAGTACCGCGACAAAGTCCGCATGTACTGCGACACACCCAACGAGCCAGATGGTGTGACCATGGGTGAGCGCCTCAAAGAGCGCATCTCGTGGGGCTTCACCATGCTCAAAATGGACGTCGGCATTCAGCCATTGATTGGCGTCGAAGGGGCATTGACCTACCCGGCCGGCATGTTGCCGACCGGCGATCGCACCCACTTCGACAAAATGCTCAACTTGCATACCTTGCAACACCCGTTCACCCACGTGCAAATCACGCCCAAGGGTCTCGACATGATTGTCGAATACGTGGCCAAGGTGCGTGAGACCGTGGGGTACGAGGTGCCGATTGCGGCCGACCACTTCGGTCATATCGGCATCGACAGTTGTATTCGCCTCGGCAAAGCGCTCGAGCCCTACAATCTCGCCTGGCTCGAGGACTTGGTGCCGTGGCAGTACACCGATCAGTGGGTCCAACTCGAGCGCGAGTTGCATACGCCGGTGTGTACGGGTGAGGACATCTTTGCGCTGGACGGCTTTAAGCCACTCCTCGACGCCCGCGGTGTCAACGTGATTCACCCCGACATGGCCACCAGCGGCGGCATCATGGAGACCAAGCGCATCGGCGATTATGCCGCCGAAAAGGGCGTCAGCATGGCCTTGCACATGGCCGGTACGCCAGTCAGCACCATGGCCAGCGTGCATTGTGCAGCTGCGACTGAGAACTTCATTGCCCTTGAGCACCACTTCTCCGAAGAGCCGTTTTGGAGTGACTTTATCTCCATCAATGGCAAAACCGAGAAGATTATCAAGAACGGCTACATCGAGGTGCCCACCGGCCCCGGCTTGGGCTTCGATGTCAATCTTGAGGTGGTCAAAGAGCACTTGGTCAAGGGCAGCGGCTTCTTTGAGCCAACGCCAGAGTGGGACAACGCCAATAGCTGGGATCGACTGTGGTCGTAAGGTAGTGATAACGGCGTGGTGCACGAATATGTGCCACGCCGCTACAGGATACATGGAGTAGTACCAATGAAAATTACGCGCGTGCGCGCTTTCCTGACTGCACCCGATGGTATCGGGATTATTGTGGTCAAAGTTGAGACCGACCAAGACGGTCTGTTTGGCCTTGGATGTGCGACCTTTACGCAACGAGCCACATTGGTCGTCAAAGCCGTCGAGGATTACCTCGACCCACTGCTCCGCGGGCGTGACCCACGCAACAGCGAAGACATGTGGAAGATGATGATGGTCAATTCGTACTGGCGCAACGGCCCAGTCTTGAACAACGCCATCAGCGGTGTCGATATGGCCCTGTGGGATATCAAAGGCAAAATCGCCAATATGCCCGTGTACGACTTGTGGGGCGGCAAAATGCGCGAAGGCGCCATGGTCTATCGCCATGCCGACGGCCGTGACCCCCAAGAAGTGCTCGAGAACGTCATCAAGTACCGTGAGGGCGGTGCCCTGGCTGTGCGCTGTCAAATGGGTGGCTACGGCGGTCGTATCAAAGAGATCACCGCCGAGAACAATGCCCCCGGTGCCGCAGCCCCCCAAGCAACCCATCGGATTAAGGGCTTAGAGAACCCGGAGTCGAACTTCCCCGGGGCCTACTACCAGCCCGACGTGTATGCACGATCAATCCCGAAGATGTTCGATTATATTCGTAGCAAAATCGGCTTCGACCTCTTCTTGCTCCACGACATCCACGAGCGCATTGCGCCGATTGATGCGATGCGCATGGCCAAAGACGTCGAGCCGTATCGCCTCTTCTTCCTCGAGGATCCATTGGCGCCCGATCAAATCGAGTGGTTCCGCCGCATTCGTGAGCAATGCGCTACCCCGATTGCCATGGGTGAGTTGCACGTGAATGCCGCCGAGTGGAAACCGTTGATTGCCGAGCAACTCATCGACTTCATCCGCACACACGTATCGGCCATTGGTGGCGTTACGCCAGCCCGCAAGTTGGCCGCGTTTGCGGAGCAGTTCGGTGTACGCACTGCGTGGCACGGCCCGGGCGACGTTTCACCAATCGGGCATGCCGCCAACGTGCATCTCGATTTGTGCAGCCCGAACTTCGGCATCCAAGAGGTGATTCACTTCGGCCCGAACCTGTACGAAGTCTTCCCCGGTTGCCCCGAGGTGCACGGTGGCTATGTGTACGTCAACGACAAACCAGGTTGGGGCGTCGAGTTTGACGAGGCCAAAGCCGCCAAGTACCCGGCCGAGAACAAAATCGTCGAGTGGACCCAAGCCCGCTGGCCAGATGGCACCATCTGGACGCCGTAATTCTTGGGGAGCAAAGTACACCATGCAGACAGGGCACACACGCGTGTGCCCTGTCTGTGTCGTACAATGTGCATCTATGCGTGTGCTGAAAGAAGAATACGATGCATCTCACCACTGACCGACTGCACTTGCGCCAATGGCGTGACGACGACCTCGCCGCATTTGCGGCCATCAACCAAGACCCCGCCGTGATGCGTTGGCTGGGGCCAGTGATGACCATCGATCAAACCAGTGCCATGCTTGAGCGCATGCACCTAAGCTGGCAGACCAACGGATTTGGCTTGTTTGCCGTTGAGTTGCACAATATCCCCGGTTGTATTGGCTATATTGGCCTAGCGGTGCCTCGCTTTGCGGCGCACTTTACGCCGTGTGTCGAGATTGGCTGGCGTCTTGCAAGTCAATATTGGGG
>CAYZZI010000045.1:0-20274 GCA_964482795.1 uncultured Klebsiella sp.
GGTGGTTGCCGATCAGCCGGGACGTCCGGGTAGACCAGCTCAGCAGTGTTGGTATACACCATCAGGGCTTGATTGGGGATAGGCGTAGCAGTGGGGCCTGCCACCGGATCGGGCAAATCACCCCCCTCAAACTCTTGGATGAGTGAGATAATCACGACCAGAATGAGCAGTAATACGGCAACGCGCCAATCCATGGGGCGAGCGCTCGTGCGGCGTTTTTTGGTCATTTACTCTTCCTTTGGTAGCCGTGACCACAAGCCACGCCACCACCCGCGCAGACGGAACAACATGGGTTGATTGGGGGGTGACTCGACGGGCACGGTGACAGACTGGTGTGGTGGGGCAGGGGGAGTAGGTGTGGGTGCCGAGTGTGTGGCAATCAGTGCCGCTAATTCGTGTTGGGCAACGGTCAGATCGCCATCGTGGGCAGCGGCTTTGCGCGCCGCAGTGCGCACTGCACGAATCTGCTGTTGCACCATATCGTCGTCGAGATCGGAACGTTGAGCGATTGCCAGCGCCGTATCGTTGGCCCACTGACGCAACGCCTCGGCGGCATCGCCACCAAGATCGCCGGTGAGCGATTCGTCTTCACCAATCCGTTCGAGCATCTGTTGTCGTGCATCGTTCATCGCTCACCTCGTGGTCGTGACTTGCTCTGCCTGTTGCACTGCTGCCACAAACCGTGGCACAATCACGCGCCAATCATACTGGTCAATGACAAAATTCCGTGCTGCCACGGTATCACCTGGCTTGTCAATGGTCGCAACGATTGCATTGGCCATATCCACGGCAGAATCGGCCACTTTGGCGTATTCGGGGCGCATACCCTGAATGCCCTCAAGTCCCATGGCGGTGCTCACCACGGGCACCATCAACGACATCGCCTCGAGCACCTTGAGGCGTACGCCACCGCCGATGCGCATCGGGACGACATAGACGTGGGCGCCGCACAGATACGGCCGGGTATCGGCGATCTCGCCCGTCAAGGCCAATGCACCAGATGACTGAAGGGCAAGCAACGACTTGTGCGGGCGCCGGCCAACTGCAATCAACACCGCATCACTGATTTGGGCATGCACGAGTGGCATGACCTCGTTGACCATCCAGTGCAGGGCGTCGACATTGGCACGGAAATCGAGCGTGCCGCTAAAGACAATCGTCGGGCGTACAAACGGGTGTGGGCTGACGGTCCCCCGATCAAAGTAGCGCGTATCGACGCCATTCGGCACCACCACGGGCGTGATTGCCGGATTGAGTGCCCGCAACGTCGTGGCGTCATCGGGCGAGACCACGGTTACCACATCGGCCTGGCGCATCATGGTGCGCTCAAACATACGCAGTTTATGCCATTGCACAAACGAATACGCCGCGGCATGCCAACGCTTCGGCACCCGCACATCAGTCTCAAATGCACGCTTCTGGATGACAAATTCCGCATTAAATTGATCAAACACGGTAGCAATGCCGTGCGCCCGGGCAATCGTCAGGTACGGCGACATTTCAATGCTAAAGGCCACCACCACGTCAAACGACTGGCGCTTGAGCAAGGCCGTCAAGGCACTGGCATAGGTGGCGTCATAGTTGCGCAACGCCATATCTGGCCACGGATGGAACAACGTTTGTACAGCGCGCTGAAGCAGATTACGCGGTCGCGGTCCAACCACCGTCAAAACGGTCGTTGGTGCGAGGGCACGGCGCAACTGCTCTTGATCAACATCAGCGGTCACAAACGACAAACACGTAATATGATGTTGCCCGGCAAGTCCGTGAATCAGTTGGTACATGCGCATCGTGCCACCACCATACGGTGGCCACGGTGCATACGGGGTAAGGACAAGGACGTTCATGGTTGTATCCGCTCATACATCAAGGGGAGAAGAATGACTACGGCCACACCGACAGCGGTCAGCGCTGCAATGAGGACGGCGCCAGCCGCCACATCCTTGGCGCGCGCCGCCAGCACATGATACTCGGGACTCACGAGATCAACAACAGTCTCAACGGCGGTATTCAACGCCTCACTCACGAGTACGAAGCCCATGGTAATCAACAGAATGGCCCACTCGAGCCGACTACACTCCAACCACCATGCCACGACACACACCAGCGTTGCCGCCATCACATGAATGCGAAAGTTGCGCTGTGACCACGCCACCGCATATATTCCACGCACAGCATACCCGAAGGATGCCCACAATGTAAGTGCACGTTTCGATGTTGTGCGGTCACGAGGCGGATTCATAGGCGCGGTAGTTTCAGCAGCGCCATGATGCTCTCTTGATGTGACTGCATCATCGCATCATCTTCTGGGCTTCGTTCGTGGTCATAGCCGAGGAGATGCAACAATCCATGCACCGTCAAAAACGCCAATTCGCGTTGTTGGCTATGACCGAATTCGTGCGCCTGCTGTACCACATGAGGCCATGATATGGCGATATCGCCGAGATACTTCGGCATGCCTGGTGGCAGTACAAAGCCTGCCACATCGCCATCATCAGCAAACGAGAGTACATCCGTGGTCGCGTCAATGCGCCGATACTCACGATTCAGCCGATGAATTTCCTCGGCTGTAGTCACGAGCACTGACACCTCAATGACTCCCGTGTGATTTTGTTGGTGCAGGGTGGCGCGCACCGCCTCATCAATCAACGCACTATCGACGGCTCCAACTGGGAGTGTCTCATCAATGTGCACATCAACCGTAATATTCTGACTCATATATGCCCTTGTGCTTCAACTTTTGGTTCACTGGTGCGTTGCTTACCATTCGCCTTATAGTCAACGCGACTATGATAGAGTCCTTCGAGTGCTTTGATGAATGCTACACGCACCTGTTTTATCTCGGACATAGTCAAGGCCGTATCTGACAACTGTTCTTCTTTGATGCGCTCGTTGAAAATTTGGTCGACGATGGCTGCAATACCCTCACTGATACTGGCATAGTCGTTTTTGAGGGCACCGCTCCCGGACTTCGAACGGACTGTGGCCTCAACGCCATCCGCCAGCATCAGAATCGCCTGCTCGCGCGAGGTCGGTTTGGGACCTGGGTATGTGAAGTCCGCCACGTCCGTGTTCGGATCTTGCTCAAGCGCTTTACGATGAAAGAGATGCAACACAGATGTGCCATGATGCGTCGCAATGAAGTTTATGATAATCGGTGGCAAACCAACCTCGTTGGCCATTTTGATGCCATCACGTACATGGTCGATGATAATCTTGGCGCTTTCGTGGGGCGTCACCGTATCGTGGAGATTTACCCCATCGGTCTGATTCTCCGTAAAAAAGTACGGGCGTTTGATTTTGCCGATATCGTGGTAGTAGGCAGCCACCTTGAGCAACAGACTATTAGCCCCAATCGCCTCAGCGGCGCGTTCCGCCAAAATGCCGACCGTCACGCTGTGCGAGTATGTGGCCGATGCCTCAGTCACCAACCGGCGCAAAATTGGTTGTTCGGGGTTGGCCAGCTCGAGTAATTCGAAGGGTGTGGTAATCCCCGACAACTTCCCGACGAGACTGTACAAACTAAGACTCAACAGCGCCCATACTAACCCACCGGCACTTGCCGCCACCATGACGGGCCAGGTTGCCGACCCTTCGAAGCTAGACTGGGTGACGAGTGCCACGCTAAGGGCGGAGACGGCGCCAGTGATAGCAGCGACACCACCTGCCACCATAAAATCTGCCGATCGGCGCGCTTGATGCACCATCGATCCGGCAACGAGCGCGATTAACAGGGGCGGCAGGCCATTTAACAACGATCCATTTGAAATAATCAGCACGACAATGCCGACATTAATCGTCAACAGACTGGCAGTGCGGATACTCACCACGATGGTCAGGAGCATACACAACAAGACCAGCGGGGCCGCTGCCACCAGCATTGGGTCAATCATGGCAAACAGACGCGTCATAACGATAGTTACCACAATTAACAATAGAATGGCGTAGAGCTTTTTGTTGGTTCGCGAGGTCGACTCGTCGCCGGTACGCAACATCAAACCAAGCAGATAGGCGAGCCCATACGCCAAGACGATATGGCCGGTCACCGCCAGCCAATTCGTCTCGGTGCGGATGATGCCGAGCATCATCATTTTTTCATAGCTCAGCGGGGTAACCACATCGCCGTTACGCACAATGCTCTCACCTTGAGCAATCTGCACTTCAACCGGCTTGACTGCCGCCAATGCCTCTTCGATGCGTCGTTTCGTTCCCTCTTTGTCGATGGTCACCGTCGACTGAATGTACGGGGTGATGAAGCGTTCGATGATGGCGCGGTCTTCGGCAGTACGTCCCGGACTAATCAGGTTCGGCAGATTTTGGCGAATTGCGTCAACGTCATTGACCTCAATACGTCGATTTTTTTCTTGCAGGATGCCGGAGTAGATGCTTTTGATCTCAACGCTCAATCCACGCCACTCACTATCGCTCATCGCGGCTAATCGTTGTGCAATAACCGGGGGAATGAGTTCGACATCTTTATCAGTGTCAAGTTCATCGATGGCGTTGCGGCGCGTTGATACAACGGCATACTGCACGCGCACCGAACTAATCGTGTCGAGCAGCGACTCGAGTTCAACTTGCAAGCGGGTGAGTTTGTTGCGGTCTTCGACGGATACCTGGGTGGTATCGCTCATAATGCGATCGCGAATTTCTTTTGTCCGCAGATCACTGTTATAGGTCAGACTCCGTGATGCACGCACATCAACAGGACTCGGACTCCCAACGACTACCCCTTGTACTCCAACGGGTTGCACCAAAAACACCACCAAGTAGAAGATGGCCAACACACCACACATCCACCACAAAAAGTGGCGTTGTACCGAGTGGTAAAGTTTGGTGAAGAGCAGTTGGAGTTGTTGCACCATCAACTAGGCTCCTAAAAGTTCGCGCACCAGTTGATTGAGCACCCGTCCGTCAGCCTGTCCTTTGAAGTGTTGCATCACCACGGGCATGACTTTGTTCATATCGGCGGCACTCGTAGCACCGACATGTTGAATAATGGCAATGATATGTGGACGCAACTCATCGGGTGTCAACATGCGTGGTAGATAGCTCGACAAAATTGCCGCTTCGTGCTCTTCTTTGGCGGCCAATTCAGGGCGATTCCCCTTGTAATAAATGGCGGCCGCCTCTTGGCGTTGTTTGACCTGCTTGCTGATAATATCAATCATCTGGGCATCGCTCAACACCACGTTGGCTGCGGCCGCTGCACTGGCCTCGGGGTTGCTCTCGCCACCGGCGGCGTCATACGCCTGCTTGACTTGATTGCCGTGGGCGGCCTTGATAGCACTCATAGCCATGCGCATCACCTCGACGCGCAAGGTGTCACGCGCTTTCATGGCGACCTTCATATCATGTTGAAAACGCTCGTACAGGTTCATGCTCACCCTCCTATAGCACAATACGTCGTGGACGAACTCGCTGTTGTTCGGCAACGATAATCGCCCGAATCTGTGCGACCGCATCATCGAGTCGCTCAGCCCGATTAAAGACCACATAATCAAATGCCGCAACCTGCGCCATCTCACGCTCCGCATGTTGCATGCGCCGCATGAATTGGTCGGGAGTCTCAGTACCCCGATTATCAAGTCGTTGGCGCAATTCATCCATGCTCCCCGGCGCCAAAAAGATTTGAATAGCACCAGGCACCAAGCGTTTGAGCGTGGCTGCGCCTTGGACATCGATGCGCAAAATCACATTACGCCCCGAGTCAAGCCCTGAGCGAATACTGTGCTTGGGGATGCCCTTGTAATGGCCGTACACCTCAGCCCATTCAACCAACTCGTTCTGGGCAATTAATGACTCAAATCCAGCAGTATCATAAAAGAAATAATCGATGCCATCATGCTCATTTGGCCGTGGCGGCCGACTCGTGGCCGTCACCACAAAATGAAATGGCTCATCGAGCTGACGCAAACGTGCAAGGAGCGCATCCTTGCCGACCCCAGATGGGCCAGAAATCACCAACATCAACGGTTGAACCGAGCCACCTTGTAACAACGGATTCAACTCACCCTCGTGCGTTTGCATACGGTATACTTACTGCTATGACCATTGATACACTTGCCATGACGGCTATTTGCCATGAGCTCCGCTCGTTGATTGGCGCCAAAGTACAAGACAGCGTCATTGCCTCGCCGATGAGCATTGCGCTTGAACTCTACGCCAACCATCGTCGCCACTGGTTGCTCCTCTCGGCGCATCCGAAGTGGGCCCGCATCGCTCTCCATACCACCAAGATTCCGCGTGGTGTCGACACCACGACGCCCTTGTTGTTGCTGCTGCGCAAATACGTCGAAGATGGACGTATTACCGACGTCCAACAACTCGACTTAGAACGCATTATTGTCGTAAGTATAGCCAAAGCCCATGAATCACGCAACAACGACGACGATGAGCCGATTGAGCCACCTACGATGACCACCGTCAAACTCATCGTCGAGATCATGGACCAACGCAGTAATATCTTTTTGGTGGATGAGCACAATATGGTGCTCGAATGCGTCAAACGTGTGCCCGCCCACCTCAGTCGGCGCGTCGCCTTGCCTCAGCACCCGTATCAACTACCGCCCGTACCCACCAAAGCCGATCCACGCGCCCCTATCGACCAGACAGTGCGTGATGGGCTCTCACTGAGCAGTGATCTCGCCAAAGCGTTGGTCGGCACGTTCCTCGGCGTCTCGCCCCAAATGGCACGCGAGAGCGTCCATCGCGGCCACGGCGATGTAGCTGCAAGTGTGACTGCGTTGCAACAGCTCTTTGTGCAGCCGGCCGAGCCGTGCATCATCAAGGGCGACAACGGCCAACCTGTTGGCTTTGCGGCCTACCGACTGACCCACCGCGCCGATAGTGAGCCGATTGAGTCGCTCAACGCCGCCATCACGACGTACTACGCCGCCCACGAGATGCTCGGCGACTATCAGCGCCGGCGCGACGCCTTGCGCAGCCGCATCAACGAACATCGCGAGCGCCTCAGTCGCCAACTCAGTCATCTGCAACAAGAGATGACCAAAGCCGAAGCCCTCGAGCAATTGCGCTGGGAGGGGCAGATGATTTATGCCTACATCCACAGCATCACTCCAACGATGAGCCAACTTGAGGTCGACGGGGCAATGATCAAACTTGAGCCACATGTGCCACCCTCACAACAGGCGCAAGCGCGCTTTAAGGCGTACGACAAGGCCAAATCGGCAGTCGAAGGGTTGCCCGATCGCATCCAGCACGTCAGTGATGAATTGCAGGGCATCGACGAAACGCTGGCCTTCCTCACCATGGCGGACGGCTTTGAGGCCATCGAGTCGGTGGCCCGTGATGCGATGACCGCCGGGTGGCTCAAGGCCAACGACGTGCCCAAACAAGCGCGCGTGCGCCCAATGCCGCCCTTGCGGATTGTGGTCGATCAGGCGACGACGATATATGTGGGGCGGAACGCCTACCAGAACCAGCTGGTCACGTTTACCATTGGCGAAGCGCACGACACCTGGCTCCACGCCCGCAATATGCCGGGGGCACATGTTATCATCAAACGCAGTGGGAGACCAATTGACGACGAGGTCTTGCAACGGGCAGCGCGCTTGGCTGCGTATTACAGCAGTGGGCGCGCAGATAATGCGGTTGATATCGATATTTGTCGGCGCAGTGCGGTACGCCGCATCAAAGGTGGTCCAGTCGGTCTCGTCAGTTATCACGCTGAACGCACCATTCGTGCCCAACCGTCAGCCACCTAACGAAGGAGAGTTGTCATGCGTATTTTGGTCCTGAACGGCCCGAATCTCAACATGCTCGGCACGCGTGAGCCGCATATTTATGGGGCAACGACGCTGGCCGATATCGAGGCCGCCATGGTGGCACAGGCACAACACCACCACGCCGAGATTCTCTTTCATCAGTCGAATCACGAGGGCACGTTGATTGATCTGATACAGGCGCATCAATCATCAATTGACGCAATTATCATCAATCCAGGCGCATTGACGCACTACAGCTATGCATTACGCGACGCACTGAGTGGCGTCAGTGTACCCATCGTTGAGGTGCATATCTCGAACGTCTACAAGCGTGAGGCGTTCCGGCATCACTCAGTGATTGCGCCGATTGCCACCGGACAAATCGCCGGTCTCGGCTGGCACGGGTATGTATTGGCGTTAACATGGGTATGTCAGGCAAAAGTGGTATAATATCGGCAGTTTGCGCTACTTAGTAGCGAGCGTAGTTGGAGTATGAATAACACTATGGGCAACGATAAACACCACGCGAACGAGGCCTTTTCACTTGACGAGGTCCGTGAGCTCATCAAGCTGGTCAGCGGGAGCGACATTAATGAGCTTACCATCGAACGCGATGATGCACGCTTTCACATTAAGCGCGGCATTCCCACACCGGCACCCGTGATGATTCAAGCACCGATGCATCACATGCATCCCATGGGCGATGTCATGATGGCAGCCCCAACTGCCACCGGCGTTGCGAGTGCACCAGTTGCTGCCGCCGAGCCGGTCATCAGCGGGCATCAAGTCACATCACCGATGGTCGGCACCTTCTACACCAGCCCATCACCCAAAGATGCACCGTTCGTCAACGAAGGCGATACTGTCAAGGTTGGTGATGCCCTGTGTATTGTCGAGGCCATGAAGATGATGAACAGCATCGAGGCCGATGTGGCCGGACGTGTCGTCAAGATTTTGGTCAAGAACGGCCAGCCCGTTGAGTTTGGTCAGCCACTGATTATCATTGATCCGAGTGTCTAATGCAGATTATCGCCCTCAATGATTTGGCCAACATTATCAGGGACGTGTTGGACAACCCGTTGATGAGTGACATCTGGGTTGAGGCCGAAGTGGCCTCGTTCACCCAACCTGCGTCCGGTCATTGGTACATTGGGCTCAAAGACGGCGATACCAGTATGCGCGCCGCATGTTGGCGCGGTGTAAACCAACGCCTCAAACGACCTGATGTCGGCGCGCTCGTGCATGTGCATGGGCGCGTTGACTTTTATCCACTCAAAGGTGAAGTACAACTCATCATCGATGCCATCCATGATGTCGGCACCAGCGCAAGTCAAGCCGAGCTCGCACGCCTGGTCGCCCAGTACCAAGCGCTCACACGCCACAGACCCATTCCACGATTCCCACAACGCATCGGCATTGTCACCTCAAAGACGGGGGCTGCCCTCCAAGATGTCCTTACCACACTCAACAAACGCTATGCGTGCATTGAGGTCGTACTCTGTCACACGCTCGTACAAGGAGTGGAGGCGCCTAGTGCCATCGAGGCAGCGTTAGCCGCCCTCACCACGGAACCGGTGGATGTGATTCTGGTAGTGCGTGGTGGCGGAGCCACCGAAGATTTAGCCGCATTCAATAGCGAGGTTGTCGCCCGTGCCATCTTGCGATCGCCCATCCCCGTGATTACCGGCATCGGGCACGAGACCGATGTAACACTGGCTGATGCAGTTGCAGACCTCCGCGCCCCCACGCCCACAGCAGCCGCCATCGCTGCCGTGCCAGACCGTACAGAACTCGCACAATACGTCGCCAATTTGCGGTACACCCTCGATGTGCACATGGCCAATCGATGCAGTGCCCTCGAAATGCGCAT
Organism: uncultured Klebsiella sp.; assembly: GCA_964482795.1. Lineage (GTDB taxonomy): Bacteria > Chloroflexota > Chloroflexia > Chloroflexales > Roseiflexaceae > UBA965. The sequence goes on from CAYZZI010000045.1 coordinate 9,598, forward strand.
TGATGATGCCAGTGCTCGCCTACAACGCGCAGCACCAGCAACGCGCATCACCACTGCCCGTCAACAACTCGACTACGCCCATCAACGTCTTCATCGCGCCATTGATCAACGCCTCAATGCCGCCCAAACCCTCGTTGCACAACGCCATGCACTCCTCGCCGCACTCGATCCAACCGCCATCCTCCAACGCGGTTATGCAATCGTACGCAATGAACAGGGGACAATTGTACGCAGTGTACAAGCACTCCAATCACAACAACCAATCTCGATACAGCTCCATGACGGCACAATTACTGCCACCACCGAAGGAACTACACCATGAGTGAACAACCATCATTAGAAAGCATGCTCCGCGAAATTGAGGCCATTGCCGCACAACTCGAACAAAACACCCTCAGCCTTGAAGAATCACTAGCGCTCTACCAACGCGGTGCCGCCTTAGTTGAACAAAGCCGTGCCCTCCTTGACCACGCTGCGCTCCGCCTACGCGAGATTCGTGGCGAATAGCTCCGGCGATTGCGCATGCATATCGAGATGAAAGTGATACAATTCCCTCGATAGGGTTATTGATGTATCAAGGAGATGTACACGATGGCGTACGGCGTCAAACTCGCCCCCAAACCAATCACTCCGGGGCTCTCGATCAAGGACTTGGTCGACAACCACTTCTATTCATACAATGCCGGACGCTTACGTGAGGCATGCCAGTTGTTTGCCCGCAAAATCGCCCAACCCGATGTAACCATCGGCGTCACCTTGTCGGGCGCGCTGACCCCCACTGGTCTGGGTACCGCCGCCATCGTGCCACTCATCAAAGCAGGGTTGGTTGATTGGGTTGTGAGTACTGGCGCCAATCTCTACCATGACATGCACCGCTCACTCGGCTTCGAGTTATTCGGCGGGAGCCCGTTCAGTGACGATGTCGCCCTGCGTGAACAAAACATCATCCGCATTTATGACATTCTATTCGACCAAAAAGTCTTGCTCGAGTCTGACGACTTTTTGCGCCGCTGTATCGCCGAGCCCGAGTTCCAAAAGCCCATGTCAACGGCCGAGCTCCACTATCGCCTTGGGCGCTACACCCAGGCGCGTGAAAAGGCCATCGGCACCGACTACGTGTCAGTCTTGACGGCAGCATACGAAGCGGGCGTGCCCCTCTACACCTCGAGCCCGGGCGACTCGACCATCGGGATGAATGTGGCGGCCATGGCCCTGGCCGGCAATAAATTGCGCTTTGACGTCGAGGCCGATGTCAACGAGACGACGTCAATCGTCTACAACGCCAAGAAGCACGGCGGCAAGAGTGCCGTCATCATCCTCGGCGGCGGCTCACCCAAGAACTTCATCCTGCAGACCGAGCCCCAACTCCAAGAAATTATGGGCATCGCCGAGAAGGGCCACGACTACTTTGTGCAGTTCACCGATGCCCGCCCAGATACCGGCGGCTTGTCGGGCGCCACTCCCAGCGAGGCAATGACCTGGGGCAAGGTAGACCCCGAGCAGTTGCCCGATTCAATCGTGTGTTATGTCGATAGCACCGTGGTATTACCGGTCTTGACGAGTTATGTGCTTGAGAGCACCGGCAGTCGCCCCCTCAAGCGCTTGTACGATCAGCGCGAGGCCATGCTCAAGGAGTTGGCCGACGACTACGCCGCTGTACGCGACCAAGAGTAAGCACTGCACCATTCAAAAGAGAACGCCGAGGATTGATGCATCAATCCTCGGCGTTTGGGTGTGTACGATGTCACTCTACTTGCGATAGATGAGCCATCCAGCTACTGCTGCTCCAAGCACCACAAAGGCGGGGTTTACTTTGGTGAAGGTCAAGATGATGAAGGTGATGATGGCGATGGCAAAACCATCCCAGCGTTGCCAGAGATCGGGGAGTTGCATGCCCTTCTTCCAAAAGACACTACGCCCGATGTCATAGGTTGTCCAGAGCAACATGCCGACAACGACTGGGCGTACTGCTTTGAGCATCGACGCCACAGTCGGTGAGTCTTTGATTTGGAAAAAGAGAAAAATCGCCAGAATCATCAACAACGACGTCGGCAACACCGAGCCAACAATGGCCGCTGTCGCACCACTCACACCGGCGACCTTGTAGCCGATATAACCGGCGATTTTGGGAGCTATGGGCCCAGGAAGTGCATTGCCTATCGCCAAGGCATCGGCATACTCTGTCTCGGTACTCCATCCCTCAGCAACAGACATGCGTTGCATCAAGGCCATCGAGGCTGGGCCACCCCCCCAAGTTAGCATGGCAACCTTGGTGAAGACCCATAAGAGACGCAACAACAACCAAGCCGATTCAAGCATGTGCCTCACTCTTTTCCGTCAGATTCGACGCTTTTTGCCAAAAGTCGATGTGCTATAATTGCATTGTAATATACATTTGCAACACGCTCGAATGAGGCCGGTAATGATACAAAATCAGCGTCTTTGGTGGAAAATAATCGTTGCCATGTTGCTTTGCATCACACCATTTACCACTTCACCAACCCCAGCAGCTGCATCAACACAAGTTCAACAAGTCGACCAAAATAACAACACAATTTCATCAAATCCGGTGTTGATTGCAGGGCAGGCACTGACGCTCTATGTCAAAGTATCGAACATTTCATCATCAACCCTAACAAGTGTCTCGATATCAACCACAGGATCATGTTCGAATGTCACTGTCAACATTCAGACTGGCGCGCAGGACATCAACGCCGGCAGCTTTAAGCAGTATTTAATCGAAGTTTCGGCACCATCTGCGACAGCATCAGGTGCCTGTAACAGCATACGCGTCGTTCCTAGCATCGGCACAGGATCCGCCACGATGCGATTTACCATTAGTGGCGTGGGGCCCACCGCCACACCGACGCCACAACCAGCAGGCATCTGTGACCTCAGCGACCCACCAAGCGACATTGCTGGTGCTTGGCGTATTGCAAGCAATACGTCGGTTGAGCAGGGCATTTGTTTTACCGGTGATATTGACACATATGCCCTCCCGATGAACCGCGATAAGGTGTACGAGATTTATATCTCGCAGTCGTTCATGGTGACAGAGGACGATCCTAAGCTTCAATCACTCGACCTCGTGCTCGAGTTGTACGATCCACTGTTCCGCCTCGTTACTGTCAATGACGACTTCTATGCGCATAGTACCAGCGATAGTATGGCGCTCGTCGTAGACCCCAAAATCGCCAATTATCGTGCTCCCTTGGACGGCAACTACTATGTACGTGTCCGTGATGCCACCGGCGCAAGTATTGGTCATTACACGCTCAAGTTTAATAATCTGAGCTATCGCGGCGACGCGAATAACAACGTTGACGAAACCGTGCCCAATAATAGTGGCGTCTGCCAAGATTTGTATGAACCCGATGGGTTGCCTGAACAGGCGCGCGTCATCCTCAGCAATCAACGCCAAAAAGAGCGCCGCCTCTGCCCAACTGGCGATGCAGATTGGGCGAAGTTCTTTGCCAAATCCGGAAATACGTACATGCTCTATACGAGCACAACCCCCGATGCGGCAGGTGTGGATACCTATATCACCCTGTTTGACCGTGACGGCTTTACAGTACTTGACTCCAACGACAACTACCAGGCGAGTAGCCTGAATGCCAAGGTCGTGTTTACTGCGAGTGCTGATGGGTTTTACTTCGTCCAAATTAAAAATACCGGCGATTTAGGCGGACCATTCCTGACCTATGAGCTTGTCAATGAGGTCTGTAACGAACTCAACCGGGCTACCTGTGTGGCAGACATGGCCACCTCCACCCCCACCGCCACGCCCGCGCCGACGACGACGCCAGACGCCAACCAAAACCCGGACGATGCTACGTTTGACTACGGCGATACCGACACGAACAATGACAATCTCGAGACAGATGCTAGCTTTTTTACTGCGAGCGTCCGCCCCACCAAAGATCTCATCAACGGGCCATTCAGCGGGTTCGTGGACAGTGCCTTTGAATCACTGTGGAACCGCACCGATCGACCAATTGTACGGCAGCAAGTCAACCGTGGCTGGATCTGGGGACCTGCCGGCCTCATGGCGCATGCCGAAAGTTTCTTGCAAATCAGTGGTGGCCAACGACAAGTTCAATACTTCGACAAAGGTCGCATGGAAATCAACAACCCCAACGGCGACCGTCAAAGCAAATGGTTTGTCACCAGTGGTCTCCTCGTCACCGAGTTGATAAGTGGGCGTATGCAGGTTGGGAGCAACGACTACATTGCACGCGAACCTTCAAGTGTGGTGGTCGCCGGCGATATCACCAATACGTTCTCACCCACCTACGCCAGCCTGAACCCACTCCTCGGCTTACGCACCATTGACCGCACCGGTCAGGTCGTTGACCAGCAACTTTTGCGCGATGGGAGCGTCATCCCGTTCAACGGCGCGGGTGCAAGCATGACACGATTGGTCTACTATGTCAATGAAACCGGCCATAATATTCCGCAGGTCTTTTTCGACTACTTGAATCGTCAAGATACCATCTACGTTGACGGGCGTACCCAATATGGGCTCGTAATGGATTGGGTGCATACGATGGGGTACCCGCTGACCGAGGCCTACTGGACTCGCACCACCATTGGTGGCACAGAACAGTGGGTGCTCGTCCAACCGTTCGAACGCCGACTCCTCACCTATGTACCCAACAATCAAGCAGGATGGCAAGTCGAACAGGGCAATGTTGGTCGCCACTACTACCGCTGGCGCTACGGTATTGATCCCTAGGGCATTTCGCGTCTTCCCCCGTGCACGATAATCGTGCACGGGTTTTTTGTTGCGACTGACTGATAGACTTATGTAATCTGTTGATGCATGACAATGCGGTATGATACGTATGAGTTGTCAGCTGTTCGCTGCATTGGTAAGTTTCAACACATGACGTACGATCCAAAGTATTCAACTACCCGCATGAAGATGACCGATTTTGTGTTACCGGTCGTCCATCATCGTGACAACCCGTTCCGCATCGTACAAACCATTTGTGACGATATTGGCCCACGCCCTGCCACCTCGATTGCGGAGGCGCAAACGGCCTCGTACATGGCCAAGTATCTGCGACGTTCCGGCCTCACCGTCTGGATTGACCCTTTTATGGCACCCATTCCATCCGGGGGGAGTGCGCTCCTGATTGCATTGATGGCCACCGCAGTCATTGTCCTGTGGCCAACACACCAAATGTATGCCATGACTGCAACTATCATGTGCGTCTTTGTATCTATCATCAGTAATAGTGCGTATTTTGCGTGGTTGACTATCCGTCGTGCCGAAAGTCAGAACATTATCGCCACACGAACATCGGTCAATCCTCCGACGCGGCGCGTAGTCCTACTCACTCCACTCGACACCCACCGCCCCGCAGATCCGCTCTTTGGGCGCGAAGTGCGCGTCGGTGCTAGCATTGCCCTGCTCACACTCGTCATCATCGAATACCTAGCCCCACTGCCGTTGCCCGACCAAGTACGCCTCGCTATCATGGCCATTCCCACCCTCTACTTGATCATCGCGGCAAGCACCGAGCTGTGGAGTTACACCCAGCCATACTCTATTGGTGCCGTCAGTTATGCGAGTGCCATCGCTAGTATCATGACTGCCGTCGAAGATGTCGGCCGACTACAACACACCGAGATTTGGGTCGTTGGCGTCGGGAGTGGTACCACTGGTGCCGGGGTACGCCATCTGCTCAAACACTATCAATTCGACCCCGACGCGACGTTTTTCATTGGTGTTGAAGGAATTGGTCGAGGTGCACTGAGTTATGTGATTCGCGATTACAAAAACCGATTTCAAACTGCAGATGCCGTGCTCATCCAACGCGTCATTGAAGCAACCACAGGCGTACGTGCTGAGCCGAGTATTGCCGGATTCACCACCGTCATTGATCCCATTCTCAAGGCCAAACGCCGGGCCATCAGTATCGCCACGCTCGACCAAAAAGGCCGTGTCCCACTGCAGGGGAGTGCCAAAGACACCCCCGCCGCCGTGAACCCGGCCCTCCTCGAACAAACCACACGCCTGATTGCCAACACCATGCGCAACTTAGAGCACTAACGCGGCAACGTCGCTACTGCTTGGCCAATCAACTTCAACGCATTACGCACCTTTTCGGCTTCGTAGCCCACGGTAATGCGTAGGTGCCCCTCAACCCCCAAGGTACTCCCTGGTGCCACCAATACGTTCACCGTCTGACGAATATGCTCTGCCACGTCGTACGATGACGCATCGTGATGGACCCGTACAAATGCAATGCTTGTCGCCTGTGTTGGTCCCAAACTAAACCGCCCTACTTGCCCCTGCAACCATGCGCGCATCTCAACCATGCCAGCCTGCGTAATCATCTTCTGACGTTCAAGCAACATCTGGCGTTTGGCTGGCACCATGGCAATCTCGGCCATGGTCATACTCGGCGCAGCCGCGGCAATCACGGCGTATTCGTGGCGCCGCCACAACTCGTCGGCCATGGCCGGAGTGGTGATAGCCCAGCCGATACGCAACCCACTCAGCCCGTACGCTTTCGACAAACTATTCGTACAAATCAACCGGTCATACATCCCCCAAAAAGTCGGCGTCGGTGCCACACCAGCATGCTCGGTACCGTGGTAGACCTCATCCACATGGAGCCAGGCACCGACACGGGCACAGGCGTCGACAAGCGCCCGCATCTCGTGATCGGTCAGTATTGTCCCCGTGGGGTTATTGGGATTTACAATCGCCACCAGCTTGGTGCGCGGGGTAATCACCGTGTCGAGCGCAGCTAGGTCAATGCGCCAATTGTTGTCCGCACGAAGTGGCAAATCGCGCACTACACACCCCATGTTCCGCGCCGTCCCCCATACCTGGCGGTAGCCAGGAGTCATCACCACCACTTCATCACCGGGCGATAACAACGTCTCGCAGACCATGGCGTTGGCCTGCGATGCCCCGACAGTCACCAGTATGTTGGCCGCCGTGGCGTTGGGGTAGAGGCTGGCAATCGACTCGCGCAACAGCGTGGTACCGTTCACCTCAGGATAAAAGAGCCCGGTGTCGAGCACACGCTCAATTTCATCTTCGTTCAACCATTCGCGGGTCGTCACACATTTGACGCTACTGTCGGCCAAATTATATGCCACGGTGCGCTCGTAGAGCGACTGGTAGTGCTCTAGTTCAAATGGGACAAATGCAGGATTCGTCACAGGCGTGTCTCCTCGTTCGTATATGCGCTATCTCCATCATACCAAGCAAATGTGCATAAGTTGACAAGTGAGGCGCTCTTTGCTACCGTGGAGCATCGTCGAAGTACTATCGTTTTTGAGCTCACGAGGCCGCCTGATAGTTTTTGGCGTGAATCAAGATATTTGCTTACGTCATCATTGATACAGATAGCTCTTTTATTCACCACAATATTGACCATTACAACATTATGTATTGCAAATTAATAACACATCATCTACACTATAGATGACTTTAATAAATATGCATATCAATATACTGAACTTTGTAACACCATACGTATACAACTAATATCCACTCAATGAAAGAAAGATTCGCTCATGCAACACACAATCACTTTCATATACTTATTACTCATACTGGCAGTGAATATGCCAACAAGACATCAAGCATTTGCACAACACCACATACCAGAACATGATAGAAAGATAGTAAACAAAACAATTACATTTCAGTCAATAAGCACCGGTTCTTATCATACCTGTGCAATTAGCACAACCAAACATGTCTATTGTTGGGGGTTCAACCGAAACGGACAATTAGGCATTGGGTCAACAAGTGACACGTCTTTTCCAACATCTGTTATGCTACCACCTCGTACGACCGTTAATGCAATCAGTACAGGCTATTCTCACAGTTGTGCATTAACTAATACTGGCAAAATTTATTGTTGGGGCGATAATTTTTCTGGTAAATTAGGTGATGGCACCACGACTAATCGTACACGACCTGTTGCAGTTAAACTGCCTGCAGGTATTTCATTTAAATCGATAAGCATAGGCTATTACCACACTTGTGCAATCAGCACCACTAACAAGGCTTACTGTTGGGGATATAACTCCTATGGTCAACTTGGTGATGGGTCTAATTCTAGTCGATTAACTCCAACGATGAGCAGAATGCCTACTGGCGTGGCATTCACATCAATTAGTGCAGAATCATCAAATACTTGTGCCATCTCGAGTATTGGTCGCGCGTATTGCTGGGGTGAAAACGAATACGGACAACTTGGCGATGGAACCACTACAAATCGATTAATTCCAACTGCAGTCCGCATGCCTACTCGGGTTACATTTACGTCAATTATTACTGGCAGTATTCATACCTGTGCACTAAGTACAGTAAAAAAAGCCTACTGCTGGGGATGGAACGGTGATACGAATAGTGGAGGACAACTTGGTGATGGAACCAACATAAATCGATTAATTCCAACTGCAGTCCGCATGCCTCTCAATACTTCATTTGCGGCAGTAGGTGTGGGTAATACTCATTCTTGTGCCATTAGTAGCACAAGAAATGCATATTGTTGGGGGAATAATTATTCAGGACAACTTGGAAACAATACAGTTGATGATCGCATCATTCCAAGCATTGTAGCTATGCCTGCACGAACATCATTTACTACAATCGCTTTGGGCGATGGTCATACATGCTCACTCACAAATACTGGTAAAGCGTACTGTTGGGGCAGTAATAGTTATGGACAACTTGGTGCATACACAGATAACTATGATCCATACAACCCTACACGATTGTGCTGGTCTTGTAGTACAAAACCAATCGTTGTCAACACATATTAAGGTCTTTGATCCAACACATTCATCTAAAGTACCTCATGGACACATACACTTCATTCGAACCAAGCGTATATTAAACTCGGAGCACTTTATATGACTCCCACACTTTTTAGCCCGGCATGGATCGAGGTATGTAGCCACGCAATCAACCACAACGACGCTTATCGTCGCGCTGCCGCCAACTGGCGCTGGCCAATTCTGCTGCAGATTACGCACGATGATGCACGCACGACCGCCATCTATCTCGATCTCTACCACGGCAGTTGTCGGGTCGCACGTATTGCCACTCCTGCCGATATGGCGCAGGCAGAGTTCATCCTTGAGGCGAGCGAGGCAACATGGCGCAACGTGTTGACCGGCCAACTTGACCCGATTACCGGCATCATGCGCCGCCAACTCGCACTCACCAAGGGGAGTATCGCCACACTTGCGCTCCACAGTGCGACCGCCAAAGCGCTCATCGCCGCCATCAGTCACCCCAATGTACCCGACGCAGCGCCCCCCACTGCCCCGGTACAATCGGTCTCGACACCGACCCAACACCACACGTTCGTGACCACGAGTCGTCAAGGGCTCAACAACGACAGTGTGCCGATGCGCTTGTGGCACAAGGCCAAACGCCTCGGCGTCTGGAATCCGGCTGATATTGACTTCTCCCAAGACAGAGCCGACTGGCAAGGCCTCAGCGCCAAAGAGCGTGATCTACTCTTGCGACTGACTGGCATGTTTGTTGCCGGCGAAGAAAGCGTCACACTTGACCTACTGCCCCTCATCATGACGATTGCCCGTGAGGGAAGACTCGAAGAGGAGATGTTTCTCACGACCTTTTTGTGGGAAGAGGCCAAACACGTCGACTTCTTCGCTAATGGATTCCTCAAACACATCGCGCCTGACGCCGGCGATTTATCGCACTACCACACCCCCGCCTATCGATCGCTCTTTTATGATGAACTCCCACAGGCAATGCACGCACTTAGCACCGATAGCTCACCAGTAGCCCAAGCACGCGCATCCGTCACCTACAACATGATTGTCGAAGGCGTATTAGCCGAGACGGGCTATGAGGCCTACTTTGCGGCGCTTGCACGCAATAATTTGATGCCCGGCGTACGCCAAGGCATCTTGCTCCTCAAACGCGATGAATCGCGGCATATCGCCTACGGTGTCTACTTGCTCTCACGCCTCATCGCCGCTGACCCACAGATTTGGCCGGTAATTGAGCAACGCATGAATCAACTAATGCCCATCGCCATGCAAATCATCACCGAGATTTTTTCGGCATACGACGAAATGCCGTTTGGGCTCACGTTCGAGGAGTTTAGTAACATCGCCATGACAAACTTTAGTCGGCGCATGCAACGCATCGAAAAAGCGCGCAATCAGATGCTTGATGAATACATCGAAGAAGACGAAGCGTAAGCTCGTATGAATTCAATATCCATCCCCCTGCAATAGTTGTATTAATCGTATGCAGGGGGATGGTGTGGTTATCGCGATTCATCGAAAAAACCTAGATCTATCGCACAGTGGTGAATCGCCAGACACCATCAGCCGAATTCGTCACACCGGTGCTATTTTTGGCACGGACATGCCAATAGTAGGTCTTATTCCGCTGCAGGTTACTTACGCTCACACTTCGCACATTACCGATGTTAATCCAGTTACTGCATGGGCTTATGGTACTAATACAGTATTCATAGCTTGTTGCACGGACACTTGTTGCCCACATGAGCGTGGTACTTGTCAGCCGATTGACTGCATTTTTATTTGGCCCTACTTTGTCAAATATGGCAGGGCGAGCTGGTGTTGGAGAAACAACATTTGTATGCGTGGGAGTTGATGTACGAGTCGATGTACGAGTCGATGTACGAGTCGATGTAC
>CAYZZI010000045.1:20374-26679 GCA_964482795.1 uncultured Klebsiella sp.
GATGTACGAGTCGATGTACGAGTCGATGTACGAGTCGATGTACGAGTCGATGTACGAGTTGGTGTACTGGTCGATATCACAGTGACAGTTTCTGATATCACAGTATCACTGCGTAACACGATCGAATGTGCAGTTCCTGCTGAAACACCAAGCACACCATTCAACGCATTTGGCACATTCAATTGATTTGCCGAGTTATCCCCCCAAACCACCACACCGCCACTCACAGTGCGGGCGATTGTATGACTATCGCGCGTGCTAATCTCCTCCACATTGGAAAGACCAGCTGGCACATCGCGTTGGTTTTTGTCGTTATCACCCCACGTCGTTACGCTCCCATCAGCATGTAATGCAACCGCATGGTTAGACCCTATAGCAATATCAACTACATCAGTCAACGAGGCCGGCACCGCAAGTTTGTTGGATTCACCAGGGTAGCCCCAGGCAATCACACTACCATCAGCCAGCACAGCCATACTCGACTGAATGTTTGCACCAATTGCTACAGCATTTACCACTGATTCTGGCGCTGACGTCTCGCCCCATCCATTGTAGCCCCAGCCAACAACCGTGCCGTCAGATTGCAACGCCAAACTATGCCAATACCCAGCACTAATAGCAATCACATCTTTCAAATCTGCCGGTGGTGTGGCTTGTCCGTCAACATTGAGTCCCCAGCCGACCACCGTTCCATCTGCTTTGAGTGCAAGCGAGTGGTGGTGCCCTGCACTAATTGACACCACATCGGTCAAACCAAGAGGTATATTGAGCTGACCATAGCCGTTATAACCCCACGCACTCACCGTACCATCAGCGCGGAGCGCCAAGGTGTGGTAAGCGCCAGCACTTATGTCAACAATATCAGCATTGGTATTTGGCGCAGTGATTTGACCATACGCAGACTGGCCCCATCCTTCAAATCGACCTGCATTCGTCGCGATTGGAATGTCCGTTGGAACTAGCGTTGGGGTAGGAATCGGAATTGATATCGTCACCGAGTACCCATTGGCAGTTTGCGCATTCACGGCCACCGTCAATCCAATCGCCGCATCGCTAAACGTCTCACCTGTGGTCCACATGGCACCAGCATCACCCGTATTGCCATTCCCATCACTATCAATGACTTGTGCAGGGCGATCACGCGTGGTTTGCACCTGGTGGATGACCACTGCGTATCCGGGTAATTTCACGTCGTATCCCGTTAATTTGCGCACCTCAACGGTATAATATCGCGTGCCAAGTTTGTTGATGGGGATGCGCGCCATACGATAATTGGTCGTTGAGGCCATAGCTAAATCATCAATGATGATGGTAGCACTGCCAAATGCCACATACTTTTGATTACTCGGTATCCATCCAAGGATATCCTTGTGGTAGGCAATCGTATGTTGCCCCAGACATCCATACGTGGGACTCAACGTAGCGCCACAATTCCAAAACGGATTGCTCATCATATCCCATGCACTGTCGTATGTGGCACCGTACTGCCCTGATGAGTGTGGCAAGCCAAATCCATGCCCCATTTCGTGGGCGAGCACCGATATGTCAATATACCCCCACGGCGGCATCCATGTGGCACTCATTGAGGTGCTCCGCCCGTCAACGGTAATGGTTGTACTTCCTCCCCAAGCCGCCCCATTCAGATCATCGTTGAACATCATGTTGATGCCCGTATAATCCCCAAAATTCACCACACTGTCCGCAGCACCGGCACAATCTTGACTAATCAAGCCAAAATTGAGTACGCCACTCACCACATAGGTCGATCGCGGATTGGGCAGAGTAAACCATCCAGTACCAGCCACCGCACTACCGTTTATATTGATGATGTCGAATGACTGCTCTTTCCAATAATGATTAAACCCCGGATACGCATCGCCATACATGTTGGCAAAATAGGCGTAATCCCGTGGTTCAGCAGGTACGTCACTAAACTTACACATCACGGTTATCCAAGGACGTGCGCCTGAGACCCTCGCCTGCCGTGCATCACGTCCAACTACATCAATCTCGCGCACAGTGATTGGAGCGAGTGCTTGGTGGACGGTTCGCGCTTGTGTGGCTTGCACCCTAACGATTTGGCGATTAATTGCGCCAATACCGCCCGCACGTTCAAGTACATCAGCAGTGATGTACAGGCGGCTGGTACGCCCATTTGCCTCCGTCAAAAGATAGACGATGTGCTCATGCTCATGGTCACGGTGCTGATGCGTTTCACCCCATACCACATTAAGTGTGCCCGTCAGCGATATTTCGCTGATGGCTTGTGCGTTGAGCGCACCTTGTCCCCCAACCATCGATCCTAACAACGTAATGAGTAGCACGACATATTGCACTCGTTTCAACACGGCACACACCTCGCAATAATGAGTCGCACATGAATACGCTTATCATAGCAAACGTACGGCACTTCAGCATCGCAATATGATGTATTTCGTTAAAGAAATCGATGGTATGATTTTTGTAGGGTGTATCAGGCACTCGTCCCTCCTCTTTGAGACAAAGGATTGCGCATGACGATTCATTCGCCCCTGCCCTATCTGATGATTGACGGCCAACCAACCTGGCAGATGCCCGAGTTGCCCAGCCTGCGCAAATTACCACCACGTGCCACATTTTGGCTCTATCCCGATGCCAATCAAGCGCTCCAGCGCGGCGCCGAACACTCGCCACTGGTGCAGTCGCTCAACGGTACCTGGGATTTCACCTTGTTTGACACCCCGCGCGAGGTCACCCCTGAGGCCCTCCAAAAAGCCCAGTGGCGTCAACTCGCCGTCCCCGGCAATTGGACGATGCAACTACGCAACGAATCGTGGTACGGCGAATCGTTCAATAAGCCGCACTACACCAACATCCAAATGCCGTTCCCCGAGCCGTTCCCATTCGTGCCCGAGGCGATTGCCACCGGCGTCTACCGCAATCGCATCGCCATCCCCACCGATTGGGCCGGGCAGCGCATCGTCATCCATTTTGGAGGGTGTGAGGGCATGCTGGCCGTCTACCTCGACGGGCGCTTCGTCGGCTTCAACAAAGACAGCCGCACACCGGCCGAATACGACATCACGGCCATGGTCAGCGCCGGCCAGCACCACGAGCTCATCTGTGTCAACCCACGCTACTCCGACGCCAGCTGGATCGAAGACCAAGACCACTGGTGGCAGGGCGGGATCCACCGCGACGTCTATCTGTACGCCACCCCAACGGTCTATCTGCACGATGTGGCAGTGAGTACCACGCTCAACGATGATTTCACCCACGCCACGCTGCATGTTCAGTCGTTTGTCCGCAATATGCACGGCCAAGCCAACGGCACCGTACACGTACAACTCTACGACGCCACAGGCAAGGCCATCCTCGAAAAACCCGCCACCAGCGATGTACCCGGCGCCACCAAGGGCATCAATCTCGGCCCATCGGTGATTGACACGGCTGAGGCCACGATTGACATCGACATCGCCAACCCACACCTCTGGAGTGCCGAGCGCCCCTACCTCTACACGGTGGTCATCACCCTTGAGGCAGGTGGTCAGCGCACCAGCACCGCCATCCGCATCGGCGTGCGCCACATCGCCATCCGCAACCGCGAGTTGCTGATTAACGGTCAACCGGTGATGATCCACGGCATCAACTACCACGAGCACCACGACGAGTACGGCAAAGCCGTGCCCCGCAGCACCATGGAGCTCGATATTCGCACCATGAAGGCCCACAACATCAACTCCGTGCGCACCTCGCACTACCCCAATAACCCGTATTGGCTCGAGTTATGCGACGAGTACGGCTTGTTCTTGCTCGACGAGGCCAACATCGAGAACCACTACTTGCCCAAGCTCAGCGAGGATGTGCGCGTCAGCGCCGCCTACATGGAGCGCGTACGCAACATGGTGCATCGCGACCGCAACCACGCCTGTGTCGTGATTTGGTCGCTGGGCAACGAAAGCGGTTATGGACCCAATCACGACATGGCAGCCGCCTGGATTCGCCACGTCGACCCCAGTCGCCCACTCCACTACGAAGGCGCCGTCGCGCCGTTTTATAACGACAAAAGCTACGCCCCCATCGGCTACATCAACCACTGGAAGCGCGGTGCCCTGTCGACCGACCTCATCTGCCCGATGTACGCCACTATCGACTCCATCATCGACTGGGCCAAATCGACCGACGATCATCGGCCACTCATTTTGTGTGAATACGCCCACGCCATGGGCAACAGCACTGGGTCGCTCTGCGACTACTACGCCGCATTTGAGCAGTACCATGGCCTCCAAGGTGGCTTCATTTGGGAGTGGCTCGACCACGGCATCAAGGCCATCGCGCCCGACGGCACGCCGTACTGGCGCTACGGCGGCGACTTCGGCGAGCTCCCCCACGACGGCAATTTCGTCACCGACGGCATGGTCTGGCCCGATCGCACACCACACCCGGGCATGCGCGAGTTCATGTACTTTGCCCGCCCCGTCAAGGTCAGCGCCGTCGCCGATCAACCCCACACCTACCGCATCAGCAACCGGCGCTACTACACCACCCTCAACGACCTCCATGGGCGCTGGGCGGTACGGGTCGACGGCGTGGTAGTCCAACACGGCGAATTCGCCTTGCCGACGATTGCCCCCCAACAATCGGCCGACATCACCGTGCCCGTCACCCTCCCCACGCACGGCGAGTGCTTCGTCGATTTCGAGTTCTTTACGACGAGCGACACCCCCTGGGCATCAGCCGGGCATGTCGTCGCCTGGGAGCAAATCGCCACCGCCACGAGTTATCATGTGGCACTCCCTGCATCAACCCCAGTCGCAACCCTTGATGCCGCTGCGTTGACGCTCCACAACGGTGCCTCGACGGTGGCCATTGATAAACAAACCGGCCACATCGCCCATTTCATCAACAACACGCCGATTATCGGCCCCACGCTCAATCTGTGGCGTGCCCCCACCGACAACGACGTGATGCAGGCCTCGTTTGGCTTCGGCGAGCTCCGTGCCTGGCCGCTCTGGCAAAAACTCGGGCTCGACCGTATCGCATACCGCGTCGTGTCGGTGACATCCACCACCGGCGCTGATGGCCACCCACGCATCGATGTCGAAATCAACGGCACCGGGCGCGATCAGTGGCGCGATGTCGTCGCCCACCACCGCTACACGTTGTACGGCGATGGCACCATGCGCATCGATACCACTGTCAGTTTGGCCGAGGACTTCGCCGATCTGCCCCGCGTCGGCATCTCACTCAAGCTCCCCACCACGCTGTCACACCTCGAGTGGTACGGTCACGGCCCGCACGACAACTACAACGACCGCAAGTCGAGTTCCACCGTGTCACGCCACCGTAGTAGCGTGGCCGACCAGTACGTACCGTATGTGATGCCCCAAGAGCACGGCCACAAGGTCGATACGCGCTGGCTCACCCTCAGCGACGCGCACGGTCACGGCATCCGCGTCTGGAGCCCAACCCGATTCGAATTCAGTGCCCTGCCCTACAGCGATGCCGAGTTGACGGCCGCAACCCACACCATCGAGCTGCCTGCATCTCAATTCGTGCATCTCAACCTCGACTGTGGCATGCGTGGCCTCGGTACCGGCTTGTTCGTTGACACCCTGACCCAGTACCGGCTCAACGAGCGGTCCTACCAGTTCACCTTCTTCATTGCCCCATTGGCGTAACTGCTAAACACGATAGCCCAGAGATATCAATCGATATTTCTGGGCTATTGGTTAGTATTATTATGACGAAAGCGAGTACCCATGGACCACAACATTAAGGCGCTCGTCGATCGCTACCCGAATCTACGCCTTCAAGTCAACCTCGGCAACCGCCACCGCATCATCCACCGGCGCATTGACCGTGGCAGTTTGTGGGTTGGCATTAGGCGTGCTGGTGTATATAACATCGGAGCAAATGGTGGTGTGTTACCTATATTGATTGACCTGTTTGATCACTATGCCGATCCCGCAATTGGGACATACATGGACGATTACATCCCGCAACGAAAAGGGTTGATAATCCCCAACATCACCGAAATGGCCAAAATCATCCGCCGTCTCGGCGAGTGGCACTAGCCGAAACATTACACCTCGTCACCACAGATATACACCCGTGGCGCACCTCCAGCATCCATAATCCACTCGTTCGCATCCTGGCACACACATCACCCATTCTTAGATCAATCACACGATACATCGGCAACACGTCAATGCACGATAGTAGTAGCAAGCCACCGTCTTGATTATCACAAACAAATACCCTGGCACAATCACACCCTACCAAACCTCTTTTCATTATTCATTATTCATTATTCATTATTCATT
>CAYZZI010000046.1:0-26453 GCA_964482795.1 uncultured Klebsiella sp.
CGAAGTCAAGGCCAAGATGGACGAGATCCTCAAGGGCTTGGCCGACGGTTCAATCACCACTGGCGTCACACTCAACTAGTCTTCGATTATTCGCACAAAACGGTCGCCCAATTGGGCGACCGTTTTGTATTTGTGAGTTGACACCATGCAATCCATCACTGCTGAAGAGTTGCACCAATTCGTGTATCGCATGTTCCGTGCATGCAAACTCACACCGCGTCATGCCGAGGTATGCGCGACGCACATCGTCACCAATGAACGACGTGGCATTATCAGTCATGGGCTTCGTCGACTGCCCAACTACATCGCCCGCTTAGACGCGGGAGTCATCAATCCTCGTGCCCGCATCCGTGTCATCAGACGTCAAGGTGCTACCACACTCCTTGACGGTCAACACGCCATGGGACAAGTCACCGCGACCCATGCCACATCAACCGCAATTCGCCTCGCTCGTCGCTACGGCATCGCATGTGTAGGTGCACAACGCTGTGAGCATATTGGCGCGCTCGATGCCTATGTACGCACCATGGTCGAACACCAACTGGTCAGTATTGTACTGTGTAATACTCCCTTAGCCATGGCCCCAATCGGTGGCACTCGACCATTAATTGGCAGTAATCCGATCGCCATCGGCATTCCTGGTAGACTGGCGCCTCTCATGATTTTCGATGGAACGACGGCGGCCACGTCGCGGGGCAAACTTCTGATGGCACGCGACGCCCACCAGCCACTGCACGCGCACGTTGCCGTTGATGCGAATGGCGCACCGACGACCGATGCTCAAGCCGCGCTCGCTGGCGCTATCCTGCCAAGTGGCGTACTTGGGTATGGGATGGGACTCGCTATCGGGCTGATGACTGGTGGCATGCTCGGCGGAATAGCCGATTCTGAGCTACCGTCGTTTTTTGCGACACCATTCCAACCAACACCCGGGAGTATGCTGATTCTCGCCATAGATCCAACAGCATTCGGTGGGTTAGCACAGTTACATGCCGTCGGTGAGAGCTGGCTCACGCAGATCCGTCAGAGCCACGGCAATCCACGAATTCCAGGTGATCTCCGCACCATACGAAATGAAATTTCTGTGCCAGATGCGCTTGCTAAAGAATTGGCTGCAATAGCCACATCAAAAGGCATCCCACGCTGGTAATTCTGATAATCGGCATTTCATCAAGATTTCATCTATGGTATGCTACATAGTACCGACATCAATGGAGTTGTCTATGACACCAGCGCTCGAAGTACGCAACCTCACCAAACGATTCCCCGGTATTGTAGCCAATGATGCAGTGAACTTCACCCTCGAGAAGGGCGAGATTCATGCGCTCCTCGGCGAAAACGGTGCCGGCAAATCAACACTCATGAACATGCTGTACGGGCTTTATCGCCCCGACGACGGTGAAATTTTGTTGGATGGCCAGGTGGTACACATCAACGGCTCCAACGATGCCATTCGTCGTGGACTTGGCATGGTTCATCAGCACTTCATGCTTGTACCCACGCTCACTGTTGCCGAAAACATCATCCTTGGCAATGAAGTTGTCGATGGTCTCTTTATCGATATCGCCCAAGCCCAACAACGCATCAGCCAACTCGCCAAAAACTTCGGCCTTGATATCCCCGTCGACGCCTATGTTCACGACCTACCGGTCGGCGTGCAACAACGCGTCGAGATCGTCAAGGCACTTTACCGTGGTGCCGACATCTTGATCCTCGACGAACCAACCGCCGTCCTTACACCACAAGAGGCAGACGACTTGTTCGTCATCATTAATCGACTCAAACAACAAGGCAAGTCGATAATTTTTATTTCGCACAAACTGCGTGAAGTGCTTGCTCTTGCCGATCGCATCAGCGTGCTCCGACGCGGCAAACTCGTCGGCTCAACCACTCCCGCCGAGTCCAACGAAGCCATGTTAGCAAGTATGATGGTCGGCCGCGATGTCGTATTGCACATCGAGAAAGGCCCAGCATCACCCACCGATGTGGTGCTCGAAGTCCAACACATTACGGCCTTTGATGATCGTGGCACGCTTGCAGTCAATGATGTTTCGTTTCATGTGCGCGCTGGAGAAATTGTCGGAATCGCAGGCGTACAAGGTAACGGACAAACCGAGCTGGTTGAAGCTATTACCGGACTTGAAGCACCAGAAGGTGGTCAAGTACTCGTAAATGGACGCAATATTACCGGTCTTGGAACGAACATCGCCATTGATGCCGGCATCGGTCACATCCCCGAAGATCGTCATCATCACGGACTGGTCTTGAGTTACTCAGTCGCTGATAACATGGTTTTATCGACATACGACATCCAGCCATTTGCACAAGGGTTTGTCATTAACAACGAGGCCATCCAAGAACAGGCGCACCGTCTTGTCACACAATTTGATGTGCGTACCTCAGGCATTGATGCGCTCGCATCGACGCTTTCGGGTGGTAATCAACAAAAAGTCGTCGTAGCCCGTGAATTAGCGCGACCACTCACCTTGCTGATTGCCGCTCAACCAACGCGTGGACTTGACGTCGGATCAATTGAATTTATCCACAAAAGTATCGTTGCCCAACGCGATAGCGGGTGTGCAGTATTGCTTGTATCTGCGGAATTAGACGAAATTCTCTCGCTCTCTGATCGTATTCTGGTGATGTACCATGGCCAGATTGTCGCCGACATCCCAGCACACAAGGCAGATCGCAACACCATCGGCATGTTGATGGCCGGTGTCACGCAGGAGTCATCTCATGAGTAATACCGCGGCAGAGATACCACAATGGCGCATTCAAGCGACATCGCTGTTGGTGCCAGTACTTGCGATTTTTACGGCACTTGTCATCGGTGCAATCATCATCGTTGCCACAGGGGCTGATGTCATCGCCGCCTATGGCGGGTTATTTATGGGGGCAATCGGCACGCCACGGGCTATCGCATATACACTCGTTGACGCCACGCCGTACATCTTTGGTGGGCTAGCAGTACTCATCGGCTTCCGTGCCGGACTATTTAACATTGGCGTAGAGGGACAAATTGCCGTCGGGTCGATGTGTGCCGCCATCGTTGGTGCATTTGTTGATCTCCCACCTGTACTCCACATGATTGTGGCATTTGTGGCTGGTGCACTTGGTGGCGCAGCTTGGGGTGCCATTCCTGGTTGGTTGCGTGCCCGCACTGGGGCGCATGAGGTCATCACCACAATCATGTTCAACTACATCGCAATTCGTGGCACGGATTACCTCATCAAAGTACCATTTCTCGACAAAGAATCATCCGCCCAGCGTACGCCATTCATCGCCGATGGCGCAGAGATTCCGTTCTTGTTTGGTCCTGAGTATCGTTTGCACGCTGGCTTCTTGATTGCCTTACTTGTGACTTGGTTGGTCACCTGGTTACTCCAACGCACAATTCTCGGTTTCGAGATTCGCACGGCTGGTGCGAATCCCGATGCTGCCCACTATGCTGGCATGAACGTTCCACGCACCATCATTACCACCATGGCGCTCAGCGGTATGCTCGCCGGGATGGCTGGAGCAGTGCAGGTCTTAGGACTCGAGCACAATCTCAAAGCATCATTCTCGGCTGGGTACGGGTTTGATAGCATTGCGATTGCCTTGTTGGCGGCGAGCAACCCGATCGGCGTCATTCCTGCAGCGATTTTCTGGGGTGCACTGCGCAACGGTGCTGGCTTAATGCAGCTCGAGAGTGGTATTTCGATCAATCTCATCAATATCGTACAGGCCTTGGTTATCGCCTTCGTGGCAGCCGACCAAATTGTGCGCCAAATCTATCGCATCCGTGGTGGCAAATCAAACGGTATGACGCTGACCCGCGGGTGGGGGCGCTAGCGAGGATATTATGCAAAAGTTTTTTACGCGTGAACGCGTCATTGGCATCATTGGCATTCTCGTTGCATTCGGGTTACTCTGGTTGACACAATCTACCGTCCCAAGTGGCGGCGTGTCAACGCTGCGTATCCCGTACGCATTTGGCGGTCCACAAGATGCCCCGCTGGTTGATATCCCATTGCCCACCGCCGGGAGTATCATCTTCTTAGCCATTGGACTGATCGTTATGGCAGGTGTCATGGTATGGCGCAAAGCACAAAGTTGGGCGCCTGCGTACATGGCGGCGGTCATCGGCATTACCATTTTCAGCATTTTGTTGATGGCTATCGTCAATAGTCGCACCGATATCGTTGACATGCTCGGTCGCATGGTGCGGCTTGCCACGCCAATTGCACTCGGCGCGCTCGCCGGAATTTTGTGTGAGCGCTCAGGTGTCGTCAACATCGCAATCGAGGGCATCATGCTCTTCTCAGCGTGTATCGGCTTTATTGCGTCGTTATTGTTTGGTAATTCGTGGATGGGCGTATTAATTGCCATGGCGGCAGGCAGTGGCATCGTGATGATCCATGCCGGTTTGTCACTCCATTACAAAACCGACCAGATTATCAGCGGTACCGTGATAAATATTTTGGCGGTCGGTGTCACCGGGTATCTGCGCACCAACGTGATTTTGCCGATGCAATCAAGTGGCATGATCGGCGCTGCGTTGCCGCGCATCGACATCCCGTTGTTGTCCCAAATTCCGTTGTTAGGCCCGATGTTCTTTCAGCATCGCCCCATCACGTACCTGATGTTAATTTTGGTTGCCGTCGTAAGCATTATGCTCTTCCGCACGCCGTGGGGCTTACGTACTCGTGCAATTGGCGAGCACCCACGTGCTGCAGACACAATGGGCATCAACGTCAATCGGATGCGCTACTTTAATGTGTGGATATCTGGTATGTTGGCCGGTTTGGCAGGAGCATGGTTTTCACTCGAAGCCAGCTACAACTTCGATGACGTGATGACAAATGGGCGTGGGTTTATTGCCCTGGCTGCCATGATCTTCGGCAACTGGACACCGGTAGGTGCATTTGGTGGTGCATTACTTTTTAGTGCAGCTGACGCCTTGCAAATCAAAATTCAAGGCTTTGATTTCGCTTTGCCGTCCCAATTCGTCCAGATGCTCCCATACGTCATCACCGTCGTTGTGCTTGCTGGAGTCATCGGCCGCGCACGCCCACCTGCGGCTGTCGGCAAGGTCTACGAGCCCTAAGCACTACGAGCTTACACAGTCCCATCAACCCCACCACGCTGCCTGAACGACAACGTGGTGGGGTATTTGTTGACTAGCGGTGTAGTATGCGCACCGCCCCGTTATGGGATTAATTCGAGAGCACGCATCAACTGCGGATCACGACACAACGTCTGACCTTCCGCCGGTCGTCGATTCGCCACACATGGCGCAACTGCAGGCGCATCTTCTGCATCTTCGACAATCACGTCTGGAATAAGTCCTTGTTTGTGAATTGCGTATAAATCTGGGGTCAACCATTGACTGACGGTTAATCGGGTGGTTCCGCCATTACTCAACGGATAGATGCTCTGGACAATGCCCTTACCAAAACTCTGCACACCGACCAAACGAGTGTTGTCATGCCGATCGCGTAGCGCACCTGCTACCACCTCACTCGCACTGGCCGAATCAGCATTGAGCAAGACGATAATCGGGATGTCTGGCGCTTGCAATGGCACCTCAGGCGGCATCGTCAATAGTTCACGACGACTACCCGCTGCGCGTTGCTCCCACAGAGCGGTACCCTGGTAGAAGAAGCCGAGAATACGTTGTGCACTATCTAGGAGACCACCCGGATTACTACGCAAATCAATGATATAACCACGCAACGGCTGCGTGGCTAGTTCTCGCATACCTTTATCAAGGATGTCTGGCGAATTGCCTTTGAACTCGCTAATGCGAATGTAACCGACATCCTGATCGATAATCTCCCACTCCACACTGGGCAAGATGATTTCTGCACGTACGAGCGTGACATCGTACGGCTCCGCATCGCCGCGTTGCAGGCGCAACGTGACTTCGGTCCCGACATCTCCACGAATACGTGACGCTATCGCCTGCACGGCATCGTTATCATCAAGATCACGGATAATTTCGGTAACAGATTCACCATCGATTGCAAGGATTTGGTCGTCTTGTTGGATACCTGCTTTGACGGCGGGTGCATCGGCAATAGGACGCCAGACGAGCACCTTACCCTCAACGATACGCAAATAAATGCCGATACCGGCCGTCACGCCACGCATATTGTCACGCGTTTGTTCGGCCACCTCAGGCTCTTGATAAAACGTATAGCGATCATCGAGCGTGGCGAGCATGCCGTCAATCGCTCCTTTGATCATGCGCGTGTGGTCTATTTGGTCGCGGTCATAAAAGGTACTATCGATGAGTTGCCAGGTCTCCCAGAACGGCGCAAATGCAACCCGTAAGCCCCATGGCGTCTGGAGTTGTGCTGCAGTACCAGGACCAATAACCCGCGATATGTCACCGGCGTACGGTGTCGCCGCTAACAACATCGCGGTTAGCCAACCAGCAAAGAAGACTGCGATATAGCGTAGCCATTGCATTAATTATGCTCCATCAAATTCGCCGTGCATTGCCAACGCCATTGTTGCAGCGACAAGAGGTGCCGTTTCAGCCCGCAAAATGCGTTGGCCCAATCCACTCGCATACCAGCCGCGTTGTGTCGACATCCAGGCCGTCTCGTCGTCACTAAAGCCACCCTCTGGCCCTGTTACAATCCACAGTGCACGATGCATCTGTTTGAGATGCTGACGAAGCGGTTGTGTACCACGCCCCTCGTGCAACCACAAACACGCCGCATCTTCCGGCAGCTGTAACGCCCGCAACGGGATCGGGGCGGTTAACTCAGGCAGCACCGCACGACACGATTGCTCGGCTGCCTCGCGGATAATTCGTTGCCACCGCTCGTGCTTGCCCTTGGCAGATTCAACTTCGCCGCGACTGCGGTCAGCGATAATCGGAACAAACCGTGTCACCCCGATTTCTGTGGCTTTTTGGAGCATCCACTCAAATCGCTCAGGGCGAATAATCGCGCTCGCCAGGGTGATACTCAGCGTTGGCTCACCAGGGAGCACCTGCTGATCAACGATGGTCCAGCGTGCGTGCTTTTTGTCAATAATCGTTATGTCCACTTCAAAACCGTGACCTTCACCATCGAGCAGCAACATCCGTTGACCAGGCTGTATACGGAGCACTCGCCCCCACTGATGCACAATGTCTGCATCACTGGTGGTGCCTGCCTGAATAACTGCAGCTGGCAAGAAGAATCGAAAGGTGTTTGCGATTTTTGGCATAGGTGTCGCAGACGATACAAGGGTGCCAGGATAGTCCCTGACACCCTCTATTATGCACTGTTTTAGGCCGGGCGACGATGGACAAACGCCACCCAATCGCCTTCGCTCCGCCGATCGACGCGCTCGAGGCCAGCCGCCACAAAGGCGAGCGCTACCTCATCCTCACGGTCGGCGATGATGCCCGAGCTTATCAGCAAACCACCCGGCTTTAAGGCGCTGTACATATCATCGGCCAAGTAGACTAACACTTTGGCAATCAAGTTGGCGGCAATCACGTCGCACTGCAGAGATGCAGGATCGATGGCTACACCAGATGGCGCATCAGGCACATCCCAGCTCAACCAATGACCGAGTTGATTGCCCTTGCCAAGGCTCCCCTCGAGAATCTTCATGTTGTCAGCCACGCCGTTGATCTCGGCGTTGATTTTGGTTGCCTCAACCGCAATTGGATCGGTGTCGATGGCAAGCAACTCTTTGGCACCCAGATGCGCAGCCGCGATGGCCAAAATACCTGAGCCACAGCCAAGATCCATCACCCGCGTACCAGCCGGCATGTACTCCTCAAGGAGCAAGGTGCACATGCGCGTGGTCGGGTGCAATCCGGTGCCAAACGCCATACCCGGATCGAGTTTGAGCACGATGTCGTTCGGCTCGGGGGTGTATTCGTGCCACGACGGTACAATCACCGAACGCTTGCCGATGCGTTGCACGGTGTAATGCCGCTTCCACGCCTCGGCCCACATTTGTTCTTCAAGCTGAGTGACTTTGAGTGGGCCAACTTGGCGCAATAGACTCAAGTGCCACAGCGCTTGTTCGAGTCGGGCACGACTCTCCTCGCTCGACTCGTCGAGCGGGATCCAGGTGCGCACGGTGACTGGTCGATTCGTGTCGTACTGATAGTCAGGGCCATCAGCCCCGTGGATAACCGGCTGATCGACGGCGACACCACCGTTATAGCCGAACTGGGCCATCAACTCACTGACGGATTCGACGGCCTCAGCCTCGACTTCGACACTACATTCCAACCAGGCCATAGATTTATGCTTTCCAGCGCGTTCCCTGCGCACTATCCTCGAGGGTCACCCCGAGGTCACTCAAGCGGTTACGCACCATGTCCGACAACTGGTATTGCTTCGCTTTGCGCAACTCGGCGCGCAATTCAATCAACAGCTCAATGAACGGTGCCGCCTCGGCAACCTTGCTTGGACCCGACTCGAGCGTCAAGCCCAATACACCACACAACGTACGCAACTCGGTTTGGGCAGACTCGAAGGTTGCGCCACTCACACCAGCATCACGGGCGACGTTGATCGAGCGCACTAGCTCGAAGATGGTCGCAAGCGCTACTGAAGTGTTCAAATCATCGTCCATCGCCGCCACAAAAGCCGGGCGGGCCGCTGCTGTCGCCTCAGCCAAGCGATTGGCAGCCTCACCACTGGTCACACTCCCAGTGGCTGGTGCCAGGCCACCCCGAATGCGCTCGAGTTTGCGCTCTTGGTCGGCCACAATGTCGACACCGTAGGCCAATGGATTGCGGTAGTAGCTCGACAACACCACCAGGCGCAATGCGTCGGCCGGGTGCTCCGCCAAGAAATCACGAATCGTCACCACATTGCCCAACGACTTCGACATTTTCTCGAGTTTGTAAGTGCCGTCGGCCAGCTTGGTTTGAATCTGGAGCATGCCGTTATGAATCCAGTGTCGAGCAAAGGTCTTGCCGGTCAGGCTCTCACTCTGGGCGATTTCGTTCTCGTGATGGGGGAAGACCAGGTCATTGCCGCCACCGTGAATATCAATCTCTTCACCGAGGTGATCGAGGCTCATAGTTGAGCACTCGATATGCCACCCCGGTCGCCCAGGCCCCCACGGGCTCGGCCAGGCGGGCTCACCAGGCTTGGCACCCTTCCACAAGGCAAAGTCACCTGGGTGCTCTTTGCGCGCATCGACGTCAAACCGGGTACCCGAGACCATATCGCTCAAGCTCCGGCCTGATAGACGACCATAGTCTGCGTCTTTGGCCACGCGAAAGTAAACGTCGCCGTCCGCGGCGTATGCATACCCCTTTGCAATCAACTGTTCAATGAAGGCAATAATCTGCGGCATCGACTCTGTGACGCGTGGATAAACTGTCGCCGGCAAAATGTTGAGCGAGATGAGATCCTCGCGAAACTCGTCGACGTAGCTCGAGGCCAACTCAACTGGGTCGCGCCCTAAGTCATTAGCTCGATTGATGATTTTGTCATCAACATCGGTAAAGTTGACGACATGCATCACCTGCAATTGGCGAAACTCGAGATACCGGCGCAATACATCAAAGACCATCGCAGACATCGCATGCCCGATGTGTGCACGGTCGTAGACGGTCACACCACAGACATACATGCGAATTAGTCCAGGGGTAATTGGGCGCAATTCATCGGTAGCGCGCGTCATCGTGTTATAAAGACGAATCGTCATACGATCTATCCCTTCGTTCTTGGTCGCTCAAGTCCTCAACACCTCTGGCATCTGACTCGAGCTGCTGCCATATGGGTGAATGTAATTGTTTGTTGTGCAACTGCACATGCTGATGATGATGATTTACTGTGTGAACCTCAAGTTGATCAATCCGTGACTCTAACTCCAAGATGATGTCGCGTAACTGTCGCAACATGTCACCTTCGGGATCTGGAAGCTGTTCGACACGACGACTCTCGCCCGTAATTGGATCGCGCGTCGCCACAATACGTGCCGGAACACCGACCGCAGTGCTGTATGGTGGCACATCTTTGACGACCACGGCACCACCACCGATACGTGCGCCCTTTGCAATGGTAATATCACCCAAAACACTGGCACCAACGCCGACAATGACGTCATCCTCGAGCGTTGGATGTCGTTTGCCCGATTGTTTGCCGGTCCCACCCAACGTGACGCCTTGATAGAGCATCACACCATTCCCGATCTCGGCAGTCTCACCGATGACTGTACCCATGCCGTGATCAATGAAAAATCCCTCACCGATTGTTGCACCTGGATGAATTTCGATACCAGTCAAAAATCGCGAAATCTGCGAGATGAAGCGTGGGACGAACGGCACTCGCCATCGCCATAATCGATTCGCAATACGGTGAAAGACAATCGCATGTAACCCAGGGTAAAGGAGTACTTCAGCAAGATTGGACGCTGCCGGATCATTGCGAAATATTGCATCAATATCAGCCCGCACTGTGCGGATAAATTTCGCCATATTTAGGCATCCGTACTCGATGCGGGAGCAGCAGGAGCAGTCACAGGCGCACTGCTTGTAGATGCAGCTGATGTGCTATCCGTCGCAGTTGACCCTCCATCACTATTCCCAGTACTTGATTCGGTTGTTGATGTCGACGAAGCCGTCGATGACGATGTACCACTCTTGTAATCGGTGATGTGCCAACCACTTCCCTTGAACACAATACCGGCAGGTTGAAGCACGCGACGTACGCTACTCTGACAGCTTGGACACGAGCGCAATGGTTCATCGTGAAACGATTGGAACTTTTCAAATTGCACTTGACATGTGTCACACGCATACACGTACGTTGGCATACACCCGCCTCCAAAATCACTGTTACAAAACCGCATAAACAGACAATAAAAATACGCTTCAATACGTCAGCGTATACCGTTATTGTAATTGATTCAACTGAGTCGGGCAACCACATCACGATAGGCAAACGTATGAATTTCATCAGAAATCATGCGAATGACGACTTCTGGGGTGCCGTGCCATGCTGCACATGCCCGTATTGCTGCCAAAATTTCATCGTGCATCTGCGGATCAGGAACCACACCCGGCTCAAAATGCAACGATATAACTTCAAAAATCCCCTTACTTCGATGTGCCTTGCAATCCGCACGACCTACAAGTCGATCACGATACAACACCGGCAAGGTGAAATAGCCGTACTGTCGCTTGGGTGCAGGCGTGTAACACTCGATGCGATACGTAAAGTCAAACAATTCAGCTGCACGTTGCCGATGCCACACAATTGGATCAAACGGTGACAACAACGTCGTATGCTGCATCGGTAACGCATCATTCAGTAAGTGTTGTTGATCGATGTGCACATACGCAGGACCTGGCAACTCGGCAATCTCAACGGGTATCAAGACACCACGATCTACTAACTCGGCAAATAATCCACGTTTTGACTTGAACTCAGACGAATACTTGCCACCCATGCGATAGTAATCACTAATCCAGCGTTCGTGAGCCACCCCTAATGCCCGTACCGCATTCGCGATTTGGAGCAGTTGGGCATCATGGTATGTGGGGGCAAGCGTATCATCCCAATCAGGCCGATACCGTGCAGTCGGCATGTAGACGCGCTGAAACTTTTCTCGATGCGAAATCGCCACGTCCCCAAGTACAAACAGCGACTCGAGAATTCGCTTGGCAGGCGACCAGTCCCACCAGGTGCCGCGCGTCGTGCGTGGCTCATTGAAATCAGCAGGGCGCGCCGTCCCACGCGCATCAAGCACCATGCGAATATGCTGCGTCAGCTCCGGATGCGCATCAATGGTCCGTTGCGCCCAGCGCCGCGTATGCGGACGATCGGGGGCATTTATGAGGGCACGTTGGGCTGGCCACCACGACCGCGGCATAAAACTTGCTTCATGCACCCACGCCTCAAAAATGTGTTGGGCGCGCAATGCATCATCGAGCCATGTGATTGGATATTCGCCAATCCGACTCCACAACACGAAATACGGACTACGGTTGACCACCGCAATTGTGTCAATTTGTAAGATGCCCATGCGCTCAATGGTCTGCACCACATCAGCAGGAGTTGCGCCGCGTTTTGCGGTTGCTAATCCTTGTGCGGTTATCAACATGCGACGTGCGCGGTCACGCGATATCTGTGTTGGCATAGCCTCACCTATCTCATTCCGTAACACACAACAACACGTACAAACGCTTTGCAGTGTGGTATGGTGCCATTCTAACCAAACTCTCTAATTGTGCGCGAGTGCGAACTATTATAATATCGTTGTTAATATTCGCCTGTATAGAGGAATTTTTGCATGAGCAACCAAAAATCGCGCGGTCGTGCGGTCAGTTCCACCACGAAAAAATCATCATCGGGTATCTACTATATCGTCATCGCCATCGTTGCGCTGATTGGCATAGGCGCGGTGGTGTATTCACAGATGAGCGGTGGCAGTGCGTCAACATCAGCAAGTGGCGTCGAAGGTGCTGTGCCCCTTCCACGTGATTCAAGCGTTCCCATGGGACAGACCGATGACGGTCGATACTTTCTTGGTAGTGCTGATGCCCCAATTACACTGGTCGAATACGCAGATTTCCAGTGCCCAGGGTGCGCTTACTATGCAACCTCAGTATCGAGTAAGTTTCAACGAGATTATGTCTTGCCAGGCAAAGTGCGGGTGATTTATCAAGATTTCCCACTTTCGAGTCATGCAAACGCCATTCCAGCTGCCATAGCTGCACGATGTGCAGGCGAGCAGGGAATGATCTCGTTTTGGCAGATGCATGACATGATATTCCTC
The DNA here is from genome assembly GCA_964482795.1 of uncultured Klebsiella sp. Taxonomy (GTDB): domain Bacteria; phylum Chloroflexota; class Chloroflexia; order Chloroflexales; family Roseiflexaceae; genus UBA965. The sequence goes on from CAYZZI010000046.1 coordinate 12,742, forward strand.
AATCAGCGCCAGTGGGCAGGTCTCCCGAAAGATAAGGTAAATGGTCAGTTTTTGACCTATGCAACGCAAATTAATCTCGACACCGAGGCATTTTCCCAGTGTGTGACCGTGCCAGAAGTTGAGCGCAAAGTACGTGAGTTCCAAAAGGAATCGTTGGGTCTCAATTTGCCAGGTACCCCATCATTCGCAGTGAATGGTGAAGTTCTTGATATGAGCAGTGCACAGACCATCGAAGATATGGATGTTATTGTACGAAATCGCATTGATTCATTACAGCCATAACCAAACACGCTCTTAGTCCACCGCACGACCACTCCACAAGTGGTCGTGCTTCTCTGCGTGGCCGCATATTGGTGATTTTTGGCGTGCTATGACCCTTGTTGATTGACACAAGGCCTGTGTCAAGGCTATAATCACGTATTAGTACGTTCTTTAAGAACACAATGTCACATCACGACACGGAGGCAACATCATCGTGCGTAACCGCGAAACGGTACCTTTAATTTTCATCATTTTGGTGACCGCGCTCAGCGCGTGGATTTCGTTTGCTCCAGGCGATCAATGGCTTGGGCGCGATGTGAGTGTCCGTCTTGGCTTGGACCTTCAGGGTGGCACCCAAGTACTCATGAAAGCCGACGGTGTGGTAGACAGTGAATTAATGCAAACGGCTGCCACCGTCATCGAGCGCCGTGTCAACGGATTAGGTGTCAGCGAGGCAGTTATTCAACTCTCCGGTGAAGACCGAATCATCGTTGAATTACCAGGTGTCAGCAATCCGGAACAGGCCATTGAAACGCTACGTGGCACTGGTCGACTTGAATTCATCGACACCAAGGGTGCGTTTTTGCAAGAGGGTACGCTTGTGCGCACCTCCGGCAATCCAAATCCCGTTATCCCTGGCGTTGACCCGAATGCAGAACCCGATCCAGAGAACCCGGCACCTACTGTTCCCGATGAAATTTATGAGAGCATCACAGATGGTCGTGACCTCGATACTCGTCAAGTAGCACTTCGTGTGGCCACTGACAGTGTGTCAGCTCGACCAGCTGTCACATTCGCATTCCTCGGACAATCTGCAAATAGCTTAGCAACCTTCTCGGCCGCCAACATTCAGCGACCGATGTGTATCGTGCTCGACAATATCGTCTTTAGCTGTCCGGTCATCGAAGCGGCACTTGTTGGTGGGAGCGGCGAAATTACCACGAACACACAAGAAGATGCTGAGCGCATTTTGAACCAGCTCAAATACGGATCACTCCCCATCACGTTGAACGTGGAGTCAAGTCGCACCGTATCAGCCACACTCGGCGCCAATTCTGTGCAAGCCAGTGTGATAGCTGGGTTTGTCGGATTGCTGATTGTCGGGCTCTTCATGATTGCCTTCTATCGCATGCCCGGCGTATTGGCAACAATCGCACTCATCATCTACTCTGTGATTATTTTTGCCATTCACAAGTTCATTCCTATCACTCTCACACTCTCCGGCATCGCCGGCTTCATATTGTCAATTGGATTGGCCGTTGACGCCAACGTCCTCATCTTTGCACGCATGAAGGAAGAGCTGCGCACCGGGCGATCACTTGGACGAGCCATTGAGACCGGGTTCGAAGATGCGTGGCCAGCCATTCGCGACTCAAGTGCGTCAACCTTGATTACGAGCACCATCCTGTTCGTATTCGGTAATAGCTTCGGTGTGAGTATCATCAAGGGATTTGCATTGACGCTGGCACTTGGTATGTTGTTGAATTTGTTCACCGCCGTGATTGTGACGCGCACCTTCTTGCGCATCACCTCACGTTTCTCCTTTGCTCAGGCACCATGGTTGTACGAAGCAGGTAGTACCGTCGATTCTGATGCACGCAATCAGCGTACAGCCTAAATGATGAGGATCATGAACGTATGAAAAACATTGTCGGATTACGCTATCTCTGGTTTTTGATTTCGATAGTCATCATCATCCCAGGTGCAATCTTTTATGCGTTGTTTGGACTGCGCACCGGCATTGACTTTGCGGGTGGCGCACTATGGGATATCCACTTTCCCGGTAAACAGTTATCAGACCTCAATTCTGATGCCATCAGCGATGTGTTTGTGGCCAATGGATTTGACGGCGCACAAGTACAATTAAGCACTGTCACCGTGAATGGTTCTCCGATGGCGTCAGCAGTCGTGCGCACCAAAGAATTGAGTGCCACCGATCCAGAACAGCAACAAGTTGCCGTGCTCGAGGCCCTCAATGCCGCGTTCGGCGAAGCACGTCGCGAGTCGTTGCAAAGCGTTGGACCCACCGTTAGTGCTGAAGCAACGCAGAGTGCCATGATTGCAGTCGCCGGCGCAAGTCTGGCCATCTTGTTCTATTTGACCGCCGCATTCCGACGCGCGCCCAATCCATTTCGTTATGGTGTATGTGCTGTCATTGCCATGCTCCACGACGTACTGGTGGTCCTGAGCGTCGCTGCCATTCTCGGGTACTTTATTGGCCTCGAGGTGGACGCATATTTCCTCACCGCATTGCTTACCATCATTAGTTTCTCGGTACACGATACCATCGTCGTCTTCGATCGCATTCGTGAGAATCAATTGCGTCGCCGTGCCGGTGAGAGTTTTGAAGACGTGGTCAATCACAGTATCGTACAAACCCTACCGCGTTCGTTGAACACGCAGCTTACGAGTATGTTCACCATGTTGGCGTTGCTCCTCTTCGGCGGTGCGAGCATCCAGAACTTGGTTATCATCATGCTGGTCGGCTTGTTGAGTGGTACCTACTCGTCGATTTTCAATGCAGCACAATTGTTGGTTGTCTGGGAGAACCGCGAGTGGCGTACGTGGTTCCGCCGTTCAGCAGAGGCGTAGTTGTCGCTCGGTGTATACACACATGCGCTCCTGACCGTTCGGTTGGGAGCGTATCACTTTCGCGAAAGGACTCCATATTCATGTGGCAAAAATTCAAATCGCTCTGGCAAAAATCAGCAGCGCCTGCAGATACTGATACCGCCCAACCGAACGCTGAACCTGTCATTCTCATGGTCTGTAGTGGTCCGGTCGAAGCGTCAATGGTTGTATCGCAACTCGTAGATGCGGGCATTCCTGCAACTTCTATGGGGGCTGATAGCGCATCAGTATTTGGCATGCAAAGCGGACTACTCGCCGATGTCCGCATCCTTGTACCCGCAGAATTCGCCGAGAGTGCCCGCGAACTACTTGGCCTCGATGACGAATCCCCATACGACGATGCGTGGGAAGACGACGTCGACGACACCCACACCGCACCTGACAAAAAGTGATAGTATCTCTCCATCCAGCGTAATCAAACAGATGACGTTTCTACGCCATCACACATAGTGCACGTGGCGGTACGACATGATAACAATTGTGATTGAATTGTGTATTGGTGCGTTTGTTGGATTTTCACTCGGACTGCTTGGCGGAGGTGGTGCAGTCCTCATCGTACCAAGTATGGTCTATCTACTCAATGTTGATGAACATATCGCACTTGCAACAGCCTTAATCATCGTAGGAATAAATGCATTCGTTGGCGGTGTGATTGCATGGCGAGATGGTCGCACCCAGATTAGGACTGCATTGATTTTCGGTGCATCCGGTATGATGACGGCCTACCTTGGCGCACTCATCTCGCGCACTATCGATGGGCGTATACTGCTGACCGTTTTCAGCATGCTCCTCCTGGTGATTGCTGTCCTTATGTACCGCGGTAACGCTCATTTAACACAACGTGACCAACCACACTCCTTGTGGCTCATCATTGCGGTCGGCGCTGGTGTCGGTCTCATTACCGGCACTCTCGGCGTCGGCGGTGGTTTTGTCATTGTGCCGTCAATGGTGCTGCTGGTCGGATTGCCGATGCGCAACGCAGTTGGCACTTCGTTGTTGGTCATCGCCATGAACAGTAGCGCGAGCCTTTTGGGGCATCTCGAAACACCGTTTGACTGGACACTGATAGGAATACTCTTGGCTGGAGCGCTACCAGCCATGGCCATCAGTGGGCGCGTCAGCAAATCGATTGACCAAAACAAACTTCGGCAGGCATTCGCGCTGTTCATCACCGTGGTCGCACTGTTCATGCTCGGCGAAAACACACTCCATTTGATCCAATAAAACCACCAGGTCGCGACACAAGTGTCACAATCTGGTTGTCTCCTATACAAACGCCAAATTTGCATCCACCGTGGTTGCCAAATCACTCAACTTAGGGCGCCAGTAGGCACATGCTGCAATCATTGCAGCATTATCCGTGCATAAATGGATGGGTGGCACATGAACGGGCACACCGGCGCGCCGATGCAACACCTCACGTAATCGCAAATTTGCAGCTACGCCTCCCGCAAGTACAACAGAAGATGCACCAGTCTGCTTTACTGCATCGCGCGTTTTCCGAGTCAAAATATCAACGACCGATTCTTGGAACAAGTAGGCCAGCTCACGCTGTCGTTGCGCTAACGCACTCGCATCTTTGCCATAGTGACTTCGTGCTTTTTGCATTTCATGCAATACAGCGGTTTTGAGCCCACTAAAAGAGAAATCAAACGTCCCATGGAGCCATGCGCGCGGCAGTCGTTCGTGCGCATCGTGTGGGGCGATGGCCATTTGTTGAATTACAGGTCCACCAGGAAATCCAAGTTCCAGCAGACGTGCAACTTTGTCGAATGCTTCACCTGCTGCATCATCGAGCGTACCGCCGAGTCGCTCCGCTTGCCCATGATCGCGCATATAGACAAGTAATGTATGTCCACCTGATACAATCAATGCCACACACGGAAAGGTCGGTGGTTCACGGTCGGTGAGCCATGCCCCATAGATGTGTGCCTCAACGTGATTTACCCCAATGAATGGCAACCCACGTGCCCAGGCAATTGTTTTAGCTGCATTCAGTCCGGTTAATAACGCACCAGATAGTCCTGGACCGTATGTAGCAGCAACCGCATCTATATCAGCCCACCCATTTGGTAACTCGGCGAGCACGGTCCTGACGACCTGTTCAATACTTAATACGTGTTGCCGAGATGCAACTTCGGGCACCACACCACCATACCTGCGGTGGATATCAATTTGTGAGGCAACCACATTACTGACAATCGTGCGTCCATCCGCAACGACGGCGGCAGCCGTTTCATCACATGAGGTTTCAATTGCCAAGATTTGTTTAATCACGCAGTATCCTTCTTACTCCATGCGTATTATAGCGTTCTTGAAAGCTGATTGTACGCTGATAGCGCCGTATTGCATCACCATGCTGATTCTTGCATGCTACGCAGTACGAGACAAAAAGGGTGTGATACGCGTTGTATCGAGTTTTCACGGATATCTCATACGGTATCAACCAAAAGAGTGCTAATATACGTGTATATGTAGTACGTTTGACACCACTTTGCAGTATGTGGCCAAAGGATAGAACATGCGCATTCTACGCAGCATCGTGATGTTCATAGTCCTCTCACAGCTGCTTCACCCTCACGCAGTATCTGCAGATTTGTCAGTCCCGTCTGGATTGGCCGAACAGCGCTTCGTATTTGTTGCTGAAGGCGAATCACCGACACCTCGCGATGTATCATCCCGGACGTTGGAGCCAATCACCCCTGATGCTGCCTTTGATACCATCCTGTTGACTTGGAGTGTATCCGGCAACGCTCACGATATCACATTACGTGTACGCTTTGCGACAGGAGACAATTGGAGTGATTGGGTCGAAGTGACGCACAATCCCGAATTTGTACCTGAGACAGCACCGCGCAACGTATACGCCAGTACCCCGTTCGAACTAAACGCATTACAGACCGCTTGGCAACTCGATATCATTCTGGCATCAGATTCACCCAGTTATCTTGCGTCATTGAGTGCTGTCACCATGAACAATCTTGGTGCAAATCCGCGGAATTTACCTCTTCCCAGTGCGGCAGCACGCACTGCACGTGGCACTAAGCCACCAATTGTCAGTCGTGATGTATGGGGCGATGCCACACTTGCATCGTGGGACGCCAACGCTGCCCCGTGGAGTGGCTATTGCAACGCATCCTCGAATGCAAAAACCTGGGTACCAGCAACAGAGGAGATTACACCAGCATCACATGTCGTCATCCATCACACCGCCGGCGGCAATTATGATCCGTACTCCCATAACTGGGCAGCAAGTGTCCTTGGTATCTGGAGATATCATGCAATGCAACTCGGTTGGTGCGATATTGGATACCACTACTTGATTGACCCGAACGGCGTCATTTACGAAGGTCGATACACGGGTGTACGTGATGACGGTAACGTGATTGATGGTGCTCACGCACTTGGCCATAATCGCTCCACTATTGGCATCGCATTCATGGGAAATTTTCAGTCGGTTGAACCAAGTGATGCCGCCATACAAGCGCTTGATAATTTGTTGGGGTGGATTGGGAGCAGCAAAAATATCCCGTTTAATACCGAGCAGTTTTATGCGTACAAAAACAAAACGTTGAATACCATTGTCGGTCATCGAGACGTCGGGTCAACGGTTTGTCCTGGCAACATGTTGTATGCAAAGCTCCCCGAAATTCGTCAACGAGCGGCACTAAACAGCATCAGACCCAACGATGCACTCTGGATTAAAGCGGTGAGTGCGAACCAAACAACCCTTGTGGCAGGTGATGTACTTACCGTGCGAATGACCGTGCAGAACATGTACAGTACCATACCAATCAGCAGTGCCGCATTCACGTTCGGCAACGCCGATGCTGGATTCACCTACGATCAGACGCAGTGTTGGGCTCTCAAAACCCCATCAGATGTAGCACGCTTTCCTCGTCCTGATAATGTGCCCAGCATGTCCAATCAGCGGTTCAGAGTCATCGCCGGTGTGCAGGGTTGGGATAGTAGTTGGGCCAACAAACCGTCGAGTTGTCCCGTTGCGAGTACGATTGATCATCCGTGGCGCTGGAGTATTGGCAGTACGCCACTTGCTCCCGGAGCGACGCGTGTCATCACCGGTCGCATCCGATTTACCGTGCCTGGTACGTACACGATGATGTTCGGCCTAGTGAAAGATTGGGTCGGGTATCCCGATATGCCGTGCAATCGCGCCCAAAAACTCGGCGCGTGTCAACTTAACCCTATTACCATACGAGTCATTAAACCATCACCCACATACGCACCTGACGTACAAACACAGGTCGTTGTCAATACAGCCACGCACGCACGTCTACAAACACAAGTATCACTGAACCAAACTCGGACTGCAGCTGACCGCATTAATGCGACGCGCGAAGTGCAACGCGGATTACCAAGTCGCACTCCCACTGCCACCAGAATATTCCCAACACCGACACCGATTCCCGTTATGCAAAGCGTCATTGCACTCCGTACCGCAACACAACTTGTGAGCCAATTCCGCACCGCAACAGCGAGAGCAGCGTTAACCAACACCGTTTCAGCTGCTCAGTTGACACATACCGCCATTCAACTCACGCAAGTCGCTGATGAGAGTACAGCATCAGCCGAACCAGCAACACGGACGACAACGAGCACACCTACCGTCACCACCACACCTACCAGAACACAGACGGCATCACGAACTGCAACACGGACGTCGACACCTCATGTGTCACGTACACCAACTAAAACACCCACACCGATTCGCCTACTCGACCCAACAAGTATTTCATCCGTATCGTCTCGGATGCCGATTGGCCACCTCGAAGCCAATGCGACACACGTGTGGGTCCTCCGCAAAACAAATCCACCGATGCTGATTGCATATGATCCGATATCACTCACTCAACTGCAGAGCATCCCCGTCGAGGGAGTCAATGTCACTCTCATGCGTATAAATCAGCATAACTCCAACGAACTCTTTGTTGTGGGACGCTATGCATGGGATCTACTTGCAGTCCAACGCTTTTCGTTGACGAGTGGCACCCCAGTCCGCACTGGTGTATGGCTCTACAAAACAATGGCTAATCCGATAGCCTTGGTGAGCACCGACCGTTATGTCTATTTGGCAGTCAATCATGCCGCTCAGCAAAACACACCGGCAACTGCAGAAATTATCATTTTGCATAACCGGAACGTCTTTACCGAAGCAACTGGACGGCGACGTATTCCAGGGGCGATAACCGATATGCGCAATCTTGATTCTGCAGACCTTACAGTTATCGCAGCAGGACGAAATCTAGATAATACGGGATTTATCATTCCAGTTGCAGTTAATCGTGCCCTCGACCTGAAATCTCGCATTCAACTGCCCAAACCACCTCAAACATTGTCGACGTTCATGATTACACCCAACTTGGTTCCTGCCATGTTAGTAGTCAGCAGCGACACTACATCGTGGGCCAGAATTGGATATACCATATCCACACAAAAACTTGCTGGACTACAACAACAACCACTCACGGCTCGGTCACCATTACTCTGGCGTGGGCAGCCGTTCATATCACTGAGTACTTCGCCAGATCGACTGCAACTATTCGCCTACACTCTTTCAAATAATACCTATCAACTACGCTACACCGAACATGTAGGTCGACTAGGTTCTGCAGAAATTCAATTTTATGCCACCGTTGCAAATCAACTCTATTGGCATGATGGACAACGGTTATATCGCGCTGTCATGACCATACCATAAAATAATCAGTGCCAATGCACAAAAAACCGTGTATCATATACACGTTATGTGTATAAAGGAAGCAATATGCAACGTTTACTTGTCACCGGTGGTGCCGGCTTTATTGGCAGTAATTTCGTACACTACATGCTCGAACGATACAACTATCACCTCGTTGTGTACGATGCACTCACCTATGCAGGTCGCATCGAAAATCTTGCTGCCGCCAAGAACAATACTAACTTCACATTTGTCCAAGGTGATATTTGTGATTTAGACAGCATCAAATCTGCCATCCAACAGCACAAGATTGACACGATTATTAACTTTGCGGCTGAGACGCATGTTGATCGTTCGATTATGCAACCGGATGCAGTTATCCGCACCAACGTAAACGGCACTTGGGCTTTACTAGAAGCCGCCCGAGAGCTTGGCCTCAAGCGTTTTCATCAAATTAGCACCGATGAGGTCTATGGCCAAATTGCCGAGCCAAATCGATCGCAAGAACACGATGTCTTTGAACCGCGTAGCCCATATTCTGCCAGCAAAGCAGGTGCAGAACACATCGTGTACGCATATCACATCACGTATGGCCTCCATACAACCATAACCCGTGGTTCGAACAACATTGGACCATTCCATTATCCTGAAAAAGCCGTGCCACTCTTCACGACCAACGCCATGGATAATCTGCCTATTCCCATCTATGGCGATGGTCTGCAAATGCGCGATTACCAGTATGTCACTGACCACTGCGAAGGAATAGATGTCGTCTTGCATCGCGGCGTTGCCGGTGAAGCATACAACGTCGGCACAGGCGTTGAAACGCGAAATATTGACATGGCACACAAGATACTCGACCTGCTTGGCAAACCACACTCACTCATCGAGTTCGTAAAGGATCGTGCCGGACATGATCGCCGCTACGCCCTTGACACGAACAAACTCCGTGCGCTCGGGTGGAATAGTCGTCACACCTTCGACCAAGCACTCGAAAAGACCGTACGCTGGTACATCGACAATCCGGGTTGGTGGCGCCCCATCAAAAGTGGAGAATACCGCGATTACTACCGCAAACAATACGCCGAACGCCAGTCCTAATCGTGGGTTCATCCAATATACGTGTGATTCCCCCGAACGACTTCTCGACGCAGTGGCGCGACACCTTGACGGTCGCGCCACTGCCTTGGCGTTAATCGAACGTGGCGGCGCATGGATTGGTAAGGAACGGGTGCGCATGGCTGACGCCATGCTCCTCCCCGGTATGCAGGTGACCATTCACACCCCTCCCGCGCATGCCACCCCGTGCCACCTTACTACGAACCACATCATCTATCACGACCGCTGGTTAATCGCCATCAACAAACCAGTTGGTTCGTATGTGGATGCAACTCCCTGGGACGCAGAGAATCACCTCCGCAACGCGTTGATACACCTCTGGCACCAAGAATACACCGAGGAACTGACACTGCACCCAGCACATCGTCTTGACCGCGACACCTCCGGCGTGCTGCTGTTTTCGCGGCACCCACATGCAAATCCCGCCCTTCAACGCATCTTTGTGGGACACCTCGCCAAAAAACGTTATCTTTGCCACGTGCACGGCCATCCGGATTGGCACAAACAGACAATCAGCACGGGACATGGACGTACCGAGAACGGCAGATTTCGGATTTATACACATGCACAAATCGGTCAAAAACTCCTCAACGGCGATATCGTCAAAGAGATGACCACCACGTTTCACGTAATCGCACAGTTTGATGATAACTCATCTCTGTTGTTGGCTATTCCACAGACCGGCCGCACGCATCAAATTCGTTTACACGCCACAGCACTTGGTCTACCCATTATTGGCGACCAGAGTCACGGACGGAGCGCTGATCACCCGCCACATCGTTTGCATGCGTGGCAACTCTCCTTCCCTCATCCCATCCACGAAGAATTGCTACAAATAACTGCTCCTCTTCCTGATTGGGTGCCACAACATTTGGCATTAGAGTCTGCATCTGCTACTATGAACGATGAGTAATCTGTTTCTCCGCGTAAGCATACGCACTCCATAGAGTCAAATCACATGATCTGGACCATATCAGACCTGCATCTATCATTTGCCCAACCAAAACCGATGGACATATTTGGCCCACGGTGGCGTAATCACCCAGAACGTATCGCCAATCAATGGAACGCACGGATAGCACCCGACGACATCGTCCTCATCGCCGGCGATATTTCGTGGGCAATGCATCTCACTGATGCGCTTGTCGATTTATGCTGGATTGATCAGCTCCCTGGCACAAAATACTGCATCAAAGGCAATCATGACTACTGGTGGGATCGAGCACGTCCAATTCGACCACAGATGCCGCCTTCAATCCATCTTATCGAGGCCGATGCCATAGATGTGGGGCCAGTCATCGTGTGCGGGAGCCGCGGGTGGGTTGCCCCTGATATGCCAGGATTTGACCCCAAAGTTGATCAACGCATCTATGCACGTGAGCTCTTGCGCATGGAACGTGCTCTTCAAGATGCACGTGCACGGTCAACGACCAAACCAATCGTGTGTATGATCCACTTTCCACCGTTCATCGACAAAAAACCGACCGAATTTGTACACCTTTTTGAGAAATTTCACGTCACAACCTGCTTGTATGGCCACCTGCATCGCCCCGATGATTGGCACAATGCGACGCAAGGGAGTGTAAATGGAATTAATTACCAATTAAGCGCCTGTGATGCGATTGACTTCACACCTATCCCCGTTTTTGGAGTATAATATATCTGTGAAGAATAATTTGTTTTGACGCACTATCGTGCGTCAAATATTGCCTAGTGACAAATTATTCATTTTGTGTTATACTATGTGTAATCAAATTGTAATTATTTACACTTTTTATAGGAGATGCTGATGGATGCTGGAGTAATTCAGAACCGAAACATCACAGATGAGATGCGCACGGCATACCTCGATTACGCCATGAGCGTGATCGTGTCACGCGCCTTGCCAGACATTCGTGATGGTCTCAAACCAGTACAAACGCGCATTCTTTATGGCATGTGGGATATGGGTATGCGTGCCAATACTGCCTACAAAAAGAGCGCACGTATTGTAGGCGATGTACTCGGCAAAATGCACCCACACGGTGACAGTTCAGTTTACGATGCATTAGCGCGCATGGCACAACCGTGGAATATGCGCTACCCGTTGATAGATGGCCAAGGCAACTTCGGCAGTATCGATGGCGACCCACCGGCCGCCATGCGTTATACCGAAGCGCGTTTGTCAGCCATTGCTGAAGAGATGCTGTTCGACATCGAACGCAACACTGTAGACTTCCGCGATAATTTTGATGGCACCTACCGCGAACCAACGGTCTTACCCGCACGACTGCCAAATTTGTTGCTCAACGGGGCAAACGGCATCGCAGTTGGTATGGCAACAAACATTCCACCGCATAACCTCGGTGAAATTTGCCGAGCGATTGCATTCTTAATCGACAACGAAGAAGCTAGCGTAGAAGACCTCATCAAAATCGTACCGGGACCAGACTTCCCCACGGGCGGGTTAATTCTCGGTAATGAGGGCATTAATGCAGCCTACAGCACTGGGCGCGGTCAAGTAACAATTCGCGCCAAAGCGCACGTTGAAGAAGGTGCGCGCAACAGTCATCAAATCATCGTGACTGAACTTCCCTTCCAAGTCAACAAGGCTCGTCTCCAAGAGCGTATCGCCGAACTCGTGCGTGAAAAGAAGATTGAAGGCATTCGCGATATTCGCGATGAATCCGATCGCACTGGCATGCGTGTCGTCATCATGCTCAAGCAAGACGCACAACCGCGCAAGGTCCTGAATGCGCTCTACAAACACACTCAAATGCAGACCTCGTTCGGCATTAACATGCTCGCACTTGGCGAACGTGGCCGGCAGCCACGTTTGATGACACTCAAGCGCATGCTCCAAGAGTACATCGAGCACCGCCGCGAGATCATTCGTCGCCGTACCGAGTTTGATCTCGACAAGGCCAAAGCACGTGCCCACATCTTGGAGGGACTCAAGCGTGCTATCGACATTCTGGACGAAGTCATTCAAACCATTCGCGATTCACGCACACGCGACTCTGCGCGGAACAACTTGATGCGCGATTATAGCTTCAGTGAGGCGCAAGCGAACGCCATCTTGGATATGCAACTTGGTCGCCTCGCTGCGCTCGAACGCAAACGCATCGAAGACGAGCTTGGCGAGATTCGCAAAACTATTGCCGAGCTCGAGGAAATTCTAGCAAACCCGGCGAAGCTTAACAGCCTGATCAAGGCGGACATGAAGTACCTCGAAGAGAAGTACGGCGATGCACGACGCACCCAGATTGTGTACGGCGTCAATGGCGAAGTCAACGACGAGGACTTGATTCCCGATGCCAAATTGCTCATCACCCTCTCAGACCGCGGCTACATCAAAAGCCAGGCGCCGGAGGTCTTCCGCACACAACGCCGTGGTGGTCGTGGCATCAAAGGTGCCGCCATGCGCGAAGAAGATTTCATGCAACATATCCTTACCTGTAACACGATGCATGATCTCCTCTTCTTCACCAATACCGGACGCGTCTATCGACTGAAAGCACACGAAGTGCCAGATGCGAGCCGCACCGCCAAGGGATTACCACTCGTCAATTTGATTGACTTACAACCAAACGAAAACGTCACATCGGTCTTGTCTGTACCAGACTACGACCATGCCAAATATCTCCTCATGGCCACTCGTCGTGGCAAGATCAAACGAACGCTCCTTGAAGAGTACAGCATGGTCCGTTCAAATGGACTAATTGCCATAGGTCTCGAAGATGGCGATGAACTCGGCTGGGTGACCACGACTGCAGGCGACGAGGACATCGTGCTTACCACACGCCATGCCAAGACACTGCGCTTCAAACAAGCACAAGTGCGCTCGATGGGGCGCCCGGCTAGCGGCGTACGTGGCATAAATCTGCGCGATCACGACGAAGTGATTAGCATGGACATCATCGTGCCAGCGCTGGCAGCGAACTCACAGCTCGTGACCATTGCATCAAATGGCAAGGGGAAACGAACGCCCGTCAACCTCTATCGCCCCAAAGGACGTGGCACG
>CAYZZI010000047.1:0-26326 GCA_964482795.1 uncultured Klebsiella sp.
TCGCCGTTGCCGTCGGAGTCATCGTCGCCGTCGGAGTCGAAGTCGCCGTCGGGGTCATCGTCGCCGTCGGAGTCGCCGTTGCCGTCGGAGTCATCGTCGCCGTCGGAGTCGAAGTCGCCGTCGGGGTTGCCGTTGCCGTCGAAGTCGCCGTTGCCGTCGAAGTCGCCGTTGCCGTCGGTGTCGCCGTTGCCGTCGAAGTCGCCGTTGCCGTCGGTGTCACCGTTGCCGTCGAAGTCGCCGTTGCCGTCGGTGTCGCCGTTGCCGTCGGTGTCGCCGTTGCTGTTGGGGCAGGTGATATCTGGTTGAAGAGGCGTATCACATCAGCGGTCGTCAGCGCCTGATGTGTAATAACCACACGGGCCAATCGACCAGTAAACCAGGCATTTTGCACTGGTCGTGACGGTGCCATGCGATTTGTAAGATGACGTGCACCGATGGCCAGTGTCTGTGTACCATTACCACGAATAGCGTCTCCTTTTCGTTGAACGGCCAGCTGTTGATCAACATAGAGACGGAGCTGCGTGCGTTGTGCATCATAGGTACAGGTCAGCATATGTGCATTCGTATCAAGTGGTTGTGGAGCGGTGACTGTGACCCCTGCACTCCCACAAAACGGCACCTGCCGTGCTGTGAGGCCAATGACGAAGGTATCAGCGCCATGCACACCATGACTCACAATGACGCGCTCGTGGGTCGCGGTGTCACGACGCACCCAGACACTCACTGCAAAGCTACGCTGATCAAAATTAACGCCTTTATGACTAAGCAAGAGTTGTTGGCGCTGTGACACAAACGTAATGCCAGCGCCCATGGCAGGGGCAAATTCTGCGACAAACGCTGGACAGCGCTGGCACTGCAGATGATTGCGGTTGGTCGTATGATCGCGAAACGACCGTGCACCAAACAAATAGTCACTCACAATTGCTCGCACTGGTATTGCCGTAGGAGTCGCCGTCACCCGACGAATCGGTTGAGCCGCAGAGCCATCTCCTTGCCAAAGTGTGACCAAATACAGCAGAATTACCGTTGTGCCAATCATCCAGGTACGCATATGCGATCTCCTTTTCGACGTTGCCGATGTACGAAAACAGGACCGTAGCCATACGTGAAACACGTTGGAAGATGCGATGAACGCTCTGTACTTGCGCATTAAATTACGTAATACGTATATTATTCAGGATGGTGTTTTTGTCAAATTTTACAAAAATACTGAACCACAGCATGGTACGAGCAGAATCTCCTATAATTCATGTAGCAACACGGACCCATGTGTACAGGAACTCAGATGCTCATCATCATCGGCGACATCAACATAGACATCAACTTAGCAATCGACCACTGGCCACACGAAGGTGGTGATGCAACAGCACATACCACCACCTGGAGTAATGGAGGCACGGGGCTCAACAGTGCGATTGCCGTAGCCTGCATGGGTGGGCATCCACGCCTCTGGGGGCGGGTCGGTACCGATCCCGCCGCACACCAAGTACGACAAGCGGCCGCACAATTTGCCATTGACATCGACGACGTGCAATCGGATGACACCGTCCCTACCGGCCTTTGTGTCATCCCAGTCACTCCGACCGGTGAACGGACGTTTTTGAGCTATCGCGGTGCCAATACGATGTGGCAACTCCCCGATGTATGGCCGTCCGGCACGCACTGGTTACATGTGTGCGGGCATGCGTTGTTGAGTGGAACACAGCGCCAATGTGCCATTGAGGCATTACAACGCGCACAACTGCGTGGCTGGCAGACCTCCATTGATTTGTGTGAACCGCTCGCACCACAACTGAACGAATTGTTCGTGCAACTACCACAACCGCTCACCGTCTTGTTGGGCAACCACGATGAAATGCATGTTGCACAAACACAAACTCAGCATCCGTTGGACAAGCATGCTGTGACCGTCATTACCAAACAGGGAGCCGATGGATGCACCGCACGCGTGGGGTCACAACACTATCGTTCGGCCGGATTCATTGTGGATGCCGTTGATACAACCGGATGTGGCGACACGTTCGCCAGCATTTGTGTGTGGGCGTTGATGCACCATCATCCACTCAACGACGCACTCCTCGTCGCCAATGCGGCCGGTGCCATTACCGCTAGTCGCCGTGGAGCAGCCGATATCATGCCTCGTCGCGCCGAGGTGGTGGCGCTGATTCGGGCACAACGCCCGGCAGTGCCAGATTGGCTTATCACAGGATAACAGCGCAGAATGGTACAATACGAGCAACAATAATACTAAAGAGGACGACCATGACGCCGAGCTGGAAAGCACGCCTAGACGCACTCCAAATCACCTCACTTGCAGATATTTTTCGTACGCCAAAGCCCATCATCGGCATGGTTCATTGCTGGCCGATGCCCGGTGCACCTGGCTACACCGGGTATGGCATGCGCACCATCGTCGATCACGCCAAAGCAGATACAGAGGCGTTATTGGCCGGTGGTTGTGATGGCGTCATCGTTGAAAATATGTGGGATATCCCGTTCCGAGCCGGGGCACACATCCCGCCAGAAAGCATTGCCAGTCATGCTGTCGTGGCAGCAGCGGTGCGTGCAGAGTGTCATCTCCCCATGGGCATTAACTTGGTGCACAATGGTGGCGTCGCGCTCTTGGCTATTGCCATTGCTGCGCAGGCAGAATTTATCCGTGTCTGCATGTTCACCGGGGCTGGTGTATGGGACGCAGGGAGCTTCGACGAGGGATGTGCCGCCGATTTGATGCGCCGGCGTACGGAGTTACATGCCGAACACATCAAAATCATCGCCGATGTCGACAAAAAGCATTCCGTGCGCTTCCCAGGGATTGATTTGGCGACCCACATCGAGTGGACACGATTCTTTGGTGCGGATGCACTGATTATCTCAGGGCGTATGACCGGCGATGCACCAGATCTCGGCAAGGTACGCGAGGCCAAAGCGTTGGCGGGCGATCGACCAATTATCATTGGCAGTGGTGCTGATAATCGCAATATCGGTGCGTTTATGAGTGTGGCTGATGGGGTCATTGTTGGCTCAAGTATTAAGTACGACGGACAAATCGCCCAACCGGTCGATGCCGAGCGTGTGCGGCGCTTCATTGATGCTGCACGGAGTCATGCATGAAGCACTCACGGCAAATCTTGCTGCCGAGCGATGTCTTCCCGCCGCGTTGTGGTGGGGCAGGATGGAGTGCGCATGCGCTGGCGCTCGCCCTGCAGGCGCGTGGCGAACAAGTCACAGCACTCGTGCCAGCCACAAGCACCTCGACACTATTTGCTGAACCCACGACCACCATTGATGTACACGGGGTTACCACAGTGCGAAGCACAGTGGCTAACCATCCCTGGCGCATTTGGCGTCAAAGTGCGATGATTGCTCAACTCAATCAATCGTTACGTCAACTCACAACACTCACGCCAACAACAATTATTCATGCACAACACATTCTCTCGGCACATGCAGCACTGCCGCTCCAGCGGGCACATGTCAAGGTTGTAATTACCGTTCGCGATCATTGGCCATGGGACATGCGTGCCACCGGCATGCAGATGCAGGGCGACCAGCGGACATGGCGCGGCATGTACACTACCCTACGTGCACGACATCAATCATGGGCCATGCAGGCGCTCATCCCCGCATACATCATGCAAATGCGCGCACGGGCGCGCCTACTCCAAGATGCGGCCGCAGTCATCGCTGTTTCTGCGCATATGGCTGCGCGGATCCGCCAACACGTTCCGCGTGCCCGTGTCGTAGTCATCCCAAATATGGTTGATATCCCCTCGATTCACCACAAAATCACCACACCACCTACCATTCCCGTACCAGACCGTTTTGCGCTCTTTGTAGGCAAACTCGAAGCCAATAAGGGTGCTCAACTCTTACCCGATTTAATTCGCCAGATTCGTCCACCTGCGTTGGTCGTTGCCGGTGATGGTCCACTCAAAGAGCACATCAGGGCAGCTGCGCAACAAGTAAACGTCCCCTGCTACCTACTCGATTGGGTCGAGCACGACGATGTACTGCGCCTGATGGCACGTTGCGAGGCACTCTGGTTCCCATCATCGTGGGATGAACCATTGAGTCGCGTGTTACTTGAAGCGCTCGCCTGTGGCGCACCGATTGTAGCCATGCCGACCGGTGGCACACCAGAGATTATTGTGGACGGCGTTAGTGGCGTCATCGCCCCCGATCACACCACGTTTGTTGCACACGCACAACGACTCCACGAACATCCCGAACAACGAGAACGGCTACGGCGTGGTGCGATTGACCATGCCACGCGCACCTTTGCGGTACCCGTGGTCATTGATCAGGTGCTCAACCTTTATGCACAGATTGCGAGTACCTGATGAAGCCATTACGCGTTGCCATGCTTGCGCGAGCCGTTTGGCCACTACACGGGTACGGTGGCATTGAGCGCCACATCTACCATCTCACCACGCACCTTGCCAAACGTGGTGTGGATATCACGCTGTTTGTGCAACACAGCGATGATGCGGCTGGATTGGCCATGCTACGTGAACAAATGCAGGTAGAACTGCTTCGCTACGACTATACATCGCCCTATTTGCGGCCAAACTCGATTCTAGGACGGCAACTCAACTACCCGCGCTACACCATGGTCCAAGCCGAAGAGGTCATTCGTCGGGTGCGGCATGGTGCGTTCGATGTGGTGCACTCACAGGGGCTTTGTGCCTTCGGCTATGGCTGGCAACGCCGTCACCAACCCGATATTGCGCATGTGCCGTTTTTTGCAAATCCACACGGTCTTGAGGAGTATCGGACGCCCGACTGGCGTAAGTGGTTGGCCTATGCACCATTTCGCTGGATGTATACCAAAGGGCACCAACTAGCCGATTACGTGATTGCCACTGATGCATGTACGGCACCGGACCTGCCCAAGTACCTGGCTGTGCATCCTGCACAGGTAGTCGTCATTCCTAGTGCAATTGACATCGAAGAAAATCTAGCACCGATTCGTCCGGATCGCGTCCACCAGATGCGCCAACGCTTTGCACCTGATGATGAATTGCTCATCCTGAGTGTCAGTCGTCTTGAACAAAACAAAGGGTATCATCTCTTTGCAGAGGCGTTACATCGTGCCGTCGCAAGCCAGATACTCCCCGCACGGTGGCGGTGGGTGTTGGTAGGTGACGGCAAAGAACGTTACGCACTTGACGCACAAATGCGACGGCTTGGTATCGCATCGCACGTTACTTTTGCCGGACGGCTCAATGATGAAGAGCTGCAAAACGTCTACGCCGCAGCAGACTTTTTTGTGCATCCGACCCTCTATGAAGGATCATCGCTCGTTACCCTCGAAGCCATGATTCATCAGCGCCCCGTTCTGGCAACAGCTGCCGGTGGAATCCCCGATAAAATATTTAATAATGTAAATGGTATACTAGTAGCACCAGGCAGTGTCGCGACATTATTTGATGGGCTCACGCAGATACTCGCAGCACGACCACACTGGTCACGCTGGGGTGAGGCAGGCGCATCAATTGTACGTCAACAGTTCGACTGGAGTGTCGTAGCCGGTCAAACCCACGACGCGTATCTTAATGCCATCCATGCCCACACGCGCCGATGACAGAAAAGAACACCACCATGCACGTTGTACCGTTCCACATTTCAATTGGTTCAGAAGATAACGTGACGTTTGCGTTGTATATATCAACGCCCACCAAAACGTTTGCCACGCCGGTAACGATCCCAGATGAGATTATTCAGCTCGGCATTCGACTCCTCCAACCACACAACATTGAACCACTCGGAGATGCGGGGGCACTCGGGCGCACCTTGGGTGGCATTCTCTTCCCTGCGGTAGTACGCGACTTGTTGATTAGTAGCGCCCGTGAAGCAAATACCGAGAATGGGCGCATCCAAATACAACTGCAAATTGCCGTACCCGAATTGGCCGCACTCCCGTGGGAATGGGCGGTCATCGAAGGAACCCGTTCGTGGGCACCATCCGTAAACGAAGACTACGGCGTCGTGCGGCTTTCATCGGTGACCGAGCCCGCACCACCCATTGGCGTGGATGGTCCACTCCAGGTGCTCATGTGCGTACCGCCCAACCAAAAATCTGAATACAGTGCGATTCACACACTCCTCCAGAACGAAATCGCTGAACAACGCATCCAAATCACCGTCGTTGAGATTCATGGACTTGCTGATTTGAACAACACACTCAGTCGCGACGTGTATCACGTGGTCCATCTCGTCGGCGATGTCACGCTCAATCACGAGCAATACATGAACATCACCTTTGGCACTGAGATTGACGTCTTTGAACTGCAAGAGGTGCTCTCCACATACAGCGATATTGGCTTAGTATGTGTGACGTGTGGCGGGCTCGAAGAGCCACAAATTCGCGCCATTCCACAGATATTTGCGGCTCTCCTGCTCAGTCGTACCATCAATGCAGCAATTACTTTTAGTGGGGTAAGTTCACCAGATATCATCGTGCGCTTTGCGGCCACCTGCTACAATGCGATTATTGACGACATCCCGCTCGATTTGGCAGTGACACGCGGTCGGCGCGCCCTAACCAGTGGGCGACGCGACACAAGCTGGGGGTTACCGCAGTTACGCATTGTCCCTGGCACCGACCGGTTGTTTTTGTTTGAACCGCCACGTGACCCGTGGCGCTGGATATGGTCTGTGACCGCCGTGGTCGGGATTGCCGCGGCAATTATCGGAGCAATTCTCCTCGGGCGATTCCTGGTTGACGGGAGTACGCCCATCGACACACCACCCACAATAATCATGCCCACACCGGAATCATAACGATGAACGCCTTACGTCGCCTCCCGTCTGTTGATCATGTGGTGGGGTTGCTCGATGGATTAATTGACTTACCCCACTCCATCATCGTGCACCAGGCTCGTCAGTTACTCGACGAGCTGCGTCGTACGCCTGACGCCATCCCCTCACACGAACAAATTGCCACGCTCCTCCATCAGCGTGTACAACACCTTGTCATGCCGTCGTTACGCCCCGTCATTAATGCAACCGGTGTGCTTTTACAGACGAATTTGGGCCGTGCACATCTCAGCAAAGCGGCACAACTCGCACTCCACCAACACGCAGGCGCTGCCTCAATTGAGTATGATCTCGACAAAGGACAACGTGGTGAGCGCAATCATCACGTCACCAAAGTATTAACGCACCTCACTGGTGCGGAGGCCGCAATGGTTGTCAACAACAATGCGGCGGCAGTACTGTTGTTGTTGTCAACATTTGCCGTCGGCAAAGAGGTCATCGTCTCACGCGGGCAGGCAGTCGAAATCGGCGGTGGCTATCGCATTCCCGATGTACTGCGCCAAAGCGGTGCCACCTTGGTAGAAGTCGGCACGACCAATCGCACCTATGCACACGATTACGAAGCTGCCATCACCGAACGCACGGCCATGATTTTGCGCGTGCATACGAGTAATTTTCGCATCCAAGGATTTGTCCATGATGCCTCACTCGATGAACTGTCGGCGATTGCTCGCAAACATCACGTATTGCTCGTTGATGACGTCGGCAGTGGATCGTTGCTTGATGTGGCACAATTTGGCTTGACCAAAGAGCCACTGGTACACGAACGGATTTCGCAGGGCGCAGATTTGGTGTGTTTTAGTGGGGACAAACTCATCGGCGGGCCACAAGCTGGTATCATTGTCGGGCATGCACCGCTCATTCAGCGTCTGATTGCGCATCCGCTCATGCGGGCTATTCGCATCGACAAACTCATCATGGCCGCGTTACATGCCACATTACGAAGCTATTTGTCGGGGCGTGCTTGCGCCGAGATTCCGATTTGGCAGATGATGAGTAGCAGCCTCGAATATCTCAATCAGCGAGCACATCGCATCCATGCGCAGCTACCGCCTGACTGGCATGTTCACCCCTGTGAAAGCACGATTGGCGGTGGATCTCTCCCCGGCGATACGTTGCCGTCGTTCGCACTCATGCGCCCACATCAGGCACCTCATCATCTAGCACATCAATTGCGCATGGGAACGCCAGCCATAGTTGGACGCATCGCAGAACAGGCACTCTGGCTCGACCTGCGCTCCGTCCTACCAGAGTATGACGACACACTCATTGCCTGCATCAAAGCGATTGACTCGGCATAATACGTCGTAACGCCATCAGCGCACACAACGCCTCCACAGAGCGCCATCAGCGATACACCACCGGTTGAACCAACACCGACCTGACGCTTACACGGCAGATTGTGCGGTCAACAAACGACTTCGTACTAACATAATCAAATCGGTCAAGTTGGCTGGAGCGGGAGGGATGTGTTCGTCACCTGCCAGCATGTCGGCGTATGCCATCAACCGCCGGACGATGCCATCGAGGGCTTCGCCGCGAATGAGTCCGTACTGATCACGCACAATCGTACAGGCGGTGGCAAGTCTGACCGCTGTCACTCCGTCACCTTCAGCGAGACTGATGGCCGCAAACACATCCACAATGTAGAGCAAATCATTGAGTCCGCCACTGCGCTCAAGCACTTTGAACGCTTTGGTGATGTAATGACGCGCATCGTTTGGTTGATTATTCAGGGCAAAGACTGCGGCCATGCGCAAGTGAACTGCTGCGTTATTACTCGGTGCCTTAAGTTTGCTGTACATGCCGTCAGCGGTAAAGAGCTCGTTACGAGCCATTTCGTAATCGCCAATGACCATGAAGATTAATCCGCGATTTGCATGGGCATCGGCAGCACCAAACGAAATCGATTTGTAGCCGTATATCTTCAACGCTTCATCGCTCATCTTCACACTTTGATTGGGTTGACCGGCGATTAAGTAGATATACGAAAGGGTGTCGTAGCATCGTGCTACCCAACCAGGCAGACCGAGAATATCGAACTCGGATAGTGCACGGAGCAGCAAACGCTCCGATTCTTGCCAGCCAATTGACTGGAGCCCGTGTAGTCCGCATTCAAGTGCCGACATAGCCCACAACTGTGACTGTTGCATGCGTTCAGCTCGTGCCATGGACTGATTCAGATACCGAATCGTACTATCCACGATACCGCGATGGCCATAGTAACTGCCGATAGCAAATAAGACGTCACCGTAGAGCACATGTGATTCACCGATGGCCCGCAGAATTTGATTTGCAATGGTACAAAGCTCGGCACTCATACCATGCCGAATCCAAACAATCCGCCACTGAATGACCAGATGTGCCGCCAGATCAAACAGCTCGCGCTCATACATCTGTTGGAGCAAATCATAGGCGGCGAGCACATCGAATGTCGTGAGCTGCCGGGCAAACACATCCCCTTCTACGTCAACCGCATGAATGGACTTTGTTAATAACCGACTCATCTCGGTCAGCACATGATGGCGCTCTGCGTCGCTCATCAACGCCATAATCGAACTGCGCATCACATCATGCATAATGACGCCCTCGCCACGGCGATTCGAAATGACTTGGCGTCGTTCAAGTAATGAGAGTTGGCTTTTGATGATGACATGATTTTGCACCTGCAAATACTCACTCATCAGATGCCAAAACTGCTCACTGAGTGGGTGGCGCACCATGACCATCACGCGTAATATGCGTTGTGCCAAGGGAGAATAACTGTCAACGAGGCTCCGATACACGTCAACGCTCGACGGATCAAACCCAGCTGCAACACTATTTGCAGCCACGATTATATGAATGGGATATCCATGCGTGCGTTCGATGAGTGCATTGACCTTAGCAGGGTCGATATCACCACCATCAGCACTTCGATACACATTCCAGAACAATTTGTGCGCTTGCGTACTGTCGAGTGGCGGCAAGACGATTTCGTGGACTTGGTCAAACGCATGGGCGAGTCCTGCCACTTGGGTTGTCACAATCATGTGCAGGTTCGGCAGTTGTTGAAAGAGGTGATAAAGCACGTGTTCAGGGGTGATTTTTTCGTTTCCGTTCAAATCATCGAGTACGATAACTGCGTTCTGGATGCGGTCAGCCGTGCGCAACCGCATCAACCAGGTCTCGTTACCGAGGAGTTTCATTCCCGAGGTCAAGCCAATTGCGCGGTAGACATCATCAATATGCGTCATATTGGCCGGCACTGACACAACATAGACTTGATGGTCATACAACGGCTCAATACGCCGAGCCGCCAGCATGGCCACCGCACTTTTGCCCACACCCGACGGACCACTGATAACCACATGTTGGGGTGCATCGTGTACTTGGCGACGCCAAGCAGTCATGATGACGTTGACCACGTCGTTCACGTAGTCGTCGCGGTCAACGAGTGCACCATCCTCACTCATACGAAATGGCACGATGTCGTAGTGTTGAAGCGCTTTGCGCCAGTCATCGCTGGCAAAGTACTTGGAAAAGCGCGAGACGTCGCCGATAGGGAGGCGCATCAAATTGCACAATTCCAATAGTTCAATGGCTGAAATCACCGGTGGATTGACCTCCAAGATGACCTCAAATGTTGTGATTAGTTCATCGACACGTGCATTGACCACGTGATTCGGCCGTACCAAAAAAATATCAGAAAATCGCCCAGGCGTGATATCACACCCGCGCGATTGTACCATTTCAACCAACGATAGTGCAGGACGACGTTTGTTTTTCAGTGCCGAATTAATACTCTCTTTGTCAACAACGATATTGATGTTTTGCTGACGCAACCGCTTCCGAATAATCTTCATCAGCGCGACAATGCGATTTTTAATTTGTTCGTCACTTAAATTCACTAAACTTGGCATGACGTCCCTCATTTTGTATCAAATCAACCACACTCCGCATTCCAACGTACATACGATGTTTGCTTCTTTACAACATGCGTAGCGTACCACGCATATCTTTAATTTATTCCGTAATTTTTCACAACTTTATTTTTCTATACCTATTACTTTTGTAAAAATTCACACCTTCATGATAAAAACCGCTCCTGCGTCGGTGGGTGAATGCCAAGCGCACGCACGATACGCTCAACCACATCACGACGCCCGTTGACCGTATGAGCAAAATCGAGCTGGTCGGTGGGGATAGCCAACACCGGACATCGATCGAAGCTCCCCATCCATTCATCGTACCGTTGATTCAGCCGACGCAAGTAAGCAGGCGGAATATGCATTTCACTCGGCCGCGCACGGTGGGCAATCCGCCGCTGTAGCGTTTCAATCGATGCCTGAAGATAGACAACAAGCGTAGGCGGGTGAATGCGTTGGACGAGTGTTGTATAGAGGCGACGGTAGGTACGAAAATCGCGTGCAGACAGAATCTGTTCTTCGTAGAGCCCTTTGACGAAAATCTCATAATCCTCGTACATACTGCGATCTTCGATGACGGATCCAGGCATGTCACTAATCTCAAGATGTTGTTCAAAGCGCTGTGTCAAAAACCAGATTTGACTATGAAAGCCCCAACGCTCACGATCGGCATAGTAATCATCAAGATACGGGTGATCACCCACAAGCTCGTAGTACGGTTGCCAACCGAGTTCTTCTGCGAGAATGCCGACGAGTGTGCTTTTGCCGACACCAATATTACCGGCAATCGAAAGATGAATACGACGTGAGCGCACAGGACTATCCACCATGACTCCACCTCATTACACTTGCATGGTCTGCCATTTACCCTGACGAAATCGAATATACGCTAGGAGTGCTTGACTACAAAAATCGACGCCCATGGCAATCCAGACACCAGTCAAGCCGAAGCCGCTCAACAATAGAATATACGTAATGGGCAGACGTAAGCCCCAGGTACTGATGACTTTGGTGTAGAGTGGCCAGCGCGTGTCGCCTGCACCTCGTAACGCTCCCGATAAGACAAAATTCGCACCCATGGCGATTTGAAACGCTCCTGCGATTTGTAACGGGATAATCCCGGCTGCGATAACCGTGGGATCATTGACAAAAAACGTGAGTAATGGCTCAGGGAATGCGACCATCACTCCACCAAGTACGAGCATCATCACAGACGTCTGCGTGAGTGCCTCATGGGCCGCAGCCTTGGCTTCGTCGGGGCGCTTGGCACCAAGCGCTTGTCCGACCAATGCAGAGGCTGCAATACCGTAGCCCCAGCCCGGTAAGAACGCCAACGACTCGATGCGAATCACCAGATTATGGGCGGCGTAGGCAGCAGTGCCCAATTGATTAATCATACCGATAAAGAGAATCAACGCACTCTGGAATACTAACTGCTCCCCCGCAAAGGGCCAACCGACGCGTACAATGCGCATAATCATGTCGCGTTGTACTTGGAACTGGAATCGCAGCCATAATCCGGCGCGACCACGAAGTAATAACGCCAACGTGATGATACCACCAACCGTTCGCGCCACAGATGCGCCTATGGCAGCACCCTCAACTCCGAGCGGCGCAATACCGAATGCACCACCGATGAGTAGATATGAAAGGCCTACGTTGACGAGGTTGACAACAATCATAATCAGCAACGGGGTACGGGTATCACCTGCACCGCGAAGGGACGCCATACCAATCATCATGAAGGCGGTTGGTACAAATGAATATCCCAGAATACGAATGAACTGTGCACCAAGATCACTAACCAATGTCTCGGCCCGATAGACGCGCATGATTGCTTCAGCAAACCCGATGGCAATGATACTCATCAACACTGCGCTCATCAGGCCCATCAGCAATCCTTGGCGTAATGCTGTATTAGCAGTGTCTGGGTCTTTGGCACCGGTCGCGCGTGCCACCAACGCCGTACACCCGGTCCCGATAGCCATGAAGAGGAGCGACATTGTCCAAAACATCTCGCCGGCTAATCCGGTGGCCGCAAGTGCAGGCGCTGTACCGTATCCAAGATATGCGATCGTGGCGACGCTCATCTGACCGACGAGCACGATATCAACCAGACCTACCAGCGTATTGAGCACGAGCTCACTGACTGCGGGCATCGCCAGGCGAAATACCTGTGTACGCCGCGCCTGTGGGGTTTGCATGACCGTTCCTACCAACTATTCTGAATTGCTGTTGAATTGTAGCACGGGCTCTTTCACAATGTAGACAAATTGTCATCTCATTTGCTCTTGACATGGAACAAATGTTCGTATATGATTAGCACAGATGTTTCGAACATATGTGCCAAACCTCAAGGAGGAAGATATCATGGCAGTTCGCACACAAGACATGCGTAATCCAACAATGCGTCTCCCACGTGCCAAGAGCAAGGGGTTGTTTTCGTTCCGACGCATTCATATTCCATCAATCGGTTCACTGACGCCGACGTACATTGTCGGTGCCATCGCCGCTGCAGTTGTGCTCTACTTTGCATTAAGTGCAGCAGTGAGCTGGGGTATCGAGCGCTACGATGATGTTCGCTACGGCGAGACGCGCACATTCCACACCAACGCCTATCTTGGGATTGACGATAGCCCAATGAACCCAAGTCATTTTGTGGCGATGAATCTCGACCGCCAGGTGATCATCATGCACATTCCTGGTGGTGACACCAGCAAGACGCGCATCATCAACGGTCCATACTTGTTTGGTGCTGACGAAGACCGCACGCCGGTGCTCCTTGACTTCCGTGACGTGAATGGCGACAGCATGACAGACATGATTGTCAACGTCAAAAACGAGGCATTGATTTACCTCAACCGTGGTGACCGCCTCGGCTTAATGTCACCAGACGAGCG
Organism: uncultured Klebsiella sp.; assembly: GCA_964482795.1. Lineage (GTDB taxonomy): Bacteria > Chloroflexota > Chloroflexia > Chloroflexales > Roseiflexaceae > UBA965. The sequence goes on from CAYZZI010000047.1 coordinate 13,631, forward strand.
CGCAAACATCACGCTCGAATAATCAGCAACTCACTGCGTGGCCCCTTACCGATGTGTTTGGTGTCCCCCCGCCCAATACATCTGGCCACATCACTGCACCGCCACACGCTTTTCCCGTGGCGGTGCACTCTATTGTGACATTCATGGCATAATCCGAATACATCTGATGGCAAGTAAGGCGCAACCCGATGACCGACACGACGATCGAAGCATCCACTTGGCGAGAACGCTGGCAACAATGGCTGAGCCAGAGTCAAGCGGCGCTCGCCACCATTCCCACTGCATTTGCACTAGTACGAGCAGCCGACCCCAAAGGACTGTGGGTGCTCAGCCTGAGCACAATTATCAATGCGGCCATGCCAGCGCTACAGGCGTATGTGGCAGCTCAAATCATCGATCATGTGGTAGTCGCACTGCAACAACCGGACGTATGGGCAGGGATGCAATCAACTGCCCCATGGTTACTCTTTGAATTCGGACTCCTAACGGTCATTGCCATACTCACACAATTGCGCGTCTTTGCGGATCACACCCTCAACACCAAATTAACCCACTACATTGCAATGCGCATCATGCAAAAGGCTAAAGAGCTCGATGTCCAATACTTCGAAGACGCAGCATTTTATGACAAGTTGCAGAATGCAAAGCGCCAAGCTGAGTTTCGCGCTATGGCACTGGTTACCGGGGTGTTTAGCATCGTACAGCAGACAATTACGCTCATCTCATTTCTAGTCATCGTCATCACCTTTCAGCCGTGGGTAGCGCTGATTCTATTTGGCGCAAGCATTCCAGCATTCGTCGCACAAGGGCGCTACAGCAGACTCTACTTCAGGCTACTGACCTGGCGAGCCCCCGAATTTCGCCAACTCCGATATCTTGAAGAGTTGATGACAAGTGACAAAAGCATCAAAGAGGTGCGTTTGTTCGGGCTAGGGGATCCAATTGTAGACCGCCATGAACAGACGTTCACCAGCTATTACGATGAAGATGTGGTACTCGCCAAGAAGCGCTCATTTCTCAGCGTGATATGGGGTATGGTCTCAACATTCAGCTTTTATGTGGCATATGCGTGGGTTGTATGGCTGACGATAGGCGGCGCACTGACCATTGGTGGCTTGACCTTTTACTTGGCAATTTTACGCCAAAGCCAACAAACGTTTCAGGGGTTATTTAACAGCGTGAATTGGATCTTCGAGAATGGTCTCTTTATGACACAACTCTTTGAGTTCTTCAATCTCAAACCAATCATGCCACAAACCGACAATCCCCAGCCAATGCCGGAGCCGCTCAAAGAAGGCATCATCTTCCACGATGTATCGTTCCGCTACCCGGAGCGCGAGGAGTGGACGCTCAGGCATATCAACCTCCAGATCAACGCCGGTGAGACGCTGGCACTCGTGGGCATCAATGGTGCCGGCAAAACCACACTTGTGAAGTTGTTAACGCGACTCTACGATCCCACCGAGGGATACATCACCATTGACGGCATCGATATTCGTGAGATAGACATGGCTGATTTGCAACGCCATATCGGCGTCATCTTCCAAGACTTTGTGCGCTATCAGATGAGCCTCAACGACAACATTGGCTTCGGCAATGTGGCACGCATCAACGATCGTGCGCGCATCGAACAGGCAGCCGACCAAGGGGGGGCAGCCGAAATCGCCAAGACACTCAGTCAAGGGTATGACACCACGCTCGGCCGACAGTTTCAACAGGGGCGTGAGTTATCGGGTGGCCAGTGGCAGAAGATTGCTCTGAGTCGGGCGTTCATGCGCGACGGTGGAATATTGATTCTCGACGAGCCAACATCGGCGCTTGACGCCCAATACGAATACGAGGTCTTTCAGCGCTTTCGCGAGCTCACCCAAGGGCGCACCGCAATTTTGATTTCGCATCGCTTTAGCACGGTCCGCATGGCCGATCGCATCGCGGTCATCTCAGGGGGAGAGCTTGTCGAACACGGCACACATGCCGAATTAATGGCCAATAACGGCGACTATGCGCGCTTGTTTGAAATGCAGGCGAGTGGCTATCGATAACGGCGAATGACTTGCTCGGCGGATTACCACAACACGACGCGGGGCGCACCGATATGGCGCACCCCGCGTCGTGTGTAGATACCATGCTAGAGACGTCGTCTGAGTACATCCGGTTTATCGGTGATGATGCCGTGCACGTTGAGGTCAATAAATCGCTGCATGTCGGTCTCTTCGTTGACGGTCCATACATTCACGGCATACTCGGTTTGGACAAGGGGCGCGACCGCATCAATCTGGTCGAGATTGTAGTATGGATGCCATGCTTGGCAGGCGAACTGTGCCAGCGTAGCACGCATGAGCGTAGCATCGGTATACACCGAAGGTTCCCACCCGCGGTTGTACATCAGTAACCCCATGTTGATAACAGGGTCGTGTTGACGAATTTCAACCAGTGCCTGTGGATAAAAAGACGAAATAATCACGGCATCATGCATGCGCGCATCGTTGATGGCCGCAAGGACTTTGGTGGCCATACCGGCGTGCTTGAGCTCAACGTTGAGTTGCATCCCGCGTACACGCGCCAAATCGAGAACGGCCGCAAGCTCAGGAACGCGCTCACCACCAATATCGAGCTGTTGCATCTGGGCCATGGTGAGCTGACCGATAGGGCGATCAGTACTCTCCCACCGGCCTGTTGTGTCATCATGAAAGACAGCCAACAAACCGTCGGCCGTCAAGCCCACGTCCAACTCACACATGTCCGCGCCCATGTCTGCAGCCAAATCGAACGCCTTGAGCGTGTTTTCTGGAGCATAGGCAGACGCACCGCGATGCGCGATTACGATTGTCATGGGCTACCCCAACGACTCAGCGAAGCTATCAGCATCGAGTGGGTTAACAGCCTGACGGGCTCGATCGGAGAGCATTGGTGCGAGGATTTTTTGCATGGCCATCACATGAGCACAGGTGCTATGATGCTTAAAGAAGTCGCAATCGCACTGCCACGCCCCGTCACGAATGGTGATGACATGGTCGTTGTTGCCACCACGAAATGTGGCACTCAAACTGTCGATAGCGATACGCTCAGGTTGCTGCGCATACTGCCGGGCTTTTTCAATCTTACTGATGATATCGGAGTGCATGCAACACCTCTTTCATTGCTAAACCCATACTGCTATCATAGCAAAACTATGCGCGTTGCACAGGCACATATTGCCACCAATTTTCCGCAATCGCTTGTGATCAGTCATCCCACATGCGAGATTCGTGCATCTATGGTGCAAAACACCACAAAAAAACGCAACATGTGTTGCGTCATTTGTGGTGGGGACGGAGGGAGTTGAACCCTCATGGATTGCTCCACTAGTTCCTAAGACTAGCGCGTCTGCCATTTCGCCACGTCCCCGTGTAATTTGCTTCATGATAGCACATGCAGAGGTGAGGTTGCAACCTCGCCCCCTGCGTAGCACATCGCACCAGCACGGATGAAAGACAACGAATTACGTGAACCGAATCCGCTGCACTATCTGTCGTAGGCGCTCAAAATCGTCGCGCAAGAGCGTGGCTAACTCACGACCAGCGCGAATCGTGTAGTCGCGCTCGTTAGGAGTATGTGCCACCGCAATCTGCCGAATCACAGCACCCACCAACTCATCAACGGGTAACTGCTGCGCGTGTACGATCATGCCAATATACCCGAACTGCTGCCCGAACAGTTGCAACTCATCCGTGGTACACGCATACACGCTATAGTGCACCGGTGCCGTTTGGGCTGGTACACGATGGTACACGGTCTGACCTCGTCGATAGCCAACAATCCAAGCCGAGAACTCAGTTTGGAGTACCTCGGCAAGATCAGGATGCGCCCGATAAATCTCCTCGTTGTGCAACGCCTCACCGGTATACGTAACACCGCGAATAACCGCTCGACCACCCGGCTCGCGACTCACCGTACGCACGTCATAGACCAACGCATAAATGTCGACATCGGACTCGCGCGTTTGCACGCGTACCACTGAACCGAAGGCTGGTGCCTCGTGCAACTGGTAACTGCCGGCCGTAAACTGTAGCGTTGAGGATTCAATGATTTCGCCGATTCGCTCTGCCATACTTCGATTGCTCCTTTGCTAGCCGCGCGATGGCCAACCCCAGACATGCATAATAAAGTCTTGTGGCATTGTCTGACCACCCACCGTGTGAATCACGCGCAAGACTTGACTACGATGATCAACGCCATGTGTGGTCAAATGAACCAACACCTGCCAGCGCAGCTCGTTCATTCCCGGTGGCACGTGCACCAAATCATCGTCACTCCACACCGCCACCTGCTGCGCCAAATCGTGCATCCCCTGTTCAGCCCGTGCACGAGTCACCGCAATGGTAGGGAATTCGTTCGCGTCAAGCCAGGCAAATGACTCACGTGGATTACCACGGAGGCCATTCAACCATGCAGCATCGACACTCGTCAAATGCACCATGTGATTGCGAATCGAGCCAATTGAGTAGTCACTCTCACGACAAAACAACTCGTCGCCGAGCGGTTCAATCAACTGCCATAATCGCCTATTGGCCTCGTGGTGGTAGGCAATCATTTGTGTTATCACCTGCTTGGTGGTCATGACGATATGTCCGCTGTCACTGCTTCAACCAACTGTTCCCATTCAGCCTCTAGCGAAAGCGTGCTCGGCGGCACTGGTTGGTGAGCTCGTCGATACCAGTACGCTGCATTAAAGGCATCACCTTCGACACGGTGCAGGTGCGCATGCACCCATGATCCGACGCGACTCTCGTCATCTTGTAGGGCATCGTGCGCCCCGTGCCAATCCCCTTGCCCTTGATACCACAAAGCAACAATCGGACGACTCCAATGTGGGTTGGGAGCTGCTATTTGTTTGAACTGTGTTGCCTTCACTGGGTACCTCGCTCTTACGCTACGACCATTGTAGCGTCGATTTCGCGTTGCCACGCCAACAACCCACCGGTCAGACTCACGGCGTTGATACCACGCTGTTGGAGCAATCTGGCCGCACGGGCACTGCGCATCCCACTGCGACAATAGACGACCATCTCGCTGATGGTCACCAACTCGTCGATATGATTGGCCACTTCATCAATCCCGATCCGCACCGCACCAGCCAAGTGCCCGGCATCGTACTCGTGTGGCTCACGCACGTCTAGCAAAAACAGCGGCGCATGATTCATCCGCTGCGCCAACGTACGGGCATCGATTTGGGCCGTCTGAGGAGCAGCACAGAGTGCATCCATATCAATCAACCCATGTAATGTTGGTGCATCACCACAGCGCGCACACGCAGGATTACGGGCGACCTGCCAGCGATCGACCTGCATGCTGAGGGCATCGTACATCCACAAGTACCCCATCAATGATTCGCCGACGCCGAGAATCAGCTTAATCGCCTCGGTCGCCTGTACGCTCCCCACCACACCCGGTAACACACCAAATACGCCGGCTTGTGCACAATTGGGTGCCAACTCGGGTGGTGGTGGCTCCGGGAAGAGGCAGCGATAGCATGGGCCACCCAAGTGTGGCGCAAAGACGCTCACTTGGCCTTCAAAGCGAAAGATCGCGCCGTACACGAGCGGCTTTTGGCGCATCACACAAGCATCATTGACCACATAACGCGTGGCAAACGAATCAGTCGCGTCAATAATCACGTCATATGCCTCAACTAACGCCAAGACGTTGTCGATGGTCACACGCATGTGGTACGGCACCACGGTAATCTCGGGGTTGAGTTGGGTGAGTGCATCCTGGGCTGAATCGACTTTGGGCTGGCCGACGCGTGCGGTGGTATGCAAAATCTGTCGTTGCAGATTGGTTACGTCAACCACATCATCATCAACAATCCCAATGGTGCCCACACCGGCTGCCGCCAAGTAGAGTGCCACTGGAGAGCCGAGGCCACCAGCCCCAATCACGAGAACGCGTGCATTCAGTAGACGTGCTTGACCAGCCACGCCCACCTCGGGCAAGGCGGTATGACGTGCGTACCGAGCGTGTTGTGCTGCAGTCAATGACATACGTTCCTCAGCTCACAAAATGCTTGGCCATTCCAACGCCAGGCCATCATTGCAATGTCACCGTTTGCATCGACAGCAATAACGAGATAGGCAAACCGGGTACCAAGCAAATCAGCCGATGCCACATCAGCCAGCGATGGTTGGGGCTGTGCATCGGGGTGCGTATGCACCATCCCTATGATCTCAAGACCAAGCGAGTGCGCGTGGGCATCGGCCGTCAACCACCCCTGCGGATCCAAGACAAATTGGGTCAATGGGTCATGCGCCTGATTGGCAACTGGCACGAACTGCTCAATGGCAATGACATCAGCGTCGTTAATACGCCCAAGCAACAGTGCCACCACCTCGTGCGGGTAGCCACTTCGAGCCCACATTGCTAGTTCTCCAGCAAGCCCGTCGCGCATTAGCATCGCATCACCATGACTAGGCAGCCGGCGCAATCAAAATCTGCGCATCGACCACCTGCACCTCGTAGCGTTTGACACCAGCCACCGCCGGCAACGTCATGTGGCCACCATCTTTGAGCGAAAAGCGCGCGCCGTGAAGCGGGCAATCGACGGTGCAATCGTCGTCATCAACATAGCCGTCGTGCAATTCAGCATAGGAGTGCGTACAAATGTTGCCGATAGCATATATCGTACCACGCACATTAAACAACCCGACGGCCGCACCGTCGTACTCAACGGCTTTGGTGGCACCGGCTGGCAAATCGGCGAGCGCGGCGACTACTTTGAATGCAGACATCAACTCCTCCACGTAAGAGCACCGTAGGTGCAAGGGGTTGCCTCGCACCTACGGTGATACAAATCAAGCAACGACCAAAAACTAACCGACCGAACCTTCCATCTCGAGTTGGATGAGCCGGTTCAGCTCGACGGCGTACTCCATGGGCAACTCACGAGTGAATGGCTCCATGAATCCGAGTACGATCATCGACAAGGCCTCGGCCTCGGGGATACCGCGACTCATCAAGTAGAAGAGTTGCTCTTCACCGATGCGACCGACAGTGGCTTCGTGGGCCAAAGTCACGTTAGCCTCTTCGACCTCGATATACGGGATGGTGTCTGACTTCGACTTTTCGTCGAGAATCAGGGCATCACAGTTCACGTTAATCTTGGATCCAGTTGCACCTGGGTGGACCTTGACCAACCCGCGGTAGGTGGTCTTGCCGCCGCCCTTTGAAACTGACTTGTTGGTGATAACGCTGGTGGTGTCTGGTGCATTGTGCACCATCTTGGCACCGGCGTCTTGGTGCTGGCCCTTGCCGGCGTAGGCAACCGACAACACTTCGCCACGCGCGCCACGGCCCATCAGGTAGACCGATGGGTACTTCATGGTCAAGCGTGAACCGATGTTGCCGTCAACCCACTCCATGCTGGCATCTTCGTAGGCCACGGCGCGCTTGGTCACCAGGTTGAAGATGTTGTTGGCCCAGTTTTGAATGGTGGTGTAGCGGAACTTGCCGCCCTTCTTGACCACAATCTCTACCACGGCCGAGTGCAACGAGTTGGTCGAGTAGACCGGCGCCGTACAACCCTCGATGTAGTGTGCCGAGGCACCCTCGTCGATGATAATCAGCGTGCGCTCAAACTGCCCCATGTTCTCGGCGTTGATGCGGAAGTAGGCCTGCAACGGAATGTCGACATGCACGCCCTTTGGTACGTACACGAATGAACCACCCGACCAGACGGCCGTGTTCAAGGCAGCATATTTGTTGTCTGCCGATGGAATCACGGTACCGAAGTACTGCTTGAAAATCTCAGGGTGCTCCTTGAGCGCCGTGTCGGTGTCAAGGAAGATTACGCCCAACTTGCTCCACTCCTCACGAAGTGAGTGATAGACCACCTCTGACTCGTACTGGGCACCGACACCGGCCAAGAACTTGCGCTCTGCCTCGGGGATACCCAAGCGCTCGAAGGTGTTCTTGATCTCTTCGGGGACGGCATCCCAGTCAGTCGCTGGCTTGTCGCCGGCACGCACGAAGTAGTGGATGTCGTCGTAGTTGAGGTCGAGCAAGTCTGGGTTGCCCCAGGCGCCGTCAATGGGCGTTGGCTTCTTGTAGAAGATGGCGAGGGCCTGCAAGCGACGCTTGAGCATCCACTCGGGCTCGCCCTTCATGGCCGACAACTCACGCACGACTTCTTCACTCAGGCCCTTGCCCGACTTGAAGACGTAGTTTTCTTCTTGGCGAAAACCATACTTCGAATAATCAAATGATAGATCGTTGGCTTCAACGGTCATCGTTGGTCCTCTTTCTTCTAGTCTAGATCGTCTGCTTCGAGCTGTTGCCCAAGATAACGATATACTCCAACTTTGAGGGCCTTGAGTGAAAGCAAGGCACACTTGAGACGCACCGGATTTTTGTCTAATGGCAGACCAATCAAGTCGAGCAAATCATCTTTGCCGTATTGACGGGCCCGCTCTATGTCCATGCCGATAAGTTCATCGGTCAACATAGACGCTGATGCTTGGCTCACCGCACACCCCTTGCCAGAAAAGGCCACTTCGGAAATCTTGCCGTCAACGATGCGCAAATCAAGGCGGATGCGGTCACCACATAGTGGATTATGCTCCTCTTGCGACACATCGTTGGGGTCAAGCGTCCCAAAGTTATGGGGATAACGATGATGCTCCAAGATCAGGTCTCGATACATGTCACTCACGGGTATCCCCCTTTTCTAGCCAAAAAGATGCTTCACCTTGAGCAGCCCACTCACTAACCGGTCAACATCCTGCGTATCGTTGTAGATGTAGCACGATGCACGGGCCGAAGCCGGGATGTCGAGCGCAGCGTGTAATGGCTGCGTACAGTGGTGCCCAGCCCGCACCGCAACCCCCTCGGTGTCGAGCACCTGTGAGATGTCGTGCGGATGCACACCCTCGAGACTAAACGCTGCCATGGCCGCCCGGTCAGGCCCAATTGGTGGACCGTACCAAGTCAACCCTGGCACCTCGTCGAGGCGCTCGAGTAAGTACTGGGCCATGGTGTGCTCGTAGGCGGCCACATTGGCCATCCCGAGTGCACTCAGGTAATCGACAGCCGCACCGAGCGCAATTGCCTCGCCAATCATCGGCGTCCCCGCCTCAAATCGCGCTGGTATATCGGCATAGGTGCTCTGCTCAATGGTCACAGTTTTGATCATCGAGCCGCCGCCCAAGAACGGTGGCATAGCATCGAGCAGTGCCTTGCGGCCCCACAACACACCAACTCCGGTGGGAGCGAGCATCTTGTGGCCACTAAACGCCATGAAATCAACGTCCAAGGCCTGCACGTCAACCGGCATGTGTGGCACGCTTTGGGCGCCATCAACCAAAATCAAGGCACCGACGGCGTGCGCTTTGGCAGCTAATACTGCAACCGGATTAATAGTACCAAGCACATTTGACTGATGCGTGATGGCGACGATTTTGACGCCAGCCAACAACTGGTCAATTTGGTCAAGGACCAAACGCCCCTGTCCATCAATCGGGATAGCGCGCACCACTGCACCGGTACGTTGGGCAATTAACTGCCACGGCACAATGTTGGAGTGGTGTTCCATCTGACTAATCAGAATCACATCACCCGGTCGGAGATTGGCACCGCCCCACGCCTGAGCCACCAAATTGATGGCCTCAGTCGTGTTGCGCGTAAAGATGATCTCACGGGCACTTTTGGCGTTGATGAAGGCAGCAACCTTTTGGCGCGCCTGCTCAAACGCCAACGTTGCCTGCTCGCTCAACTGATAGACACCGCGATGCACATTTGAATTCGTGGTGCGGTAATAGTTGTCGAGCGCCTCAATCACGGCAACGGGCTTCTGCGACGTGGATGCACTATCGAGGAAGGCCACTGGCCGCTCAACAGGGAGTTGCAAAATTGGGAATTCGCTGCGCACAGCGGCAACATCGAATGGCGATACGCCCATGACCATCCCTTTGACTAGGAGCTAGATACGTGCGGCAATCGTAGCAGTCACCTGCTCACGCAAACCCTCAAGTGGAATCCGATCGAGCACCGGCTCAAAGAAGCCCATGACGATCATATGTACCGCCTCGGACTTCGAAATGCCGCGCGCCTGCATATAGAACAAGTGCTCTTCGTCAACCTCACCACTGGTCGAGGCGTGCCCCGCCTTGGCCACATCGTTGGTGTCGATTTTGAGCCCTGGAATTGAATCGCTACGCGCCTGTGGTGACAAGTGGAGCGCATGCTCCTCGAGGCGCGTGACCGTCTCGGCACTGCCACCCTCAATCTTGATCATGCCGTCAAACGTGGCGTATCCACTGCCCTTGACGACCGTCTTGAAATCCATGTGGGCCTCGGTGGCACGACCGACGTGGCGCAACCACGGTGCCGTCAACAAACGCTGACCGTCGCTGGCCACGGTAGCGGCCACCCAGTCGACGCGTGAGCCGTTGCCAGCCAGGTTGGTCTCGGCCTCGATGTGCTGATGTGCACCACCCGTGTTGATGGATGCCCAATCAATGAACGCATCGTTGCCCACTTTGGCAACCTGATAGCCGATATGACGCACATCACTGCCCCAACTCTGCATGCCAACGTACTTCAACGTCGCACCATCACCAAGAATCAACTCAGTGACGCTCAACGAGTAACGACCGGTATCGCCGGCGTACTGCTCAACCAATGAGAGTTGGGCACTGCGCTCGAGGACAACTAAGTTGCGTGACACTACACTGTTGCTCTCACCAAAGCCCTGTAGCAGGTGCAATGGCAGGCTGGCTTCGTGATTTTTGGGGACATAGACAAACCAGCCGTTGCGCCAGGTGGCGGCGTTCAGGGCGGCAAACTTTGATGTATTGTTGGCGACTGCGGTGCCGAGGTGCTTCTGCACCAACTCGGGGTGCGCAGTGACGGCCTGTGCCAACGGCATGACGACCACACCCGAGGGCGCCTCGCCAACGACCTGCTGGCTGCCGATATCGCCGGCCAACTGCATATCAGCAAAGGCGAAAGCAGACAAGTCGGTGCGACGCCAATACGGCATATCGCTGGCCACAAATGACTGCAATGCATCTTGGCGCCACTGCTGTAGCCAGGTCGGCTCGCCGGCCACAACCACATCTTGTGCGGTCAATGCCGCAATTGCAGGGAGCTTATTTGCCATTGCCGAACACTTCCTCTCGGATGAAGTCGTACCCGCGCTCTTCGAGCTCGAGTGCCAACTCCGGACCACCCTCACGCACAATTCGGCCTTCCATCATGACTGAGACCTGATGTGGCTTGATGTAGTTGAGCAAGCGTTGGTAGTGGGTAATCACCAACACGCCCATCGCTGGGTTCTGCTCGAGCAAGGTGTTGACGCCTTGTGAGACAACCTTGAGGGCGTCAATGTCGAGACCTGAATCAGTCTCGTCCATCACGGCCATTGATGGCTTGAGCATTGACATCTGCAAGATTTCGATACGCTTCTTCTCGCCACCGCTGAAGCCGTCGTTGAGGTAACGACGGGCAAAGGCCTCGTCAACTCCGAGAGCGGCCATCTTTTCGCGGATTTCTTTGCGGAACTGGGCCATCGGAATGGCCGTCTCACGTGGATCTTTGCCCTCTTCGGCACGGTGAGCGTTGACTGCTGCGCGCAAGAAGTTGGCCACTGTCACACCGGGGATTGATACTGGGTATTGGAATGCCAAGAACAAGCCAAGCTTGGCGCGCTCGTCAACTTCCATCTCCAGAATGTTGTGCCCCTTGTACCACACCTCACCACCCGTCACAGTATATGATGGGTGCCCCATGATGGTATTTGAGAGGGTGCTCTTGCCGCTGCCGTTAGGGCCCATGATGGCATGAATGGTGCCAGGCTTGACCGTCAGGTTGACACCCTTGAGGATTTCCTTATCGCCGATATTGGCGCGTAAGTCTTTGATGACCAATTCCATTGACGCACAAACTCCTTACTTCAGATGAAAGATGATACGAATGTAGTCCTATTTATCGGTGAGCGTAATCGTGTTACTGCTCCGGGCTACCGAAAAGTTACAACAGCGACCACCCTCACGAATGGCACTGTCACTCTCTATTGTGTGCCCCAATACCTGTTCAAGCATGCGGCGCTCCATGACGCACACATCGGCGTGGTCTTGGGCAACCTCGTGGTATGGGCATGCATAAAAGGTAAACTCTTGCTCGGCTGCACGTACCTCGACGGGAATACCCTGGTCTTGCATCATCCGTTGCACGTTGACCAGACGACTCTCGATATCGGTACGCGCCGTACGCGGATAACTCTCGGCCAACCGCTCACTGACACTGTTGAGTAAATGCTTCAGCGCATCACTCCCCTGCTGCCGCGCAATTTCGTCAAATAACACCGTCATGAGTGTGTCATAACTACGTGGAAAAAGGTCGCGGGCCTGCTCGGTCAACGAGTAGACAATATGCGGCCGACCACGTCCATTACGCACCAGACGGGTAGCGATATACCCACGCGCATCGAGGTTAGTCAAGTGTTCACGTACTGCAGTGGTGCTGATACCTAACTCTTGCTCAAGATCTCGAATGGTCGCTTCACCATGACGCTGAAGATAGGTGAGGATTTGGCCGACCGATGAATCGGCAGAAAATGGAGACTGTGGCATTGCTTTGGACTCCTATTTTTTCTCACAACAGTCACTATACCAAAATTTAGATACTTTGGTCAATTAAAACTATAAAAACTGTATTAAATCT
>CAYZZI010000048.1:0-24526 GCA_964482795.1 uncultured Klebsiella sp.
TCCGGCGTAATCGCAATCGTCTCGGACATGCCAAAGCCCTTCGCCAAGACATATGTATGCAACGTCATCCCGACCGCAAACGACCAATCGGCCACCGGCGATGCCTCAAGGTTTTCGCCGCTAATCGGCAACAACATAAACCCCACCGAGTACATTGTTTTGTTGGTGTAGGTCTCACGCAGACCTGCCGACAAGACACCGTCGCGATAGATGTGATCGGGCACCGTGGCCGCGACGCCGGGCTTGATGCTGGCCAGCGCTGCATCTTGGATGGCCACGAGCTGCTCGACAATCCGATGATCCTCGTCGCTGGCGTGGGCCACCCGAATCGGCCGCATAAAGCGGGCGTGGTAGTGGCGCACGTTGGGCGTGGTCTCGATTTGCACGATATCGCCGTGCTCCAGCACGCGGTCGGTGTAGTAGCCGTGCAAGTGGTAGGCACGCTCGCCCGAGGCCATCACGCCTGGGCCAGCCAGATCACTGCCGGCCCGAATCATGGCGTCACAGATGGCGGCTGCCATTTCGCGCTCGGTGGCGCCGACTTTGGCGCTGTCGATGGCGGCCTGCATGCCGGCCTCTGCGGCCTTGCCGGCGCGGCGCTGATAGGCGATCTCGGCCGGCGTTTTGATCAGCCGCATGCGCTCAACGAGTGACTGCTCGTTGTGCCAGACGATGCCGGGCAGGAGCGATTTGAGCTTCTCAAAGCGTGCGACCGAGACGGTCCAGCTGCCCAATTCAGCGCCGACGGTGGCCGATGTGCCGAGCCGGGCGCGGATGATGTCGGCGGCCACGGCCGTGGTGTCTTGACTGTCGTTCCACACGGCGCGGTCGGCGTAGACGCAGGTGCTGTCGAGGTAGTACTCCTCGACGTCGCGGCAGAACATGGTCGGCTCGCCGTTGGCCGGGATTATCGCAAATTGAAAGCTACTATACGCGCGGGTGAAAAAGCCGGTCAGCCACGTCACACTTTCGGGTTGGAAGGCAATCAACGCATCGAGCCCCTTGGCGCGGAGCTCGGCTTGGACACGGGCCACGCGCCCGTGGTACTCACTCGGTTCAAACCAGTAATTTGCTTGTGCCATGATGGCGGGTTACCTCGTTGTAATCGGCTGTTGAATGTAGTGGGCAAAGCGGCGAAGCATGCTTTGGGCGGGCGTCTGGTCGACGGCCGAGGCAATCAGTTGATCGACATCGGCACCGTCGCTGACCATCACGTCGCGGCTGTCTTCGATCCAGGCGGGTGCTAGCTCGATGGGAATCTCGAGGTGGCCTTGGATGCCCCACACTGGCTGGTCGCGCCAGCGCCAGACCTGATTGGGGCAGAGCGGGGTGCTGGCCAGAATCGTCATGTCTGGGTGATCGGCCTTGACCTCGTCGTTGTGCCAGGTGAACATAACTACACCGTCCGCCAACTCGCTGGCAATCGGGTCGTCGTGGGCGGGTGCATGCACCGTATGCGGGATATAGCCGATTTCGCAAAAACTGCGGCGGAATACCTGATCGCGCCCGCACAACGCCGACGCCAAAATCTGACTGCCGAAGCAGATGCCCAGCATGGGGATGCCCTGTTGGGCGGCTGTTTGAATCAATGCGTGCTCGCGATGAATCCACGGGATATCCTCGTAGGCGCCGTGGGGGCTGCCGGCTATGACGATGCCGGCGTAGCCGTCAAGACTGGCAGGGAATTCGTCGTTATAGGCCCAAAAGCGCTCAACCTGCAAGCCCCACTCCTCAAAACGTGCGTCGAGGCGTGAAATCGGCTTGTAGGTAGGGCCGTTAATCAGGTACAACAAGCGGTGTTGCGTCATTGCAGACTCCATCGGTAACAAAGTGGGTAGTGATATTTTAGCATGTGGCGGGTAGCCGGGTATAATAGACATAGGTATGTAAAAGTGAGGTTTTTGTGGGGCATATTGATGTAAGTGAGCTCTACTACGAGCTTTCTGATGGGCGTGTCTTGTTGCGCGATGTGAACTTTCGGATTGGCGATGGCGCCAAGGCAGCATTTGTAGGACCGAACGGTGTCGGCAAGACGACGCTGACGCGCATGATTGCGGGTGATATTCCCATCCAAGAGGGCAATATCGTGCGCTCGGGTGGTCTCGGTGTGATGCGCCAGTTTATTGGATCGGTGCGCGATGAATCGACACTGCGCGATGTGTTGATTTCGGTCTTGCCAGAACCAGTGCGCCAGGCTGGCAAAAACCTGATTACTGCTGAGCGTACCATGTTGGCCGAGGGGACCGATGAGAGCCACATGGCTTTTGCGGATGCCATCAACGAGTGGGGCGATGCCGGCGGGTACGACTTTGAGTTGATTTGGGACAAGGCCTGTATGGCGGCCTTTGAGGAGCCGTTTGAGGCGATGGCCGACCGTTTGGTCAACACCTTTTCGGGTGGTGAACAAAAGCGCATCGTGCTCGAGGTACTCCTGCGTGGCCCCGATGAGGTACTCTTGCTCGACGAGCCCGACAACTATCTCGATGTACCAGGCAAACGCTGGCTCGAGGAGCAGATTGTCAACAGTCGTAAGACGATTTTGTTTATTACCCACGATCGTGAGTTGTTGCATCGGGCGGCCAACCGGATTATCACCTTTGAGTACGGCAGCAAGGGCAATACGGTGTGGGTGCACGGCGAGGGCTTTGCCACGTGGTATGAGGCGCGCAAGCAACGTCACGAGCGTTTTGCGGAGCTGCTGTTCCGCTGGAACCAGGAGCGCGAGCGGTTGGTTGAACTCGTGCATACGCTGAGTATTCAGGCCAAAATGAGCCACGCCATGGCCCCACGCTACCGCGCCATGCAAACCCGCCTGCGCCGCTTTGAAGAAGACGGCCCACCCGATTCACCGCCGCTCGTGCAAGACATCAAAGTCCGCATCAAAGGTGGTCGTACCGGCGTGCAAGCCGTCATCACCAAGGGCTTGCAGATTGAGCAGCTGACCAAGCCATTCGACCTCGAAATTGAATTCGGCGATCGCGTGGCTATTTTGGGCGGTAATGGTACCGGTAAGTCACATTTTTTGCGTCTTTTGTCAGGCGATACGAGTGTGCACCACGAGGGGAGTTGGCGATTAGGATCACGCGTGGTGCCCGGCTTCTTTGCGCAGACCCATGCGCACCCGGAGTTCATCGGCAAGACGTTGCTCGATATTCTGTGGAACCGGCATTCGTTGAATCTGGCGGCCGCCATGAGCAAATTGCGCCGGTATGAGTTGACGGGGCAGGCCGAGCAAGCGTTTGAGACGTTGTCGGGCGGCCAGCAAGCGCGCTTTCAAGTGTTATTGCTTGAGCTCGAGGGTGCCACCTTGTTGTTGCTCGACGAGCCAACCGACAACTTGGATTTGGCCAGCGCCGAGGCGTTGGAGCAAGGCCTCAATGCATTTGAGGGGACGGTGATTGCGGTGACGCACGATCGCTGGTTTGCCCGCGGGTTTGATCGGTTTGTGGTGTTTGGCCGCGACAAACGCGTGTATGAGAGCCCAGAGCCGATTTGGGAGAAGTGGTAGGGGGTATTTCATCGTCGTGATGGCAGAGACGCATGGCCATGCGTCTCTGCCATCACGATAGTTTTTATACACCACGCCAAAATTGTGCCATCTGCCACACCACCGGGATACCGGCCAGAATCATGAATGGGAAGGTGATGCCCAGCGACGATGTCAGGTAAATCGACGGGTTGGCGTCGGGGAATGTGGCCCGGACTGCGGCGGGGGCATCAATGTAACTTGCCGATGCAGCGACTGCGCCGAGCACAAAGACAGAGCCGACAGGGAGCCCTGCGAGTGTGGCCAACCCGGTGACGATGAAGCCGTTGATTAACGGCATGGTGATGCCGAAGATGAGCATGCGCCCGCTGACGCTGGCGAATTCTTTGAGGTGACGCCCAGCAGTCATCCCCATCTCAAGGATGAAGAGCACGAGAACCCCACGAAATAAATCGACGAAAAACGGCTCGACTTTGGCAAAATTGCTCTCGCCTGATACTGCGCCAATCATCAATCCACCACCGAGTAAGAGTAAGCCGCGGCCACGCAGCGTTTCGATGAGGATGGACATGAGTTGCGGTTGTCGGGTGATAGCTGCCCGCGCTAAGGCTATCCGTCCGTAGAAGAGTGCCGCAAAGATGCCGAGTTCGAGTAATGCGACCAATCCCGTGATGTACCCCTCCATCGGCGTGCCAGCGCTTTCGCCATAGGCGCGTGAGACGACAAACGTGACCGATGAAACCGATCCGTAGAGGGCGGCGATGCCGGCTGAATCGACAATGCTGAGCCTGATGATGTAGCGTGCCACGAGGAACGAGAGCAAGGGCACGAGTATCACAATCAGACCGGTGACGATGATCGCGCCACTCATCGCGCCGAAATCGGCGATTGCCAACTCGCGCCCACCTTGGAGTCCAATCGAAAACAGCAAAAAGATGGCGAAGATGCGAATCACCGGTTCGGGGATTTCGAGATCAGAACGAATCATCGTGGCAAAAATACCGAGAAGGAATGCAAGTGTAATCGGTGAGACAAGGTTTTCGAGCAAGATGCTGTCCATGACGACCTTTCTGCGTAATGGTCTTGGGTGTCGTGTGCGTGAGCTGGGTGAGTCAGCGGTGCATGCTTCCGTGAATCTCAAAAAATGGTATCATCCATGATGTAATCTGAAAAATATATGAATTGTGTAAAATAGTTCATATATTTAGAATGTTTGAGTGACCATGTTGAACTATCATCATTTACGCTATTTTTGGATTGTGGCGCACGAGGGGAATCTGACGCGGGCTGCCAAGAAGCAGAACATTGCGCAGTCGGCGCTTTCGATGCAGATTCATGCGCTCGAGGAGTACTTTGGTCAGCCGTTATTTGCCCGTCAAGGGCGGCAGATGGTGCTGACTGAGGCAGGGCATGTGGCGCTTGCGTATGCCGATGCGATATTTGCCAGAGGTGAAGAACTGCAGGCGACGATGGGCATGCGCAATGAACCGCGGCAACACGTGCTACGGATAGGGGCACTCGCCACATTGTCGCGTAATTTGCAAATCACATTTTTGCGGCCGGTGATTGCTCAACCGGGCCACGGAATTAGCATCCGGTCAGGGCGCATGGATGAACTGCTACAGGATTTAGCAAATTATGAACTCGATGTGGTATTGTCGAACGTGATGCCGAGTAATAGGTTGTCAAACTTGATGGTGCACACGATTGCCCAGCAACCGGTGAGTCTGGTTGGTCATCCACCTGCGGCGCAGGGGCAACGTGCATTGGCCGATTATTTACGAGAGGAGCCGATTGTGCTTCCCTCACATCCCTCGAGTATTCGCGCAGAGTTTGATGCCTTTGTTGATCGCATGCAAATAGTGCCGCAAATCGTGGCCGAGGTAGATGACATGGCCATGTTGCGCCTGGTAGCGCGTGAGCATCGTGGATTGGCGGTGGTGCCGTTGATTGTGGTCAAAGATGAGTTGGATAGCGGAGTGTTAGTCGAGGTTGCCACGTTGCCAGGGTTAATGGAGACGTTTTATGCGTTGACGTTACCACGGCGTTTTCCGCATCCGTTGCTGCAAATGCTGATTCAGCAGCGCGTTGTGGAATAGGGTGTGACAGATGGATGAAATGACGAATATGTATGCGCAACGTGATGCAGTGCTGGTGACCATGCACGGCAAAGAGGCAGTGATTACGCCGATGTTGTTGACGCACCTCGGCATGCACGTGACCACATTGACACACATTGATACTGACCAGTTCGGTACGTTTACGGGTGATATTGCACGGCGTGACAGTCAATACCAGACGGCGATTGCCAAAGCAATGGCTGGCATCGAGGCAACGGGCTGTGAACTGGGCATTGCGAGTGAAGGGAGTTTTGTCCCCCATCCAGATGTGCCGTGGGTGACCATCAATCGCGAGCTGGTGGTGCTCGTTGATCGGCGGCATGACTGGGTGATTGAGGGGTGGGCGACATCGGTGGAGACGAGCGCGGCCCGGCGTGAGGTGACAACACGTGAGGCGGCGCGCGCCTTTTGTGATGCGGTCGGATTCCCCGCACAAGGGGTGATTTTGCGGGTGGACGGTGCAACACCGGTGCTCTTCAAAGAATGTACGACGCATGAGGCGTTTGATGTGCAGGTGGCTCAGTTGTTGCAGATGCATCAGACGATCCATCTTGAAACAGACTTGCGGGCCCATCGGAATCCCAAGCGGTGCGCTGTGATTCAACTGGCAGTCGCGCAGCTTGTGGCCAATGTGCAGCGAACATGTCCTGCGTGTGCGGCGCCGGGCGTGCGTGTGGTTGAGACGGTGTTCGGGTTGCCGTGTGAGTGGTGTGGGACGCCGACCAATCTACGCAAAGCAGAGGTGTTGGGGTGCATTCGGTGTACCCACCGGTATGAACAAGACTGTGGCGATGGATTGGCATCAGCCGAGCATTGTGAGATGTGCAATCCGTGATGGGGTGGCAGTTGAGGGGAGTACGTCCGACGGCGATACCCCCGATTCTGTAGTTGATCATCATCTCTCTCTGGCCGTAGGGCCAGGCGATTCCTCACGCCCCGGGTGTTACCCGGATTATGGTCATCGCGGCGATGCGAGTGAACGAGGTAGTACAAACGCCTTGCGGCTCCCACCAGGTAGCCCACCCCACGCACCTTGCTCCCCATCAGTCGGCGCAGTCACCTAGCCGGGTGTGTTGCCACTCCCGCTGGTGCGCTCTTACCGCACCCTTTCACCCCTTACCTGAGCCCGTACGGGCCATCGGCGGGACTGCTCTCTGTTGTCGACTTGCGTCATGCGCCCGTTACCAGGCGCGTGCCCCTGCTTACGGTTTCGCAGGGCGACCTGTGCGGGCGAACCCACACGAGGAGTCGGGAAGTTCCTCTGGTGTTGCCACCAGCGATGATCTGCCGTCGGACACTTGGTATCATACCATGCTGAGGACGTTCGGTGCCTAGCGTAACCCGTCGAGCATCGCTTTGGCGCCATGTTGCAAAAAGCGCAAATCGCTACCACACAGCATCATCTGCATGCCCTTGTGCTGCCACTGTTTGAGAATGGCCGGGTCGCTGGCATGCGTGCCGCTACTAATGCCGTGACGCTTAGCGGCAGCCACGACTTCGTCCATGGCATTGTTGACCGCCG
Organism: uncultured Klebsiella sp.; assembly: GCA_964482795.1. Taxonomy (GTDB): domain Bacteria; phylum Chloroflexota; class Chloroflexia; order Chloroflexales; family Roseiflexaceae; genus UBA965. Next base: position 7,130 of record CAYZZI010000048.1, read on the forward strand.
GTGCCGTGGTACTTTCAGCGCCCAAGGCGATGGCGAGGTCATATGGCCCCACAAGCAGCATATCGACGCCGGGGAGTGATGCGAGTGCATCAAGATTAGCCACGGCTTGGGCGCGCTCGATTTGCACAATCACCATGGTCTCGTTGTTCATGCCGGCGATTAGGGTTTGGGGTGGCACCTCGCGGTAGTTGGTGGCGCCGCGCACCGAGGCAGCCCCGCGTTGGCCTATGGGTGGGTACTTGATGCAGTCGAGAGCGGCGCGCACCTGGTCGACCGTGTCGATGCGCGGCAACATGATACCTTGGGCGCCGGCATCGAGGACCCGGGCGATGTCGCCGTAGCGCGTGTCAGGGACGCGCACAATCGGCGTGATGCCGCGCAAGCGGGCCACGCCGATGAGATCTGCCACAAGTGGCAGGTCGTACATGCCGTGCTCAAGGTCGAAGAAGATGCTATCAAAGCCCACATCGGCCAGAATATGCACATACGCTGGCGACCGCAGGTCCATGGCCAGTGTGCCGGTCGCGACGTCGCCACGCGCCAGTTTGGCTTTGAGGGTGTTGGGTGGAATCATGACGTGTCCTTTTTAGATAAATGGTCGCTCAACAATGCGTGGTGTTGGTGCTACAAAGCGCCCCCAACCGGCTTCACCGACAACCTGCCCACGATGACCGACCAACTTGCCGCGTACGTAGGTGCTGACCACCTCGCCACGCGTTTGTTTGCCGTGCCACAAGCGGGCGGTGACGCGCGACTTGCTCTCCCACGTGTTGACGTCGATGCGCCCCTCGGCGGATTGATCAACGAGGATGAAATCAGCATCGGCGCCGACGGCAATGACGCCTTTGCGCCCGGCAAAGCCGAAGATCTGGGCGGTGTTGTAGCTCAGTACTGACACCATGCGCTCGAGGGAGATGCGCCCGTATGCCACGGCCGTGAGCATCAGGGGCACGAGAATCTCGATGCCGGGCGCACCCGGAGGCGCCGCCCACATGTTATCCCAATGCGGCTCTTTTTCGCTGGCCAAAAAGGGCGAATGGTCGGTGCCGATGATGTCGATGTCGCCGTTGGCCACTCGTTGCCACATCTCCTCGACCAACTCCTCGTTGCGCACGGGCGGGTTGGTCTTGGCGTAGGGACCGTGTTTGGCCAGATCCTCGTCGGTCAAAAAGAGATACGGCGGACAGGTCTCGCAGGTCACCTTGATGCCCATCTCGCGCGCCTGACGGATGATGTCAACCGAGTACGGGCTCGAGACGTGTACGATGTGTAACCACGCTTTGGCGGCGCGCGCCAAGGCAATTGACTGGGCGACCGAGGCCTCTTCGACGACGGGTGGGCGGGCGCGGCTATGACTCATCGGGCCGTTGTCGTTGATGGCTTTGAGATCATCGGCGAGGCGCTTGAGGATGTACTCGTCTTCGGCGTGGATTGCAGCGGGACGGCCGGTTTTGGCAGTCTCTTGCAAGACGACGTAGTAGGCGCCCGGGTCGGGGCAACACAAGCCGATGAACTCCTTTTCGCGGCCGACCGGTACGGCGGTGCGAAAGGTCTTGAAGGCGATGACACCGGCGTTAGCAAGTGCTTGAATCTCGTCGCGATTGTCGTCGGCAGCGCCGCCATAAAAAGCAAAATCGGTGTAGGCCTTGGGCTGGACGATGCTGATGCGGTCGGCGAGGATTTGTGGGTTATGCACCGATGGTGTCGAAATCGGCATTTCGCAGATGGTGGTAACACCAGAGACGGCGGCGGCCCGGGTGGCCGTGGCGAAATCTTCACGCTCGGTGCGCCCTGGTTCGCGGACATGCACATGGCTGTCAATGACGCCCGGGAGGAGATAGAGCCCGCCGGCATCGACCTCTTGGTGGGCGGCAGGTAGCGCACTGCCCCGTCCAAGGGCGACGATTTTGCCGTCGTGGACGGCCACGTCGAGTTGTTGGCGCCCGTCGGCATTCACGACCATAGCGTTGCGAATAATCAGGTCAATCATGCGAACCCTTTCGTCTGGTGCGGGGATGTGTTTATTATACGGCGTGATTGTCGGTGATGAAGGGTGTATTTGCAAACGGAGTTGTACATATGATGGTCGCATCACTATCTCAATATGATATTTTGGCTCTAGACGATAGACATAAATAAGAGTAGACTGACGGCATAAGAGTTGACGGTATAGACGATAGGTGATTGATTATGGATGTGTATGTGCGATTTTTGCGTAAATGGTTTGCCACTGTATTACTGATGGTAATTGGTTTACACCCGGCTACGCCACCAGTACAGGCCGCCACCGTAAATGACGTGAGTGTGGGGACATACTTCGGCTGTGCGGTGACGGCCGGCAGCGTCTATTGTTGGGGGCGGCACGACAAGGGTCAGCTCGGGTCGGATCAAGCACCTGGTGTGTATCCGGGTGCGGTGCGTGTCGTGTTAAGTGACGGCACGCCGTTGACCGGGGTATCACAACTGGCTAGTAGTGGTGAGTGGACGTGTGCCCTCAAAAGTGGCCAAGTCTGGTGTTGGGGTGGATCATCTGCGTATGATGTGGCGCAACGCAATGGGTCACTGAGTGGTGGTCAGTACATCAATGACGCAGTGGCGCTTGCGGTAGGGGGGAACACCGGTGGTGCGCCTCATGTGTGTGTGATTCGTAGTTCACAAAGTCGTTCAATCTGGTGTTGGGGCAATAATTCGTCGGGTCAACTCGGATTAAATCACACGCGTGCGCCTGCAGATACGTTAGCGCGTCAGGTGTTGACATCAAGCGGTGCACCACTGTCATTTGTGCCGTTGACAAACGCCCAAGGGCTCTCGGCCGGAGGGTTTCATACGTGTGCGACGGTAGCGATGGCCAATCCTAAGCTGGGTAACTATGTCTATTGCTGGGGTAATAATGGGTACGGTCAGATTGGCAATGGACGCAGTGGGGTAACCGAAAAGGCGCTGACCGCCACGCAACTAAAAACAGCAGCCGGTGTGGCAATCGGCGCGGTATCAACAGTATCGGCTGGCGCCGTTCATTCGTGTGCCTTGATGAAGAACACCGAGGTGATGTGCTGGGGGTATGGGCTCGATTATCAACTCGGTCAAGGTGCCCAGACAAGTAGCACGCGTGCATTGTCGGTCAAAACAAATGCATCTACCAAGTTGACGGGTGTGACTGCTGTTGATGCAGGTGATAAGTTTACCTGTGCCATCAAGAATACCGACATCTGGTGTTGGGGAACAAACACGTACGGTCAGTTTGGCGATAGCTTGTATATCCCAGCACAATACGCCGTGCGGACTGTGACGACCATTCTGGATGTAGTCGACATTGATACCACCAAATACAACGTGTGTGCGGTGAATGGCACTGTCGCATCAAGTCGCAAAGTCTACTGCGTTGGCGAGAACGATCACGGTCAACTGGGCAATCGCACGTTGGTTGATAGTACGGTGCATGTGGCTGTCAAGTTCCACACCACGGGTGCAACCTTTCCGTAGGCAGTACAACACAAAACGGGCGGCACAGGGAATCCTGTGTCGCCCGTTTTGTGTTGTGTGATTTAGGGCAGTGCGTTTGAGGCGGCGCCGTCAATCAGCGTCGATGTGCCGCTCATGTAGCTGGCGGCCTCAGATGACAAGAAGACGATGAAGTTGGCGAACTCCTCGGGCTCGCCCAATCGCCCCGCCGGGATGGTGGCCAGTGAGGCGGTTTTGACCTGATCGAGCGGCGTGTTACTGCGCTCGGCGGCAGCTCGGTCGAGCTCGTCGATGCGCTCGGTGGCGATGCGGCCGGGGCCGACGACGTGCACGAGAATCTTGTGCTGCGCTACCTCGCGTGAGAGGCTTTTGGCCAAGGCGTTGACGCCGGCGCGCATCACATTCGAGAGAATCAGGTTCGGGATGGGTTGGCGAATGGATGACGAGGCAATGGTGAGCAAGCGACCGTAGTTGTTGGCCTTCATGTGGGGCATGGCACCACGCGCCATCCAGACAAAGCTCATCAAGTTTTGGTTGAATGCGGCCAACCATTGGGCATCGTTGACGGCGTCAAAGCCACCTGGGGGTGGGCCGCCGGCGTTGTGCAGGGCGATGTCGAGGCCGCCATAGGCGTTGACACAGGTGTCGATGACCTTCTGGATGTCGGCTTGGGTGTTGACGTCGGCGGCCACACCGATAACCTCAGCGCCGGTCTCTTGGCGGATGCGGGCGGCGGCGGCGTCAATGCGTGCTTGATCGCGGCTGGCGATGACGAGTTTGACCCCTTCGCGGGCGAGGCCGAGGGCACAGGCGTAACCGAGTCCGCGACTGGCGGCGTAGACGACGGCGCGTTTACCTTTGAGTCCGAGATTCATGATTAGGCTCCTTTGACGAAGAGATGGGCAAAGCCCAGACGGGTGACGATATCGTTGAGGTCGGCGATGACATCGGCGGCCAATGGACTTGATGGTGCACGGACATGGGCGTGGGCGATGGCGCCACGGCGCATGTAGATGTACTTGCGGATGGCGAGGTTGATGCCGGGCTGGTTTTCGTAGCGAATCAGCGGGCAGGCATGATAAAAGGTCTGGGCTGCGCCGTCGTGATCACCGGCAAACCACTGGGTGCAAATCTTGACGAGTACCTCACTAAACCCGAAGCCAGTCATGGTGCCATCGGCGCCCCGGCGGAGCTCTTCGAGGAGCATGTTGGCGCCCATGCCGCCGAAGATGACCATATCGGGGGATGCAGCGCGCATGCGTGTGGTCTTGGCGGCGGTTGGCTCCTCCTCGAGTTTGAGGTAGTTGCAGGTCGGCGCCTCGCGGGCCAGATTGGCCAAGAAGTCGACGCTCATCAAGACGCCGCTACTCAGCGGGTGGTCTTGCACCACAATCGGGATGTCAACAGCACTGGCGATGGCGTGGTAGTGGGCGCGCACGGCGGCGTCGTTGGGCTTGCCGAGTTTAGGTGGTGCCACCATCAAGGCATCTGCGCCGAGCTCGACGGCACGGCGACTGAACGCTACCGAACGGTCGGTGGCGACGTGGCTCGTGCCGACGCAGACGCGAATGCGTCCGGCAGCTGCGGCGACGACGTCGCTGATGATGGTGTCGCGCTCGGCGTCGCCGAGCTTATCGACCTCGCCCATCACACCGAGGATGGTGATGCCTTGGACACCGAGATTGGCCAAGAAGTCGACCATGGTTGGTAGACTAGTCCGGTCGATGTCGCCGTTGGGCAAAAACGGCGTCGGTGCGATGGTGTACGTGCCATGCAAAAAAGGATGACGTGGCATAGGTGCTCCTATGGCGTGATATGGCGCAACATGTCGCCGATGATTTTGCCGAGATCGATGACCGAGATGTTGAGTATCTGCTCGAGCGTTTTGGCCTTTTCGACCGGATGCCCGACGTAGTCAATCACGAGATGATCGACACTGGTGAAGCTCAGTTGTGCCTTAATCCAGTGTGCCAGTTCGACATCCGGTAAACCGGGGTCAACGAGGATAATCGGTGAAAAACCGCGGTCAATCCATTTCTGATTAATGGCACTCGCTTGGGTCTGGTTGGGACTGAGCACGGCGATGCGTTGTGACCCACGGCTGTGCATGATGGTGCTGGCCATGGCCGTCGGACGATAGAGTGGCTTTTCGCCAGATAGTCCATCGAATGGACCTGCGCACAAGAGCACGCTTAAGGTAACGCCCTGCCGTTCGACGTCGGCGACGGCTTTTTGGAGTAGTGGGAAGAGGAACTTCTCATCGACCTCGACGATGCGTCCATCGCGGAGTCGTGTGGTCAAAATGTAGTCGCCGCGTGGCGTGGCGGGGATATCGGCCTCGTCGATGAAATCAAGTGCGCCAGATTCAATGTATTGAAAATGCGGATTCGCTTTTTGGAGTGGCTTGACCAAATCGGGTCGTGGCGACTGACCAATCAAAATTGCACCAATACGGGGCATGGTATGACTCCAACACACCCCACGCTGTCTCACAGCGTGGGGTGACAGGGTGAATGCGTGCGCGATTATTCGAGCGTCGAGATGTCGCCGGGGTCTTGACCAAGCGCTTGGGCCTTGAGTACGCGACGCATGATTTTGCCGGAGCGCGTTTTGGGCAGGCTTGGCACAAACATGACCTGCTCGGGGCGCGTAATTGGGCCGAGCTCCTTGGCTACGTGCCCGCGCAACTCTTCGGCCAACTTATCGCTGCCATCGATGCCGGCGCGCAAAATCACGAAGCAGTGGATACCGGTGCCCTTGACTTCGTGGGGCAAACCGATGGCGGCGGCTTCGGCCACGGATGGGTGGGAGACGAGCGCACTCTCGATCTCGGCGGTACCGAGGCGGTAGCCCGAGACCTTGATGACGTCGTCGATGCGACCGATGACCCAGAAGTAGCCGTCTTTGTCGCGACGAGCTGAGTCACCCGCGGTATACATGCCGGCTGGCTCACAGTTCCAGTATGAATTTGCGTAGCGATCGGGGTCGTGCAAGATGGTGCGCATGATGGATGGCCATGGGCGCTTGGCAACGAGCAAGCCGTCTTCGTCGGCTGGTTTGCTGTTGCCGTGCTCATCGACCACGTCCATCTCGATGCCCAAGAAGGGCTTGGTGCCTGAACCAGGTTTGAGTGGGGTGGTGGGGTTGGGGGTAATCATGAAACTGCCGGTCTCGGTCTGCCACCAGGTATCCATGATAGGACAACGACTACCGCCGATGATTTCGTAGTACCAACGCCAGGCCTCGGGGTTGATGGGCTCACCGACGGAACCGAGCAGGCGCAGGCTCGACAAATCGTGGCGTTTGGGCCAGGCATCGCCGAAGCGCATTAAGCCGCGGATGGCGGTTGGTGCGGTGTAAAGGATGCTGATTTTGTAGCGCTCAACGATCTGCCACCAGCGATTGGGATAGGGGTAGTTGGGTGCGCCCTCGTAGATCATCGAGGTGGCACCCTCCATCAATGGTGAGTAGACGATGTAGGAGTGACCGGTAATCCAACCTGGATCGGCAGCACACCAGTAGATGTCGTCTTCTTTGATGTCAAAAGTGAAGTTGAATGTTGCCGAGGTGCCGACTGCATAGCCGCCGTGGGTGTGCACGACGCCCTTGGGCTTGCCGGTTGAACCGGATGTATAGAGAATGAAGAGTGGGTGCTCGGCATCGACCTCTTCGGTTGCGCACTTTTCGCTGGCGATGGGCAACGACATGAGGTCGTGGTACCAGTAGTCGCGGCCGGTCTGCATCTCGACGGCGTGACCGGTGCGCTTGAGTACGATACTGGTCTGAATAGTGGGGCTGGCCGCCATGGCATCATCGGCGATTTTCTTGAGTTCGATGACTTTGTTGCGCATATAGCCGCCGTCGGCGGTGATGAGTACCTTGGATTGGGCGTCGGCGATGCGGTCACGGAGGGCCTCATGTGAGAAGCCGCCGTAGATGACTGAGTGGGCTGCACCGATTTTGGCACAGGCCAGCATGGCAAACGGCAACTCGGGCACGCGGGGCAAGTAGATTGAGACGATGTCGCCTTTGCGTACACCCATTGCCTTGAGCACGTTGGCGAGTTTGCTCACCTCGCGGTTGACGTCAGCATATGAGAAGTTGCGTACACTGCCGTCTTCGCCCTCCCAAATGTACGCCAACTTATTGCGGCGCCAGGTTTTGAGGTGGCGGTCAATGGCATTGTGGACGATATTGATTTTGCCGTCGGTAAACCATTTGAAAAAGGGCTTGGCGCTGTCATCAAGAATGGTGGTATACGGCTTGTACCATTCGAGGCGTTGTGCCATGTCATTCCAGAATTCGTCGGAATGATCGAGGCTCCAGCGGTGTAATTCATCCCACGTTTTACACCCTTTTTGGTGCATATACGCAGTGATGTTGGCGTTGGCGACTATGTCTGCCGTCGGATGATAAATGTCCGTAGCGGCACTGCTGGGACGAGCATCTTCGGTCATACAGAACCTCCCTATTCAAGGTCACATTCAGTCCGTGTGGGATTGCGTGCATCGCATTGACGACGTGAATAGAGATATTATAACAAACTCTGGTTCGAGGGGGGTACGGAGCGAACCAGACCGAGCCGATGCGCGCGCATCGGCTCGGTCTGGTGATTCGTGGTGAGTTATTGCGACGATTAGCGCAAATCGAAGCGATCAGCGTTCATGACTTTGTTCCATGCGGCAATGAAGTCGCGCACGAACTTGTCGTTGTTGTCGTCTTGGGCGTAGACCTCGGCGATGGCGCGCAACTCGGAGTTCGAGCCGAAGACGAGGTCAATGCGCGTGGCCTTGCGGACTTCGGCGCCGGTGATGCGGTGCTTGGCGACGTAGCTGTTGGAGCCGCTCTTCTCCCACTTGACTTCCATGCTGAGCAAGGTCTTGAACCAGCTGTTGTCGAGCTTGGCGGTGCTGTTCCACACCCCTTCGCCGGTGCGGCTGACGCCGAGGGCACGCATACCACCAACGAGCGCGGTCAATTCGACTGGGGTCAAGCCGAGGAGTTGTGCCTTGTCGAGCATCATCTCTTCGGGGCTGACGGCGAATTCCTTCTCAACATAGTTGCGGAAGGCGTCTGCGCGCAGCTCGAGGTAGCCGAAGCTCTCGACGTCGGTGTCCTCTTGGCGGGCATCGCCGCGGCCACCGGCGAACGGTACGGCCACGCCGCAGGTGCTCTCGATGGCGACGCCACCAGCCAGCACGATGACGTCAGCGACGCTGATGCCGGTGTCAGCGGCGATCTTCTCATACACGGGGAGCACCTTGTTGAGCAAGGCTGGGTTGTTGACGGCCCAGGTGCGCTGTGGTGCCAGGCGGATGCGAGCTCCGTTGGCGCCACCGCGGTTGTCTGATCCGCGGAAGGTGGCAGCGCTAGCCCAGGCGGTCTCGACCATATCGGTGACACTCAATCCACTGGCTTTGAGGGCGGCCGTGGCCTTGGCAACCTGATCAGCAGTTGGCGTCTTGCCGGCTGGTACCGGGTCTTGCCAGGTGTAGCTGACGTTCTTGTAGTCACCGGTCACGTAGTTGCTCTTGGGCCCCATGTCACGGTGCAAGAGCTTGAACCAGGCGCGGGCAAAGGCCTCGCCGAATCCGACGGGATCCTTGATGAAGCGCTCGCCGATGGCGCGGTAGATGGGGTCAAACTTGAGGGCCATGTCGGCGGTGGTCATCATGGGCAGGACCTTTTGGCCGCTGCCATCGACTTGTGGCGCCATGTCCTCTTCGGCACAGTTAATCGGGTACCACTGGTGAGCACCGGCCGGGCTCTTGGAGAGTTGCCACTCGTACTTGTAGAGCAGCTCGAGATAGCCCATGTCCCATTGGATGGGGTTGGCCGTCCACGGACCTTCGATGCCACTGGTGATGGTGTCGACGCCCTTGCCGCTCTTGTGCGTGCTGGCCCAACCAAGGCCTTGGGCCTCGATTTCGGCGCTTTCGGGCTCTGGACCAACGCACGAGGCGGGGCCGTTGCCGTGGGCTTTGCCGAAGGTGTGCCCACCGGCGACGAGCGCAAAGGTCTCTTCGTCGTTCATGGCCATGCGCTTAAAAGTCTCGCGTACGTCTTGAGCTGACAAGAGTGGGTCTGGGTTGCCGTTGGGGCCTTCGGGGTTGACGTAGATCAAGCCCATTTGTACAGCGGCAAGCGGATTCTCGAGGTCTTGGCGGGTTGCACCGTAGCGCTTGTCGCCGAGCCAGGTATCCTCGGAGCCCCAGTAGATGTCCTTTTCGGGGTGCCAGATGTCGACACGACCAAGGGCGGTACCGTGGTTGGGTCCACCCATGTCTTCGATAGCCACGTTACCGGCGATGACGAGCAAGTCGGCCCACGAGAGCTTGTTGCCGTACTTCTGTTTGATCGGCCAAAGTAAGCGGCGTGCCTTGTCGAGATTGCCGTTATCGGGCCAGCTGTTGAGTGGTGCAAAGCGCTGGCTGCCAGTGCTGGCACCCCCACGACCGTCACCGACGCGGTAGGTACCGGCGGCATGCCAGGTCATACGAATGAAGAAGGGGCCGTAGTGGCCGTAGTCAGCTGGCCACCACTCTTGGCTATTGCGCATCACGGCGCGTATATCGGCCTTGACGGCAGCAAAGTCGAGCGTTTTGACGGCTTTACGATAGTCAAAGTCACCGAGTGGGTTGGATCGGGTGTCATGTTGACGAAGAATGTCAAGATTGAGCGCGTTTGGCCACCAGTCCTTGTTTTGGGTGCCCTTGTTTGGCGTGGTAGTTGCGCCGTGATACGGACATTTCTCTTGTGAGTCTGACATGTCTGCTCCTCAATGTGTGAACGGTGTGACAGGGTCTATCACATTGACTATGATAGGAGACCGGGCATAGTCACCCGTGTGTGCGCACAAACGACCGCACGTGTTGGGGGTATCCAACGGAGACGAACGAATAGTCGCCCGACGCGTGTTCGGTCGCAACATCAATAAAGCGGTACACGATGATGTATAGATTGAAGTGCTTTTTGACGCACCGAAGATAACTTTCACATCTTTTTGCATGGATGTCAAGTTCATGACAGGTGCGATATGTGTGGTATGTGTGTTCAGATAGATGCGGCACGCAGGCGCGGATGATTCATACACAGAATGCGTGGTGCATGCGTCGAAGAACGTGGTATGGTGGTGATGAAAACTACGTGCTTTTGACTTCGAGGTGTCCCCACAATTTATCGATGAGATCGTAAATGGTGAGGTTTACGGGGGTGCTTTGCAGTTCAGGTGCCACTACATCGATGATTTTTTTGCGCTTGTCTTCGACTAGTTGTTCGAAGTAGGTAATACGCGGGAGATTGAGCTTTTTTCGCAGATATGATGTTTCCTTGTTGATGACGTAGGCATCCTCAAAGCGCGATTGACGATAACAAATAAGACTGTAGATGTCTGCTACCATTAGAATCTCGTGCGCATTCCCAATCCGGTGAAGGGCTTGGAATGACTGTGCAAGGTAATGTTGTGCTACTTCCACGTTGCGCAATAGCGCGTTAATTCCTGCAATCCGGAGTTGAGCGGTCGCGTGGAGATATGGCAGGTTGTACGGGCGAATCTGCTGGATTAATCCTTGCAGGATGCCGTTTGCAATGTCGTAATCACCGGAATACATGTACAACAAACTCCGGTGGAGGAGTGCATCAATATGTCCCAAACTAAGTTCATATTCACGGAATAGTTGTAGCGCACTGTAGCTCGCGCTAAAGGCCTGTTCAAGGTCGTTTTTGTCCGCATATGTGCCAGAGAGTATGTTATGTGCAATACCCAGCAAGTAGTGTTGTTGATCGGTCTGGAGAATCTCACAAACTTGATTGACGAGATGAATTGTTTGGTCGTGTGAGAGTTGCGGATATCGTGACTGAATTTTCACAAAGTCAAGGGTGACTTCGGCCCATTTGACAGAGTGTGGTTGGTCGAGCGTCTCAAGAGACTGTTGTACACAGATGAGTGCACTTTGCGTGTTCCCACGATAATCGTGCAGGCGACCGTTTACCAGATAAAGGTCAACGAGGATGCGATTGGCAGTCGTGAATTGTACGGTACACCGTTCGATCAATGAAATAATCGACGCTGTTGCGTTGGCGTGCATCCATACATATTGCCAGGCAATAATGATATGACAGACATCTTCTAAGTAATCGGAACGGGTATGGGAGCGTTCAAGCAGATTTGCAATCAGCTCCACATCTTGTGTGGTTAATGCATGATAGTCACGCAGATGCATACCACGCATCATCTGTGCTAGCTTGCGCAAGAGCAGAGTTGTGTCAAGGTTTTGGTTGAGCGATTCACTCAGCGATGTATCTTGTAATTCTTGATGTGCCACGAGATGTTTTTGACCGTGAATCATCACAACCGTCACAAGGCCACGATTGATGAGACGGTCAATAATCTCCTGGGTATTGCTATGAGTACTGTCATTTTGCCGCATGTAAAAGCCCAAAAATGTCGTTGATACTGGGCCGCGAACCTCGACAAGTAGGCGGATGATGGCAAATTCACGTACCGAAAGTGTATCGAGTAACTGCGTGTACGATTGATTATTCGTGGAAATCTCCTCAACGGAACGCATCGTTGCGAGGAGTTGAATGTGTTGCGGATTACCACGGGCACGCTGGCAGATGCTCAATAAGGCAGTCCGGTTGATATCCGTTGTAACCACGCCATTCATGGTTAGTGTATGCAGAAATAACTGCATCGCAGGTGAATTTACTTGGCTATCATCGAGGGGCTTAAGGATATGTTCGTGACACTGACGCAATTGGCCAAACTGACTGACACGTTGTGTGGTGATAATTAACCGCACTCTGGGAAATTGTTGGCTAAACGTGTTCAGAATCGAAATATGCGATTGTGTTGCGTCAGTTTGCATGTCATCAATGAAGATGAATCGAACTTTGTTCGACGATAACACGCTGGCCATACGTAACTCGATTGGCTCGTTGTGTAGCGGCTTGATATAGAGCGCATTTGCGAGTTGTGCAACAAATTGTGCATATGTTTTGAAAATGCCGGAGTCGTACAAAAAAGTGACGTTTTGGCTGGTTAAGACCTCAATCTCTTGAATGAGCGTTTGGGCGAGAACGGTCTTGCCTAGCCCTGCGTCACCACTGATTACAAGATGATCACGCTCTTGTAGGAGAATCTGCAATAACAGCGTGAATTCACGACTCCGCCCAATCAAGTGATTACGATGAAACGTGGTCTGTGTCGAGGGGATGTACTCGAACCACGCATTACGCCACTCGTCATGTGAAAAATGAATGCTCAGCTGTTCGCATAGATTAATGGGGAGTCGCGCAGCATTCGCCAGTAAGAGTACTTCTTTGGCATTGAGTATCTTTGAATCAAGCGTGAAGAATGCATGTATGAGTGTTACAATCGTGTTGGGTGTCGCTCCATTAATGCGATTTGGTCGAGAGGTGAATAAATCTTCAAATCGCGACCGAGTCATTTGCACACCTTGTTGGATCATCTGGCTGATGACGTCGTCAACTTGAATCTTTTTGCCCCGCAAGCGTCGCAATGCGGTTTTTACAATCGTAATCACCTGAGGCTTATCAAATAAAACATCTTCGTTCAGCGCAATTTGACGTTTAACCATACGTACCTTCTATGAATGATGTAAATCGCAATAGAGGTCATAGTCTTGTAATCGGCTCTAACGTTCCACTTGTGTCGTTTTGGGTCCTCTTAATAATCTAATGTCCCACTCGCTCGTTCCAATACTATGTGTACCTACCACCTTGCTTCAGAATAATAAAAGCGACAGCATAGATTCAATTGTTTTACAATCATGATTAGCAATTATATTGTACAAAAGAAAATAATTCAAGTATAAATTCTTCGTAAAATCAGTTCGTGGTTACATTTTTTGTGATCTTTTTTTAAAAAATGTAGAAATCTCATAGTGAATGTCGTTTTTTGATGATTCTTATCAAATATTCGTGATTTCGTCTTTTGGGCATGCATGGTGGTGGTGAATGCCAGTTTTTGCTGTATAATCTGTTTTTGAGTAGGGCTATGGTGATGATGTATGGTAATGGATCAGAGGTATGGCATTTGGTGCATTTTAATGCGGTAACTCGATAACCAACAAAGTTCACTGATTTGGTGGATAAATTGTAAAATCTCACGATTTCTTTTGGTACAGCATGTAGTTTCATGAAAAAAGTAAAACCAATTTAATAATAACAAAAATCCGGCGTATTTGCCGGATTTACATTTTCGAAATAAACGAAAAATGTACGAAAATGCCGTAAAAAAGCGCACGTAAAACGCTAGCATGATAGCAGGTGTGTTTGTCTCTAAAGAATGAAGGTGCGGCATGCGAAACAGATTTGGTTATTTTGTTTCTAGTGTTGTAGGCGCTTTCGTGGTAGCACTGTTGGTGTTGGTCAGTTCATTTATTAATGTACCTGCACCCAGCGTCGCTGCACAGGAAGATGCCGAACGATCACAACGTGTTGTTGCAACACGGACACGAACTCCAGTGAAACAGCCGACGGTAGCACAAGGTGCACCAGGGCGTAATGTGGCGCGTACGCAGACGGCGGTACGTGCGCAGACGCAGACGGCAATAGCGCGATCGCGCACGGCCACGCGTACGTTGACACGTACTGCCACGGCGACCGCCACGGCGACCGCCACGCGTACCGCTACGGCAACTGCCACGGCGACTGCCACGGCGACTGCCACGGCGACGCCAACGCCAAATAATTGTCCGCCAAATACAGCAAATTGGGATTCAACAATTCCAATTGCCGTATATGTGGATGATGATTGGTCGGGTGCTGATTTTGGTTCGGATCCTGACGGCGGTGCAGGTTGTGCCCGTGCCTATGGATTTGACGCGTTTGGCACAATACAGGATGGTATCAACGCCCTCGGAGAGGGTGGTACGTTGTTTGTGTCGGCTGGTTTATACAACGAAAATATCGTCATCAACAAATTGATGCGACTTGAAGGTGATGATGCATCAACGACCATCTTGATTCCGACTGATGCAACACAAGCAGCAGTTACGGTCACTGATACTGGTCTTGATAGCACAAATCAACTGCAGATTCTCAATATTGGAATCATGACGCAGGCTCCAAGTAACACCTCAAGTGCGAGCCGCACGCGTACGACATCTGCACCAAATGTGAGTGCAGATGCCATCGTGTTTTCGAACACTGGAACGACCAGTTTTGTGACGATTAACGGCGTGAATGTTTCGAATTTTGCACGTGCCGTTCATTTTGCATCTGGAGCGTTCGAAGATGTCACTATCTCGAATGGTATCTTCGTACAGAATGGTGTTGGCATTGCCGTAGCAAGCGCAGTCACAGCATTTGATGGCTTGTTCATCGAAGATATGGATGTCACTGATAGCCGCTTACAGGCAATCGCGGTCAATGCTGGTGGCTCGGCTAACTCGGCATTGACGAATGTGACGATTCGCAACACATCATTCACCAATAACAATACTGATGGAGTTGCAAATTCACATGATGTGACGTTTAACGGCTTTAGTGGGAACGTCACCCTGCAAAATGTGACGATGTCGTTGGGTAATGCCGGTAATGCCAATACTGATGGGTATGGTGTGTTGTTTAGCAATACATCGACCGCATTGGCGCCTGCTGGTACCATGTCGTTGAACAACGTGACGATGACTGGTGCAGTGGGTCGTGGTGCCTTGTCGTTCCAGTACTACAGCGATGTCAGTGGGATTACATTAAATAACGTTGATGTACGCGGTGTTGATGCACCTTGGGGTGACGTCATTGTCTTGCATGCCGACACTGATGATATTAACCTAGGCAACACCTCATTAAAATCATTCGCAACATGGTCAACAGGTGGTGTAGATGCCACGTCAGCCATAATCGTTGATAACGATGGGAATGTGCTTGACCGTACAACTGCAGCCGGTGCCAATGCAATAGCTGATCGTATCAGCGATGGTTTGGACTTTGCTGGACGCGGTGCTGGTCGGTTTGTGGCAAATCGATTGATCGTCACCACAAATAGCTACCTTGCTCCATCCACGATTGAAGGCGCCATTGAGCGTGCCATTGCTGTGGCTCGGTCGGGTGAAACCATTGCTGTTGCAAACGGTGTACCACTGGTATTGCAAAACGAAATCACCAAGAGCATTACCTTTGCCGGTACATTCACGATTGACGCCGCCTCAATTCCAACGAATTCGAGTGCAACTGCTATATTGACGAGCTTCATCAATCGTAAGGGAAGCAGTAGTGTAAGTACCGATGCGATTGGCATGAATACTGCTCAACTGTTGGCCCTTGAGGCAAATCAAAGCGCAATTGGGACCGTGACGTACCCACCAGTTAAGGTGACGAATGCGGGGGCGACAGTCGGGTACTTTAACTCGATTCAAGCAGCCATTAACAGTGCAGACACCATCAACGGTTCTGTGATTACGGTTGCAGCCGGTACGTACGCCGAAAATATTGTTATCACCAAGTCGGTTGATTTGCGTGGTCCAAACTATGGCATTTCGCCGAACACCGGCACACGTGTTGCTGAGGCGGTGTTGGTGCCAGCTGCTGATGGGCAGGATGCCGTAATTACGTTGGCCGCTAGTGCCATATCGGTGCGCGGGTTCAGTATTGATGGCGATAACCCATCGTTGACCAGCAATGCGTTTGGCACAAATGGGGCTGATCAACACGCACTGAGTGGTATCAGGGATAGTAGTTCAGCGTCGTTCCAAGATTTCGTCATTCAAGAGAACACAATTCGTAACGTGACGTACGCAGGTGTCATGCTCTATCCACAGAGCCAGACACGCTCGGCCCAAAACGTGATTCACGATAATCGCATTGCAAATCTCGGTACCTATGTTGACAGCAATACGAACCGCCGCTGGGGTATTGGTGTCATGCTCTACAACAGTGCATATGCCAAGGTCACCAACAACGTCATGCAGAATGTGCGCGTTGGTGTGCAGACCGGCAATTTTGGTGGTGCACAAACTGGAAGTGCAGACTTCCGTGTGATTAGTGGAAACACGATTAGTGCCCGCTCGACTGGTGTCATGTATAGCGTGCACTACGGGAATATGGCACCGTGGACCATTGCCAATAACACGATTACTGGTATCAGTAGCACTGATGAAGCAGCCATTACCACATCCGTGTGGCGTGGTATCCGCGTGATGTCGTTGGGTGCTGGAATGGGCACGTCAACGGTCAGCGGAAACACGATTAGTGCGACTGCAGTAACGCTCATTCCGAGCGAAGGTATGAACGTCTGGGGTGTTGCATCCACATCGGCCGTGGTCATTAGTGGTGGCAGCATTTCAGGTGTAAACACCGGTATTCACTTCAACAACTTTGAGGGCTCAAACTCCAATGCCAATGATGGCGCACACGGTAGTGTGAGCAATCTTTCGATTCAGGCGAGTGGTATTGGTATTCGTGTTAACGATAGCCCGAATAGCACGACGCACGCTGCGGTTCACGCAACAATTGGCGCAGGCGTGAGCATTACTGGCGGATCACATGCGATCAGCGTTGAGAATAGCAGTGCCAGTGTACCGAGCATGGGGAATGTTGCATTTGCTGGTCAAAGCGGCAATTACATCCAGTTGGTAGACAATGCGTCGACAATTGATGCAACCACAGCCAGCTTCGATGGTAAAACGGGCGCTCAGGCCAGCGTGGCGGAGAACCTGGCCATCGAAGACAAGTTGGTGCACAAGCAGGACAACGCGGCCATCGGCTTGATTCGCGTCAAGACGGGTGAGCTGTTCGTCACGGCCAACTCCGGTTCAATTCAGCGCGGTGTGGATAATGCCACCACGGGTGACATCATCCATATCGGTGCCGGCACCTACGCAGGTAATCTCACCATCGGCAAGACGCTCCAGCTCCGCGGACCGAACTACGGCATCAATCCGAACACGGGAACGCGCGTGGCAGAGG
>CAYZZI010000049.1:0-1789 GCA_964482795.1 uncultured Klebsiella sp.
GACAAGAGAGTGGCGTACCAAGTAGTAGTGATACCATCTTACGGCAGCTGAGTGGCAAGCAGTTAATGTTTTATGTACGTGACGGTACTATCTATCGCGTCAATGTCGAGCCGCCAGTCCGGCCGACATGGACGGCATCATTGACCCCTACGGCGACCATGACGCCATCACTGACTCCCACCATTACACCACAGGGATATGGTCTGACCGATGGGTTACTAGCCTGGTACCCACTCAATGGGATTCGCACAACTGGCAGTACATTGCCGGTGCAGGTTAATACCATCATGGGGGCGGCGCAGCAATTCGATGGGGTGAATGACTATCATCAGACGAGTATTGATTTGGCGAATAAATCGTTTACGGTGGCGGTGTGGGCTCAATTTAATTGGAAAAGTGATTATCAACTTGTGATTGCTGGTGGTGATAGACCGGGTGACAATCAAGGCCTGATGATTGGTGGAATTAATGATGTGAGTAGAGGTACAACTGCATTTTATTGTGGTTTCTATTCTAATGATTTGTACTACACATTGCCAGGTGCGTTTGATAAATCAACATGGCATCACTACGCATGTACATACGACAAAAATAGTGGGGTACGTAAAATATTGGTTGATGGTATCGTTGTTGCATCTGATGTGGCAAGATCGTCACTGCAAACAACCAGTCATTTTTGGATTGGGCGGTCACCATGGAATAATGCATATTTTAGAGGTGTGATGCGCGACGTCATGGTCTACAACCGTGCATTAAGCCTGAGCGAAATCAATCGCATCAAAAACCTAGCCCCTCATGGTGTGATGAAAACAACACCAACCCTTGCCAATCAATGTCGCTGGATTGATGGTGCGGGCAATGTGCACGAGTACGAGATTAATCATGATTTGTTGACATGGGATCAAGCTAAAGCAGTAGCTGAATCACGGCGTCGCGGTGGTCAGCGTGGCTATTTGGCGACAATTATGAACGATATTGAACATAATTGTTTAGCTTCATTCGCAATCGCTCATAACGCGTTCAATACTACAACTGAACCTGCTTTGGGACCGTACATAGGGGCGAAAAATGTTACCGGCACAAATGTGTTTCATTGGATGGTAGGTCCAGAAAAAGGAGCTATTGTTGGTAATTATGTTGGTGAATCTGGTAAAAATATAGGTTTTGAACGATGGGCTACGTCACCGTATCTCCAACCTGACTTGGCAGCTGGATCAAGTCAAGCCATTCATCTGTTATGGCGTACAAACATGGACTGGAACGACATACCAGATACAGGAATATTGCCATCCATCATCGAATACACCTATCCTGCCCCCAACCAAACAGCAACACATACACCAGTGCGGAGTAGTACGCCGACGCGCACTGTGGCGCAAACAAACACTCCCACTCCAACTGCGACTCCGTATAGTTTTGGTTTGAATTCAGGGTTGCTCGCCTGGTATCCGCTCGATGGTGTGCGTACTACTGGGAGCACAGTGCCAGTTCAGGTAGATTCGGTGATGGGTGTCGCACAAAAGTTTGATGGCGTGGATGATTACCACCAAACAACCATTGATCTCGCCAACAAAACTTTTAGTGTGGCGTTCTGGGCGTCATTTGAGAACGAGGCTGATGTGCACAGTGTTGTTCTTGGTACTGGTTCAGAGGCCAACACGTTTAAATCATTTGGTTGTCGCTATTCATACACTCCAAGAAACTTTGGCTGTGGTATATATGGTCCTCCCGACGATATGGGCTTGTACTATGCGGGTGCAGATGGGTTTAGCTTTTGGGATTGGCATCA